>JAFQEL010000047.1 GCA_017399065.1 Clostridia bacterium | reverse complement strand
TAGAATTTGTAAACAGAATAATAAATAAATGAAAGCAAGGGAAAGAAGAAATTAAATGTCAACTCTGTCTTTAAAAAGGCATCCTTTGCAAAAGGAATACGTTGGGTACGCCTTAAGGCGATGCCAGTAACATAGGGCTTTACCCGCATATGAAGAACCCCCGGCTAAGCCGGGGGGTTACTATTTTTATTTTTTCAGTATAAAAACAACTGCAATAAGGCTTGCTATAAGCAGGATTGAAACGACCGCAATTGCAATACTCGGCAATTTTTTTGCACCCGACTCATTTTTGGCAGGCCCAATAAGCTTTGCTTTACGCAATGCGGTGACAACGGGCTTATAAAGCAGAAGCGTGAAAGCGGTATTAAGACCGCCTTTGATGAGGTTGAAAGGCAGGAAGGCGGGTATAAGCAGAGCTTTGACCTCTTCACGGGGGATGTTCATATAGAACGGTGTGATTGCATAGTTCCACAGCATCATAGCGGCAGTCATAAAAAGACAGCCTGCAACAAGACCGATTACCGCGCCCGAAAGTGTACGCTTCTTTTTATAAATTACAGCGGCTGTGCAGGCGAAAGTGCAGGTCGAAATTACGTTCATAAGTAAACCTATCGGGCCGGTATCACTGACGGTAACGGCTTCAACAAGTGAAACTATGAAACTGATTATAAGTGAAGAAAGCGGACCGAAAATAAAACCGCCGAGAGTAATTATAACGTCTTTAGGGTCATACTGAAGAAACAGTACGAGCGGCGGCAGCATACGGCTGAGGAAAACAGCAACGTAAGCAATCGCACAAAGCATAGAGAGAGTCGTAAGCTTCTTGATTAAATTCTTATCTTTCATTTTCAACACCTCGCAAAAATAAAAGCACCGAAAAAACTTCGGTGCTGATAAAAGCTGAAAAATCTGTCGCAGATATGCGGCGGAAAAATCATTCTTCTTTCATCCAGACTTTAACTGTCGGTATTGGAGTTGCACCAATTCATACGCTGAACACGCTTGCGGACTTTACCGCCGATCGGGAATTTCACCCTGCCCCGAAGAGATTTCCGAGTATTCACTTTACTACATTAAACCACAATAACTGTTAATTGTCAAGAAAAAATCAGCCGAGATAGGTTTCGAGATACTCACTGTACAGCTCGTATGATTTTTCTGTATTCTCCGCATCTTCATTAAGACCGTGGCCCGAATTGGGGTAAGCATTGAACACATAGGTTACACCGAGTGCATCGAACTTATCACGAAGGGATACTGCGTTTGAGAAGGGGACAATGTTGTCTTTCATACCGTGATTTATAACCGTAGGTACGGTATCTGCATCAACATATCTGAGCGGAGAAACGTTAAACAGTGCTTCTTTTGCTTCTTCGCGGGTTGCAAAGGTATGCTTGTAGCCGCAAGCCCACGAAAGCACCTGAGCTACATACTCGCTGTCACCGAGACCGTTGTCGAAGTAGTACGCATCATCACTGAGGTCTGTCGGACCGCAATAATTCAGTACTGCAACGGGTTTGATTGCCGAAACATCATCCCTTGAGTAAGCATACAGCATAGCAAGATGTCCGCCAGCCGAAATACCTGTAAGCACCATTTTGTTTATTTCAACACCACGTCTTTCACTAAGCTTCTTGATTTTAGCTACTGCAATCTGAATATCGTCGGTAACATCAAGCAGGTCAACATCATCGCTGATATAGCGGTAGTTGACAGAGGCAACGGCATAGCCCATATCAAGGACTCTTTCCATTTCGGCTGCATAATCGTTTTTGTCGCCGCCAATCCATGCACCACCGTGAATCATAAGCACAAGACCTACACTTTCCTTATCGGCAGGTATATATAAATTGAGCGTATGACGCTCATGTGTACCGTACGATACATTCTCAAATCTGTAATTATCTTCCATACCGAATATCACCCCTACCCAATTAAAAAAGCTGAGAAAAGCTGACATAATAATTGAAATAATTCTGTTAAACATTTTTATCCTGACCTTTCTGTAACATAAAATTTGATTATAGGTTAATTATTGTATAACTTCTATTATTTTGTTACCGTAGTTGTTTTTATCGGCACTTATATAGTTCAGTTTACCGCTGTTCAGTAAGCCATCAATAAAATCAAGTTCGATATAAACTTCACAGTCTGTTCTTGAATTATCAAAGCTGCCGGGTAATTCATACGTGTCGGCACCTCTGCTGTAAAAGCGGTAATATGTTTTTTTACCTTTGGGTGTATCAGCTTCAAAGCAGGTGAATATTTCGCCGTTATCTGTGCCGAAAAAAGCTACGGTTTCATTCTCGTTATCACCCTTTTTAAGCGATTTAAAACGTTTTGCAACGACATCAACATCATCGTTTCTTATAGAATAGTGACAAGCTGCACCGTAGTTGTCGTATAAACCGTATGCACAACCCGCACCTTTCGAAATCAAAACACCGCTTTCATCTCTCAACAGAAAGATAAAATTGTTTGATTTTGTTGAATAATGAGATATGTAAGGCAGAGCTTCCGGATTAAAATAAACCTCATAATCTTCTTCAAAAAAGAAATTGATTTGATTGAAATTATATCTGAAGCGTTTTTGGTCAGCTCCGTCAAGTGTTTTGACGTACTCATCAACGGTTAAATAACCGTTTTCCTTAAGTATCTTATATGCTTTGTCAATGGTTTTATCTGTTTCAATCAAGTCATAAATCTCTTTGGTTTCAAGTGTCAGGGCATCTGTTCTTTCTGCAAACCAAACCGGATAATCTTTAAATAGCTTGATATTTGCTTCGTATGTTGTTACAGATAAAACAGAAGCGAAACAGAATAATGAAAACAATATAGATGTCAATATAAATTTTCTCGGCGGTTTACCTTTTGCTTTGATTTTTAAATTCAACGCAAAGCACAAAGCTCCAAAAGCAATCAGCATAGCAACGCTCAAGTAAAACGATATAACTTCAAAATCAAAGCCCCGCATAACAACGGGCGTATATTCATCAAGCAGATAGCTGATATTTACGGCAAGGCTGTATATTGCAGACTGCGGATAAAAGCTTAAAAGTGAGCATGCACCGATAATTATATTTGAAATACCGATTGCCGCAAGACATTTACGAAAACCTTTTTTATAACAAAAAACAGCCAGAACGAAAATAACGAACAGCATTATAAAGCTTATGGCGCTTTCAAAAGCTGTGGGACTGCCTTTTGAATCAAAGCTTGTTACCCATACACCGCAATATAAAGCAATCAGGTTTATTATGGGAGCAACGAAAAAAGCAAGAACAGCCCACCATATTCTTTCAGCATGAAGCTCGGCAAAGTGATTTTTGATTGAAAGCTTAATCGCATCGTCATTGCCCATATCTTCGAGTGCTTTGGTTATGCTGTCTTCTAGCGCGTAGCCCGCCTCCTTATAAAAATCAATTCTGTCATAAATGTGGCACATTAATTCATCACGTATAAGCTGCTTTTTCTTTTTAGATATGTTATCGGGGGTTATCAGCTTTATGTAATTGTCGATTCTGTTCATTCTGACACCTCCTCATACGTTAGCGGTCAGAACCTTGCCTACTGCGGCGGAATATGCCTCCCACTCTTCTTTGGTGACGTCAAGCTCTTTGAGCCCTTTTTTGGTTATATGATAATACTTCCTTTTTCTGCCTTGGTCGCTTTCTTCCCAGTACGATTTTACAAGACCGTTTTGCTCAAACGAATGAAGAATGGGATAGAGCGTACCCTCTTTGAATGAGAAAACCTTTTCGCTGCTAAGTTCAATTTCCTTGATAATCTGGTAACCGTACATATCTTTTTTCTTCAGCACGGAAAGCACAAGCAAGGCACTGCTTCCCTTTGTAAGTTCTTTTTTCAGATTCATTTTTCAAAGCCCCCTTCTTATATAAAACGCTACATAGAGCTTAGATACATCGAAACTCTATGTATAAAATATCACAAGCTGTTTTATTTGTCAAGCATAGTTATACAAAACAGCTTATAAAGCTTTTTATTGACAAATCGCTTATGTATAAATACAATAGAAATAACGAAAACTTCATCCCAATAGGAGGAACTCTTTATGGCTAAAATAATCGGTGATACCATCCCCAACATCCCTTGGCAGGATAAGCCCGAGGGTTACAGATATCCCGTATGGCGTTACGATGCTAACCCCATAATCACACGCGACAATCTCTATATGGCTAACAGTATTTTCAACTCTGCAGTCGTACCTTACGGCGACGGATTTGCAGGTGTGTTCCGTGTAGACGTTATGAGCCATGACCATACACTTGTAGTCGGTTATAGTAAAGACGCAATCAACTGGGAGCTTGAGGAAAAGGTTATATTCAGAGGTTATGACCCGAGACTCTGCCTTATCGACGGCAAGTACTACCTTTCTTGGGTTAACCTCACACCTCACGGCACAACCATCGGCATAGCTTACACAACCGATTTCAAGGAGTGGACTCAGCTTGAGGATGCCTGCTACCCTGTTGCAAGAAACGGCGTGCTTTTTCCGCGTAAGATAAACGATGAATTTGTGCTTCTCATCCGTCCCTGCGACAGAGGCCACACTCCCTACGGTGATATATTCCTCAGCCACAGCAAAGACCTTACATACTGGGGCAAGCACAGATTTGTAATGAAGCCGGAAAAAAACTGGGAGATGACAAAGGTTGGCGCAGGCCCCACACCCATCGAAACCGATGAAGGCTGGCTTATGTTCTACCACGGTGTGCTTACAAGCTGTAACGGCTTTACATACGCAATGGGTGCCGCAATTCTCGACAAGGATGAGCCGTGGAAGGTACTTCACAGAGCAGACAGCTTTCTGCTTGCACCGCACGAGCTTTATGAGTGCGTAGGAGATGTACCCAATGTTGTATTCCCGTGTGCAGCGCTTGCAGATGCTGATACAGGCAGAATAGCAATTTACTACGGCGGTGCAGATACTGTTGTAGCCCTCGCTTTCACAACAGTTGACGAGGTTGTTTCATTTATCAAAGAGCATGACCTGAATAAATAATTTCACCTATAAAATCAGCACTCTCAGAATTAAAGCTGCTTTTTAAAAACTCATACCGAGAGGTCTTAATATGGAAGAAAAAGTTCAAACAGGTGTCATAGCCAAAGTTAAAAACGGCATTCAGACAGCAAAAAAATATTGGTCCGTTCCTGCTAAAGGGAATTATATTCCGTATAAAGAGGTCGTAAGTCTCAGCGGTGCGGGCTTTGGCGTATACTGGACAATTCTGCTCGCTTCGGCAATAGGTCTTGATGCAAGCAATTTCATAGTCGGTGCAAGTATAGGCATAAAACCTACCGATTTGTATATTATGCTTACCGTTGCCAACCTGGTTGGTATACCGCTGGGTATTTTCCGCGGCTGGCTTTACGATAACCACCATATGAAGGGCGGCAAATTCCTGCCGTTTATCAGACGAACGGGCTTGCCTATAGTTGTCATCACAACCGCTATGGTTTGGCTGCCCTATGAGAATATGCAGTATATAACCAAATGCGTTGCAGTTTGGGTTATGTATATGCTTATGAACATTTTTTTGTGCTTCTACAATGAAAGTTATACGTATTTTCAGCAGATAATAACCCCGAATGCTCAGGAACGCGCAAATGTAATGAGTATTTCACAGGTTATATATTCTCTTGCTCCTACGATTTCAGGTTTTATAGTGCCCACGATCGCAGAGCTTACATGGGGCCTTGAAAACATATGGACTTACCGCGTAATATATCCCTTCTTCACAGTGGCAGGTCTTATAATAGGCACAATATTCTTCCGCAAGGTTAAAGAAAGACTTATACTTCCCAAGAAAAAGCCCGAGCCGATAAGAATGCTCGACGCGATCCGTGAGGTTGCAAAAAACAAATATTATTGGATCATTCAGGCTGCCGCATGGGTCGTATTCCTTGAATCGGGCTACGGCGTAATTTTAGGCTGGTCGTTTGTTTACAGTAACGGCGGTGAGTATGGCCCGTGGTACGGCACGGCAAGCACTATTATAAGCAATGCCGCTCTGTGGTCGATGCTGTTAGCACCGCTTGCTATCAAAATAATGGGTAAACGAAACCTGCTTATAACAGCCAACTCGCTTAACATAGTAATCCTGATAATCCTTTACTTTACATATAAAAACATTATCGTAATCTGCGTGCTTTGGTATATCAACACCTTTATCAATACATTCTGGAATATAGTTCAGCACCAGATAAGTGCCGATATGAGAGACTACCACCAATGGAAGACAGGTGTCAGAGTTGACGGCCTTTTCGGCACGCTTGGTATAATAGGTACGTTTATAGGCTTCTTTACGGGAAGTGTTTATCCTACCATATATGAAAAAATGGGGCTGCTTGACGATCACAGTGTGCTTTACAATGACACAATGCGTAACAATCTGTTTGAAGTGCTGATTATTTGCTCTGCAGTCGGTGCGTTGCTCAATCTTATCCCGTTCTGCTTCTATGACCTGACAGAGAATAAGCACAGAGCGTATGTTGATGTGCTTAAGATTCGCGCAATGTTTGAGAACCATGCACTCGGGAAACTTGAAACGCAAGAGCTTACGGAAGCCATAGAAATCATTCATCAGGCTGAAGCTCTTGTCGGAAAAGAAAAAATCGCAATCAGCAGCAACTGTGACAAAACAGCCAAAAAGCAAGCAAAAGAAACCAACCTTGCAATCGAAAGAGCAAAGATAATTTTGCAGGATCTAAAAAAATTCTCTACTGATGCAGGTAAAGCAAGGCTTGCAACTGCTCACGCTGACTTTGCAAGAGGCTGCGGATATTTTTACACCGATGCCAAAGCCGAAATGAAAGCTGCAAAAAAGTTGCCTAAGCACACGGCAGCCGAAAAAGAAATCCGCTCAGATGCTATCAAAAACGCACGTGTCAAAAAAGAAGCGGCCAGCCTTATCAGAAAATACGGTGCAGATAATATAACCGTTCCCGATGAGTCGGTAAAGGAAGAAATAACAAACAGAGAAACGCACGGATTTTTCGACAGTATAAGACTCAAGCAGGAGCTCAGGGCTTATCTTAAAAAGGAATCGATTTATACAAGGGTCACAAAACCTTATAACGATGCCAAGAGCCTTATAACTCAGGCTGAGGCTTATACCCACTATGATGAGCTTGAAAGAATGTATGTTTCTATTCAGTCAGAATGATAAAAAGGAGATTTTTGAATGGCAGTTTTTATTGAGAGAGTTACCGCATTTTTCACTTCGCTGATACTTGTCATAGCAAATTTCTTCGGCATCACAGATGTGTCCGTTACAAAAAAGGTTGACAATTTCAAGGTGACAACCTATGTCAGAGGCGATTATATCCAGGATGAAGGCTCTTTTTACACAGAAGATTTTGATATCGTAACGGATGTCATCCTTTTTGAACTCGCATCCTTTAACAGCGAAGGCAAAATAATATATGACGAAGCTAAATTAGAAAGAGCGCTCAGCAACCTTCGCAAAGCGATAGGCTCACGTGATGTTAATATCACGCTCAATCTTCTCGGCCCTTGGGGTGTTACAGATTCCGATGTATGGGAGGAGCAGATGGAGGCGCAGAGCGATGAGCACAACAAGGCTTTCACAAGCGGTGTGCTCGAGGACAATATTATCGCAATGCTCGACAAATATGATTTTGACGGAGTTCATTTCGACTATGAATATCCGCTCTCAAACAACGCCTGGAAGCATTACAATGCTTTCCTTGTATCTCTCGATAAAAAGCTCGGCGATGAATACACTCTCGGCGTTGCAGGCAACTATTGGAACATCAAGTTTAACACAGCTGCTGTTGCCGCAATCGACACATTTGAAATTATGCTGTACGATATGGTAGATGCACAGGGCAGGCACGCGACTTACGAAGATACAGTCAAGGCTGCCGCTACAGTCGGAATCTACGGTATGCCTCTTGATAAGGTAAATATCGGCCTGCCTTTTTATTCACGTCCGACAGATATGTCAACATACTGGTACGGCTACAACGGCTGTTATGAAGGCATTGACGAAAACGGATGGTATCATTGCGACGATATCAATAAAGACTTCTGGTTCAACACACCCGATGTAATAGAAAGCAAAACACAGTATGCCATTGACAACGGCTTCGGCGGTGTTATGATATGGCATTACAACTGTGACCTGCCCTCAAGTCACGAAGATTCACTTCTCAGAGCGATAGGTACTGCAGTAAATGATAACTATTGATATAAGAGGTAACTTAATATGCATAAGAAATTAGCACTTACTCCCCCTATGGGATGGAACAGCTGGGACTGTTACGGTGCGGCTGTAAACGAAGAACAGCTGCTTGCAAATGCAGATTATATGGCAGAACATCTCAAAGATTACGGCTGGGAATATATCGTTTGCGACATTCAGTGGTCTGAGCCTACTGCGGACAGCTTTTACTACCATTACTTTGCTCCGCTTTGCATGGACGAATACTCACGCCTTATTCCGTCGGTTGAGCGTTTCCCGTCATCAGCAGGCGGCAAAGGGTTCAAGCCGATTGCCGATTACATTCATTCTCTCGGTCTCAAATTCGGCATACATATTATGAGAGGTATTCCGAGGCAGGCGGCACATCAGAACACAAAAATCAAGTGTGACGGCGTTACTGCAAGAGATATTGCACAACCGACTTCTGTCTGCCTTTGGAATCCCGATATGTACGGTGTTAACCCGGATGCAAAGGGTGCTCAGGAATACTATGATTCGCTGTTTGAGCTTTATGCTTCCTGGGATGTAGACTATATTAAGTGTGACGACATTGCCAACACCGAGATGTATCCCGATAACCCGTATTCCGCAAGAAGAGAAATAGAAATGCTCCGCAAAGCTATTGATAAGTGCGGAAGAAATATGGTGCTCAGCCTTTCACCCGGCCCTGCACCCGTATGGGAGCACGAGCATCTTGCGGCACACGCAAATATGTGGCGAATGACAGGTGATTTCTGGGATGAGTGGAGCAAACTCTATGCTATGTTTGAGCGCTGCCACGCATGGCAGGATTATGTTCAGCCCGGTGCATGGCCGGATTGCGATATGCTGCCGCTGGGCAGAATTCAGCTTACAGAAAAGCTGCCGCAGTACAGAAACCGTTATACACGCTTTACCCACGATGAGCAGATAACAATGATGACCCTCTGGGGCATCTTCCGCTCACCTCTTATGATGGGCGGCGAAATGAGAGAAAACGATGAATTCACCCTTTCTCTGCTTCAGAACAGAGAGCTTATCGATATGCTCAAAAATTCAAGAGGTGCAAAACAGTTCAAGCGTGAAGAAACAGACGGCAAAGGTGAAATCATCTGGACTTCTACGGGTGAAAACTGCAAATATGTTGCACTGTTCAACACCGATGATGATATAAGAGAAATCAGCTTTGATATTACCGATATTTCAATCGGCGGTATCGATTACAGCGTGCACGATATGTGGGCACACGAAGAGCATACGGTCACCGGAGATATTTTTTCCGTAAAGGTGAATTCTCACGGTGCAAGACTTTTTAAAATTACGGTAAAATAAATTTAAGGCAGAACAACGGTAATCGTTGGCCTGCCTTTTTCTATTCTCAGACTTTCTCAGGCTTTAAGTTCTTAAACAAATAGAAAAATCGGAGTTGTATTTTTTGTTTTTTATGTTAGAATGTATTTCAGTGTTTGCATAATAAAAAATTCGCACAACGGAGGTTTATTTATGGGGAATGCCTTGTATGTTGATACTATGATAGGTACCGTCGGTGACGGTCAGATTGAAAAATCCCACGGCGGCGGAAAAACTTATCCGGGTGCTTGCGTTCCCGGCGGAATGGTTCAGCTTTCGCCGGATACAGTCAGCGGCGGTGATAACGGCAGCGGTTATAATTACTGCCACAATACAATCGAGGGCTTCAGTTTCAACCGTATGAGCGGCATAGGCTGGTACGGTGATCTGGGAAATCTTCAGGTTATGCCCGTAACGGAAGACACTGACCTTCGAAGCGGAAGCAACGAAGAGTTACCTTTTAACAAAGGCACAATTGGATGGAAATCGGAATTTTCTCACGAAAACGAAAAAAGCCGTGCGGGATATTACTCCGTTATGCTGGACAGATATAACGTTCTTGCCGAATGTACAGCCTCGGAGCACGCAGGATGTCTCAAATTTACATATCCTGCCGATTCTGAAAAAAAGATTATCATCAATTTCAGCAGAAGAATCGGCGGCAAGGCGGATTACCAGAAAGTTGATATCATAAACAGCAGAAGAATTGAGGGCTATATCAAATGCACTCCCGCAGGCGGCGGCTTCGGTCACGGTCACGGCAAGATTTTTTATGACGTGTATTTTGTTATGGAATTTTCACAGCCGTTCACAAATAAAAGATTCTTTGAAAGCGAAGAGTTCACCGATGCAACCGAGGGAGAGGATTTGGGTGTTTTCCTTGATTTTTCAAAAGAAAATACCGAGCTCCTGACGGTAAAATGTGCAATCTCTTACGTTGATATCGAGGGTGCAAGGAAGAATTTCTCCGCAGAATGCGAAAACTCGGATTTTGACGCTATGGCGGAAAATGCCCTTGCGAAATGGGAAGACGTATTTTCCTGCATAAACGTTTCGGGTACGGACGAAACCGACCTGAAGCTTTTTTACACCTGCCTTTATCACGTGCTTCTTGACCCACGCACAATGGCTGACACGGACGGCAGATACAAAATAAACTATCAGATATTTGAAAACACCGATTATAAGCAAAGAACCGTGTTCAGCGGTTGGGATGTTTACAGAAGCGAGTTTCCGCTTCTGAGTATCATACGTCCTGATATGGTGCGTGACGAAATCAATTCTCTGCTTAAAATCGCAGAGCTCAACAACTCTTCGTTTCCCCGTTGGGAGCTTATGGGCATCAACGCAGGCTGTATGGTCGGTGATCCCGGTCTTATCGTTCTTGCCGATGCCGTTATCAAAGGAATTCTTCCTTATGATACAGAAAAGGCATACGAAATATCAAAAGCCTCAAGTATTTGTTTGAAAGAGCTAGACGGCAAAGAATTCAGGTCAATCAGGCCCGATTGTAAGGCGTATCTCGACGGTTGCTACGTACCTGAAAAGCTGAGTGATACTCTTGAATATCTGCTGGCAGATTTCACTATGGCGAAATTTGCCGAATATTCAGGCAAAACCGAAGATGCAAAGTTTTTTGCAAAGAGAGCAAACCGCTACGGAGAAAACTACAACGAAGCCCTGCAGTTTTTGGCACCCCGTAAAGAAAACGGTGAATTTGTTTTTGAAGAAGACAGATATGATGACGACGGAACCGTTGAAAGCAACATTTTTCAGCAGTCATGGTTTGTGCCATATGACGTAAAAGGTCTTAGCCGACTTTTCGGAGAAGAAAGAACGATTGAGCTTCTCGAAGAATTTTTCGAAAGAGCCGATCTGAAAAGCCTCTGGAACGACGATTACAACCATTCTAACGAGCCGTGTCATAACATAACTCACTATTTCGGCATTCTCGGTCTTCCCGAAAGAACGCAGTACTGGACAAGACGTGTTCAGAAAGAAGCCTATCGCACGGGTGCATACGGATTTTGCGGTAATGAGGACGTAGGACAGCTTTCCGCCTGGTACGTGCTTTCGGCGTTGGGTTTTGCTCAGGTCTGTCCTGCTGACCCTAAATATTACCTGAACACACCTCTTTTCAAGGATGCTGAAATAAGGCTGGATAAAAAATTTCACTCCTGCAAGGTTTCGGATAAGCTGAGTATTAAATGTGACAAAAATCCGTTGGATTTCCCGTATATCAAGTCTGTCAGACTTAACGGAGCGGCAGTTGATAAAATCTATCTGACTTACGAGGAAATTACAAACGGCGGAGAAATTGTTTTTGAGCTTAAAAAGTGAGTAATACCGCCTGCACATCAAAGCCGTTCGGACATTGAGTCTGAACGGCTTTTGTCTGCTAAAATCAGATTCAAGTCCTGGAGCGCATAAAAAAATCTCCCGATACCTTACGGTATCAGAAGATTTTTGGTGCGGATGTTCATAACACAAGTAGTTCTCCGGCAATACATATTCTATCTTTCGTACTCTAATATATTTCCTCAGATACGGAGGAATACATAATGTCAAATATCATTGAAGATTTCTATTACGGCAACATTGAGCCACAAGAGGTCAATTCCGAATTAACACCTAAACTCATGAAGAAACTGAGTAACCTTGCCGAAAAAGAAGAACAGCTTAAACTAATTATTCAGTTAAGTCACTTCTCGGAGCAATATTTTTTATTTCCGGTATAGCAGAGCTAAACTGCTTTCTTCCCGAAAAGGTGTTTTCCGACCTTCTGTCAGTTGAATTATCTGCCCAGGTGCTGAGGTTTGAAATACAAAACTTCAAAAAGCTGTTCATATAAACATCAAAGTTTTCCTGCTTACCGTTGAAGCTATATCCCTTAACTACAGGCTCTTTATTTTCCAAAAACAGTTCTCTTATTTCAAATATATCTAAAAGCTCGCCCTCTTTATCTGTGAACCAACAACCAAAGGACGGGTCAAAGGAGCACCATTTATCTTCTTCGGATATGTAAACCAAGCAAGTGAAATGAGAGCCTGTGAATTCCGAGGATACCATAGCCACAGGGAACGCTTTTATGCCTACAGCTATAAGGCAATCTGCAAACGTTATTGCTCTGTAACGGCAGTTAATCGCATGCTTAAAGGACTTATCAAATGAATAGTCCAAAATATCAAAGGTGTCATCATCCAGCATTTTCATTTGCATACCGCTGTAATATGTATGCTCTGTAAGCCATTCAAGAAGCTGTACGGTTTTGTCAAAATCGCTGTCAGCAGTTGCTATCTCTGATAAATTATATTTTTCATTAAGCTGTATGTGGAAATCATAAGGTTGAATAATTTTATCAAGCTCTGTTTCTGCAAGCTCTGTTTTCTCCGACGCCATATCCTTAATGCATACAGGCTCTCTTAACAGCTCTTTTTCATAATCCATTTCAGAAACAAATTCAGAATACTTTTCACTACTGAATTGAACTATAATTCTATCAATTAAATCGAATCGTAGATTAACAAAAAATAGAATTATAACTATTAAACATATAATGATCGGGACTTTATATTTTTTCATTTTCCCACCCTCATCTCATTATAACTTTATTATAAAATTATTATACCATACAGTTACAGCACAAATCAACCTGAATACATATCCTCGTGTAAACACAAGGATTTTTTATCACAAAAATTTAAAACAAAGGAAGTGAAAAAATACTTTAGCAAAAAACAAAACATCATTTTAGATATGGATAAACTGTATGCTTATCTTTCGGGTGAAAATTAAGCTCAAAGAACACCAAATAAGAACCACGTAAAAAGCCGGTAGGCCTTGATACTTAAGGCTTCCCGGCTTTCGTGATTTTCAGAATAAGGACCAAACAAGGACCATTTAAGGATTTTTGAGAAAAAGTAAAAAGCTGAAACCGTTGTATATCAACGATTTCAGCCTTCTTTAAGATGGTGCGGGTAACAGGACTTGAACCTGCACAGCCTTGCAACTATTAGAACCTGAATCTAACGCGTCTGCCAATTCCGCCATACCCGCATATTAACTTGTTTTGTGGTACGGCAGCCGCGTTTCGCGTGACTCTTGCGGTGCCCAAAATTTGTTGTTCGCTGTTCACTCACCAAATTTTGACCGCTGCGCCTTTCCGTTCCTCGCTGTATCCGCCACAGGCTGCGCTCGGACGGAAACTGCCAATTCCGCCATACCCGCATATTAAGTTATAATGCCCTTAAATTTTTACACGGCAGGGCGACCGAGACGGAGCTTACGTTCAGTTAAAAACTTACTCTTCAGCTTGAATCCGTAAAAAACTGTTTAAACAGCGTATACAATTGTAATTCATAATTATTGTTTTGTCAAGAGCATAGTCAAAAATAAAATTAAAAGCAAATGTTATATTGTAATATTATTGTTTTAATGATATATTTAGTACAGTAAAATAAAAGGAGTTTAATAATATGAGTGCTTTTTTTGCAAGAGTTGCGGCTTGGTTTGCTTCAATCGTAACTTTGTTCAGTGCGATTTTTTGCCAACCTACAGTTGTACCCGAATTTCCCGAGGTCAGCGTAACCGAAAAATCCGTTTTTGATGAAGGCGAATTTGTAATGGGCGAATACGATCTTGTTGTATCACCCGACGGCGATGATTCTAATGATGGCTCGATTGATGATCCTCTCAAAACCGTTTATGCGGCAAAAGAGAAGCTTAAGGCTCTCAAAGGCTCTGACTGCGGTAATGTTACCGTATGGTTCAGAGAGGGTACATATGTTATTGACGAAACACTGGCGTTTGATTCATCCGACTGCGGCAATGTGCTTTACCGTTCATATCCCGGTGAAGAAGTTGTTTTCAGCGGTGCCAAGGAAATAAGCGGCAGCTGGAGTGAAACAACAATCAACGGTGTCAATGCTTTTGTTACTGATATGCAAGTTGACAGCGATGCTGATTATTTCCGCTCACTTTTCAAAGGCAATGTAAGACTTTCCCGCTCCTGCTATCCTAAAGAGGGTGTTCTTAAAGTTGCTGCAGAGCCGAATGACAGTGAAAAGACCGTCAGCGAATGGGATTCCAATTTCTTTGTTTATTCTCCCGTAGTATATGCACATCCTTCCGATATGCTTGATTTTTCCAACGTCAAGGATATTGACGTGAAGCTTATGCATTTCTGGTGTGAGGATCTTATGCCTGTTTACTCAATCGATAAGGAAACCGGCAAAATCGTAACAAGAAAATCCACCGCAATGAAAACGAGAGTTGACGATAACTACATTCTTGAAAACGTCAAGGAAGCTCTTTCACTGCCCGGTGAATGGTATCTTGACCGCACAGAAGACAAACTTTATTACATCCCCGAAGAGGGCGATACCGTTGAAAACACCGTGCTTTATGCAGGTCTTACCGAACAGCTTGTAACCTTTAACGGAGCAAAGAATATTTCTTTCCAGGGTATCAGCTTCGAAAAGACCGATTGGGATCATGTTGACGGTAAGCATACCGGTAACCTTCTCGATCCTTCCGGCGAATATTACGGTATTATTGAATACGGCACAGAGCATCCTCAGGCAGCATTTGAAGTGCCTTCTGCAATTTATGTTCAGGCATCATCAAACATTGACTTTACCGATTGCCGTTTTGAAAATATTTCTTATTCTGCAGTGAAGTTTGATAAAGCTGCAACAGATTGTGATATTACAAGCAGCCTGTTCAATGAAATAGGCGGTAATGCGGTTTTTATTCACGGCGATGATGTTGTTCCTGCGACAACTCAGAGAATAAACGTAACTGACTGCCATATAAAATATTACGGCAGAATTTTCAATAATGCTATAGGTATTCTGCTTACCCACGCCTATGATTGTGACCTTTCAAACAATGAAATTCACGATGGTTGGTATACAGGTGTTTCCGTTGGTTGGAGATGGGGATATGCAGAGCATCCTACAGATAAGATTAAAATCTGCGACAACCTTATTTATAACATTGGTAATGCATGGCTTTCCGATATGGGCGGTATCTATACCCTCGGCGTTCAGCCCGACACCGTCATCAGCGGCAATGAGATCTACAATGTCGGCTGTGATGAGGGCGCTTACGGTTACGGCGGTTGGGGTATCTACCTTGATGAAGGCTCAAGCTTTATGACTGTTGAAAACAACCTTGTTTATGATTGTTCATCCCAGACCTTCCACCAGCACTATGGTCAGGATAATATGGTTCGCAACAATATCTTTGCCTTCGGCGGTGAAGGTGACTTCAGAATTACCAAAAATGAGGAGCATAATTCATTGTTCCTTGAGAATAATATCTTTGTTACCGATAATGCCGTAATGTATTTCCAGTCAACAGACAGGGATTGGTTTGTTGATAACTCAAATCTCTATTGGGATTATAAGCACGGCGGTAATGTCTATTCGGGTGATTCAACATCTCTTTTCAAAAGAAAGAATATTCCTGCTATGGTTGGAAGAGGCTATTACAACAACGGTGTTTTTGCAGACCCGCTGTTCAAGGATGCCGCAAACCGCGATTTTACTCTTGCAACAAACAGCCCTGCACTTGATGCAGGTTTTGTACCGTGGGAGTATAACGCAGGCACAAAAACACTTATATACTGAACAGAGTATCATAATGACTCATCGAGAAAGACGTTACAAGGAACTTGTCTACAAAATCGACGAATAGATTATGAAAGAAATACTTGATTAAGTTAATAACAAATATAAATAAGCAGAGATTTATGAGTGATTCACTTATAAATCTCTGCTTTTGCAATTTCTTATGTTATTTTCTTTTGATTATTATTACAATAACAATTGCTGCCACGGAAACGATTGCGGTAACAGATATAATAATAAAACCATTGCTGTTCGTTTCGGAATGAACTCTATTGTTTTTGTCTTCATTTTTGTTTGTATCGTGTCCTTCAAAGGTTACAGCTTGCTCTTCTGAAGATTCATAGTAATTGTAATTTATTGTAGCAGATGTAATGGCGGAATTACCGCTCATTATCTTTATTTTATTCCACTGCTCTGGTGTACCTTCATAGTTTACAGTGGAAAGATTATAACATTCGTTAAATGCATTTTCGCCTATTTCCGTAACTTTAGCAGGTATAGTTATGCTTTCGAGTGAAGTGCAATAGGCAAAGGTATTATATCCGATAGTTGATACGAGGCTTGGTATTTTAATTTCGGTTAGACTTTCGCATTTCATAAAAGCAGTGTGACCTATTGATTTGATTGAGTTTGGCAAACTGACTTTTGAAAGAGATGTGCAATCACGAAATGCATCATGATCTATTCTTATTACTGAGTCGGGAATTGTTATTTCTGTAAGGCTTTCGCATCCGCTGAAAGTTTTAGAAGGGATTGAGGTCAGCTGATTTGAAAGCGTTACATTTTTTAGATTAACACAATCATAAAAGACGCTTCCGTAATATGTATCGTTCTCTCCCAATATTGTTACACTGTTTGGGATAACAATTTCTGTAAGGCTTGTGCAACCACTGAAAGTGCCATGACCTATTTCAGTTACACTGTCGGGTATAGTTGCAGTTTTCATATTAGGGTAATTGAGGCCGCTTATTGCAGGTATGCCTTTTGAAATTTCTACGCGTGTAACATAGTCTCTTAATAGCGTGTATTCAGAATGAGGAGCAAACTGATAACCGATGTAATCAGATGTCATATCAGTTCCGCTTATTGTTAATACTCCAGTATCGGTATCGAGTATCCATGAATTAGCACCTTTAGTGTCGGAATACACCTCTGCTGATGCAATATAAGTTGCAGAAATAGCTGCTATTATGCATAAAAATGCAACTGAAATTTTAATTGTTCGATGTTTTTTCATTTTATTCACCCTTAGAGTTTTATATTGCTTAATTTATTTATCACAATTAAATAAATCAGCTAATTTTATATTACTCAATCTATGAGTAAAAGTCAATACTCATAGATTGAGTAATGTAAAATTTTTTAGGGTGATTGTACATGGATTATTTAGAAAGACTTATTTCTGAAAGAATTGATAATGATTTAAGCCAAAAGACTGTAGCTGCTTTATTGAATAAATCTCAGCAGGGCTATGACCATATTGAAAAGCGAAGAGCCAAATTGAGTATTGAAGATTTTTCAACTCTTTGTGTTTTTTATAATGTTTCCCCAGAATATTTTTTAGGATTTGTTGATGATAAAAAAACAATACGTTGATGAATGTTTCTTTCCATTATTTGTGCGTTGACGGTGAACGGTGTCGGATGTTAGTATCTATTTGTCGAACGAAAGAGTTTCGTACAAAAATTTAAAGAAAGGAACAGGTAAATGAAAATCAGAAAGTTAATTGCGGTACTGATTGCGGCTGTAATGTGTCTTTCCCTCTCGGCGGTTGCCTTTGCCGTAAATGGCGAGGAAGAGAGCACTCAGGAAAACATTACTGTCGAAAATCCGTCCGCAGAGGAGTCAACCTCAGAGGATGTAAGCGAAGAGCCTGCACCTGAGGAGAGCACAAGCGAGGAGATACCTCCCGAGGAGAATTCTTCAGAATCTCCTTCAGAAGAGGAGTCATCAAAGGATGATCCTTCAGAAGAGGAGTCGTCCGAGGCCCCCGATAAGGATGATGTTATCTCTCTTATCATCAGCCTTCTCGGTAAAATCGACCTTGAAGAGGTAAAAGATGCGTTCAATGATATCAACGAGGCACTTGGTCTTCCGAGAATTGAGAGCTTTACCGATATCCCTGCCTATGCCGATGCACTTTACGAGAAGCTTGAGGATATGGGTCTGGGCTACGGCGATATAATCAACGGCATTACTTCAAGCGATCTGCTCGACTGGCTGAATAATCTAATATTTGGCGGCGGATCTTCTGCTCCCTCTACAACAGTGCCTTCAGACGACAACGTTGAAGAGTTGCCAGAAGAGTCTCCCGAGTCGGAAAACAGCCCGATTCCCGATACGGGTATTTCGCTCGGCGCAGTTGCTGCAGCAGTTGCAGTGATGGGCGGTTCAGGTGCACTTGCTTTCGTGCTTCGCAAGCGCAACCCTGACGAGGAATAATAAAAGGGTCAATATAGCAAAGGTCAGATATTTACAGAGTGAACGTGCACCGCAATCCCGATTATACGGGGTTGCGGTGTTTGACTTTTATCCAAAGGTCAAATAAGGTCAAATTTAAAGAAAATCGAAGAAAAAACGAGAAAACGGGACTTAATTTCAAAAATCGGCGGAAAATAAAATCAATTTGACTTTTATTGACCTTTGACGTTAAGGTCAGAATGAGTTACAATACAGACAAGGTCAAAGAAAGTCAAAGTCAAACTTGAAGGGAGTGAGCGAAGTGAATATCAGTAACACTATCGCAAAGCTTATAATGGATATGCTCGAAGCTGACGGCTGTGCCGAGATGCAGCGAAACGAGCTTGCACAGACAGTAGGCTGTGTGCCCAGCCAGATTAACTACGTTATTGCTTCACGCTTTACGCCCGAGCAGGGCTACATTGTTGAAAGCCGACGGGGCGGAGGCGGATATATCCGTATTACACGTGCTACTCACAGTACGCCGGGTGCACTTGTAATGCACGTTATCAATCATATCGGTGCAGAGATTGATGAAAAAACAGCGCGTGCGCATATAATCAATTTGGCAAATGCAGATATAATTTCCACGCAAACAGCCAAAATTATGTTAGCGGCAGTGCTTGACAGCTGTTACCGTGAGCTTTCGGTGCAGCTCAGAGACAGAGTCAGAGCGGCGGTATTCAAACAGATGCTGCTGCAGACCATAAACAGGTGAATTAAAAGGAGGAGTATTAATTATGGTATGTCAGAATTGCGGTAAAGCACAGGCAACCACACACATCAAGCGTGTCGTAAACGGCGACACAACAGAGCATCACCTTTGTGCACGTTGCGCAGGTGACCTCGGTTACACAGATATGTTTTCGGGCTTTGCTCCGCTGAGTCTGAGCGATTTTTTCGGTGATCTGCTCGGTGACGTCAGCAAAAAGTCGCTCGGTACAAAGGTTGTTCGCTGTCCGAAATGCGGCAACTCATTCAACGATATCGTGCGTGAAAGCCAGGTAGGCTGTGCAGAGTGCTACAGGCTTTTTTTTGACAAGCTTGCACCGTCGATCGAGCGTATTCACGGCAGGGCAATGCACTCGGGTAAGAAAATAGATGTGGTGCACGAGGAGAAAAATGAGCCCACAAAAGAAGAACGTATAGCACAGCTCAAATCAGCATTGCAGGATGCTGTTGAAAAGCAAGAGTTTGAGCTTGCGGCAAAGCTGCGTGATGAAATAAGAGATCTGGAAGGAGGCGAAAACGCATGAGTAAGTGGTATATAGGTGGCGGCGAAAAGAGCGAGGTCGTAGTCAGCACACGTATCCGCCTTGCACGAAATCTTGAGGATTATCCTTTCCCTGCAAAGCTGAATGCGGCAGGTAAGAAGCAGGTCAACGAGCTTGTGCGTGACGCACTTCTCGGCGGCTGTGATGAAGATCTCAGCTATATTGAAATGGAGAGTCTTACCAGAGCGCAGGCTGTTTCGCTTGCTGAGCGTCATTTGGTAAGTCCCGAGTTCGCAAGCTCGGTCGGAGGCAGAGCACTTCTGCTTTCCGATGACGAATCGGTCAGCATTATGCTCTGTGAAGAAGACCATATCCGCCTTCAGGTTATGGAGTCGGGTCTTGCGCTCGACAGTGCTTACAAGCGTGCAGACAGTATTGATAACGCAATTTCTTCAAAGCTTAAGCTTGCTTTTGATGAGCGTATCGGTTTCCTTACCCGTTGCCCTACAAACCTCGGCACTGCTATGAGAGCATCTGTTATGCTTCATCTGCCGGGTCTTGGCAAAAGCGGTCAGATTACCAAAATTGCCGCAACCGTATCAAAACTCGGTCTTATCATAAGAGGAGCTTACGGTGAAGGTACATCACCCAGCGGTGATATGTATCAGCTTAGTAATCAGGTAACACTCGGTATCAGTGAAGAAACAGCACTCAGCAATCTCAAGTCGATTGCTCAGCAGCTTGTTGCTCAGGAGCTTGCGATAAGAGCACAGATGATTCAGAATCCCGTGTGGGAGGATAAAATTTTCCGTGCACTCGGAATTCTGAGAAGCGCAAGACTTCTCAGCGGCGAAGAATTTATGCAGCTTGCTTCGCTTGTGCGCCTTGGTGTAGCCCAGGGGATTATAGATGTAAGTATGGAGAAGCTGAATGAGCTTATGGTTGATATGCAGCCCGCTACAATAAACGCAAGAGAGGGTCAGAACCTCGATGCGTCAAAGCGTGATGAAATCAGAGCTAAAGCAGTCAGGGAAGCGCTCGGGTGAAAAGTTATATCAATTTAAAATTAAGCTGTAGGGCTGGGGCTTGCCCCTGCCGTTAAGTCAGATGTAATCTTGCGGAACGGTCAAGACCATTCCCTACGATATCGGTAAAAATATATTCTCTATAAATTGTTGGACGGAGAGCGTTTTATGGATAAAGATTTTTTGTTAAAAGTGTATGGCAGCGGCTATGATTCCGATGCCGGCCCCTGGAATCTCTCATTACAAAACAAATATCTTGAATATATGTTTGCAAAGTTTTTTGAGGAAAACTTTATTGTTGAAAAGAATATGTGTATTTGCAATATCGGTATCGGAGCGGGATATTGGGACAGATATTTGTCTTATAAATTAAAAGGTGGATATCTGACAAGCATAGATATTAATGAGCTCGCGTGCAGACAGTTGAAAGAATGCCTTATAAATGAAGGAAACCCAAATGATATAAGAGTTATAAATTCCGATGTAATGATGATAGATGATTTAGACGAAAGTTTTGACATTGTAACAATGGTTGGTTCTTCTCGTCTGGAAAGCGGTCTTTACAAAACAATACTCGAAAAAGTCTTTTCGTTTGTCAAAAAAGACGGCGTTGTTTATTATCAATCGTTGGACAGGAAGGAAACAAAAGAAGATTTTGAAGACTTATGCAATGCAAATAAGATGAAAATAGAGAAGTATTTGGCAGATAACACTTATGGCTTTACGGCACAGTATTGGAAGGTAACAAAATATTAATTTTGCTGTTTGGTTTTTCTATTGTATTGTAATTTGAACTGAAACCCCATATTTTACCAAAAGGAGTAAGCGTAAATAAAAGAAGTTTTCGGCGATATATTTACCTGACGGCAAATGCGATATAATCTCATTTTATTCGATTGCGATATAAGCTCGATAAATCTCGCTTGCGATATGATATAAATTCCGTGCGGAATTTATATCGCTGCAGGCTGTTGAGCCTGCAAGGAAGGAGTAGTGATTTTATATGTACAAATTTACAGGTTTTACAGAGAAGGCAAACGCCGCACTCAACAGCGCAATAGAGGTTGCCGAGAGTCTCGGCCACAGCTATGTCGGCAGTGAGCACCTGCTTGCAGGTCTGCTTCGCAGTGACGGCGGTGCCGCTTGCCTTGCCCTTAATGCAAGAGGGATAGGTAGTGATGACGTTGAAAATGTCCTCAAAACCACAATAGGTGTCGGTACACCTACCGTGCTTATTCCTGACGATTTTACACCCAGACTCAAATATATAATCGAGCTTGCGATAGCTGCGGCACGCTCGATGGGTCACAGCTATACGGGCACTGAGCATCTGCTTATGTCGCTTATAAAGGAAGGTTCAAACTGCGCCGTAAATATTATCGGCAAGCTCGGTGTGTCTGCTTCTGATGTGCTCAGTGATACACTCAAAGCAGTGAACGGAAGTAATAACAAACAGGGTAAAGAAAAGCACGGCGAAAAGGGTGCCAAATCGGAAACACCTACGCTCGACCAATTTGGCAGGGAGCTTACAGGCCTTGCCGCACAGAATAAAATTGATCCCGTAATCGGTAGAGAAGAAGAGATAGAAAGAGTTATACAGATTCTTTCCCGCCGCACAAAAAATAACCCATGTCTGATAGGTGAGCCCGGTGTAGGTAAAACCGCAATCGCAGAAGGTCTTGCACTCAAAATTGTTGCAGGTGAAGTGCCCGAAACGCTTTCCGATAAACGTATTGTTTCGCTCGACCTTACAGGTATGGTTGCGGGTACAAAGTACAGAGGTGACTTTGAGGAGCGCATAAAAGCCGCACTCGAAGAGGTCTCAAAGTGCGGCAACGTGATACTGTTTATCGATGAACTTCATACGCTCATCGGTGCAGGTTCGGCAGAGGGTGCGGTAGATGCTGCAAATATTCTCAAGCCTTCACTTGCAAGAGGTGAAATTCAGGTTATCGGTGCGACTACGCTAGCCGAATACCGTAAGCATATCGAAAAGGATGCCGCACTTGAAAGACGTTTTCAGCCTGTTACCGTAGGTGAGCCGAGCGAGGAAGAGGCTATAGAAATTCTCAAGGGTCTGCGCGATAAATACGAGGCACACCACCGTGTGAGAATCTCGGATGAAGCGATTATTGCTTCTGTCAGGATGTCTGTACGCTATATTGGCGACCGTTTTCTGCCCGATAAGGCAATCGACCTTGTAGATGAGGCAGGTTCGCGTGTAAGGCTTCGTGCCTTTACAGCCCCGCCCGATTTAAAAGAGCTTGAAGAAAAGATAAAGTCGCTGTCGGATGAGATGGCTGATGCGGTAAATTCGCAGGAGTTTGAGCGTGCCGCTTCTCTGCGTGACCGAAAGCGTGAGCTTGAATTGAAACTCAGAGAGGAAAAAGATAACTGGCAGCAGAGAAGCTCAGGCACTGCAGGCGAAGTAACCGCAAACGATATAGCTGAAATTGTTTCGGGTTGGACAGGTATCCCTGTTGTCGAATTAACGCAGGAGGAAAGCCGCAGGCTTCTCAATATGGAGAGCGAGCTTCATGAGCGTATCGTCGGTCAGGATGAAGCAGTTAAAGCGGTGTCACGTGCAATCCGTCGCAGCAGGGTAGGACTCAAAGACCCGAAACGTCCGACAGGTTCATTCATATTCCTCGGCCCTACGGGTGTAGGTAAAACAGAGCTTTGTAAATCGCTTGCCGCATCAATGTTCGGCGATGAAAACGCAATGATAAGGCTTGATATGTCCGAGTATATGGAGAAGCATACGGTTTCCCGTCTTGTAGGCTCACCCCCCGGTTATGTCGGCTATGATGAGGGCGGTCAGCTTACCGAGCGTGTGCGTCGCAAGCCCTATTCGGTAGTGCTTTTTGACGAAATTGAAAAGGCACATCCCGATGTTTTCAATATGCTTCTGCAGATTCTTGACGACGGTATACTCACCGACTCCCAGGGCAGAAAAGTCGATTTCAAAAACTGTATCATAATTATGACCTCAAATATCGGCGCAAAGCAGATTGCAGGCAGTGGTGCATCTTCTCTCGGCTTCGGCTCGGAAAAAGGCGGCTCGATGAGTGATGAGAGAATTAAAGAGGCGGTAATGGGTGAACTCAAAAACGCATTCCGTCCCGAGTTTCTCAACCGTGTTGACGATATAATCGTTTTCCGCAAGCTGCAGAAAGAAGATATCGAGCAGATTGCAAAACGTATGCTCGATTCTCTTGCAAAGCGTGTCGCTTCAATGCAGATTACAATCAGCTTTGACGATGCGGCTGTCAGCAATATTGCCGATGCAGGTTTTGATCCCGTCTACGGTGCAAGACCGCTTCGCAGAGCGATACAGTCTAAGATTGAGGATAAGCTCTCGGAAGAAATTCTCGAGGGCAGAATCAATCCCGGCGACACCTGCGTATGTAAAGCCGACGGCAAAGAATTTGTTTTTGAAAAGGTATAAGGAGTTAAAATAAAAAACTGCAAGGTAATCTATCTGATTGCCTTGCAGTTTTGCTTTGTATTCTTTATTCCGTTGCTCTTTTTGAAAGGTTGAGCATATCTTTGCTCGTAAAGTTATACACCTTGTCACAGAAATGGCAGGTTACACTTGTAACTTCATCGTTTGCCATATCCTCAAGCTCTGCTTTACCCGTTGTGATGAGTGCCGCTTCAACACGCTCTCTGGAACAATTACATCTGTATTCGGGTGCACTCTCATCGAGCAGGTCAAGCTCGAATTCGGGCAGTGCACGCTTGCAGATTTCTTCAAGCGTCATACCTGCCGAGAGCATCTGTGTTACCGAAGGAAGGTCCTTGAGTCCGCGCTCAACAGCGTCTATTGTTTCTTCGCTTGTAAAGGGGAGAAGTTGGATTATAAATCCGCCTGCGGCTCTGACCGAAAGGTCAGGGTTGACAAGTACACCGAGTGCGCATACGGTAGGCGTCTGCTCACTTGTTGCGTAGTAGCTTGTGATATCCTCTGCAATTTCGCCCGATACAAGCTGCATCTGTGCGATGTAAGGTTCTTTAAGACCGAGGTCTTTCATAACGGTGAGTGTACCGTTGCCGATTGCGCCCGAAACGTCAAGCTTGCCCTTGTTGTTAAGCTCAATTTCTACTACGGGGTTTGAAACATAGCCGCGGCAGTTACCGCTGCTGTCCGAAACGGCTATAATTGAGCCTGCAGGGCCGTCGCCGTTGATTCTGAGTGTGAGTGTATCGTCCTTTCCCTTGAGCATATCACCCATCATTGATGCGGCGGCAAGCAGTCTGCCGAGCGCTGCAGATGTGACGGCAGAAGTCTTGTGAATCTGCTGTGCTTTTTCAGCTATGTCTGTTGCATCAACAGCAATTATCATAACTTCGCCGGTAGTAGATATGTTTCTTATAATTCTGCCCATTTACTTTTTCCTCGCAATTACAAATAGTCTTTCTGATTTTTCGTGCGGTTCATCATGACTCAGCTCATCGTATACCGCAACTGTTTCAAAGCCTGCTTTTGTCAGCATCTCTTTTATATCGGGAAGGGGATAGGCACGCTCGCAAAATCTCTCCTGCATACGTTCATATATGCCTTCCTCTATTTCTTCAAAAATGTCAAGGTCAATCTGCACCGTGTCGTTCGATTTGTCGAGTGTATTCTGCCATACGCAGTATACGTCGTCGAGGTCATATACAAATGTGTTGTCAGCAAGTACGTTGCGGTGTTTGTATACGGTATTGATGTCAAATACAAATATACCGCCCGGCTCTGTAAAGAGGGAAACCTTGTCAAAGGCTGCCTGAACATCTTCCTCGTCGGTAAGGTGATTTATGCTGTCGAGTGTGCAGATTGCAGCGTTTATCGTGCCGTATAGGTCAAGCTCCTGCATTGTCTGGCAGAGAAACATAATGCTCTGTTCACTCTCTGCGGCATTGTTCATCGCAATGCTGAGCATTTCTCCGCTTGCATCGACACCTATTACTTCGTAGCCACGCTTTGACATCTCAACGCTGAGTGTACCTGTGCCGCAGGCGAGGTCAAGTAAAATGCCGCCCGTAATACCGTTTTCGGCAAGCAGGTCGGCAATGTACTGAGCACGTGCGGCGTAATTAACATTTTCGGTCAGCGTGTCATAAACGCTTGAAAAAAAGCTGTATCCGCCCATCTTATTTTTCGCCCTTTTCGGCAAGGCGCTTGAATATTTCGTCGTAGCCGTTGCAGCCGTAGATAAGTGAACGGTTTACACGGCTGATAGTAGCGGTGCTTGCACCTGTCTCTTTTACGATTTCGCTGTATACTCTCTTATCGCGGAGCATCTTTGCTACAACAATGCGCTGTGACATAGACTTAAGCTCTGTCATTGTGCAAAGGTCTTCAAAAAAGTCATAACCCTCTTCGAGGTTGCGAAGCTCAAGAATAGCCTCGATAAGGAATTTTATGTTGTCGTCTTCTCTTATATTGCGGGGCATAACAAACCCTCCTATAAATGATGAAAACATTTTAACACATTAAACCTTAAAAGTAAAGAGCTAAATCGCAATTAAATAATTACACGGTCTGTAATTATTTGTAATTGTTTGTAACTTGCTTTCGCTATGCCGTGTGCTATACTTTAACTGAAAAGTAAAAGGAGGAGATATTATGAAAAAGTTAATCGCATTGCTTCTCGTTATGGTGGTTTTGCTGTCTGCTGCTTTGGGCTTTGTGCTATTCAAAAAATTTTCCGGACAAAAATCTCCTGAAACAGAAACTACGTACAAAACAGAAATCGAAAAGAAAATCAACGAAGAAATTGATAGGCTTGAAACTGAAAACACCGAAGGCTGGCGGGAAGCGTATATAGATTTTTTGAGTAGATATACCGGAGAATTCAGCGAGTTCAACGAAGAGAAAGTGTTGCTCGGATATGTTGACGATAACGATGTGCCGGAACTTTTTATTTCAGAGGGCAGCTCGCATGTCTGCGATGTTGAGGTATACACCTTTGAGAATAATATAGTAACAAAACTTTGTGAAACAGGCTCATTCGGTATGGTGAATTATTTCGAGCGTCAGGGTATTATTTGCGGAAACTATATAGGTCAGGGTGTCGGCACTTATTGGGTATACAGCGTTGAGGATTGCAAAGTGCAGGAGCTTTACAGTGCTTTTACCAACGAAGGCTGGGCGGAAGAAGATTTTGATCTTGAAATAAATATAAACGGTATCGATGTTACAAGCGAGGAACTTGATGAGTTTCTGGAGTCGTATTTCAGCAGGGAAAAAAGTATATGGTTGTTTGACGATAAAGTGAACATAGGCTACGGAATTGAAAACGGGAAATATACAGACTACATAAACAGTTTCGGAAAATAAACATAAATCAAAATCAGCGGAGTTACCTCAGTTTCAGGGTGACTCCGCATTGTTTAATGTTTTCCTTGACATTAATTGGTCTATATTATATAATATTATGAATTCTAAATATCACTAAAAATCAATTTGAAAGGATTGACGGATAAATGGCACAGGAATTTACCAGAGAGGGCTACGAAAAACTTGCCCAGGAGCTCGAATATCTTAAAACCGAAGGCAGAAACAAGGCTGCCGAAGATATCAAGGAAGCACGTTCACACGGTGACCTTTCCGAAAACGCTGAGTACGACGAGGCGATGAACGACCAAGGCCGTCTCGAAGCACGTATCACAGAGCTTGAGGGTATCCTTAAGGACGCTATCATCATCAGCGATGCTGAGCTTGATGCTGTTCACGTCGGCTCAGTTATCATACTTAAGGATATGGATGACGGCGAGGAAGAAGAATACGTAATCCTCGGTGAAAACGAGTCCTCAAAGGACGAAAACTACATTTCAGCTGAGTCTCCCGCAGGTAAGGCTATTATGGGCAAAAAAGAGGGCGAAGTTGTTCAGGTTGAAGCACCGGGCGGTGTATTCGGTTACGAAATTGTAAAAATCATAAAGTAAGTTATTTTACTTGAGAGGATAATCAAAATGGCAGAAGAAAATATCATCCTTACTCCCGAAGAAGAAGTAAAGAGCGAAAACGAACAGAGAGCAATACGTCTCGAAAAGCTTGAAGCACTTCAGCAGGCAGGTAAGGACCCGTTTGAAATAACACTCGCCGAGCAGACAATTACTGCTGCCGAGATCAATGCAAGATTTGAGGAGCTTGAAAACTCCGAAGTAACTATCTGCGGCCGTATCATGACATGGCGCGATATGGGTAAGGCAAACTTTATCGATATCCGTGACCGTTCTGACCGTATGCAAATTTACGTGCGTATTAATGACATCGGCGAAGAGAATTTTGCCGAGTTCAAGAAGTGGGATATCGGCGATATTGTCGAGGTCAAAGGCTTTGTTTTCCGCACACGTCGCGGTGAAATCTCTGTCCACGCTCAGCAGATCCGCCTTCTCTCCAAGTCACTTCTTCCTCTTGCAGAGAAGTATCACGGCCTTACAGATACCGATACACGCTACCGTCAGCGTTACCTCGACCTCATTATGAATCCCGAGGTTAAGGATACATTCTATAAGCGTTCAGCTATCCTTCGTGCAATCCGTAAGTATCTTGATGGCGAGAATTTCATCGAGGTTGAAACTCCCATCCTTGTCAGCAACGCAGGCGGTGCTGCTGCAAGACCTTTCATGACTCACCACAACGCTCTTGATGAGGATTTCAAGCTCCGTATTTCACTCGAGCTTTACCTCAAGCGCCTTATCGTCGGCGGTATGGAGCGTGTTTACGAAATCGGCAGAGTTTTCCGTAACGAGGGCTGCGATACAAGACACAACCCCGAGTTTACTCTTATGGAGCTCTACCAGGCATACACCGACTACAACGGTATGATGGACCTTACAGAAAATCTCTACCGCTATGTTGCACAGGAAGTTCTCGGCACAACAAAGGTTGTCTACAACGGTGTTGAGATGGATCTCGGCAAGCCCTTCGAGCGCATCACAATGGTTGACGCTGTCAAGAAGTACGCAGGCGTTGACTGGAACAAGGTTGAGACTCTTGAGCAGGCTCGTGAGCTTGCAGACAAGCACCACGTTGAGTATGAGAAGCGTCACGGCAAGGGCGATATCCTCGCTCTCTTCTTTGAAGAGTATGCTGAGGAGCACCTTATTCAGCCCACATTTGTTATGGATCATCCGATTGAAATTTCTCCGCTCACAAAGAAAAAGCCGGGTAACCCCGACTATGTTGAGCGTTTCGAGTTCTTTATGAACGGCTGGGAGATGGCAAACGCTTACTCCGAGCTTAACGACCCGATCGACCAGAGAGAGCGTTTCAAGGCTCAGGAAGCACTCCTCGCACAGGGCGACGACGAGGCTAACACAACTGATGAGGACTTCCTCACAGCTCTCGAGTACGGTATGCCCCCCACGGGCGGCATCGGCTTCGGTATCGACAGAATGTGTATGCTCCTTACCGATTCTTCCGCTATCCGCGATGTCCTCCTCTTCCCCACGATGAAGAGCCTCGACAAATAAAATCGCTCTGTATCAACGATTTTGAGGTTTTTTCCAAGCTGAAAAAGGCGATTTTACCACAGTTTTTCAAAAAACCACGAAAAACAGATAATAAAACAACAAAATCCTGCTCGTTTTCCGGGCAGGATTTTTTGTATCTTAAATTAAATATCGTGTGCACAAAAGGTTTAAATGTTATTTCATTAAAGCTTCAATGCGCTGTGCTATCAGCTCTTCAAGTGCGCCTTTCATATCATCGGGCAGATATGAATTTCTGCACAGCTGAAAATACCTGTCTTTAAGCTTTGCGATTTTATCAATCATCTTCTCTGCAGACTTGGGCGGGATGCCGATAACTTCAGCGAGCAAGAGGAAGTCTTTTCTGCGCAGGTTCTGCTTTTTGCCATTTGCAGTAAGTGCAAGCTGCTCCTTATCTTCCGGAATAATTACATTGGTCGAAAGCATATCGTATGCAGCAGACAGAGCATATTCTTCGCTGCCCTGTGATGTTTCGATGAGCGAGAAATTCTTCAGATGCATATCCGAGTTGCCGACTGCAAAAGAGAAAACTATCCTTATATAAAGCTCTGCAAGGTCAAGTCCGTAGTTGACGGAATGTTTTGAAACAATCTTACCGCAGCGTTCGTAAGAGCCTCTGTACTTGTCTTCGGTCAGTCTGCCGTCAAGCTGACAAAAATCTTCCATTGCGAGCATCTGTCCGTTTTCCCTGTCGATTCGCTTTGTGATATATGCAAACGCATTATTCTGCGAAGGCAAACGCATCAGCGCAAACGGTACGGTTTTTATTTCGCTCAAGTTTGCCATCTGCATTACAAGGTATTCCATTTCGGGTAAAGCCGGATATTCCTGAGTCTGAGGCTTGAGAATATAGCCCGTAGGGTAATTCACAAGTGTGAGTCTCGGCTCGTTGTCCTTTGTCAGGTGCAGTGACAGCTTTTTCTGCACACCGGGTACTGTATAACCCTTGTTTGTGCTGTCGATGGCAAGCTGGTTGAGGATTTCTTCCGACACGTCAATATCGGGAAATTTGCTTGTGCCGAAGAAACTTTTAATGCAACTCTGATGCCACTGATACGGGTTGCCTTCAGTCTTCAGCGGCTTACCGCAACACAGACAAATCATTCCTTAACCTCCTTGATGCTGACGTTTCCTATAGGATCTTTACACGCAACGAGAAGCAGACCGAATCTGTCCTTGCGGTCAATCTTCCAATTATGGCTGACAATGTCAAGCAGCCAGCCTTCGGGAATAAGTCCGTCAAAGAATGCAAACAGAGTTTTTGAGGTGTATTCCTCACTTGTCATAGGCATAGTAAGACTCACCGCAGAAGAGTTTGCGTTTTCAAGATATTCACTGTCATATATAAATGAATATCCGTAATCTGTTTCTTTCAGTGTTCCTGCAAAGGTTTCCCGTACATATACATACGCTGTTCTGTATGCTTCCATCAGTCATCCTTCCTTCCGGGAACTGCCTTCATGCCAAACATTGAAAGAGCCTGATTAACCTTGTCCATACGCACCGTTTCCTTGCCCTGTTCAAGCTCACGGATGAACCTTAAGCCCAGACCTGAACGGATTGCGAACTCTTCCTGAGTCAGTCCTGCTTCTTTTCTTTTTTGTTTGATAAATTCAGCAATTGTATTCATAAGTGTATATTACACCCTAAAGGGTATAATGTCAATAGCTTTATGCGATTATTATACCCGTTATGGTATAAAAGTATGCAACAAGGCATAACTATACCCGAAAGGGTATAGTTGTATCCGGAAACGGACTGCACAATTACTGTTGATAGTCCTGTTAATATCGTGGTGATGAGGTGTGAATGGAATAGCTCTTGATGCTGCTCTTGAGCTTCGGCAGTTTTCTAATATTATAGTGTTCATTCTTGGCATCACAATACAAACTGCTTTTTCAACACATAATTTATATGTTATTATTATTTATAATAAAGAGCCTCGATAAATAAAATATCATAAATAACACAAACAAAAATCCTGCCTGAATTAACAGGCAGGATTTTTGTTGTTTATGAGAAATGCTTAAAGAGTATATTCACAGTTTTATTAAGGTATTTGAGGATTGTTGTGAATGCGTTTTCGACTGCTGTCGGTGCTTCGTCTGCGATTACACCGGCGGCGACAAGTGCCTGCTCGAGCTCAGCATCTGCGGCATTCCATGCAGCCTGGTCAACGATTGTGTTATCGTACAATGCCTCAACCTTTGCAACTGCTGCTTCAACTGCGGCAACGTTTTCTGCGCTGATACCGCTCTTGTCAGCTTCATTCCATGCTTCGATGTTTTCGAGTGCGTTGAATGTAAGTCTGCCTTCGTTAAACTGCGGGAATGCGGGGTTGGAGTAAACGTCCTTCATATTGTTGTCTGCCATAACTCTGATTGCGAGAGTGAGGGCGACATCATTCTGCGGAAGCTGCTCGTGAGCCTGTGCCTTGAAGTACCAGGTAGTGCAGGGCAGAAGACCTGTTGTTGCGTCTACAACACCGTCGGGTGAAAGGTGGTTGTGCTCGGGGTTGTCGCAGTATGTGCCTGCTGCCTTGTAATCGTCACCGAGTGTTGTGCCAAGGTCGGCAAACGTTGCACCCATTGAGGGGGATGCGGCGTGAATAACACGGTCAGCATTCTTTGTTTTATAGTTTTTGCAAAGAGGGAAGAGGTTTACGTCGTAGCAGGCGATGTCGAATACCTCACAGCCTGTTTCGCGAAGCTCATTGAGGTTTTCTTCAAAGTTTGCTCTTGCGTTCATAAAGTATTCAACGTCTTCAAGAATACCCGAAAGCTCGTCTCTGCCCTCAAGCCACATTGACTTAGCTTCTTCATAGTATGCGTCGGGGCAGAGTGCCCAGAGCATTGTTGTGCGTACTGCGGCAACCTCTACAAGGCCGTTTGCAAGACCGCTGAGTGCTGATTTGAGAACATCGTCGGGGAGAATGCGAAGCACCATATTGAGAAGATATGCAAGGTATGTATCACCGAGAAGTGTTACAAGCAGGTCTTCGTAGAGAGTGTCATCGTCATAGAAAACGCTGAGGTTGCCTGTGTAAAGGTCACCGATTATATCGGAGCCGTCTATTGCGGGAATTACAAAAACCATCTTCTTGATAAGCTCGTAATCTTCGGGGTAGGTTTCAAGGTAGTTGATTGCGATTGTACCGCCAAGGCTGATATGGCAGAGCTTGACCTGACCGTTAGGTGACTTGGGCAGTACAACGTCGTGGATGTAATGGTGGAGCTTTTCGGTTTCGTACATAACGTCACCGAGTGAGTCGTAGCCGAAGTAGTAAACATCATCTTCACCTACTATTTCACTCAGCTCCTGAATCGGCAGGAAGTTGTAATACTCTTCTCTTACAGCTTCGGGAAGCTCACTCATAGGCATCTCGTAGCAGGGTGTTACGATGTTGTTGATGTATTTGCCGTCGTTATCTTTTTCGATAAGGCTGAGTGCATTGTAAGTGCCCTCGTACATAGCCTCGGTCAGTCCGACGTCACTTCTTGTAACGATTGAAGCAAGCATATTCGGCAGAGCACGCTTGAGAAGCGGCATAACGTCGATTTCGAGCGGCCAGCCTGTTACGTAGCCTGTTTCGTCGGGCACCCAGTTGCCGTTTTCGTCAACAAGGTATGTGTTGTTCTGGCTCATACCGTGTACGATGATAACCGGTGTCTCGGTGTCGTAGTCGGGTGTGTAAGCTGAGCCTGCTACGCTGTCCGGGTCAGCCGCAAAGGCTGTGAACGAAAACAGCATAGTGAGAACAAGGCAGATGCTTATTACTCTTTTAAATTTCATAGTTATATCCCCTTATTTATAAGTAATAAAAAAATTTTACCAAAAAAATACATAAAACTCAATGCGATTATATCACAAGGTTTAAGTATTATTTTTGGTTAAATGTACAAAAGGCTGCAGTGCAGTCGGGAAAAGCCTCTTTTTGACATAAGAAAAAGTATCCCCAAGGTCGGCTACATCCGACTCGGAAATACTTATCTTCATTTTATTAAGATAGTCCATTACGGGCTTGTACTGCTCAACATAGGTTTCGTTAACAGCTTGTGCGTTTTCAGCAAGCATCATAGCAATACGGTTGATATTGTCGCTATCAATCTCGCCGTTTCTTCTGTTATTAAGCGAAACAACAATCTCAGAGGTAAGCTGTTCAACGTCAGCAGTGCTGCCTGCACTCTGCTTCATTGTGCGTGCCGCTCTGTAAATATTGTTTGCACTTGCTTCGCTGTAGCCGAAATCCGTCTTGAGTTTGTCGATTATTTCGGGCTTCTTTGCGGAGAATACAAATTTATTGTTGACATCTTCAGCAGAATCGGATATATTATCGTTAGAAGCTGACCTCATAGTAGCAGAATTATCTGTTACGGCCTTTGAGCCACTAAGTGAGTACTTAGCTTCTTTTTTTAATTTTCCGACATTATATATAGTATTAACTGCCCCGTTTTTGCCAACTGACAAAGTTATTTGATAATATTGACCGTCATTATCCATAAAATATGCCGTTCGATAATTAAACCCGTCTTTTGCAAACGGGTGATTTTTTGTATCCGGCACAACTTTATTTCCGCGGGTAGATACTTTTGCTAATTCGTCGATGTGAGATTCTGCACGCAACTTCGTCGCATACTCTTCGTCGGTCATAGCCCTTTTTTTGCCATTTTTCATAGTAACGGTATTCCTGAAAGCTGCCTTTCCTGCCGTGTCCCTTGTTATAGTAAGAGCATCACCGTCTTTTGCATAAACAATGACATCTCTTCCGTTTCGTACAGAATCATTTATATAAGAGGTTATTTGTTTTCTCCATTCTTTGGGATTATTGCCAATAATAACCTGCCTATCAGCTTTGACATATTGTTTGCCGTCATCCATCGTCACAACAGAATACTGTTTTTTTGTTGACTCACTGTCACGCACAATACCATTTGCCGCTTTTTCTGCTCTGAGCATAAGGGCGTAGGTCTTTCGTGCGGCGGCTTTGTTGCCGTAAACTCGGGTTTGGTCAGTTATCTTTATAACGTTGGTATAAAACCACTGCTTGAGCTTTGTAAACAGTGAGCGATTCTGCGTTGCAAGGCTTTCCATTGTCTTGTAATCGGAGAAAAACTCATCTGCAACTGCATCGGCATAAATTTCAAATTCAGCTTCAGAAAGAGCAAAAACCTCCTTTTGAAAGGAGGTGGATTTTGCAAAGCAAAAGACGGAGGATTGAAAGATATATTCTAATTTTGTTGCATCCATTGATTATCTCGTGTAGGGCAGGGGCTTGCCCCTGCCGTTTTTACGGTCATATCGTTTTTATAGCGGCAGAGACACTTTGACGAAGCCGCCCCCCTTTTGTCTGCTTTGCAGACATTTTCCCCCATACTGTGGGGGAATTTTCCTCTGCCCTACATTAGCAACTAAATTTACAGCGATATAAAAATAATGTCATCCTGAGTGAAACGAAGGATCTTAATCCGGCCACCTCTTTGAATGAGGGAGATTAAGATTCTTCGTTGTTTTGCTCCTCAGAATGACATTTTGCTTTTAATTTTCGATCTCTTTCATTATTTCATCATATGTGATGATGTTGCCGTATTTTGTGAAATCAACCTTTTTGCCGAGGATTCTGATGTTGTCAACTATAGGTTTGCAGTTTGTGTAAATCGGCTTGCCGGGAGAAATGGGGTATATACCGAGGCAGGTGAAAATATACCACGCCGCCATTGAGCCGTTGTCCTCATCGCCGGGGAATCCGTCATCCTTCCACGAAAAGCCCTCAGCACAAATCTTTTTGAGCCAATACTCTGTTTTTTCGGGATGCCCGAGATAGGTGTAGATAAACGGAATATGGAAGCTGGGCTGGTTAGATATTGCACACTGACCCCAGTCGCAGGCTGCCATTTCGGTCATCTCGTGTATCTCGTAGCTGTATCCGCCGATTCTGTAATCTGCAGGTGTAGCAAAACATTCGTCAAGCTTCTTTAAAAGTCCATCCTTGCCGCCGTAAAGCGAAGCCAGTCCGTCGATATCGTGCTGCACTGCAAAGCTTGTCTGCCATGCCGATGCCTCGGTGTAGTCTTTTCCCCAGTTTGTCGGGTCAAAGTCGGGTCGGAAGTTGCCGTTAGAATCCTTTGCACGCATAAAGCCTGTTTCACTGTCGAAGATGTTTTTGTAATTCTTCGTGCGCGCACGGTACATATCTCGTTTGTCGGTATAGCCGAGTATATCCGCTACGGTTGCAACGCAGTCGTCAAAATATGCCGCATCAAGCGTAAGGTTAACGCTCTCGGAGTATTTGTCGTAGGGGACATAGCCGAGCTTGAGATATTCTTCACAGCCCTCTCTGCCGTATGCCGATATCGGTGACGGCTTGTTTGCGTGAAGCTCCATACCCTCAAACGCTGTTTCGAGCAGGTCTCTTGATACAAGGTTTCTTGTCGCGACGTCGGCAATAACTGCGTCGATACCTGTGCTTGGCATACAGTTTTTTGCATCGCCTGCAGTCCAGCGCGGAAGCCAGCCGCCGTCTTTATAATCCTGAATATATCCCTCAATAATTTCGGGCAGAATATCCTTGGCAACTATTGCATAGAACGGGTAGTTTGTGCGGTATGTGTCCCAGAATCCGTTGTCTGTGTATCTCACTCCGGGCAACACCTCGTCAGCAGCAGGTGAGTAGTGAATGGGCTTGCCGTTTTCATCAGGCTCGTATGCTTTGTGAGGGTAGAGGAATGTGCGGTACATACAGCTGTAGAACGTTTTCATCGTATCTTCATCAGCATCAATTTCGATTCTGCCGAGATATTCGTTCCAGATACGTTCGTTTTCTGCTTTAAGCTCGTCAAAGCTGCCGTATACCGAATCGTGTTCGAGGTTTCTTACAGCCTGCTCGTAGCTGATGAATGACGTTGCAACGGTGAACGTGACGTCTTTTTCTTTCAGTGCGATATGTATACCTGTGTTTTCACCCTCGGTGTGAAGCTTCTGCTCGGTGTCGCAGGTGTTTCTGTTGCCGATGAGAATACCGTCAACGTCAACCGAATCTTTATCAAACTGAAATACGTAATAGCCTTTGATGATACCTTTATCGTGTACAGCAATACCGCGGTTGCAGTCTGTCATACAGTAAAGTCTGCTTGTTTCGGGGTCGTATCTGTATTCGCAGTTGTTGTTTACGGGCAGAACGGAGATGTAATGCCTAAAATCTTTCTTGAAGCTTAATTTTACGCAGGCACCGTATTCGGTAGGTGTAAGCTCAAATTCGCACGAAGGTCTCTTGAGGTAGCAGTTGAGATAATGAGGCTGTATTACAGCCTTTTCAGGGTCATAGCCCGACCAGCAATCCTCAAACTCAACGTAAGGATTATCTACCTGCGGTATTATTGTAAATGCGCTGTGGTCGCTTATCCATGGGCTGGGCTGACGGGTGAGTCGAATACCCTCGACCGAGCGGTCATCAGGATGATAATACCAGCTTCCTCTTGATGTTTCGGTCTGCAGGCTGAATGCTGCAAAACCGAAAGGACGTTGTACCAGAGGCAGAGTATTGCCATGAGAAAATCTGTGCAAGGATTTTGAGCCCTGCTTTGTATTGACATATTTAATGTAATCCATAATGTTACCTGCTTTCATTGATTGTGCTGCTTGTGCTTAATTTTCTTTGTACCATGTGCCATGCTTTTTCCAATAGAGTTTATAGGCAGGTGTTTTCTTCACGTCTTCTATAAATGTAAGCCAGCCTTCTTTTCTTGATTCAGGAATATATTTCTTGTAAATTTCAATGTTTTCGGATATGTCTATTATCAGTTCTATAAATGACATTATTTCGTCAATATTTTCCGTGTTCTGATCTACAGGCTCACCGTAATATACGTATTTTCTTAAATACGGTTTTTCAATTAATATTCTGTCTATCTCCAGTGAGTTTGCTACAAAGCTTTGGTAAATCTGATTGTTTATTGTTTGCTTCAAGTTCAGGTTTTGATAAAGTACCGCCAATAAACTGATAATTGAAATTACCAATGATATAATACCGAACACATCCATTTTACATTCCTCACAAAAAAATATTTATTTTATTATACCATATCTGAATTAAAAAGCAAATCGCAAGCAGTATAAATCTCCAAGTTTCACATATCCTAACAACACGATTTTGTAAAACAAGGAGAAAGATATTTATATGAAAGCAACAGGAATTGTTCGCAGAATCAAAGCTTGTGTTATAATAGGGCAAACCGCCTGAAACCCGCATAAACATTAGTTTTTTGTTAGTTTGCCCTATTGAACACAAGGGTATCAAAAGAAGGTTTTCGAGCGGTTTTTATACATAGCAAAAGCGAGGTGAATTTCACCTCGCCTTTGCTTATTGTAATGAGATCATATTTATGGTATAATATTATGCGAAAAATGCAGAATTAATACGTTATATAGGTTAAGAATAATTTTTAGGAGAAAAGATTATGGCCGTTTTTAAGGTTGAGACGAAAAATAAGGTGGATATTGATAAAAAGCCAAGGGTATATTTTACTTGTCATCCGGATGATTTTGAGAAACATTTCAAAAAGATTTGCGATGATATTTTCAAAACCCACGATTGTGCTATTTATTATACAGAGGATATGACCGCGATCATTGCTGATGACGACAAACAAGTTGATCTCGGACGCAATAACCTGTTTGTGATTCCTGTTACATTTAAACTTTTAACTACGCCCAATCGTGCGATGGATGAAGATATTCCGTATGCTTTGAAAGAACATATTCCCGTTCTGCCCATTATGATGGAACCGGGTATTGATGAGTTCTATTCTAAACCCGATAAATTCGGTGAATTGCAATATCTTAATCCCTATAGCACCGATTTAACTGAAATCTCCTATGAAGAAAAGCTTAAAAAGTATTTGGAGTCCGTACTTATCAGCGATGAGCTCGCAAAGCGTGTTCGTGCGGCGTTTGATGCTTACATATTTTTGAGCTACCGTAAAAAAGACCGCAAGTATGCCAATGAGCTGATGCGCCTTATCCATAGCAATCCCGAATGCCGTGATATTGCCATCTGGTTTGATGAATTTTTAACTCCGGGCGAAAGTTTCAAAGAAAATATTGAAAAAGTATTAGACGATTGCAAACTTTTCACTCTGCTTGTTACTCCTCAACTTCTGGAAAAAGTTGTTGACGAAAACGGCGAAGAACGGGACAACTATGTAATTTCCACCGAATTGCCTCTTGCTCGAAAGAAAAAAGAAGAAAAAGGCACCGATATCTTTGCGGTAGAAATGGAAAAAACGGACAAAAAAGCGTTATCTGCAATCAACATACAGGATTATGTAAATTCCAGTGATTCAGAATTTCGAACACGATTGATTGATGCTATCTCTCGTATGGCTATTACTACTAATAATACACCAGAGCACAATTTCCTAATCGGCCTTGCCTATCTGGATGGTATAGATGTAGAGTTGGATTACGAGTATGCCAGAGAGCTCATTAGCACCGCTTCGGAAAATGGGGTTATCGAGGCGACGAAAAAATTAGTGTCATTATACCAAAATGGTATTGGCGTTTCGACAGATGCTAAACAAGCAATAGTGTTTCAAATGCGACTTGCAGAACAGTTAGAAAAAGCATATGAAGTGGATCAAAATGAGACGATATTCTATTCATGGTTAGACTCCGTGGTAACATGCGGCGAGATGTTCAATGATATCGGCATGAACGAAGAAGCGAAAGCTCAATACCTGAAAGTAAGCAACAAATTAGAGGAGGTACATGCCAATTTTAATGCAACCGATATGAAATATGCCAAATATATGTGGTGCAGAGGTCTTGCTGATACACTTGTTGCTCTGGGCAGATTGGAGCCCGCTATCGATAGGTATATGGAATGCACGAGTATTTTGCTTTTGCTGTGTTTGAGTGAAAATGGTGGAAATTATAAGTTTGAACTAATCTCAACGTATAATTTGTTGGCTTTGACTTACAGCAAATTAGGACAATATAACCACGCTATAGAAGAATACCTTCACGCCTTAGCGCTTAGCGAAAGCAAGGAGAATATTGCAGCGACTATCGTAGGAATGGCGCAGGTGTATGAACGAAGAGGCGATTGCAACAACGCATATAATCAATATCAAAAAGCAAAAGAAATATATCAAGAATTGTGGGAGGATACAAAGGACAATTTTTATAGGTGCAATCTGGCTATGGTTTGTTCTTCTATGGGTGATATATGCGATATGCTTGGTCAATCGGATCAGGCGTTACAACTGTATTTGGAATCGATTGGTATTAAAAAAGAAGTAGTAGATGACACTGGCTTGTATAAGGAAAAAGTATCTTTGGCTACTACATACAACAATCTTTCGATGTTTTTTGCTACACGCGGTGATTATATGCAGGCACTCATTTTGGCTCAAAAAGCTATGGAAATCAGAGAGACGCTTGTTGAAGAAAGTGATGGAAACGGAATCAAGAAAGATTTATCTGACTCATACAACAATATGGCCAATATAATGATTTCAAAAGGAAATGTGGCAACGGGTGTGGAATTGTTTATTAAGGCAATCAATATCCTTGAGGAATTAGTGGGAACGACGCAAGATCGTCAGAATAAAATAGATCTTTGTTGCACATATGATAATTTGGGGAATGTTTATCGCATATTGAAAAGATTTGATGAAGCAATGAAATGTTTCGATCGGTCCTTGCAGATTATAGGAAGCCTCTCATCTGAAGAGGAAGACCGTGCAGTGTTGTATCAGCGCGCATTTTCACAGATGAATATAGGAACCTTAAAAGGTGATCTGGTACATCTGGAAGCAGCTTATGAAGGTTTTTCCTATCTTGCGGAAAAATACCCTAAAATTTCAGACTATGCGAAACGACGAGATGTGGCAAAAAGAAGGTTAGGCGAATTACAACCACTCCAAACTCCTGCCAAAGACAAGTTGTCTTTATTGAAAAGAATGAAAAATATATTTAAAAAACCATAAAATCCAAAACTCATATAAAGTATAAATCTCCTTGTTTTACAGATACTAACAGTACAAATTTGTAAAGCAAGGAGATTTTATATATTATGAAAGCAACTGGAATTGTGAGAAGAATAGACGACCTTGGCAGGGTAGTCATTCCGAAAGAAATCAGAAGAACAATGCGTATCCGTGAAGGCGACCCTTTACATACATCATTGACAGTGTCAGAAAAGTTCCTTTTTGGCATAACGGAGTTTTATGAGAGATATGTCAGCTAACTTTTATTAGCTGACACAAAAATATTCTTTGATAACTAAAAGCCATACAAGTGACTCGGGATCAGCTTGTATGACTTTTTAGTTGAAATAAAATGATATTATCAGTTTGTTTTACATAATAATTTGGTACTTCTCTCTTTTGGTTGTAAATAGAGAATACGGAATAATTTTATCGTGTTGTAATCTACCAATAATAATTCCAGGATGAATGCCTGATTTTTGAGCAAAAGAGCAAATTCTCTCATACGTAATATTATGTGAATCACAATCCAAAAGACTTTCATACTCTGTTTGAGAAAATAAAACATCTCTTGCATATTGATCAGCTTCATTTTCCAATGTTTCGCTTGTTTGTGACAAGTTCTTATCATTGATTATAATTTTGGTTTTTTTCTTTTGAAATACATGACCTATTTCATGGAATAAGGAAAACCAAAACGTATCTGCAAAGGAATTTCGATCATTAATTGCCAAAATAACTTTGTCATCACACCATTTAACAACACCATTCACACCACAGTTTTTCAGCGAAGGTAAAAGTACAAAAGCAACCCCGCACTCCTTAAAAATTTCTTCCAGTTTGGGTAAAAATTCTTTAGGGTTCATTATAGTCATTGAACGTATTTCAGGTATTGCTGCTTTGAGTTTCTTTTCATCAAAAGGCTTTACCACCTTTTTAAGCCCAAAATTTATTGCTGTTTGCAACCACACATTGGCGTTTATTATATTCTTCTCCGTAACATTTTGAACTGATGTTCTAAAACTTGCTAATAAGTCTGGCTTTTTTAATAAAGATAAATCGCTCACCATTAAATATGAACAAAGGCTTTCGATTTTTTCTTCAATGTTTTTTGCAGCAGAAAGAATACCGTTTCTAACAAAATAATTGTAATCAATTTCTTTTACAATTGTTTTTTGAGTATCAAACTTCTTTGTTTTTTCAATTTCTAAAAGTTTTAAATCATATGTCTTTTGCAAATTAATTAAGGTTTCTGTATTTATACCCAACATTATAGATATTCTTGATGCAATATCATCAGATAAAGAAATTTGAGCATTAACTAATTTGCTTATTGTTTTTGCAGAAACATCTAACCTTTTGGCAAACTCCTCTTGGGTCATTTCTAAATCTTCAATTATTTCCTCAATGTAAAAGCCCGGGTGAAATGCTATGATGTTTTTATATTCTTTATTATTCATAATGATTACTCACCTCCACCACTATTACAATTTTTGTACACTGTTTTATTATTTCTATATCTTTTTCTTCTTTCAGTGATTCTTCTTTTTCATTTAGTGGTTCTATTATTAATCGAAAACCTAATTTTCTTCCTAAATCTATAGCATAAAAACCTTGCAGCTTACCTGACAACCCATGAAAATGAAATGAAGGATGATTGACGATATCAGCAAAACTTTCTGCATTCTCGATAAAGTTTATTCGAGAAAACAATAAAGTAGCAATGTTTTGGTTAAATTCCTTTTTGGCGTAGTCGAGATTTGTGCATTGTTTTTGTGTTTTTTTGTTCTTGTACTTTATCTCCATTAAAGAGTTATACACCCACCTTTCCGGATTTCATATATATAGTACCATACTTTACTGTGTAAGTAAATATATATTTTCAAAAAATATTACCTTTCAGGTAACTTTTTTAAATTCAAGGTAAGGTGCACCTTGATTCGCCATTTGTAAGGACATTTCTGAATTATTATAGCGAACATTTGTTCTTTTGTCAAGCGAATAAATTTTCTATGATTCAAAAAAATATTTTTCTCAGTATATAAATTGTTATTTGTATGAAACTCTGTTATTATTACCGTTATTAACAATTCTAACCCAAAAGTATTTTGCTTTTAGTGTTTTCTTAGGTTTTCACTAAGGCAGCCCGCAGGTGTTGATGCCTGCGGGCTTTTGCTGTTTTATTCAGTTATCTGTGCAAAACGCATCCAAAGCAAAACGTGCACCGTGTCTGAAGCCTATTTTATAGCTGTCAAAGTCGATGTCTCCGGATATAATTCCCCATAGGTTTACATACTCAATAAAAAGACTTTTTTCGGCATCTGTAAGTTTTTCTTTAAGTACTGATTCTATCTCACAAAGCTTATTGAAGTCCTTTTGAAAGTCTGAGTTTTTCTTGATTTCACGCATTTGCGGTTCAAGATTGCCGTAATAAAAATCTTCGATAAATCCCATTTGCATTACCTTTCAGACCAAAGTTTTGATTGGATTATACTCCGTTTCGCCGGGCAAGCGGTAACTTACAGGTGTACCTTTCACGGTAAGCAACTCTTCCGGCAATAACAAAGCTTCATGCTCATCGTTAAAAATAAGCTTAACCATATTATCGGATTTAGGGCTTATAAAGGCAACAAAAAGTTCGTCTGCGAATTCAACAACGGCATAACCCACAATTGGGAGTCGATTCGGGTCGTACCTGATAACCGTTCCTTTACGGGTGTCGGCAAAACTATTGTCTCGGGCAAAGAATTCGTTTTCGTTCAGTTCAATATTGGGGATTCTACCAAGATAAAAGAATGTCAATTGTTCTGAAATGAATTCTTCCGTAGCGTCAGGAACAAGTGACTTAATTAATGCTTTTGCAAAAGGGAACGCAATCGGAGTAAGGTTAAGGAACTTATCAGTAATATCCGGCGGTAATTTGTAGGCTTTGAAAGATTCTTCTTTCAATCGGACTGCAAGCTTTTCAAGATTCTTTTCCATTCAATATATCCTTTCATTTGTTTTTGTCAAAAGACAAGCTACAGTGTAAAGGATAATTACGTACAAATCACGTACAAAGTACGTATATATTTTAACATTTTTATTCATTATACGGATATAAAAATGTCGTTTATATTTTTAGGAATGATTTTGATGTGCATTCTAAGTACGCAGAAAAAGAGCAGAAAATAAAGGAATATGGTGTCGCTCCCCTGCGACGGAGATATTATTGAGTTTGCAAAAAATGCACGCAAGGAAAGTGAAAATAATCCGTTATCGGTATATTCTCTCGGCGGATTAAGAGAATCGCAGATTGTCTTTTCGTGCATCCCTTGGGCGGATATCACTATGTGTTCAAACGAGCGTGATTACACCGACCCGAAGCTCAAAGACGACACCGCACCGATTCTCGTCTGGGGTAAATATACAGAGCAAAACGGC
>JAFQEL010000004.1 GCA_017399065.1 Clostridia bacterium | reverse complement strand
TTTGCGGATTTTTTCTCCGGCCCATATGAATCGTATATCTGCTCGCCAAGAGTCGTGATTTTTGTCATAATACAAACTTTCAGTATAAGAAGTAACAGACATTTATTACGCTCCAATCTGTAATAATTAATAGGGAGAACCTTTAGTTGAAAACATCACAGGCGAACTTCGCACCGTGCCTGAAGCCTTCTTTGTAGCTGCAAAGCTCTAAATCTCCGCAGATAATGCCCCAAAGGTTTACATATTCAATAAAAAGATCTTTTTCCTCGTCTGTAAGCCGTTCTCGCAGTGAATTCTCAATCTTACATAGTGAATCCATATCTTGCTTAAATGCGGCGTTTTCTTTAACATTTCGCAATTGCGGGTCAATGTTGCCAAAATAAAACTCTTCTATGAACCCCATTGGCTTGTCCTCCTTTCCAAAAGATTTGTTGTAACAATATTCTAAAACATTTATTTGCTTCACGTCACGTTCTATAGCGCACGAAGTTTTTTTGAAATTATTGTACTTTGTACGTCTATAGCGCACAAAAAGATAAGAGTCCTGATAATTTGTCAGGACTCTTGTTTCTTCTAAATGGGTAATATATCTAAATTAGCTTACTCTTTTTCTTCTTCCCAAGGCTTGTACATTGGTGTTTCCTTAATTTCTATACCGTAAAGCTTACAGAGTGCTGATGCACATAGATCTATCAGTTCTGTGTCCATCTCACTTTCAGGCTTTATAAGTTCATCATCAATACATCGGTGCAGTTAATGCTTCCATTTCAATCACTTTTCTTACCGCTTTCAGAAACATATCTCTGCTTTGCTGAACAGTATTCATTGTTGCGAGCTTTGTTCTGTAATCAGCTATCTTGGATTTGAGTGCAACACGTTCGGTTTCATACTTGTGTGCCATATGCATAAACCATTCGTCCGTTACTTTATCAGAATGTTACACGGAAGATAAACACATCTTCGTCTGATTTGAATTCATAGTATGCCTTGTTCTTTTCGCAGAAGGCGATGGTTGACCTTGTGCCGAAACCGTGACCGTCACCCTTATCTGTCAGCGGAATGCCGTTTTTGTCAAATTTCACATTGCCGTCAAAGCTGTTGCTTATCTGCAACATAAAGCCCGGTGTTTCGAGCACCTGAATTCGGATAAATCTCTTTTCTTCGGGCAGCTTTTCGCAGGCGTGGATTGCATTCTCAATCGCATTTGCAAAAACCGTTGCAAGCTCGGCATCGTTGACGGGCAGAGTTTCGGGGAACAATAACGCAGTTGTGACTTTTATGCTTTTGCTTTCCGCCTGCTGAATATATGCGGCAAGTGCGGCATCAACAACGGCATTCTTGCAGTATCTTTTTACCTTTGTTTCTTCGAGTGATTTGTTATATTCGTTTATCAGATTATCAAGCTCGTCATATTCTTTGTTTTTAATCAATGTTGAAATTGTTTCCAGCTTATGGCGAAAATCGTGTCTTTCAATTCTGAATTTTTCGTTTGCAACGGAAAACTGCTCAATGCGTTCGGTGATGTTGCTTACCTGCAAATTTAGAATGCTCTCTTTTTCTGCCAGTTCGTGAATGTTTTTCTGATGCCGAAGTGTGCGGAAAATCTGAAAATACAGCACGGGCATAAGAATGAGCCACAGCACATATGCGGGAATATATTCGGGTCTTTCGGTGATTTTTGTGGGCGTAGTCATTCCGAGCGAAAGCGCAATGTAGAAAATGAGTGCAATGGCGGTGAATACATACCAGCCTTTTGTGATGTAGTTTTGCAGGCTGATATACGGCTTACGCATATAGTTATATGCAAGCCAACAGACAAGCGGGCAAACAATAAGCCTTGAAATGATAATAAAAATATATGTATTTCCTATGTAATAATCAATAATGGTTGTTGAGTAGATAATTTCGAGTATCAGCGTATCGGCAAAGCAGAAGGTAAAGAAAAACCGACCGCCACGGTGCTTTGACAGAAACCAGAAGAAAATGAGGCTCGGCAGACTGCAGGAGAGCAGCATTACCGTACCCATTTTAATAGGACCGAAAATGAAAACCATTGCGAAATTAACGATCATCAGCGGACCCACAATTGCAAGAGTGAGTGTCATTGTTTTCTTTTTCGGGTATCTTGATTCAAACAGAATCATAAACAGAGCAAAGCTGAAAAACGATGCATAGACCGTTGAAACATCTCTTATAAATTCCAAATCCATACTATTTCTCCCCGTTAAAGCAGTAATCGCACCACGCCGACCTTATTTCACGGCAGTTTTTTGCGGTAAAAAGCATCTTATCGCCGTCGCTGAAAACAATCGCTTCGCTTTCAACTGATGCAATGTGCTGCAGGTTGAGCAGAGTGCTTGTGCCGCAGAGCATAAACCGTCTGTCACGCAGAAGCTCCTGCACGGCTTCGGAAAACGATGAGCGCACGGTAACGCTTTCAACGGTTTCACCCTTTGTCAGTCGGTATGAAACGGCACGGTTGATAAGTTGAGCGTGGATAATGCGGTCAAAAGCAAGCTTTACGCTCTTTTCCTTTGTTTTGACGATTACATATTTTTCCTTCTTTTTTCTGACAGCTTCAAGAGCCTCGTCAACGGCAGCAAAAAAGCCGTCTTTTTTTATCGGCTTTAATATATAATTGAAAGCCTTGACCCTGAATGCATCAATGGCAAATTCTTCGCTTGATGTCAGATAAATGATTTTGCCGTCACAGCCGAGCTCACGCAAAGCGGAGCCAAGCTCAATTCCGTTCATTTCGGGCATAACAACGTCGAGAATATACAGGTCAAAGCCGCCGATTTTCTTTGTGCTTTCAATAAGAGTTTCGCCGTCTTCAAAAATATGATAATTCACATCGCCGTGAATCAGCTTGTACTGCTCGGCAATTTCGGTTATATTTTCTCTGCAGTATTTATCATCGTCGCAGATTGCAATATTCATTCTTTTCACCCCGCATATTCTTCTTCGACTATGATTATATCACACACAAAACATATTTGCATTACCAATTTGACGCAAAAACGGTCCAATTTGACGCAACGCCCCACAAATGAAAAATTTTATGATATATTTATAATGTAAATATTTGTATTCACGTACAAAGGAGGCAAGCCTTATGAAAAAATCAAGAAGAATACTGTCAATAATCCTCACGGCTTTAATGATTGTGACTATGCTTCCTCTGTCGGTTATGCCGGCGAGTGCGTCAGCGGCGGCTGATCTCACCGTCACCATTGACACGGGTGCATCCGTCACCTTGAAGGACACAGATGCTGACGGCTACTATGATATTGGCACAGCCGACGAGCTATATGCTTTTGCGGCGGCGATCAACAGTGGAAAAGATGGTGTCAACGGTGAGCTGACTGCAAATATCGTGGTCAATAAAAACGTGCTGACCGCCAATGGCGATCTGAACGGCAACGGCTCAGATTTCAGAGTATGGACGCCCATCGGTTATGAAGTATCCTCTGCTGACAGAGAATACTTCGAAGGATTATTTGACGGTAACAACTACACCATCAGCGGATTGTACTATAACGGTTCTGCTATGCTCGTTGGCTTATTTGGATATGGATATGGAGCAACCATAAGAAATGTTGGCATTATAGATTCATATATGTGCAGCAATTATTCCGACACAAGTTCCCGAGGATATATCGGCGGAGTTGCCGCAACCTTTAATTACGACGGCGTATCCATGGAAAATTGCTACAACAAGGGCACGATCATTGCCACAACCGATAGAGTTTACGCTGGCGGTGTGGTAGGAAATATCTATAGTATTGAAAAAATCAGTAACTCCTATAATACGGGCAAGGTTGTCGGAAAATCCTACGTTGGCGGTGTTGTTGGATGCTCTACGTATTCTAGCTTGATAGATTGTTATAATACGGGCGATATCAGTGGTGATGAATACGTAGGCGGCATTGCGGGGTATGCCAGCTTAGGCAAGAATTACGTAGAAAAATGCTACAACACCGGCAATATCAATTGCACGGGCAATTATGCAGGCGGTATTATTGCATATTTGTCGGGTTCTTACTCCACGTCGTATGATAGAGCCATAACAAAATGCTACAATACAGGTAACATCAATAGCTCGGGTAATTATGTAGGCGGCTTGGCAGGTCGTAGCGATTCATATAAATCCATCATACGGAATAGCTACAATGTTGGAGATGTGAGTGGAATCAAGTATGTCGGCGGTATTGTGGGAGAAAACTCATACTTTGTACAAAACTGCTATAATCTTGGTGACGTCAGTGGCACGTCTTACGTCGGTGGTGTTTCGGGAGGAAAGGTAGGAAACAATTCCGCAATACAAAACTGCTATTATTTGACAGATACTGCGACCGGCGGTATTGGGGGGCTAGATGCGGTAGGTGAGGCAGAGGTCAAGACCGCAGAACAATTTGCCTCGGGTGAGATAGCATACCTTTTGCAGGGAGAACAGACCGAACAGGTCTGGGGACAGAGCATCGGATCGGACACATTACCCGTGTTCGCCACCGAGAGCAATAAGGTTTACTTTGTTTCCAACTGTCAGAACGATACTGGCTATTCCAACACTCAGAATGAGGAAGGTGGTCATATTGTCGGCGACTTGGCGACCTGCAAGACACAGGCAGTATGTGCGGTCTGCGGAACAAACTACGGCGAGCTGGACCCTGACAATCACGAGTACGAAACGAACAACGGCATTTGCTGCGATACCTACCAGAGCGCAGCCTTGAATGCAGA
>JAFQEL010000046.1 GCA_017399065.1 Clostridia bacterium | reverse complement strand
GTAGTCTTGTACTGCTGACATTTTCTGCTCTGCTGAATATTTCTTGTACTTATATCCTTTTCTTCCCATAAAACAATCCCCTTAGTGTAGTCTCGAAAATTTTTCTTTTTTCGAGTGTCTACTCTAAGGGGACTATATCAGGGTTAACCTCTGCAAGCTTTTCTATTATTCGGTAATCTGGTAGATTCTTACGTAATCTACAATATACTCTGTATGATAAGTTTCCTTATCAAGTGCGGCAAGCTGAGTTTCGTCGGGGATTTCGAGAGACACGATAACGTCTTCCATAACCTCGGAAACGCCTTCGCCGAATGAGCTGCGGCAGGTCTCTACACCGTTGACGTAGAAAATATACTCATCGTCAGTCCACATAACACCGTAGGTGTTATACTCCTGATGAATATTGTTGCCCTTGTAATATCCGAGACGCTCGGACTGATAGCCCTCCTGCACACCGTCAACACCTGCACAGTGAATAGTCTGTGCAACGGATTCGTAACGTTTATGCGTTTCGTCGTTGTAGCTTTCCATTATATCAATTTCGGCACCGCCGACACCGCCCTTGGAAACGGAAGCGGTATAGGGTGCGTCAGCCTGAATCCAGAAAGCTGACCAATAGCCCGAACCTTCGTTAAGGATACAGCGAATTTCAAAGTAGCCCTTGCAGTAACGCTCCTTGAGCTTTATCATACCCGTATACCAGCCTTCGCCGTATGTACCGTCGGTCTGATAATCGCCCGTCATAATCATATTGCCGTCTTCAACCTTAACCTGGCTTTCGGCGTTGAAGCCGCCTCTGCGGGGACCGCTGTATCTGAATTCCCAAACATCGGTATTAAGCTCTGTGCCGTTGAATTCGTCCTCAAAAACAAGCTCGTAACCGGTAAGGTCAAGCTCATCACCGAGAGGTCTTATGGGGTTATCGAAAACTGTAAGACCGATAAGCTCAAAAACGACCAGCAATGCCGCTATTGATTTCTTTAATGAGCCCGAGGTAAACACTTGTTTTAAATATTTCTTCTGAAGGTCAACACCGTGCATCTGCCACGGAGCAAGCTTCAGTACTTCGGTCAAGAATTTTTCAAACATTTTTATTGCCCCCTGAATTATTCAGCAATCTGATAAATCTTTACATAATCGACAACAAATTCTGTATGGTAATTTTCTTTATCAAGCTCTGCAAGCTTTGCCTCGTCGGGAATTTCGAGCGAAACGATTACATCCTCAAGCACCTCGGAAACGCCGTTACCGAAGGATGAGCGTGCTGTTTCAACACCGTTGATGTAAAAGATGTATTCATCATCAGTCCACTCAAGGCCGTAAGTGTTGTACTCTTCGTAGATATTCTTGCCGTAAAATGTGCCGAGATTTCTGGACTGGAAGCCCTCCTGCACGCCGTCAACGCCTGCACAGTGAATAGTCTGCGAAACTGAGTTCTTGCCGATTGTTGCATCCCAGCTCATCGACTCAAAAATATCTATTTCGGCACCGCCTACGCCGCCCTTTGAAACAGAAGCGGTATAGGGTGCATCAGCCTGAATCCAGAAAGCAGACCAGAATCCGCCACCTGCATTACACTTACAGCGGATCTCAAAATAGCCCTTACAGTATCTCTCTTTAAGTTTGACCATACCGGTATACCAGCCCTCGCCGTATGTTCCGTCGGTCTGATAGTCACCTGTAATGATCATATTGCCGTCCTCGACTCTGACCTGACTCTCGGCATTGTAACCGCCTCTGCGGGGGCCGCTGCCTCTGTACTGCCATACGTCCGTATTAAGTGCCGTACCGTTAAACTCATCCTCAAACACAAGCTCATAGCCTGCAAGGTCAAGCTCAGGGCCTCTCGGCGTTGTGGCTGTATCAAAAATCATAAGACCGAAAAGCTCGGCAATCGCAACTATTGCCGCAATAATCTTTTTGGGTGAAAATGAGAAAAGCTGTTTGAAATACGTACCGAGCTGATTGAAGCCCCATACCTGCCTGTAGGCAAACTTGAGCTTTTCTGTCAGAAATTTTTCCATAATAAAAAATCTCCTTATTCAGCAAGCTGATAAATTCTTACATAGTCAACAACAAACTCGGAATGGTATGTTTCGGGGTCGAGCTGTGCAAGAGCCTCTGCTGAGCCCTGACAAAGCGAAACTCTGACCTGCTCCTCTACCTGAGAAACACCGTTACCGAAAGTTGTGCGTGCTGTTTCAACACCATTTACATAAAAGATATACTCATCCTCTGTCCATTTGAGACCGTAGGTGTTGTACTCATCATAGATATTTTTGCCTTTGAATTCGCCGAGCATTCTGGACTGGAAGCCCTCCTGCACACCGTCTACACCTGCACAGTGAATTGTCTGCGCTACGGCATTCGAGCCAAGAGTTTTACCCCAATTCATAGCTTCGAAAATATCGATTTCAGCGCCGCCTACGCCGCCCTGAGAATATTCAGCCTCGTAGGGATGCTTTGCCTGAATCCAGAAAGCAGACCACATTGCGCCGCCTGCACTTGCCTTGCACTTGATTTCGAAATAGCCCTGCTTATACCACTCACGAAGTGCGATATCACCGCAATACCAGCCTGCACCAAGTGCACCGTCCTCAAGATATTCGCCGGTAATTATGAGGTTGCCGTTTTCAACCTTTGTCTGTGAGGGTGAGTAGCAGTAGCCGCCACGCTCTGCACCCGTACCCCAATACTGCCAGACATCAAGGTTAAGCTCGGTGCCGTCGAACTCGTCCTCAAAAACGATTTCATAGCCTGTAAGGTCAAGCTCTTCGCCTCTGGGAGTGAGAGCGGAATCAAAAATTATTAGGCCGAAAATCTCGACAATAGCAAGAATTGCCGCAATAACTTTTTTGGGTGAAAAAGAGAAAAGCTGTTTGAAATAACCGCCGAGCTGATGGAAGCCCCAGAGCTGTCTGTAAGCAAACTTGAGTTTTTCTGTCAAAAACTTATCTAACATTTTATCATCCTCTTTTACAGTTTAACTTTGAAAACGACCTTTGTTGCCTCGGCACTTTCTGCGCCTGCATTGACACAAGGTTTGTGTGCATCTTCCGGAAGAAGGTATACAAAAGTGCCTGCATCAAGAATAATACTGCTGACGTAGTCGGGGTCTGCATAAAAGGCTATGTCGCCGCCCTTTGAAAACTCTTCGCTCAGCTCAACCTTGCAGTCAGAGATATGTGCCCAGTCAATACGCTCAACACCCTTGAGCACAATCTGCACGTCGGCATATTTGCGGTGAGCCTCGAGCTGTTTTGTTTCGGCGGCGCCGGTAATGTTGGTAGCTATACTTGCGGTAAGCTTATCTGCAATAAGCTCGTAGCTGCCGTCGGGCTTGGGATTTTCGAAATACTCCTTTACAAAATCGTATACCTTTTCAAATTCCGGGCATACGCTGTAATAAAGCTTAAGATCGTCAATTTTACCTGTTATCATTGGAAATCCCCTCTATTTATAATTAAGTTAAAATAATTATAATATATATACTTTTTATGTACAATAGATTTAACAAAAATTTGACATTATTCCTTTGTTCACGCTCTTTCGCTCAGCAAAGTGCAACAACCCCTTCAAGAAAAAGTGTGCAACCTGCACAAACTGAGTATTGTCAAAAAAACGCTGTTTGGTGTTGTCTCCGATTTTTGCCAAACGGGCATTTAACTCATTGACGGGGAGCTTTTTTGTGGTATAATATGTATTACGACACACGAAATCGTATGGGCTTTTTGCCTTCATCAACTATATCAGAGGGAGTTTGTTTTACTATGTATGTTAAAGATGTAACTGTTCAGAACCAGGTTGGTCTTCACGCTCGTCCGGCAACATTCTTCATCCAGAAGGCAAATGAGTTCAAGTCTTCTATTTGGGTAGAGAAAGAAGATCGCCGCGTTAACGCCAAGAGCCTTCTCGGCGTACTTTCACTCGGCATTATGGGCGGCACGGATATCCGCATCATCGCAGGCGGTGTTGACGAGACACAGGCTGTTGACGAGCTTGTTCGCCTTGTTGAATCCGGCTTTTCCGAGTAATTTTCTTTTTAAGCACATCAATCGGTAAAATCATCTTGTCATGGCGTTTATCTCAGACACATGACAAGATTTTTTATTTCAGGGAGAATTGAAATGCAGAAATTCAAAACCACACTGATGGATGAAGCCGCACTTGTACGTGCCGTAAGACGAATATCGCACGAAATAGTTGAACGCAATAAGGGCACAGACAACCTTGTACTTGTCGGAATCAAAAGCAGAGGTATACCACTTGCAAAAATGATAAGAGACAATATCAACGCACTTGAAGGGGTTGAGCTGCCGCTTGAAACGCTGGACACATCGCTCTACCGCGATGATATTATAAAGCCCGATTCAGCTCCTCCTGTACCACTTTCAACTAACGTAACCGGTAAACGCATAATACTTGTTGACGATGTGCTCTACACGGGCAGAACTGCGAGAGCAGCCATAGAAGCGGTTTTCTCAATGGGGAGACCTGCAAGGATTCAGCTTGCAGTACTTATTGACCGCGGTCACCGTGAGCTGCCGATAAGGGCAGACTACATTGGCAAGAACATCCCGACCTCACACAGTGAAGCCGTTGCGGTATTCTTACCAGAAATTGACGGCAAGGCAGGCGCAATAATACTTGAAAACCAATAAAACAAAAAGGTAGTATCTGAAACAATTCGGATACTACCTTTATCTTTTTGTAAGTCTTATTTAATCGGAGCTGACTGCATACCGTAGCAGTTTTCTGCTACAACCTCAAGTGTATAATCACCGTCGGGCAGATTTTCAAGCTTGATTGTAACCGTATCGGGTACCTCATAGTTGTAATACTCTGCAAGAGTTTTGCCTACAGGTGTTCTGTTGCCCTCGGCATCGACGGCATAAGCTCTATAGATAAATATCGGCATACCGTCCTTTGACTCAGCGGCAGCAAACGTAACCTTTTTACCCTTTACCGTAAGAGCTGTATCCTCTTTAAATTCAGGTGCTTTTGAGCTTGCAAACTGCTGAATAGGTAAATACTTACGTTCAAACGGGCTTGAAAGCTCATATTCAACAAGATACTCCTCTGCAGTGAGGTCAACAGCTCTGAAGCGCATACGGTTGTTCGCATCCACCTCAACGACCCAGAAACTTGCAACCTTCTTGTGTCCCTGTGGATGTACCGTACGCTCATCATCAACAGTCAGCTCGACATAGTAGAGACCGCCTGTGCCGAGTGCTGTAAACTCACCCTGCCAGATCGAACGGGGATCGTTGATAGGATAGTGAGAGTGACCTGAGAAATGAACGATCTGCGGATAACGCTTGAAAATATCAGCAAAATAGTTTACGCCCCAGCCATCGAAATCGGAGCTGCCATAAACAGTATTTGCAACGTGCTCGTGGTGCATTACGAATATAGGCTTGAAGGGGTCATCCTTGACAGCCTCGTTGAGCTGCTCTGTAAGCCACTCTCTCTGATACTCGCTGTAGTGGTCGCCGTCAGTTGCAGAAGCGGAGAGACCGATAAAGTGGAAGCCGTTGATAACCTCGTGAAAATCTGTAGGCTGACCTGTGATTTCGGTAAAATACTCGCCTGCACCAGGGTTACCGAGAGTGCTGCTGTCGTGCGATTTTGCGATTACCGAAAGAGCCTTTGTGCCGTCTTTGAGTACGGCATCCTGTGCAGCCTTAAAGCTTGCAAAGCTGAGCTTTGTACCGTCATCGGTAAGGTCACCTGCCATAAGCACAGCATCAAGCTTATTGTATTCTTCGTCGTTTTCAGCTATCTCATAGCCAAGCTTAATCATTTCTTCGATGCGTGTTGTCTGAGTATCACCGACTGTTGCAACGTGAGAGTCACTGCTGATTATAAAGCGCATAACGGGTGTGAAATCACTTGTATCCTCAGGTGCTTCGGGTGAGACAAAAATAGATGTAATCGAAGCAAAAAAGGTGAGGAACGAAAGGAAAAAAGCCATTATACCGTTCATATTTATCCTCCGCAATTTTTATTTTTTCTTGTTTTTACGCTGTGCACGAAGCTCGGCTGCGTGTGCCTTTTCGGCAGCTTCCTTGGCAGCTTTCTCTTCTGCGGCAACTCTTACTGCCTCTTCGTGACGGACCTTTGCGATATCGTACTTTTCTGATATCTCGTCATAATGAGTGTAGTTTTCTGCCTGAGTGAGAAGCTTTTTGGCATCAAGATACGGCTTTGCCGCACGGTTGAACTTTGCAAACTCATTGCTCATAGACTTTGCTTCGGCATTGAGTGCCTTAACCTCTGAGCTCAGAGCCTTGACCCTTGCCTTTGTTTCGACAAGCTTCTGTGCGTCGCCGCTCTTTTTAAGAACTCTGACAGACTCGTTGAGAGCTTTGATTTCTGCCTCGATCTTATCAATCTGAGCATACTTTTCTTCAAGCTTTGCGAAATCAGGCTGAACAAAATCCGTACCCTCGGGATAGTACTTCTTTGCATATTTTGAAGCTGAAATAATGCTCTTTACAATCTCAACAGCTGCCTTGCGTACCGCCTTTTCGGCATCCATAGCCTTAGCACTGTTCAATTCAGCTTTAAGATAAACTTTGTCAGCTGACCTTATACCGTCAAGACCCATACCGTAAATTTCGCGGCTCTTTTCAACTCTGAATTTAAACTCCTCGCCGGAGAATTTATCAAGCTCTTCGCAAACAAACTTTGCAATTTCAATTTCGTTATTGTAATCAACATCGGCAAGGTAAGCCTTTTTGGCGGCTTTTCTTTCAGCCTTATCCTTGACAGCTTTCCAGGCTTTTTTGTTAACCGCCTTCGGAGTCTTATCATGCATCTCGCGTGAAGTGCGGATAATATCGACAGCTTCGACCAGATCACCGTCGTTGAGAACACCGTTACCGTAATCCTCAAACATACTGCGGATTTTAAGCACGCGGATAATGGACTTCTGCTTCTTCTCGTTGAAGTCATACCAGAAATAAGGTATTACATTCATCGCTGCACCGAATGCAGCAACAACAACAAGCACTCTGAGAAGGCTCAACAGAATATCGGGGTCATAAAGAGCAGAGCTTGCGTTATTATAGTTATCCTGACCTTTTTCAAGCTGCTCTGCAAGTATCTGACCGACAGTCTTGCCGTCGCCGAGCATTCTGTTAAGAATTTCGGGTCTGGAAGTAACAATCGCGGCATTCTCCTTTGTAAGTCCGCCGTTTTCATAAATCTTAGGAATAACCGATGAAGTAGCAAGTGTAATTATAGTACCGATTGTACCGACTGCGGCAAACATACCGTCAATACGTTCACCTGTTTTATACTGCTGATAGTCACGGATGTCTGCCTGTATTGCAGGGTTGAGAATGCGCATAAACGAACCCATAAGAGCATTAAACCACAGACAGCCCATTACAAGCCATATCGTAGCACCGTTAAGCTCATTAAGGAACGGCAGCATCATAAGAATAAATACGATATTGAAGATGTTCGTCACAATCAGAACAGCCTTCTTGCCCCACTTGCGCACACAGAACGGTGCAAACAGCATACCCCAGAGAGAAGCGTTACCGTAAATTGTGAAAAGCAAGCCGTACTGAGGACCTGAACAGGCACCGCCGTAATCGTAAAGCCACTTGAGAACATTTGCATAAGCCGATTCAAGGAAGCCTATCCAGCCTGCAAGCGAAATAATCCAGAAATACTTGTTCTTTGCAACTGCCTTGAGTGCATCCATAAACTTAATCTGGATAACGTGAGTTCTTGCCTGAACAATTTTTTCTTCGGTGTGCTTATATACAACAATACACAGAAGTATACCGAGCACCGTAAGTATCGGATAAAGCAAACGGTAAACACGTATATCCGTTGTGTTTGTTTTGAAAATTGTAGAGGCGATAATAGGTGTGAAAAGGTTTACAACGGTAGGAGCAAACGAATAAACTATGCTCTTGACCGATGAAACGTAAGTTCTCTCGTATGTATTTGGAGAGAGAACGTGAATAAGGTTCTCATATGCATCGTAGAAGAAGTAGTAAATGAAATGCAGCAAGAGGTTGAACAGAAGTATCAACGCACACTTTGCGACATAACCTACGGTTTCGCCGAACAACATTCCGCCGCCAAGCCAAGTATCGAGCTTGCCGTACGGGAACCAAACCATCAGGTTACATATAAGTGCCGCCGGAAGCGCCATTGTAACTATGTACGGTCTGTATTTACCGGCTTTGTTTCTTGTATTATCGATAATAGTAGCTCTGATACCGGTAAGCGGTATGTTTGCAAGCACTGCGATAACATACATTACATACATATCGGTATAGTCAATACCGAGTGTGCTTGTAAGCAAAGTATTACCTGTTGCCAGCAGACAGGCATTACCGAGCGTAATAATCATATACGCACCGATACCGCCGCCCGAATATGCAGCAATTTCTTTAAACGTCATATAGTTGCCAAGCGGCGGAGTACGCCAATAGGTACGTACTTTACCTACAGTCTCCTTTGCCGTATTGATACCTTTATTTATCAATGACATTTTCACACCCACCAATAATTATTTTTTATTATATAAAAATTCATCCTATTCTTCGTCGTCGATATCGTCGCCCGAATACAGTTCGTCAAGCAGACCCTCAAAATACTTGTCCAGGTCTTTTTCGTCATACGGCTCCTGACCCCAGAGTGCACGCTCATAATCAAAGCTGTGCTCTTCCTCAGGTATTTCGCACACCGCTTCGACCTTCTGACCTGTCATCCATAGAGATGGTGTTATACGCAATGTATATCCACAACTACTTGGGGTAAGCCACTCGTGCGGACTTGCCTCGGGTATTGCGTAGCGTGACATAAGCGCACCGATAATTCCGCCGTGGGTAACAACGGCAACCGACTCGACACCCGACTTGAGCATACCGTCAACTATACCCTCGAAGCCTTCGCAGATTCGCTTTGCAAAGTCTGCGTTGCTCTCTCCGAAAGGCGGGTCAACACCCTCTTCACCTGCAAGCCAGCGGGGGAAAAGTGTATGCTTTTCGAGTTCTTCTGCAGTTTTACCGTCAAACTCGCCGAAATTATACTCTATCAGCGACTCCATGGGCACGATCTCTTTATCGGGATATATTGCCCTTGCAGTATCTGTGCAACGTCTGAGAGGACTGCTGAAAACAACCTGAGCGGCGGGATATTTATATCCGCTTACCAGCTCGTTGAGCTGAGCAACACCCTGCTCACACAGCGGTGAATCCGTATGGCCGAGGTAACGGCCATCGAGATTCTCCTGTGTCAGAGCGTTACGAATCAGATGAATTTTGTAGCTTTTCATATTAATCTCCGGAAAAATAATTTATGCTGTTGACTTTTGTCAAAACCTCTGTTATACTCTCTGTATATTATTGTTGAACAGAGGTAAATTATGGCAACTGCTTTTTCAAACAGAATTACTGCTTTACGTAAAGAACGCGGACTCAGCCAGAAGGAAGTCGCAATGAGTCTCGGTGTTTCACAGGCTCTTCTCTCCCACTACGAAAAAGGTGTAAGAGAGTGCGGCCTCGAATTTGTCGTACGCTGTGCAGAATATTTCGGTGTCACCACCGACTACCTGCTCGGTAAGGATGAGAGCAAGTACGGCACATACAACGCACTTCTCGGCGAATACGGCAAAACCCTATACCAAGACAAAAACTGTAAACTTGACTTAAGCACAATTCTGATTTGTCTGAGTGCATTTGCCGAGCGTTTCAGCACTATGGACTCAAAATTCGGCGACAAGCTTCTGTGGGGTGCCGCAATATCCGAATACAAAATAGTGGTTTCAAGTATTAATGCAGGCAGATTTACACCCAGCTGTGTTGATGTACCTATAAAGTGGGACGATAAGATGTTCCAAAATCTTGTAGATGCCGTTTACCAGGGTCTTTTCTATTCGACCTATGCTTTGCCGGCTGCAAAAATCCGCAACGATAAGCTTCCGCCGTTTGCAAATACCCTCGTAACAGCCGTTGAAGATTACGTTACCAAAATAGCGTCAAGCTATGCTTCTGAAGAAGAATAAATCTTAATTTATGCCGCATCGCCGACAGACGGAGTGATCCGTCTGTCGGCTTTTTTAAGCTTAGCCCTTGAGTACGTTTTTATAAAGTCTGATATATTCGTTAGCAGAGCGATTCCAGCTGTTGTTACACTCCATCGCTCTCTTTACAAGGATATTCCAACCCTCTTCATTCTGATAGCCTTCAACTGCACGGCGGATAGCGTGAAGCATATCGTGTGCGTTATAGCGTGCAAATGTAAAGCCGTTACCCTCGTTGTCACCGCTGTCGGTAATTGTGTCCTTAAGACCGCCTGTTTCACGAACGATCGGAATTGTACCGTATCGGAGAGCAACCATCTGCGAAAGGCCGCAGGGCTCACTCTTGGAGGGCATAAGGAAGATATCGGCACCTGCATAAATTTTGCGTGCAAGGTCAGGCACGAAGCCTATACGCAGACCGAGCTGATTGGGATATCTTGCAGCCATCTCCTTGAAGAATTCCTCATACTGCCAGTCACCCGAGCCGAGCACAACAAACTGAATATCGGTCGTTGCGAGAAGCTCATCGAGAATGACCTTAATAAGGTCGAGGCCCTTGTGTGATACAAGGCGTGTTACGAGACCGACAACGGGTGTGCGCTCATTTACGGGAAGATTAAACATCTTCTGAAGCTCTGCCTTGTTGACTTTCTTTGCAGAGAAATCTTCTGCATTATAATTTGCAAAAATATCCTTATCTGTTTCGGGGTTGTAGTTATCAACATCAATACCGTTGAGAATGCCCGACAGCTTGAATCTTCTCTGAGCAAGGATATTGTCGAGACCGTGGCTGAACCACGGGTCGAGAATCTCGTTTGCATAAGAGGGGCTGACGGTTGTAACTACATTAGCTGTTTCGATTGCACCCTTCATAAGGTTTACACAGCCGTTGTACTCAACAATATGCTCTGTGCCGGGCTGCATACCGAGAACATCACCGATAAGCTCCATACCGTAAACACCCTGATACTGGATGTTATGGATAGTGAATACGGTCTTGATGTTCTCCCAACCGGGCTGATCGGCATACATTGTTGAATAATACACGGGAGTCATCGCTGTCTGCCAGTCATTACAGTGAATAATGTCAGGCTTAAAGCCGATGTGCGGAATTATCTCAAGCACTGCGCGGGCGAAGAAAGCAAATCTCTCCGCATCGTCATAGTGGCCGTAGATACGGTCACGCTTGAAATAATACTGGTTATCGAGAAGATAGTAGATAACGCCGTTGTGACGTGCCTCAAAAATGCCGCAGTACTGTCTGCGCCATGCAACGGGCACCGAAATATGAGTGACAAAGGTCATCGTATCCTTAAGCTCCTGACGGATTGTGTCATAGAGCGGCATAACGACACGTGCACCTATAAGTCTTTTACGAAGTGCCTGCGGAAGTGAACCTGCAACGTCTGCAAGTCCGCCGCTGGCCATAAAGGGGAGTGCCTCACTGGCAGCATATAGAACTTTCATATCTGTCTCTCCTTAAGAAAACGGTTAATATTTTAGATTACGATTCTCTTACCGACGTAAATCGGGAAATCGTCTGCACCGACAAGAGTTTTGCCGGGCTTGATCACTACAGCCTTGTCAAGAATCACATTTTCGATATGCGCACCTGCACCAATGAAGCAATCCTGCATAATTACGCAGTTTTTGACAACTGCGCCCTTTTCAACCTTGACGCTTCTGCTGAGCACGCTGCTGTCAACCTCGCCCTTGATATCACAGCCGTCAGAAACAAGGCTGTTTGTAACAGAGCTGTCGATAGCATAGAGAGCAGGCATATCGTCACGCACCTTTGTGTAAACAGGACGGTTTTTATTGAAAAGGCTGTTTCTGTTTTCACCGTCAAGAAGCATCATATTTGCACGGTAGTAGGTATCGAGCGAATCGATTGAAACTACAAAGTTATCTGTTCTCATAGCACAGATACACAGGCTCTTTACATTAGCCTGGAAAACATCGATACCGATACTTGTCTTGTGCATTGCGTAAGCTTCATTGATAAGTCTCTCAAGAAGAGCCTTCTTCATAAAGAAGATGTTGAGCGAATAATCGGCATCATCAGACGGTACACCTACCGCAATGGAGTTTACTCTTGAATCCTCACCGATATCGTATGTCATAAGGTTAGAGAGTGCGGGAGTCTTACCGCGCTTACAGACAACGCTTATATCAGCATTCGATTCCTCATGGAATTTCATAAGCTTATCAATGCTGAAATTCATAACAACATTACAGTCAGCAATCAGAACATACTCCTCTTTGGAACGGCTGATGAAGTGCATATTGCCCTTGAGCGACTCAATACGGTTGTCGAAAGTACCTGTCTCGGCAAAGCCGAAAGGCGGAAGAAGATACATACCGCTGCGCTTACGGGAAAGATCCCACGGCTTACCTGTACCAAGGTGATCCATAAGTGACTGGTAGTTGCTCTTTGTGATAACGCCTACCTTGCTGATGCCTGCGTTAACAAGATTTGAAAGTGTAAAATCTATAAGACGGTATCTGCCGCCGAAGGGTACCGAGCCCATTGTACGCATATTGGTAAGCTCGGGAATAACCTCATCATAAGCGTTTGAGTGGATAATTGCGAGAACGTCATTAGCTCTTATCATTTTTCATTCCTCCTCACTTTGCGGCAGGCACATCTTCGCCTGCCATAGCTTTGGGAGCTACCTTTGCACCTGCGCCGACTGTTACACCTGCGCCGACAACTGCTACGCCCCAATCATCACGGTTTGCTACGTTTTCGGGCTCCTCGCCGACAACTGCGTCGGACTCGATAACTGCGTTTTCAGCTACGATAGCATACTGAACAACTGCGCCCTTCTTGATAACCGTACCGGGCATAATGATTGAAGAATGAACCTTTGCGCCCTCCTCGACAACAACGTCTGCGAAAAGAACGGAGTAATCAATCTCACCGTCGATACAGCAACCCTCTGCCATCATTGAATTCTCAACCTTTGCGGTTGAGGATACGAAGTGAGGCGGTGATGCGGGTGACTTGGAGTAGATTCTCCACTCGTTATCGGAAAGGTCAAGGTCAACCGACGGACGGAGAAGGTCGAGATTTGCTTCCCAGAGGCTGTCGATTGTACCGACGTCCTTCCAATAGCCGTCAAAATGATATGCAAAAAGTCTCTCACCTGCTTCGTGCATTGCAGGAATGAGATTCTTACCGAAGTCGTTACTTGAATTCGGGTCAGCCTCGTCGGCAAGAAGATAATCACGCAGCTTCTTCCATGTGAAGATGTAAACGCCCATTGAAGCCTTGTTACTGCTGGGCACTTCGGGCTTCTCTTCAAATGCTGTGATTGCACCGTCGTCGTCAACGAGCATCAGGCCGAAGCGTGATGCCTCTTCCCACGGCACTTCGAGCATAGCGATCGTACAGTCAGCATTCTTCTCCTTGTGGAATGCAAGCATCTTAGAATAATCCATCTTATAGATGTGGTCACCCGAAAGGATGCAGACATACTCAGGGTCATATCTGTCGATAAAGTTGATATTCTGATAGATTGCGTTTGCTGTACCCTTGTACCACTCACTTCCCTTTATCTGCTGATAAGGAGAGAGGATGTGTACACCGCCGCTTGCACGGTCAAGGTCCCATGCGGCACCGTTACCGATATAATCGTTGAGCTCGAGCGGCTGATACTGGGTGAGTACGCCGACTGTGTAAATACCTGAATTTACGCAGTTGGAAAGAGGGAAATCAATGATTCTGTATTTTCCTCCGTAGGGGACGGCAGGCTTAGCGATGTTCTTGGTAAGAATACCAAGTCTGCTGCCCTGTCCGCCGGCGAGCAGCATAGCAATACATTCAGCTTTCTGTGACATTTCTTGATAACCTCCTTGTTATTTGGGGAACTCGTCAGAGTTTAGTATATATTTTGATTATGCGGTCTGCCCAAGCCGAGAGCTGATATTCATTCTTTATCTGCTCCGACTGAGCCGCAAAAGCGTCCTTATCGTAAGTACCGCTGAGTGCAGACTTAACAGCCGCTTTAAGCTGACCGACATTTTCACTTTCGAATCTGAAGCCGCAGGGCAGCTCCAGATTTTTATGAGCGGGTATATCGCTGAGCACTACCGGCAGTTTCAGATAAGATGCTTCGAGAACCGAATACGGTAAGCCTTCACTCCTGCTTGGAGCCAGAAACGCATCGCACAGCCTGTAGTAGCTTGTTATATCGTTACGTGGCGGTAACAGATGAAGCCAACCGGGTATACCGCCGAAACGCTTTGTGATTTTATCTTTTATCTCATCAACGTTTGATGTTAGGATGAGAATAAGCTGCAGATTTTCGCCGCTTTCATTAAGCTCACTCACAGCCTCAAGTGCAAGGTCTACGCCCTTTACTTCGTAGAGGAAGCCGAACATCATAAGTGTTTTTGCCGTTGTGCTTAAGCCAAGTTTTTCTTTGTCGAGCACCTCGTATTCTTCAAGCCTGGGAAACCATATCGCATTCTTTGCGGTATACGCTTCGTTTTTGGGGTAATGCTTTCCGGCATCGTCAGTTAGTTTCTGACTGCAACCTATGAAAGTTTTTCCGCTGAGCAGAAGCTTTTCAATTACCCTTGCGGCTCCGCTGTGAATATGCAGTGCACAGTGAAGGTGAACAACGTGCTTAATACCTTTGAACGCAGACGCCAGGTCAAGCATAAGAATATACGGCAGCTTATAGAAGTGCGAATGGATAATTTTTATATTGTGCCGCTTTATTATACCGCGTACCGTTTTCACATTCTGCAGTAAACTGTCGCCGAGAAAATAAACTGTTGCTTCTCTTTTTAAGTCCTGCGCCCACTCACGCTTTGCGGTTGCACCGGGAAAAAGGTAGACAACCTGCTTACCCTGAACTTCGATAACCGATCGCAGATACTCGAGCGAATTTATGAAGTTGCCGCGGCAAGGTGATTTGAAATCGGCAAAATGCAGAATGCCCTCAGCCGTGTTATTTCTTTCCAACTTTTTTCGGCTCCTTCTTTGCAGGTGCTTTGCGTGACAGCTTGAGATAAACCGTGCTCAGACCTGCAAGTTCAAGAGATATGCTCTGCTCGTGGCCGTGCATAGGTCTTTCGTTAGTTTTGATTTTGCCTGCCGAGCCTTTTCCTGTACCGCCGAAAGCTTCATCGTCTGAGTTGAAAACGACCTCGTAAGTACCTGCATAGGGCACGCCGATTTCGTAGCCGCTGCGGAATACGGGAGTAAGGTTTGATACGGCAATAATTTCCTTGCCCTTCTTGTCAATTCTGCGGAAAGCGATTACAGAGTTTGAGTTATCGTTGCTGGAAATCCAGTTGAAGCCCTCCCAACCGAAATCAGACTCCCAGAGAGGAGCGTTCTTGGCATAGAATTTGTTTAGTGCACGGGTGTAATCCTGCAGCTTTTTATGAGACTCATAATCGAGCAGCAGCCAGTCAAGACCGCTATCGTACTTCCACTCGATAAACTGGCCGAATTCCTGACCCATAAACAGCATTTTCTTACCGGGATGAGCGTACATATAGCCGAGGAATGAACGCACGCCTGCAAACTTTTCTTCGTAAGTGCCGGGCATTTTATTTATCAGCGAGCATTTGCCGTGCACGACCTCATCGTGAGAAATCGGCAGGACAAAATTCTCGGAGAAAGCATAGAAAAATGAGAAGGTAAGACAGTTATGGTTGTTTTTACGGTGAATGCCGTCGAGCGAGAAGTAACGCATACAGTCATTCATCCAGCCCATATTCCACTTGAAATTAAAACCGAGACCGCCCATAAATACGGGCTTTGAAACCATCGGGAATGCGGTGGATTCTTCCGCAATCATCATACAGTCGAAGTAGTCGCGGAAAATTGACTCGTTGAGCTTCTGCAAGAAAGCAATAGCCTCGAGGTTTTCGTTGCCGCCCTTTTCGTTAGCGATCCACTGACCGTCATTACGTCCGTAGTCAAGATAAAGCATTGAAGCAACCGCATCTATACGAAGACCGTCGAAATGATATTTATCAAGCCAGATTGCCGCGCTTGACATAAGGAAGCTCTGCACCTGCGGTTTGCCGTAGTCGAAAACACGTGTACCCCAATCGTAATGCTCGCCCTTGCGTGGGTCAGAATACTCGTAGCAGGTAGTACCGTCGAACTCGTAGAGTCCGTGAGCATCCTTCGGGAAGTGAGCAGGCACCCAATCCATAATAACACCGATACCTGCCTGATGGCACTTGTCAACAAGATACATAAGGTCTTTAGGCTCACCGTAGCGTGAGGTAGGCGCAAAGTAACCGGTAACCTGATAACCCCACGAGCCGTCAAACGGATATTCGCTCAGCGGCATAAACTCGATATGAGTGTAGCCCATATCCTTGACGTAGTCTACAAGCTCGTCTGCCATTGCACGGTATGAGAGAAAGTTGCCGTCATCATACTGTTTCCACGAGCCTGCGTGCACCTCGTATATATTTACGGGGCTGTCGTAAACGCTTGTTTTTCTGCGTTTCTCGAGCCACTTTGAATCGTGCCATTCGTAGCCCTCGATATCGTAGAGCTTTGAAGCGTTGGCAGGTCTTGTTTCGGAATGAAAAGCAAACGGGTCGCACTTGAAAAGCTCTCTTCCGTCTTTGGTGCGGATAGCAAACTTATAGGTATCAAACACCTTAAGACCGCCGATTACGGTCTCCCATACACCGCTGTCATCAACCCTGGACATAGGAGAAGCACCGCCCTGCCAGCCGTTGAATTCACCCACAACGCTGACCGAAACAGCATTCGGGGCCCACACGCGGAAAACAACTGAGCCATCCTCACAAAAATGAGCACCGAGATACTCGTAAGCTCTTGCGTTTTCGCCTCTGTCAAACAAATAAAGAGGGATATTGCCCATTTAAACGACACTCTCCTTTCGCACATAGAGCAACAGAGCATAATTATACAAAGTTATCATAGCAAATATCCCGCTTGAATTCAAGTGTTTATTTACATTTTGTTACAAGACAGATATAAAATTTCTTTAATATTTGTACAGTTTGTTACAAAACTCTTTGCAAATTTGACTAAAAAGACATTTTTTAAAATCTGACCTGCGGCACGGCTGTTCATGTTTTTAAAAATTCCGACAAAAAATTCTGTTTTCCAAAATTTTATCAAACAATTTATTAACAAACTATTAAAATTATTAAGCTTTTTAAGGTAACTTTAAGGTAACAATGTTATACTTCAATTTGTATTTTGTTTATGTTGAGCAGTATGGCTACACGGAGGAATAAATGGCAAACACGAAAAGAAATGAAATTCTCGCACCTGTTACCAAATCGTTCTATAAAGTGCGCGAATTCAGCACAATAAAGGAGCTGCTCAGGCAGACAGAAGAGCTTTACGGCGAGCGTAACGCTTTCGAGCTCAAGCTTAAAGAAAGCTCACGCTTTATAACATATAAAGAATATTGCAGCGAGATAAACGCACTTGGCACAGCCTTACTTTCAATGGGCTGCAAGGGCAAGCACCTTGCCATATCAGCCAATAACAGATACGAATGGTGTCTGAGCTATATGGCAATAATCAACGGTGTTGGTGTTGCAGTGCCGATCGATAAAGAGCTGCTTTTCCCCGATATAAACGGCATACTTGAAACATCAGACAGCAAGCTTATTTTCTGCGATAAAAATCTGCTCAAAGTACTTGAAAGAGACAAGATGAACCCCGATATAACAATCGTATGCTTCGACTACGAAGAAGACGAGGACGGCATACTCTCTTTCTCAAAGCTTGTCGAAAAAGGCAGAGAGCTCGTTGCAGCAGGCGAAAAATCATATATCAACGCCGATATCGACCCCGATAAGATGTGCTCACTTCTCTTTACTTCCGGCACAACAGGTGCAGCAAAGGGCGTTATGCTCTGCCACCGCAATTTCTGCTTTGAAGTAAAATCTGCAATGAGCGTACTCAAGATATATCCTGAAGACACGGGCATCTCAATGCTCCCTCTTCACCACACGTACGAAAGCACGATAATTCTCTTCTTTGCACCCTACTGCGGTGCAAAGGTAACCTTCTGTGAGGGCTTCAAGTACGTACTTCGTAATATGAAGGAGTTTTCTCCCTCAATCTTCGTTGCAGTGCCGCTTATCCTCGAAACCGTACACCGCAGACTTATGCAGCGTATCAAGGCTAAGCCCCACGGCGAGTTCCTGTTTAAATTCGGAACAAAGGTATGTAAGGTTGCAAGCAAGGTAGGTATTGACCTTCGCAAGGTATTTTTCAAAGAAATTCAGGATGCATTCGGCGGCAATATGCGCCTTATCATCTGCGGTGCCGCTCCCATCCGTCCCGAAATTCTCCGTGACTTCGAAGCATTCGGCATACAGATTCTTTTCGGCTACGGCCTTACCGAGTGTGCTCCGCTCGCAGTTATGAATAACGATAAGCTTCACCTTGCCGAATCAGTCGGTCTTGCACTGCCCGGCACCCAGGCAAAGATTATCGACCCCGACCCTCAGACAGGCTGCGGAGAGCTTTGCGTAAAGGGTCAGATGGTAATGCTCGGCTACTACAACAACCCCGAAGCTACAGCCGAAGTAATTGATGACGAGGGCTTCCTGCATACAGGCGACCTTGCAAAAATCGACGATAAGGGCAGAGTTTACATCAGCGGCAGAATCAAAAACGTTATCGTTACCGAAAACGGCAAGAACATCTATCCCGAAGAGCTTGAGTATCATCTCAGTCTCAACCCCCTTGTCAACGAGGTTATGGTTTTCGCCGAGACAAATACCAAGGGTGAAACGGTAGTCAAGTGCTCAATCTTCCCCGACGAAGAGGCACTGCAGGAGCATTTCGGTGATAAGGAATATACAGACGATGATTTACAGGAGCTTTTCGCAGGCGTTGTAAAGGATGTAAATCACAAGCTTCCTCAGTACAAACACATCAGAGGCTTCCAGCTCAGAAAGGCTGAATTCCTCAAGAGTGCTTCAAAGAAGATTCTCCGATTCAAGGACGAAAACTTCACCGACGGCACAAACTGAAAAATCAACCCGGCTTGATTCACAAACGCGTGAGTCAGCCGGGTTTTTAATTAGGAATTATGAATGCGGAATTAAGAATTGAAATTCACACCGCATCAATATAAAAACAATGTCATCCTGAGTGAAACGAAGGATCTTAAAATACATAAAGATTCTTCGCTAACGCTCAGAATGACATTTGATTTCATTTTAAAACAATTGCGAATTATTTCACACTGTAGCATATGATAACCGCTTTAGGTGTTTCGGTAATTTCAAGCTCAAGTCCTGTTGACATAAGCTCGCTGCCCTTAATTTCGTATTTTATGTCGGGCTTATCGTAATTGTAAACCTCATAGGTTTTATCGGAATAGAGTCCGTTGAGCACAAGGGTATAATTGTTATCCTCTACATTTTCACGCTTGTAGATAAGTGCAATACCCTCATTACCGTAGGTATCATACTGCATTGCGTGGTATTTCGATGTATCAAGTCCGCCGTAGGTAAGCGGATAGTAGTTATTTGCCATATGGGGTCTGATATCAAAATACTCAAGTCGCTGTGAGCAGGAGATGATATTTGTTCTTACAGCGTACTCACCCTCGACATAGGCACAGGTGCCGTTGTAGGGATACCAGAATGAAATGCCGTAGGTCTGAGCCTGAGTTGCCTGCAGTATATCGGGCTTGGAGTTGCCCTCACCGTCCATACAGTTGTAGTCACTTCGCCACAGCGGTATTGACCTTCTTGCGGTTTCAATATCAAGTCGCTTGCCGCCCGAAGCACACATATCAATTTTAAGGCCGGGAATTTCCTCAAGCAAGGTATCAAAGAAACGGTAGAGATTTGTTACATAATGGTTTTCTGTTATGCCTTTTCTGCCGTCAGCCCACTTTTCGTCGGCATCCTCCCAGAGCGGAAGAGGAGTAAAGTTGCTGTCCATTCTCAGACACTTTACGCCGTTATACTCCAATGATTCAAGCATAAGATTCGTAATATATTCAAGTGCTTCTTCATTTGCAAAGTTTACAACATTAGCCTCATCATTATCTTCGTTGAGCATAAGCCATCCGTCGTGCTTTATACACTCGTTATAAACCTGAGTATCCTTACAGCAACGCTCAACCTCATACCAGAGCAGAAGCCCCATTCCGCGCTCCTCAAGCTGTTTTGAGATCTCGCCGAGTCCGTTAGGGAAACGGGCAGGGTCTGCATACCAGTTGCCTACGCTGTCGCTCCAGTTATTCCTGAGAGGATACCAGCCAGCATCAACCCAAGCATAATCAAGCGAATGAGTCCATTCCTCGGGAATGTTTTTGACATTCTGAATAACCTGCTCTTCCGTAACACCGGGGCTCTCAACAGCAATACCTGTTGTAGCCACCTGCTTTGTTCCCTCAGGGCTGACACAGTCAACAGCAAACTGTCTGAAGCTGTTGAAGCCCTTAACTGCATTATCACCGCTGTAGAAGGTAAGTGAAACAAGCGGAGAGCGGACCTCTTCGTCGGGAAGAAGGTAGCCCTTGAGTGTCTGCTGCTTTGCTTTTACTGCAGTACCGTTAAAGGTTTGTGACAGAGATGTATACCACTGACCTGACCAGCCTACTGCCAGAACCGCTCCGCTTCCCTTGCCGTGAATGTTGAAGTAAGGCAGGAAGGATTCTGTTCTGCCGCCGTTTGCCGTATAGACCATAGGCAGAAGCGCAAGTGATGATTTCATTGTTTCAAAGTCATCCGCCTCACAGAATGAACCTTTACTGAAATAAACATCTGCAGAGTTTCCTGTCGGGAGCTCTGAATCCATTGCATAAAATTTTGAAATAACCGATGATTTTTCTTCACCGTTATTTTTTATGAACACTGTCCAGTCACACGAAGCATACTCCTCATAAATTGTAGCCTCAACCGTTACGGTAATATCGCTCTTTTTATGAATAACGGTGATATATGTAGTTTTGCCGCCACGGTAAACCGCACCGACCTTACTCTCTTCACCGAAAGAAAACTCCCAATCGTTAATATTTCGTCTGAAATCCTTACCGCCTACCGAGAAAGTATAGGCAGGATTCTCCTGAGTAAGTATGTTTTCATTAAACCAATCACGGCAAAGCGATCTGTCTTCATCTGTAACACTGCAATCCTTCGCATCAATTGACTCAAAGGAAAAATCGGTCGATGAGCTGATCTCCATTGCAGCTCTGTCAACCCAGACCTTGAAGTTTGAATCGGGCACTGCAAATGAAGAAACAAGAAACAGCAACGCCTGAATCAACGCCAGAAAACCTCTCATTAATTTTACCTCCAACTAAGTTTCTGCAACCAATTATACCCCTGAAAAACTGTATTGGCAACATAATTTTTTATAATTCGTTATTGCAAAATTGCACACGGTACTATAAAATAATAGCGAGGTGATTGATATGTCATTTACGGAAATTTTAAACCATGTATGGCAGATAATCTGCGCTCTGCTCTCACTTGTGCTTCCCCTGCTCGGCATTGACTCGGTCGATTACGGTGCCAAGGCACCCGAGGCCGACACTGTACGCATAATGTCATTCAACATAAGAAACGGTGAGCACGGCAGAGGTAAGGATGTGCCGCAGTTTATCGTTGATTATATGCCTGACTCCGTAGGCCTTCAGGAGTGTGAGGGCACCTGGTATATGACACTTGAAGCTTACCTTAAAGATGACTACGGCATAGTCGGTGTCGGCAGACTCACAGGTATCAAATACATAGGCGAAGCAACTGCAATTATGTACCGCAAGGATAAATACGAGCTTATTGACAGCGGCACTATTTGGCTCTCCGAAACACCCGACAAAGTTTCGGTAGGCTGGGATGCAAAGCACCACCGCACCTGCACCTGGGCAGTGCTCAGAAACAAAGAGACGGGCGAGCAGTATGCTCACCTCAACACTCACCTTGACCACGTCGGTGAGCAAGCACGCACAAACGGCTTGCAGATGGTGCTCGACCTTGCAGACACATTCGATATGCCCGTAGTTGTAACAGGCGACTTCAATTTCGAAAAGAGCGACCCGCTTTACACACAGCTTGTTTCGGGCAGCCTGTCCGATACGCAGGATATTGCAGAAAAAACAATGACGGGCAAAACCTACCACGCCTACAACGGCGGTGAAGACGGCGAGCCGATTGACTTCATCTGCGTAAACGGTAAGATAACAGACGTTAAAGAGTACAGGATAGTAAGAGATATCTACGGCGAAACATACATCTCCGACCATTTCCCGATTTTTGCTGATATGGTATTTTGATTTGATACGAAATAAAAACAAGGATAGCTGCCTGCAGTTTTGCAGTAGCTATCCTTATTTTCTAATCTTTTTTTGCGTGGCACACGTCACTCATTGCGCAGCCCGAACAGCCGCCGCAAGAGCAGGAATGTTTGCCTTTCTTTTTATTTCTGAAATGAAAGAAGATAACAAGAGCAAACAGTACCGCGACAATCAAAGCCACAATTAAAGTCGGCCAATCCATTTTTTATTTTTCTCCTGTTGATTTTTTCATTTGTTTTTTTCTGCGTTTGTTTCTGCTATATCTGTTTTTTCTCAGCAGCATAAACAGCATAAACGCAAGCACGATTACCGCAGCAGCAGTACCGACGGTGAAGTGAAGCGTTGTAAAAAACGCACCGAACTGATATACGATAAGTGAAACTGCATAGGCAAACGCACACATATAGCCTATTGCACCTACTGTCCACTTTGCGCTGTTCATTTCTCGCCTGATTGCACCCATAGCGGCAAAGCACGGTGCACAAAGCAGGTTGAAGATAAGGAAGGAATATGCAGAAAGCTTACTGCCGCCGAAAATCACCGAAGCGATAAAGCTGTAGTTTGTTTCGTCAACACCTGCCATTGATGAAAGCGAACCGAATACGCCGACAATTTCTTCCTTTGCAACCAAGCCGAGAATTGTTGCAACAGCCGCCTGCCAGCTGCCAAAGCCCAGAGGTGCAAATATTACGGCAATAACCTCACCGATCACATTAAGGATTGATTTTTCGTCGCCTGTAATATAGTGAAGACCACCGCTGAAGCTGAGCGAATTGAGAATCCAGATAATAACGCTTGCGGCAAAAATGACAGTACCTGCACGCTTTACAAAGCTCCAGCCGCGCTCCCACGTTGCACGCCAGATATTTGACGGAAGCGGTGCGTGGTAAGCGGGAAGCTCCATTACAAACGGAGCGGGCTTGCCTGCAAAAAGCTTTGTCTTTTTGAGGATGATACCTGAAATAACAACGGCACCGATACCGAGGAAATATGCTGAGGTTGCGATAAGCGGACTGCCGCCGAACAGAGCCGCCGCAATCATACCGACAACGGGCATCTTAGCACTGCAGGGAATAAAGCCGGTAGTCATAACCGTGATTCTGCGGTCACGCTCCTGCTCGATCGTACGGGAAGCCATAATGCCCGGCACACCGCAGCCCGAAGCGATAAGCATCGGGATAAAGCTTTTGCCCGACAGACCGAATTTGCGGAAAAGTCTGTCCATAATAAATGCAACACGGGACATATAGCCGATATCTTCAAGGATTGAAAGAAGCAGGAAGAGCACAAATATCTGCGGCACAAAGCCGAGAACCGCACCGACACCGCCTACTACACCGTCCTGAATCAAGCTGTAGAGCCACTCGGCAATTACGGGCGTACCGTCAGCTGAAAGAAGAACTTTATCCAGAAGCTCGGGTACACTCATCCAGTTTGAAAAGAGTGAATAGCCGAAAAAGCCGGGATCAAGGTCTTTGAACGAGCCGAAAAGACCTTCGTTCATAAATACAACCGTCCAGTCACCTACTGTGCCGATTGATAGTACGTAAACCATCATCATTACAAAAACAAAAATCGGAAATGCAAGGAAGCGGTTTGTTACAATCTTATCTATTTTATCAGACAGTGACTGTCTGCTGAGGTTCTTTTTCTTATAGCACTGAGTGGTGATGCCCGTTATGTACATATATCGCTCATTTGCGATTATGCTTTCAGAGTCATCGTCAAGCTCTGCCTCGGCAGCCTTTATATCGGTTTCGATATGGCTGATTATTTCCTGCGAAAGACCGAGCTGCTCGAGTGCCTTTTCATCACGCTCAAATATTTTTACCGCAAACCAACGCTGTTGGTCAGCCGGCATATCGTGAATTGCAGCCTCTTCAATGTGAGCCAGGGCATGCTCAACCGCACCTGAAAAGCTGTGAGTCGGTACGCTCTTTTTCTTCTGAGCCGCTGCGATTGCTGCTTCTGCTGCTTCATCAATACCCGTACCCTTGAGTGCTGAAATCTCAACTACTCTGCAGCCGATTTTTTTCTCAAGAGTTTCAATATCAATCTTATCGCCGTTTTTACGCACAATATCCATCATATTGATTGCAATAACAACGGGGATACCGATTTCCATAAGCTGAGTTGTAAGGTAAAGGTTACGCTCAAGGCTTGTGCCGTCAACGATATTAAGAATTACATCGGGACGCTCGCCGATAAGGAAATTTCTTGCAACAACCTCCTCGGGAGTATAAGGCGACAGAGAATAAATACCGGGCAGGTCAACTACGCTGATGCCGTCGTATTTTTTCATTTTACCTTCTTTTTTCTCAACAGTAACTCCCGGCCAGTTGCCTACAAACTGATTGGAACCTGTAAGCGCATTGAACAGCGTTGTTTTACCGCAGTTCGGGTTGCCCGTAAGGGCGATTCTGATATTCATTAATGTTGTTCCTCTCTTTCACACAGCAGTAATGAAGCTGCTGTGACTGTTTGATTTATTTGCTTTTGCTTACTCGACCTCTATCATTTCGGCATCAGCCTTACGAAGTGAAAGCTCATAACCTCTTACCATAAGCTCGAGCGGATCACCAAGGGGCGCTACCTTACGTACATATATTTCTACGCCCTTTGTGATACCCATATCCATAATACGGCGTTTTACGGGACCCTCACCGTGCAGCTTTACTACCTTTGCGGTTGAGCCAACCTTAATTTCTCTCAATGTCTTCATGCCGTACACCTCCTTATCTTCGCAAGTTAGCATAGACTAACTCATAAGCACAATAATCGGTTAGCTTATGCTAACCGATTATATTATATTACGGTTGTATTTGTATGTCAACCTTTTCCTTTTTGATTTTTAAATTTCATCAATTTGATTAAAAAAGCCAATATAAAACGTCTTTTGTACTTATCAGATTACACAAATTAATTATCGATTATATTGCGTATCCATATACCCTTTTTGACAAGTATAAAGCCGATAATGCTCTTGAGTATTTCTATACACTGTACAACAACGAAGAGAGGCAGTATGGGCAGAGATGTAAAGTTTGCAAGTGCGGCGGCAAGCGGCACAGCAACAAACCACATAGAGCAGCTGTCAAAAATAAGCGTAAGCAGAGTGCGGCCGCCCGAGCGTATTGTAAAGTAACAGTCGTGCGCAAAGGACATGACAGGCATAAACACCGCACCTATAAGCAGAAGGTTTGTTGCAAGCTGACGCACTTCTTCGGTAGTGTTATAAATCATAGGAATAAACGGTGCACAAGCAGCAAGGATTGCGCCCATAACAACACAGCCTGCAACTGTTGCGGCAATGAGTCGCCACGCTGTCTGCTTTGCTTTTTCAATCTCATTTGCACCAAGGTGCTGACCGACCATAATGGCAATTGCATTACCCATTGAGAGGAATACAACATTGAAAAGGTTTGAAACGGTAGACGAAATATTTGCGGCAGCAACAACATCGAGACCTCTTATGGAATAACACTGGTTGAGTGTTGCCATACCTGCTGACCAGAGAGCCTCATTGAGAAGCAGAGGCATACCGCGCTTTGCAATATCCTTGACAAGCTTTTTAGGCATATGCAGGCTTTTGTAAACACCCTTCATAAACGGGAAGCGTGCTGTATGGCGGTGAGTAAAAACAAGCAGTATAGCAAGCTCAACAAAGCGGGAAAAAACAGTAGCAACCGCGGCACCGACAACGCCGAGCTTCGGAAAACCGAAGGTACCGAAAATAAGAAAATAGTTGAAAACAAGGTTGACAACAATAGCGGCAACGCTTGCTATCATCGGCAGCTTTGTTTCGCCTACCTCACGAAGAGTGCTTGAATATACCTGAGAAAGAGCAAACGGCACAAGACCAAAGAGCATGACACGAAGGTAGCCCATTGCAAAGCCCATTGTAGCCTCAACATCGGCAGGTGAAGTATCCTCAGCAAGATAGAGGGAAACCAAAGTATCGGGCATTGCTGTAAAAACGGTCAAAGCAACAGCAACCATTGCAAAGGCAATTATCAGCTTTGCACGGAAGCAATGCTTTATGCCGTCATTATCGTTTGCACCTGCATACTGCGTGGCAAAAATACCTGCACCTGAAAGGCCGCCGAAAATGCAGATATAAAAAACAAACAAAAGCTGATTGACAATTGCAACAGCTGACATTTCAAGCGTACCTACACGCCCTACCATAACATTATCAAGCAAGCTTACTACATTTGTTATTGTATTCTGAATAATTATCGGTATGACAATAACAAACATACGCGAATAAAACGCACGGTCACCGATAATATTTGATTTAAAGGATGAACCCTTTTTATCTTTTGTCACTTTTATTCTCCTCTGTTACTCAAAAAAACACAGGCAGCCAAGGCGACTGCCTGTAATAAAGCTTATTGTACTTCGTTGTAGAATACGCTGAGTATCATTTCGTATGTCGCTCTCGTATCCATATAAAATTCTGCATATTTATCACCCATCTTCATCTCACCCGGTACCGAAACCGTTTCAAGACCCGTTACACCGCTTGAGAGAAGAGTAGAGGCGAGGTAGGTTACGGAGCTGAGCTCAACGTTGGTGCATGAATACCTTGAAGCCGTATTATAAAGTCTTGTTATGACACCGATATCCTTCTTTGCCGCATTTACCGCCGTTGAAGCAAAGGCGGAAACGTAAGTCATCTGACGCTCCATTCTGCGGATACTTGCATTTGTATCGTCACCACGGGCACGAACAAAATCGAGTGCACGTCTGCCATAGAGTTTTACGGGCTGACCCGCATAGAAATCAGCAATGGTTTCAGGTGAAGTAACCGTAACGCCGCCTATCGAATCGTTGATCGGACCTATACCGTCCATATCAAGTGAAATATATGACTGTACGGGAATACCGAAAAGAACACGCTGAATTGACGCAACGGTATTTGTACAGCTCGTGTGCTTACCGTCGCCGTACGCATAAGCAAGACAGAGCTGCTGATTTTTGACACCGACATATGCACCGTCAACCGTATATACACCGACGTCTACCATAATATCACGCGGGATGGTGATAACGGTAACCTTACCTGTCTTAGTATCGATTGCAAGCACCATATTCGTGTCAGCCTGACCCGCAGTACCGATTTTATCTGCGTACGTGCCAAGGTATTCCTTATCAACACCCATACAGGCTATTGAAGTAATGTTTTCGTTAAGCTGATAGGTCTTACCGTTGTAAATAACGGTTTTACCGTCATTCTGAGCTATAGCCTCGTCAATGCTGTCGATTGTAACGTCGTCATACGAAACGAGGTTCTGCTGACCCTTGTACTGCATATAGAAGAACGTACCTGCACCGGCTGCAACAAAAAGGAAAAATATAAGGAGCAGTATAAGCAGTATCTTTTTACCTTTTTTCTTCTTCGGTTTAGGGTTTTCGGAAGGAATATAAACGGGAAACGCGTCATCATCCTCGGAATACGCCTTTATGTCAGTTCGCTTGAGGCTTACCTCTTTGTCGGAATCGTACTTATTTTTCTTATGAGATCGGGACATCGCTTATCAACACTCCGTTTACTAAATATCTTGAGTTCTTATCGTTTGACATACAGGTGCTGAGCACCACAAGCTTACTGTCAGCGTCAAGCGTGATACCGCTGCGAACGTTTCTCATTGTGGTCAGCGGATCGAGCGTGTGCTGCTGGAAGGAGCGAAGCTCCTCGGGATTTGCAAAGTTGAACGAATTCATAATATGGCGGCTGTCGTACTTGTAAGCCGAAACGATCTTATAGGTCAGCATACGGTCAGTCGTGTAAATATAAAACGTATCGTGCTTTGCAAAAAAGTCAGGGTCTTCAAAATAGTGAAGCGTTGTAAACATGGTCGTGCTTCGCATATTATGACCGTAAACAACCGTAACAGGGTCGGAAAAATCGAGGCTGTTGCATGATTGGGTATATATCATACCTGCAAAAAGATACTTTTTATATATAGAGCGGTGAAGATAGTAGTTGTCATTCACCGTGCTCTGTGCAATGGGATAGTCAACGTGCGTACCCGGTATACGTATCCAGGCATAAACGTCGCTGTTTATTTCTCTGAGTGATTTAAGATCCACGGGGCTCGACTGCGACGCACCGTCATTCTGCTGACCGGATGAGCCTGAAGCTATTTCGGCAACCTCGCCGTAGCTCGCCTTTGCCGACTGCTCCTGCAGGAACATCGAACCGACGTATATTGCACAACCGATAACAATAATCAAAGCAAGCAGCATCAGCAATACGGAAAGCTTGCTTTTTTTCTTTTTCTCGGTCATTTCTTCAGCGTTGGAGTAACCTTTGTTTTCTGTATTCAGCCTCGTCGCCCCCTTTCTCTAATATACAAAAGCCCTAAGTTCTTTGACGAACACAGGGCTTTTACAGTCTGATTTTCAGAGCAAATTATTCTGCTTTCTTCTTGCTTGTGTAGACAACTGCGCCGCCGAGTGCAAGAGCAACGAAAGCTGCTGCAGATACGGTCTTGCCTACATATGCGCCTGTGTCGGGAGAAGAGGGGTTAGTGTCGGATTCAACAGGCTTCTGTGTTGTTGTTTCATCTGCAACTGTTGTTGTCTCGTCAACATCGGGCTTCTGAGTTGTAGTTTCCTCTGTGGGCTTCTCTGTAGGCCTCTCAGAGGGCTTATCGGTGGGCTCGGAATCGACCGTTGTTGTCTCGCTTGTGGGAGGAGCAACAGTCGTTGTCTCAGCGATGGTGGGAGCAATGGGGCTGTCTGCTGCGAAAGCAACAGTAGACATTGCAAGAACAAATACGCAAGCAATAATTGCGGAGATTACTTTTTTCATTGTAATACACCAAACCTTTCGTCTGAATATAAAAGCACCTATACGGATACTATTACTTATAATACAATGTGATTATATCACAGCAAAAATCCGGTGTCAACTAAATTTTTTCGAAAAATCGGATAAAAGCAGACTCCTTTTACCTCGTTACGTTTTTTATCCACTTATATCGGTTGACCTTTACCGCCGCAACGGCACACTTTAGCACCTGGTCTGCCTTGAGGCAGGCAAAAGTAACAGCCGGCGGAAAATGAAAAACAAAGGCAGACAGAAGCGAAGCCGGCAAAACAATACCCCACATAAATATAAGGTCGTTTTTAAACACGAAGTCCGTTTCTCCGCCTGCGGAAACTATACCGCCGAGCACGGGTGCTTCATAGCCCGTACCTATAAGCGTAACGCACAGTATATTTATAAACGTATTCGCCATCTCAGCCGTAGCAGGTTCAACCTTGAAGAACGATATAAACAGACCCTTGCAGGCAAAAAGCAGAGCACTTGAAACAACGCTGATTATAACAAACAGTACCTGCAGAGTTTTGGTATATTTCTTTACGTCATCAATACGGTTTTCGCCAACGGTCTTACCTATTATAACACCCGAGGCACTGCTGCCTGCATATGCAACAACGCTCATTACCTGGAAGATCGTGCTCGCAATGCTGTTGGCACTGAGCACGGTTTCGGAACCGAGGTGACCGAGTATTGCACCCTGCACGGTCATTGCTATGCCCCAGCTGCCTGCAGAAAGAACAAGCGGAAAACCGACTTTTATATAGTCTTTAAAATAGCTTCTTTCAACCTTGAAAAGATCGGAAACTTTAAGCTGTACGTTCTTTTCCGTCACAAAAACGTACACCGCAACAACAATAAGCTCAACAAGCCTTGATATCAGCGTTGCGGTCGCGGCACCTCTTATGCCCATTTCGGGCATACCGAGCTTGCCGTAAATAAGCCCGTAGTTGAGCGCGACGTTTGTAACCAGTGCAACCAACGAAACGACAAAGCCGATACGAACTTTTTCGATACTTCTCATAAGCGCAAGCATAAGCTGCGAAACAACAAAAGGTATGTAAGAGAAGCAGACTATTTTCGCATACGGCACAGCCTCTGCAACAACAGCCGTCTGGTCGGTCAGCAATGACAGAACCTGAGTCGGTGCAAAAAACACAGCGGCAAATATGACAAGAGCAAGGGTCACCGCTATTGTCAGCGCAACGGCAAAAACTCTGCGTATGGGCTGCATCTTTTTGACGCCCCAATACTGAGACGTGAGCACAGTCAGACCGTTTGATGTACCGAGTGCTATCATCTGCAGCATAAACTGAATCTGATTTACTACGGCAACCGCACTCAGAGAAAGCTCGCTGTAACCGCCTATCATAACATTATCGGCAAGATTTACCGCATAAACTATTACGTTCTGAAGAGAGATTGTAAGAGCCATTGTAAAAAAGCTCTTGTAAAACCACTTATCCTTTACGAAAAGCTTCACTTTTGTCCCTTCTTACTTTCTGTCATTACGGGCAGATACAACATCTTTTGCGACCGATTTTATGCGGGCATCTTCCTGCGTTACGCCGTATTCCTCACCTGTTGCCACAAGCATATCCGTCAGCATCTCACCGCGAAGGTCTTCAATATACTTTGTTCTGTAAGTTTTGTAGTAGTTGTTTGAACCTTCCTTAGCGTCCATACGCGCAACCAGGAAAATATACTCATCCGTTTCAATAACGGTCGGTTTGTCATATTCCATCTCGGCAATCTGTGCAAGGAAACCTTCGGGGTAAGCCGAATTTGAAACTGCAATAAACGTAGACTCTACGTCATTGCCTTCATTTACCTCAGCAAAGCTCATGCCCGATTCAAGCTGTGAACGCTTCTGTTCAAAAGTATCCTTGAGTGCAATTATTTCCGCATCAGGCAGAGGTACGGACTCGCCGTTCTCATCCGTAGTTGTGAAGTAACCGTTTATCGCCTTGAAAGCAACGTAGGTGCGGTCGAAATAATATTCGATCTCGTCCTCTTTTACCTCGTATTCGCTTCCCTCACCGAAATAGTAAAGCAGAAGCTGAGTGCGGCATTCCTTTGCCCGGGTAATCTTTGAAACCGTTTGCTTGCTGATACCTGCATCGGTGTAATAGCTGCCGTACAGCATCCATTCCTCTTCAACAGAGCCTGCAATATTCTTTTTACTGTCTGCCGAAAGAGCAAGCTGAAGTGTATCGAAAAGCGTTGTTGACGCAACGTATTCGAGGCACTTGTTCACAGCCTGAGCCGTCATTTCATCCGTAGCAAGCAGGTCGCCTCCGCTGCTCTCCGCCTGACTGTAGACCTCACTGAAAAAGTATGCGAAAATCTCGCTGTCGATTTCAGCCTGACCTACCGAAAGCACCGTCTGCTTCTTTGCGGAGCACGAGCAAAGCATACCCAAGCACAGCACTGCACAAAGTATTATACCGATAATTTTTTTCATAAGGTTTCTTCCTTGAGATAATTTATTTTTTTGCGTTCTGCTCCTGCTCTTTAATGCCCTCTTTGTTCGTGTACATATTGTTGCGGTAAACAAAGAATCTGCAGAAGAGATACTCCGTAACAAGGTTGAGTATCATTGTAAGAGCCAGCACTATGTATTCGTTCCACGAAGCAATTGCGGGAAAGCTTGCCTTAAGCCACGTGTCAAGCCATTCGCCGCCCCAGGTTGAGAGCGGAGTAAATACGCAGTAGAAGCCTGCAACCTTGAGCATTGCAATCGGCACGTTTGCTGCTGACTTGAAGGTAAACTTGCGGTTGACCGTGAAGTTAAACAGCACAGAAAGCACAAGTGCAGGCAGGTAAGCTGCCCAATAGTTTAAATGAAAAACTTCATTTAAAAGCGTAAACGTAACAGTCTGTATTACACCTGCACCCATTGAAAACGCTGCAAATTTGAGAGTTTGTACAAGAGTCTGTTTTTTTGTTATTTTCTGTGCCATTTCCGTCACCCTTTCAGTAAGAATGTAAGTAAAGCTTTAAATTACGGTTTGTCGGGATAATAAATGCGTTTTTTAAAACGCAAATCATGCAAAACATAAATTTTGCAAATCATGATTTCAAGGAAATCAAATCATGCCGCAAGGCAAATCATTAAAACTCAAACGCGAAGGCAGAGGTTAAAATTTCCTCGGTATATTTCAATATTCAATAGCATAGCGGCTTAGTTGAGATATTAAAATGATTTGGCGTAAACGCCATGATTTTTCGCTAGCCGCTCAATGATTTGAATTGATTGAAATCAATTCATTGGCTTTTCGATAAACTGCAATTTAAAACATTACTTTTTATAAAGCATATCACCTGCGGAGGAGAAATCTCCTCCGCAGGTCAAGAAAAGGTTAAATATTATCAGTCGTTACCCTCTGCCTCAGCAGCCTTGATAACCTCGTCGGGAAGAGCCTCGCCGTGCTTGACAACAAGGATACAGAGCATACTGAGCACGAACATAATGGGGCTGTAAACAAACAGTGACATATATGTGCCGGAAAGCATACGGACAGCGCCGTAAACAATGGGAGATGCAATCTGAGCAGAGAATGTAGCTGTATAGTAGTAGCCCGTGAAGGTACCGACTCTGTCGTTACCGCCGATTTCAAGAACAAGCGGAAGCGTGTTAACTGTAATAAGCATATTTGCAAAGCCGCCGATAACAAGAACAACCCATACAATAATATTGCTTTGTGTTGCAAGATAGAGAACAAAGGCAGCCATAAATGCGATAAGACCGATTATAATAGTCTTCTTTCTGCCGATCTTCTTGCCCATGTAACCTGCAGGAATAGCTGCAATAGCGGAACATACAGCAAAGATAGTTGTCATAATTGTAGCTTCTGCAGTTGTCTTGCCGAGAATTTCAGCAGCAAACAGAGCAAAGAATGTTGTGATTGCGTTTGTACCGCAGAAGAGGAAGAAAAGACCTGCAAGCATAGCAATAAGGCTGACACGCTCACCCTTTGAGAGCTTCTGTGCTTTTCTTGCTTTTTTCTCAGCCTTCTTTGCAGCTTTTTCGTCAGCAGCTCTGTTGCGTTCGCCTATATCCTCAAGCTTGCTTGAAGGCTCTTTGACAAAGAACATAATTACAAGCATACCTATAACCATAACAACCGCACCGGTAAGGAAAACATACGGAAAAGCAATGGTTTCGTTCTCTGTTGTAATTTCAATACCTGTTGCAAGCTTGTAGAAAATACCTACGATTGTACCTGCAAACATACCGATTGCACTACCGACACCGCCCATAAGGTTGATGATAGCGTTACCTTCACTGCGCAGTGAGGGAGGTGTAAGCGCGGGCATAAGTGCAACAACGGGTGCTCTCCAGAGAGACATCGAGAAAACGAAGAGGATGATGAAGAACATTGTGAGCGCAAGTGAATTTGATAACGCGACCCACGGTATAACCGCAAAAAGGAAAGCGGAAACGGGAGCACCGAAAATAATGAACGGACGGCGCTTGCCCATCTTTGAATGAGTGCGGTCGGAAAGCTTACCGAAGGTCGGCTGGAAAATAACACCGAAGATGTTATCAAACGTCATAATAATACCGATGAAAAGCGGTACAAGTGTGATACCACCGCCTGCAAGGTTGACGTCCTGTCCCTGGGATTCAGCAAATTTTGCAAGGAAGGGGAAAGCTTCGTTGAGCTTTGCACTCCAGCTTGTAATCATCGCTGATTCTGTGAGGAGCTTGTTGAGGATTTTTGTGATGTAGGGGTCATAAATTGCCCATGCGATAGAGCTTGCCATAAAACCAAAGCCTGTAAGAATGGTTCTCTTGCGGTTCAGCTTACCGTTAGGGGCGCAAAAGTATTCCTGTGCCATTTTTATTCTCCTTTATTTTTTTACTTTGTCAGTTAAGGAAGCCTTCGATAATAACTTCTTCTGCTTCGTCGGGTGTCATACCGAGTGTGCAGAGCTTTGTGAGCTGGTCATTATTTATCTTACCGATAGCCGCTTCGTGGACTATCTGGGCATCCTCGTGGTTAGCCGCAATTTCGGGAATCGAGCGCACCCTTGCGCTGTCCATAATAATTGTATCGCACTGGACGTGTGCACGGCAGCGGCAGTTGCCGACTGCTCTGGGATAGAATATCTGCTCCGAAGTGTCTTTAGCGACAGAGCGTGAGATAATCTGTGCCGATGAATCCTCACCGTCAAGATCGATTTCCATATCGCTCCTTGCATACTGCTTACCGTGAGTCATAAGTCTCTCTGTCACAACAAGCTTTGCGTTTGCTTTCAGGTGAGCTATACTCTTACGCTCGGTTGAATCAACACCCTTGATCTGTACCATTTCCATTTCGCACTCGGCACCCTCATCCATATAGACCTCTGTTACGGGGTCGAGTACTCTTGTGCCGTTACCGTCACCCTCGCCGTAATGTTTCTCGACATAGGTAACCTTTGCGTTCTTGCCGATGTGGAAGCGGTGAATACCGTTGTGTCTGCTGTCGCAGTCACCGTCGTTATGGATACCGCAGCCTGCAACTATGTGCACCTCGGCACCTTCACCGATAAAGAAGTCGTTATACACAGTGTCGTTAACACCGGACTCCGTGACGATTACGGGAATATGCACCCTGTCTGCCTTTGCAAAGGGCTTTACGGTAATATCGATACCGTTTTTATCCTTTTTCGGCTCAATCGTTACCGTCTCGGTTGACGAGCGTGCAAAGCCCTCACCGTTGACACGAAGATTAAATGCACCGACGTCCGGTATGCTGTCGATATCAGCTATTGAGAAGAGGAGATTTTTCTTAATTGAATCAAACATCATGCATTACCTCCTCTGAAGCCGCAGCCTTCGCTGAGCTCACCCATAAGCTTCGGGAACACATCGTCCTTTGTGCCGAGAGTTTTGAGCTTGCCGTTTGCGATAACGGCAATATTGTCAGCAAGCTGCATTATACGCTCCTGATGCGAAATTATGATAACGCTGTTATGGCGTCTTCTGCTCATTGTCTTGAAGGTTTCGACAAGCATTGAGAAGCTCCAGAGGTCAATACCTGCCTCGGGCTCGTCAAATATTGCGAGCTTGAGCTCACGCGCCATAAGTGAAGCGATTTCGATTCGCTTGACCTCGCCGCCCGAGAGTGAAGCATCAATCTCACGGTTGAGATAGTCCTTTGAGCACAGACCTACGTTTGTGAGGTAGGCACAGCACTCATCCTCGGGAAGCTCAGTGCCGTGTGCAAGGCTGAGCAGCCTGCGTACGGTAAGGCCCTTGAATCTGGGAGGCTGCTGAAATGCGTAGCCTACGCCGCAGCGTGCTCTTTCGGTAACGGAAAGGTTTGTGATATCTTTGCCGTCGAGCAGAATCTGACCGCCCGTAGGCTGTTCGATGCCCATAATAAGGCGGGCAAGAGTTGACTTACCGCCGCCGTTAGGGCCTGTGATAACGAGAAATTCGCCGTCGTTGACTGTAAGCGAAACGTCCTTGATTATCTCAAGACCGCCGTCACTGTTTTCAACGGTAAAAGATACATTTTTAAGTTTGAGCATTGTTTTGCCTTTCTGATTTAATCTGTCGGTAATGCGAAGTGTCTTACATAGCAGGATAGGAAGATCGGGCTCATATCCATACAGTGCAGATATGCACCGTCTTCAGTTGCAAGCACGGTTATACCCTCACCCTCACTACCTGAAGCAAGGTTGCGGTCAAACAGCTTCTCAGCCTTGCCGCTTGCAAGCTCTACGGAGTAGACAGCCTGCGTGTCATTATTTGTTGCAAGCCAGAGCACGCCATCGCTGACTTCGCCGCCCTGAATCTTGTGTATGTTGAAATCCGTTTCTGGATTTACAAGCTGAATACTGTCGAGATACTGCCTGGTGTTCGGGTCATATCTCATAATTTCGGTAGAATTATCTCTGGATGAGGTGTAAATTATACCGCTGTCAGGGTCAACAGCTATCCACGGCAGACCCTTTGTATGCTTCTCGGGGTCAAGGTGATAATACTCACCTGTAAACTCAAGTGTATCGGCATCGTAGACAAGGATAAGCGGATGCTGCCAGACCTTACTGTCCTCAACGGCACAGTAGAGCTTGTCCTCATAATAGCTGATACCGCCGATATGAGCCGAGCCGAAATCCTCTGCAAACTCCTGCGGAATTGCGTTTGACTCACGCAGAATCAGCGTTTTGCAGTCAAACTCAGTTTTGATAAGACCGTATTTACTGCTGAAATAAAAGCTCTCTGAGTCTGTTGTCATATCCTGCGAGCGATCCCACGAGTCAACATTGACAAGCATTGTTTTGGAAACCTCTTCGGGGCGCTCAGCTACACTTGCAAGCTCAAAAACACCGGAAAGCGCAACCACAAGCAGCCACAGCGGAGCTAAAAGAACAGTTTTCTTTTGTAAAAAGCGTAAAAAGTCAAGGAGCTTTGCGACAAAAGTTATTTTATCCATACTTTTCCCCTTTTAAAAAAATCCTACCATTTTGCATTTTAGCAAAACAATACCGAATAGTCAACTCAATATAATATATAAAATTAAAATACAGTAAAATTAACCAATAAATTTCCCCTAATTTCTGTAATAGTGACGTTGCTTTTAAATTCTGATTTGTGATAATATATATAATGTATTATTAGTTGATTAATTCTATTATATCAACTTTAAATCACAAACCAAACAAAACGGAGGAAAACACAATGAAATCTCTCAAAAAGGTTCTTGCCGTTCTTCTCAGTCTTCTGCTTATGTTTACTGCCGTTACTGCAGCAACATCCGCAGGTGCAGCTCAGGCTGACCTCGCAGAAGAAGAAGTCGACAACTCCTACATCGCAAGCTCAATCACCTGTAACAGAAAGTTCGGAGACCCCGTATATGTCCGCATAAACGGCAAGGCTCTCAACCTTCTCAACCCCATTGAGGCTGTTTTTGCAATGATCACAGCTAAGACTGAGCAGCAGAAGGAAGCTATCGCGTATACATACCTTGAGCTTCTCTTTATGGATATCCTCAATCTCCTCGCTGTTCCCGCACCCGTTGCAAACACAACCTTTGTCAATGCAGACGAGTACGACAGCCCCAACTTTATGGCAGGCCATAAAGATTTTATTGACAGTAACCCCAACGGCCAGTGGAGCCTCGGCTACGACCAGACAAGTCTTGTACCCGACGATATTCTTGACAGACCTTACTACCTCGGCGGTTACCTTCTTCAGAACTTCCCCTCCAACACTGTTGAAGAGGTTCTTGACGATATGAACGTTTACACAGTCGTTATGGACGACGGCTCAGGCAGAGGCAAGGTTGCATTCTGCACGATCGAGTGTATCGGTATCTCCAATAAGGATATCCGCGACATCCGCGCTCTCCTTGCAGATTACGCAAAAGAGAACAACATCGTTTCTATCAACGTCACAGCAACACACTGCCATAGCGAAATTGACACTATGGGTCTCTGGAACCCCTTCTTCCTCAAGATGGCAAACAACACCCTTGCTGCTCTTAACAACCAGCTCATCTTCAAGACAATCCCCGGCCCGGACGAGGCATTTATGAATCTCCTTAAGGAGCGTACAGCTCAGTCTATCAAGAATGCTGTTGATGATATGGAAGAGGGCGACCTCAACTTCAGCCAGAAGGATTGCGCAGAGTACTTCTCTGACGACCGTGACCCCACAGGCTACGACGGCAACCTGTACGTATTCCGTTTTGATCCCTACAACGATGAAGCAGCCGAAACATACATCGTAAACGAGCCTGCTCACCCCTACATCACCGGTCTCAAAACTGATGAAAGCTCAGGCAAGCAGCTCTCCGGCGACTACACCGCAGCTATGAACCATACTCTTTCCAAGTACGGCTACAACTTTATGCCCATTATCGGTGCAACTCTCGGCATCTACTCCGACCGCGGCCCGACAAACGATGACGTTGATCTGCCCGAGCGCTGGATGCAGGCAGACCGCTACGGCAAGGAGCTTGCATATATCACATTGAGCATGAACAAGACCTATGACGAAGTTCTTGAAAGCGACTATGTCAAGAACAACGAGCAGCTCAAGGAAGAAATCGCAAACGGCGGTGAGCACTACTCACTCTGGTACGAAGGCTGGGAGCCTGTTGAAGAAGTAAAGGTAGAACCCATTCTCAACATCGCACACCAGGAGGTTATCGTTACTGTTGAAAATCCCGTACTCCTTCTTGTCGGTAAAATGGGTCTTGTTAACCACAGAATCCTCGACAACGGCGACGGTACATACTCAACACCCACAGAAATCGGCTACGTTGAATTCGGCACAAACATCAAGGTCGCTATGATGCCCGGTGAGATCAGCCCCGAGCTTATCTACGGCGGTGTTACAATGGAAGCTGAAAACTCATTCTCAGGCTGTGACTTCAACGGCAAATCCTGTGCAGAGTCACTTGAGATTGCTGAGGACGACGTTCTTCTCTGCTTCGGCCTTGCAAATGACGAGATCGGCTATATCCTCAACGACAACGACTACTGTATGATCTTCTTCGACGATATGGAGCCCTTCGGCGACCACTATCAGGAGACAATTGCATTCAGCCGTTCATCAGGCTCTATCCTTATGGCTGCATTCGAAGAGCTTGTCGCTGACAAATAATAACGCTTAATCTACCGCAGACCTCGGAAAATACCGGGGTCTGCTTTCTTAATCGCAGGCGAGTAAAATGAGCCTATATCGCAATTTCATTGATGAAATTATATCGAATTTTGCTGCAAGCAAAATATATCGCGTGACCGTAAGGTCACATATCGCACAAACCGTAATTTATAATTTCTGTGATAATATTTTAAAAAATATAAATTATGTTTGAAATCATACCAAGTATGTGTTATTATATAAACTGTATTATTTTTAGTTTTAAAGGGAGGTTTTGTTTTTGGACGATTTCAAAGAGAATAACGGCACTCAGCCCGTTGACGAACCCGATAATACTCCTGATTCACCCGAAAACACAAATCCGCCTGAAGATATTCAGGCAAACGAAGACCCGGGTATCGCAATAACCGAGCCCGATACTGTCGAAGGTGAAAGTGAGCCCGAAGAAGAGCTGTGCATACTCTGCGGCGAAAAACCCGTAGATAAGAGCCACAGCCAAAGCAGTGACCTCTGCTCAGATTGCCGCAATATGTTTATGCGCACACCGCTTCGCTTCAAAGGCTTTTTTGCGGTAATTGCTCTCGTTGCTCTTTCTGTTGCAGGCATTCTTATGCTCTATCCCAACATCGGCACGCTCACAACCGTAACCGATTTTTATATGGATATTGAGCAGGGCAATTATTCAGACGCTCTGAGTAAAATTTCTCAGACCGACATTTCAACGATAGGTTGGAAAACCGCAGGTATGATCGGCGAATTCTGCTACGATATCGACCTGCCCGACGATCTGACTTACCTTACGGAGCAGTTTTTCTACGATAACGACACTGCAGAAAAGCCGCTCACCTGGTCAGACAAGGTCGGCAAATCCAACCTCAACGCACCGTGGAACAAAGAGCTTAAGGCAAAGTACGACTATGTAACAAAGCTTGATAAAATAGCGGACGAGCAATCTGCGATCTTTACCGAGTATTATAATAAGCTCTACTACGGCGAGATAACCGAAAAGGATATTCCGTACGACGAGCTTATCAAAAAATATGAAGATAAGCTTGCCGCCGCAAAGACTAACGAAGACAAGGGCATGATAAACTACTATATGCTTGCTCTTTCAAGCGTTTGCAAAAAAGATGTTGAAACACAGCTTAAATACTGCGAAGAAATTGTTAAATATCTTCCCAATTGCCGTTGGATCTATCTTGACAACATCATAACGCTCAGCATACGTGCAGGTAAATATGATGAAGCAAAGGGCTACATTGAAACCCTTTCCAAATCCAACCCCGACAATGCTAACTATGCCAAGCGTTATAATGCTCTTCTGCTCCGTTACGAAGGCAAGTATGACGAGGCTCTGACAACACTTGAAAAAATAATAGGCGACATAGCAAACAACGGTATGTATGAAGCATATTACGATGCTCTTATCTGCGAGCTTCTTGCAGGCGATTACGAAGCAGCTTACGGCTATGCAAAGGATTGCTTCGAGCAGCAGAACTATCTCACTGTTGAGTCAATCAACCTTTATGCCATACTCAGCAAAAAGCTTGACGAAAAAGGCTACGACGATGCCGTTGCATTCCTCAAGCAATACGATATGAAATTGAGCCCCACGGCAGAAAAATGCATCAACGGTGAAATCACCATTGAACAACTCTTTAAAGACGGCGAGGTGGTATTTGAATGACAGCTATATACGTTATAATCAAGATCCTTACATTCCCCGGTGCGATTACAAAGGCATTCTTTGAGCAGATAATGTGCCGCATATTCAGATGCCCCGTTGAAGACAACCGTTACCTGCGTACAGACGAAATGTGCGGCCACGTAGAACACGAGCTTATTGAGCGACCCGTCGCAAGCTATATGTACTGCTTGGTTCCCGGCTTCCTCAATTTCTCGCTTGCGGTTTCGCTTGCATGGTTCCCGCTCATCAACGTTGTTATGCTCGGCAACTATACAGGCTTTGTCGCTTCCTCCGCACTTCTTTCAAAAATCATAACAGAGCCTGCACTTGTCAAAACAGTTGACTTCCTTATTCCCTTCTTCTTCGTATGGCTTTGTGTTTCTCTTCTGAGTAACCTTTTCCCGCTGTATGAAGATGCACTTGTTATGAAAGAGCAGTACGGCAAGCTCAACAAAGCAGTAAAAGTTATCTTCTTCCCCGGCTATATCATTATGCGTGTTGGTGCATGGCTTGAAAAGTACTCACTCACATTTGTAATTCTTGCAGTTATTACTTTCCTGCTTGCAATAGCAAAGCCGTAAAACAAATTAAAAGCAAAAAACAACTCCGTACAGAGCTTTCTGTACGGAGTTAATTTTTTATCAGCGATATATTTTAGCCGAGGGCAACCATACTGAAAACAAGTGCGAAAAGAGCAACCGTTTCACAAAGACCGACAACGGTAATGTACTGTGAGAAGCCCTTGCCTGTTTCTGCGAGTGCGTCTGCACCTGCGGCACCTGCCTTACCCTGAACGACAGCGGAAACTGCCATAGCAATACCTGATGCAATACCGAGACCGAAGAGGAATGCGGGGTCAGCTGTTGAGCCGTTCATCTGCTGCATAAGAAGGAAGCCGTAGATTGTCTGTGTAAGAGGGGCACCTGCGAAAACCGTAAGAATGAAGGGTGCCGCCTTGTTGCTCATATAGCACTTCTTCCATGCGCCGATTGATGCCTGACCTGCGATACCGATACCGATTGCCGAGCCTGTTGCAGCAATACCCATTGCCAGTGCTGTTGCTAATAATCCTAAGTTCATAATTAACTCTCCTTAAAAATCAGTTTGTTTCTTTGAATGGTTTGAATTTATGTCCGCTCCAGGACATATCGAGATGCGATGAGAACTCAAGCGTGTTGAGTCGGATACCGTGAACGATGACGGACAGGACGTTGAGAATCATATTAAGTCCGTGACCGAATACAAGAAGCACAATCGCAAGAATCATAAACATAAAGTTGCCGAGCAAGGGACCTGCAAGTTCATTTACCGTTGCGGATATTGCCGCACCTGCAAGACCGACCGCCCACAGGCGGATATAAGAAACTATATCGGAGAAAACGTTTACCACGCCGAGCAGTACGGAAACTATGTTTTTCATACTTGCAAGCACGCTTTTTATAACGTTGCCCTCATAGTTTGAGAAAACGAAGCTCAGCACAAAGCCTACGCCGACAAGTGCCAGTGCAACAGTACCGACGGGCACACCGCCGAGCACAAGGCCAAAGCTGAAAACCTCAGCGTTTACAACGAAGCTTAATACGACGTAGTAGATACCGATAAGCTGCAGGGCTGAGCCGATATCGCCGAGCACCTTAACGGATTTTCTGTTACGCACAGCGGCTTTGATATGAGCTACAGTCAGCTGAATCAGAGCCAGCGTGAAGCAGAATATCTGCAGATTCTGTGCGGTGGTAAGACCTGCCTCGCCGTTAGTCCAGAACGGATACCATATTCTGTCGCCGTAAACATTTGAGATTACGGGAATCGACAGTTTCTGGAGCCATACGGGAATCTGTTCGGGTGAAAGACCGAACCACGTACACGTCAGCGTACCCCAGAGTATCGTCGAAAGACCGAAAAGTCCTACAAGCAGGAATGCGGGTGAAACCTCTTTTTTGGATATGCGGGATTTGATAATCAATGCCGCCGCACCTGCGGTAATCAGCAGACCGTAGCCGCCGTCGCCGAAAATAATGCCGAAGAAAATGAGTATAAAACCGAGGAACCAGCCTGAAATATCATACTCAAAATAACCCGGCACCGTACCGAGGAAATCGGTAAGCGGATAGATAAGGCTGACAAACTTATTGTTTTTAAGTTTGGTCGGAACATTGTCTTCCTCAGTCGGGTCTTCAATAACAAGTCCCCACGAGTTTTCTTTTGCCGCGGCTTTGAGCTTATCAGTGTTATCAGCTTCGATATAGCCTGTGAAGTACGAAACAGAAACGTTATTTTCATTCAGTGCTTCTTCCGACATACCCGTAGCGTAGACCTCAAACTCGATTTCTTTTTCACATTCTTCAACTGCTTTTCCGATACTGTCGGCATACGCTGCGTATTCGCCGAGTTTAGCGTCAATTTCTTCAACACGGCTGTTGATATCGGCAAGTCTTTGTCTTATCTGTGCCGTTGAAAGCGAAGGCAAATCAAAGCGGAAGTTTTTAATGGCCTCCAAAGCCTCGGTTTCATCATCAGTGCCTTTGGTAATCACCGTAAACTTTACAGATGTTTTGGTTTTATTGATACAGAGAGTTTTTATGCTCTCGTCAAGACTTGCGTATACTGATTCGGGTGCTTCAAAGAGTGAAATCTCATAGCCCTTATCGGCAAGCTTTCTGATTTCATCGGGATCGATTTCGCCCCAGCCTGCGAGCCTGTCAAGCTCTGCAGACAGTGCCGCACGCTCGGAAAGCAGATTTTTCTTTTCTTCGGTGAGAGAAGCAATCTCCTCCGAGAGAGAAAGAGCCTGAGAAGCATCGGCATCGACAGCCTTGATTTTTTTCTTTTTCTTCTTATCCGTTACCGTAAAGGCGGCACTTTCGAGCAAAGAAACCTTCTCTTTCAGCTCGTCGAGCTTTTTGCCCGAGCCTTCGGTAATTTCAACGTGAAGAATACCGAGCTTACGCAGCTTGCGGAGCGTTTCGGATTTTTTATCTCCCATAATAATGAGAGAAACTTTTTTCATAGGCACGATCATAACGAGTACACCTCCGCTCCAGAAGATGCGCCGTCACGAGCGGCAATCTTGCGTTTTGATATTTTGGAACGCACAACGGCACTGACCTGCTGGTCTGCCAGATAGATGGTTATTTTTCTTATATTTTCCTGAGTTTCGGGGATCTTTACCTTCTCAAACAGGTTGACTCGCTGCGAGGTTGCAAGAAGCTCAGCCTCAAGCAGTCTTACCTGCTCATATAACACCTCTGCCTCAAGGTCAAGAAGCATAGCCTTTTCCATATGACTTGCAGCTTTATCAACCCACAGCGGAGTTTCGTACAAATCATAGTCCCCTCTTACAAAATCCGCACCCTCAAAGGTGGGGATTTCGACACCTGCAATATTGCCGTAGCCCTTGCGGATATTGCTGACGGTTATTATACCGTCGGGGAAAGCATCTTTTTCGCTGAAAACGGCAATCCACGAGCTGAAGCCTTTTTCAAGTGCTTCCTTCTCTTTCTTTACCGTTCTGGCTTTTGCTTCTATAGTTCGTATTTCAGCCTGAAGCTGTTGTTTTTTCAGTGTCAGTGTAGGCAAATATCTCCGGTACATCTTGAGTGCATCCTTCTGTACCTTTAACTCATTTTTAGTCAGTTTGATTTTTGCCAATTCTTTAATCCCCCTTACTTAGGCCAGAATTCGTCTGTAAGGTCGGACTTGATGCCGGTTTCATCCTTCTCAAAACACTCTGCAAGAATCTCCCAACCGAGGTCAAGTGCTTCTTCAAGTGTAAGATTGACCGACAGATCCATAAGCTTATCTTCAAACAGCTTACCGTATTTAAGCAGTTTTTCATCCCAACGGCTCATTGAGAAGCCCATATTTTTCTTCTCAAGTGTTTCCCTATAGGATGAGTACATACGGATCATTGAATCCATAAGTGCACGGTGGTCCTTACGGGTTTTGCCGTTGACATTCTGCTTGAGTCGGGAAAGAGAGCCGAAGGGCTCAATACGGCCGCCCTTGAGGTAATACTGACCCTCTGTGATATAGCCTGTATTATCGGGGACGGGATGAGTAACGTCATCGCCGGGCATTGTGGTGACTGCAAGAACAGTGACTGAGCCCGAATCGTTGAAGTCAACCGCCTTTTCATAACGGGCGGCAAGCTGTGAATAAAGGTCACCGGGATAACCACGATTAGAGGGCACCTGCTCCTGAGTGATTGCGATTTCTTTCATCGCGTCGGCAAAGTTGGTCATATCGGTAAGAAGCACCAATACATCCTTATTCTGCAGAGCAAATTGCTCGGCAACCGCAAGAGACATATCGGGAATCATCATACATTCAACCGTCGGGTCGGATGCCGTGTGTATAAACATAACGGTTTTGCTCAGTGCACCGCCGTTTGAAAGCTCTTCTTTAAAATAAAGGAAGTCGTCATACTTAAGACCCATACCGCCAAGGACAATTACATCTGCCTCAGCCTGAAGAGCGATACGAGCAAGAAGCTGATTGTAAGGCTCACCGGAAATTGAGAAAATCGGGAGCTTCTGTGAAACAACCAGAGTATTGAACATATCAATCATCGGGATATTGGTACGCATCATACGGTTGGCGAGAATACGCTTTGTCGGGTTGACGGAAGGGCCGCCGATAGGCTGCATATTATCGCTGAGTGCCGGGCCCTTATCTCTCGGCTCACCCGAGCCGTTGAAGATACGGCCGATAAGGTCATCGCTGAAAGAGACACGCATTTCGTGGCCGAGGAAACGCACCTCATCGCCTGTTGAAACGCCCTTACCGCCTGCGAAAACCTGAAGCGAAACGATATCTCCGTCAATCTTATTTACCTGAGCGAGTGACTTACCGAAACGGGTGTTGATCTGAGCCAGCTCATTGTATCGGATACCCTCAGCCTTTACGGTAATAACGTTACCTGTAACGGATTCGATTTTGTTGTAAACCTTGCTCATTCTCACTCACCACCCTTTAACAAAAGCTCTGCCTCACGGGTTGTTTTACCTTTGCCCTCGTTATAAAGAGCATCGATTTCACCCTCTGCATTTTTAAATGCATTGCTTTCAAATTCTGTATAGTTCCAGTCAATAAATCTCTGACGGATACGGTTGAAGAAATCACGTGCATCGTCTTTATTGTCAAGCGCATAATCGCTGCCGAGAACATAAACAAGCTTATCGGTAACATAGCGCTGACGAACCGTGCCGCAGTTTGATTCAACCGGGTCAAAAGAGTTCTGCTGAAGATAGACCGAATCAAGCACCTCGGACTTAAGATATACGATATAGTCCTCAAGGCTTGTACCCTCTTCACCGACAACCTTCATCATTGAGTCGATTTCACTGCCGTGGAAAATCATACTCTTGAAGAAAGCCGACTTTGCAGGGTCGATAACACATTTATATTTTGACCACGAAATAAGCGGGTCGATTGCAGGATACTTTCTTGCATCCGAACGCTCACGGGAAAGACCGTGGAAAGCACCGACAACCTTGAGTGTAGCCTGAGTAACGGGCTCTTCAAAGTTACCGCCTGCGGGCGAAACGGTACCGCCGATTGTAACGGAACCTGTAGTGCCGTCGGGCAAGCGGACATAGCCTGCACGCTCATAGAAAGCCGCAATATAAGATTCGAGATATGCGGGGAATGCTTCTTCGCCGGGGATTTCCTCGAGTCTGCCTGACATTTCACGCAGAGCCTGTGCCCAACGTGAAGTAGAGTCGGCAAGAAGAAGAACGTTAAGACCCATCTGACGGTAATACTCGGCAAGAGTAACCGAGGTGTAAACCGAAGCCTCACGGGATGCAACAGGCATCGAAGAGGTATTGCAGATAATGATGGTACGCTCCATAAGTGAGCGGCCTGTTTTCGGGTCGGTAAGCTCGGGAAATTCGGTCAGCGTTTCGACGACCTCACCCGCACGCTCACCGCAGGCGGCGATAATAACAATATCAACATCGGCATATTTGGATGTTGTGTGCTGTAAAACTGTTTTACCTGCACCGAAAGGACCGGGTATGCAGTATGTGCCGCCCTTTGCTACGGGGAAAAGAGAGTCTATAAGGCGTACCTTTGTTTCCATTGTTTCAACGGGTGCAAGTCTTTCGCTGTAGCAGTTGACTGCACGCTTTACGGGCCACTTGAATGACATTGAAACATTGATTTCACGGCCACGCTCGTCTGTTATAACAGCAACTGTTTCGTTGACTGTATATTCGCCCTTATCTGCTATTGACTTGAGCTTATATGTGCCGAGCAGATAGAAGGGAACAAAAATCTTATGAGTAAAGGGGCCTTCGGGTACTGTGCCTATATATTCGCCTGCACGCAGAGTGTCGCCGGCCTTTGCCGTGGGTGTGAACTCCCACTTCTTTTCGGAGTCAAGACCTTCCGCGTAGACACCTCGCTGAAGGAACCAGCCTGCCTGCTCAGCCAATACGGGAAGCGGATTCTGAAGTCCGTCATAAATCTGTCCGAGCAGACCGGGACCAAGCTGTGCGGAAAGCATATCGCCGTCAAATTCGACATCGTCGCCGCACTTGATACCGCCTGTCATTTCGTAAACCTGAATCTGTGCTATATCACCGCGTATACGTATAACCTCACTCTTGAGCTTTGTTCCGTCAACTATGACATAGCAAAGCTCATTCATTGAAACGTTGCCGTCAAACCTGACGGAAACAAGGTTACCGTTTACGCTTACAACCTTACCTTTTGTATCGGTCATTGTGTAACCTCCGATCTGTCCGAGTTAATAATGGAGTCGTAAATACTTCTGTAAGCGGCTTCACCGCTCGCTGTATCAAACTGTCTGATTCTTAAAATCAGCTTTAATTTCAATCCGTAATAGAAAACAAATTCCTGCGAAAAAGTATCCATAGGTCTGAGCTTTTCGAGAAAATCCAGTCTGTAACGGTTAAGAAGCTTCTCTGCTTCAAGAGGGCTTTCGGCATCAACAGCCGCACGTGCGGTCTGAATCAGCTCTACAGGCAAGGATTTGTTTTCGATATTAAACTGTTTGTCCGTTTTCTCTGCACGCAGCTTTGCAAGCACAAGTCGAAGATTGCGCTCACCCTCATTCCACTTTTCCACCAGAGCCGAGCCTGTTTTTTCGGGTATCCTCGAGGGAGTAAGAGTAAGCGAATCAAGCACATCGCGTGCCTTTTTGCTGAGAAAACGGCTGCAAAGCTCAGTAAAACGCTCTTCGGTAATTGGCAGAGGCATATTCTCGCCTATTCCGTCAAGCGACGGCAACTGAGATACAAGATAATATTCAGCCATAGTTATTCCGCCTCTTTCAGCAGTGCGGTAACTCTGGGGCTGAGATAGGTCGAAAGCATATCCGTAACAGCCTCGGCAGAGTAATCGTAATAAGCCGCACCGTCCTTAACGGCAATGCGGAAGCCGCCGTCAAAATTATCGTTTGCTTTGAGAGTAACGCCGTTGAGCATCTTCTCTTTAAGAGCAGCAAGCAGAGTCTGCTCAAGAGCCGCAAGGTCATTTGCATTGAGAATCACCGATATATCCTCGGCATCGGGCTTTGCCGTCCAGCATTCAACAGCTTTTACGATAAGTGCCGCAAAAGCCTCTGAAGAATATACAGCCTTTACGCTCTCGCCTGCTATTGCCTTCAGCTCCTTTGCAACACTTTCTCTGAAGGAGATGAGCAGGTTGCGGCCCGCCTGGCGGATAGCATCCTCAGCAGATTTTACGGTACGCTCGTTTTCAGCCTTGGCATCGGCAACCGTTTTTTCCGCCTCAGCTTTTGCGTCGGCAATAATCTTCTCTGCCTCAGTCTTTGCGGCAGTCAATATAGCCTCTGCCTGAGCTTCAGCTGCCTGAACACCGTCTTTTTTGATCTGGTCAATAAGCTCCTGAAGTTGTATTTCCATAAAGCGTTCTCCTTTTCTATTTATAGTTACATTTGTACTTATATAAAATAGCACACACCGCGGTAAAATGCAATAACGGTAAGGCTGCTTTTTAGCTGTAATATCATAGAAAATCCGCATTCATATTTCCGATATTTTGTTTATTTCCTCAATTATCTTTACATCAGGCAGTTGATTTGGTAAACTGTGTTATATAAAAGGGGGCTTTATAATGCATTTTAAAAGAATACTTGCCGCCGCTCTTACTGCGGCATTGGTTTTGTCCTGTGCGGCCTGCGGTAACCGGACTGCACCTGAAACCGCCTCCGAAGCAACAACCTTATACACGCCCGAAGAAAGCACCGCACCGGCGGTCACCGAAATTGCAACCGCTCCCGAAGATACTACGGTTGAAGCCACTTCTGCTGAGCTTAACGAAACTGTTGCCGAAACAACCGCCGCTCAGCCTACGGAAATATCAAAGGCAGAAATTGTTGCAACGTATAAGGCAGCTGCCGAAAAGTCTCATAAGAATGCCAGAACCTACCGTGCAATATCTCTGGTTGATTTTTCAATCAACAACGGTCAGTATGCAAATGTTATTGACTTCGTTATGCCTATAATAGGCAAATTGCTCTCAAATAATTCAAAAGAGGTTGACGGAATCACGGGCGGCTTTCAAAACCTTACCGAAGCCGATGTAAAAACCGCAAAAACTTACACTGTCGATGACAAAACCGTAATTGAGTTTACTCTGCACGAACAGAGGGGAGGCCCGCGTGACAGCGAATTCAGCGGCTCCGTCGGCCACGCAATAACGGCAGTCGGCGATATAGGCTATGTTACCGACCAAATTACCGACCTCGGCATTCCGCTTGAAATTTCAGACGAGCATACTTATATCGATTACACCAACCCCACCGTAAAAGTGGTTATCGACAGTAACGGAAAAATCGTAAACGGCACCTGGAGCTATACCGTGGCAATCAATCTCAATCAGTATAAGGTCGGCAATAAAACCGTCGAATCCACAAAAATCGTAATGAATAACGTACTCACCGTAAACGGAGGATTCAAAAAATAAAAAGGAGATTTAGCTATGAATTCTTTGGTGTCCGCAACTATTGCACCGGGCAACACTTTATCTGAAAAGAACAGCGAAAACGGTGTACTCGATATTGTAAAGCTTGTGCTCTCTTTTTTCGTAGTATGTATTCATACAGGAGTGAATACCGGCAGCAACGTTGCAGACCTGCACCTGATGCAAGGCTTATTCCGTATTGCCGTACCGTTATTCTTCTTTACTGCAGGATATTATCTTTTCAGCAAAATACCGTATGATAAAAAGCTCGATAAAGAGTCTGAAAAAAAGGTGCTTGCTTACGCACGCCGCATTTTCAGAATGTACGTCATTTGGAGCCTTTTTTACCTTGTTTACCAGGTGTACGAGTGGTGCAAGGGCGGCATAAAGATAAAAGATATAATTATTTATCTGGAATATACTCTTGTACGCGGCGACAGTTACCTGCATCTGTGGTACCTCTCTTCGCTTTTTACCGGCGTATTTCTTGTATGGCTTTGCAGAAAATTTCTGAGTATGTCAGCCACGCTGGCTGTTTCGGCAATTCTTTTTGTCGCAGGTCTGTTTCTGTTCCCTTATTATTTTGTTATCCGACCTGTTGTCGAGTCTGATTCTTTGCTCAGCTTTTTGTATGAGAATTACAGCAGATTTATCGGCTCACCGAGATGCGGTTTGTTTTTCGGTTTTATCTACGTAGCCCTCGGCGCGGTATTTGCATGTAAAAAAATTAAACTAAAACGTACGGTCTGTGCGGCAGGTATTGCGGTTTCAGCTGTTGCGGCTTTTACCGAGTTGACTCTTATAGACCGCAACTGGTCATGGGAGTCTGCAACCTACGGAGCATTACAACTCTCACACATCCCGTTGGTTATTTTTATTTTCTGTTTTGTTAATTCGTTTGCCGGAGTGAATATACCTCACGGCAAAACCGTAAGAAAGCTTTCGACCCGGGTTTATCTTATACACCCTGCAATAATTATTGTGCTGAGGTTTTTCCCTGATTTTTATAACGCTTTATCACAGCCTTTTGTCAAAGGCATTACCGTATTTGTAATCAGTGTGGCTGTGTCTTTGCTGTTTGTAAGACTCGAAAAAATAAGAGCGTTTTCTTTTCTCAAAAAACTGTTTTGACCGAAAGGAGATATTTTTATGAAAAAATCATTCAAAGGCTTTATATCGTTTGTTCTTATTGCCGCAACCGTTTTCTCACTGTGCTGTCCTGCTTTCGCTGCAGGCGAAACGGCTGATGAAACAACTGCCGGCTTCACCGCAGACGATTTTCTCACCACCAAGGGTCAGGATATCGTAAACCGCAAGGGCGAAAAGGTAAGGCTTAAGGGTGTCAACCTCGGTGCGTGGATGATTTTCGAGGGCTGGCTCTGCCCCTATGAGGACGACCTCGACCACTATACCGTACTTGAGAAGCTGACAGACCGTTTCGGTGAGGCGAAAGCCTACGAGCTTTTCAATACCTATATGGATAACTGGATTACCGAGTATGACCTTGACCTGATTAAGGAGATGGGCTTCAACTGCGTGCGTGTACCCTTCTGGTACAGAAATTTCTATTACGATGACAACGGCAGAAAGATTCTCGACGAAAACGGCGAGTGGGATTTTTCACGCCTTGAGTGGGTTGTAAGCGAGTGTGCCGAGCGTGAGATTTACGTCGTGCTCGATATGCACGGAGCAGTCGGCTATCAGAGTGATGCACCGCACAACGGCAAAGCAGACTCCGTCGGTCTTTATGCCGATACCGAGCAGGGTGAGCGTTACCGTGAGCTGACAGATGAGCTGTGGACAGAGATTGCAACACGCTTCAGGGATGAGCCTGCTGTTGCGATGTACGACCTGCTCAACGAGCCGATGTGCGACGTTGAAGCAACCGAGTTTGAACGCAGAAAAAACAACGAGATGATTTATACCCGCCTTTACGATACAGTACGTGCTGTAGACAGTGAGCACATCATCACAATGGAGGCTATCTGGACTGCAATCGCTCTGCCTCTTGCTTGGACAAAGGGCTGGGAAAACGTAGTCTATCAGGTGCATTTCTATAACAACTCAAACTTCATTTTCAACCTCTTTGCCTGGTTTACGAAGTTTATCTATTGTGATGTGCCTATGATGATGGGTGAGTTTTATCCGCATCAGAAAACAACGTGGGACAATTGCTTCAAAACTCTCGACAAAGCAAACTACAGCTGGTTCCTCTGGACTTATAAGGCTACGGGTCACGGAATGTGGAGCTCGGATTGGTGTCTGCGCGGCAGTAAGGACGGCTTTGAGCGAGTAAACGTTGATAACGATTCCTACGAAGAAATCGCCCGTAAGTGGGGCGAATGTATCCGCACCGAAAACGGCTTCCAAGACAGCGGACATTATGACCGAGATGTAAAAGAGTTTATCTGACATTGTTGTAGGGCGACTATGTAGGGGCGGCTATCAGCCGCCCGCTTTTTATTGTTATATCAATTTTCAATTATGCCGTAGGGGCGACCTGTGGTCGCCCGCAAAAATCAAAACAGCCCCGTACTTCTTCAACGGAAGTACGGGGCATTTCTTGTGAAATCTTAGCCGATGAATTTGATTGTGAGGATCTTCTTACCTGTGATCTCAAACTCGACGAAGCCGTTTGCATTAACAGTGAGCGGTGCTTCATCAAGCTCTTCGAGAGTGACGATCTTGACTTCTTTCCACTTATTGCCTGAGTATGCGGGCAGCTCAAACTCTGCCTGCTGACGCTCAACGGGTGACTGTGCCTTTTCGATAGGAGCAATACCGCCGTTGAGACGGATTGCGTTCTTAACAGCCTTGTCAGAGGGGTTGAACAGACGTACTACCCAGCCTTCGCCGTCCTCGCTTCTCTTGATTGCGCTGACATTGAGGTTTTCGTCCTTGAGCTCAAGGAATGAGTGGTCAAGCGGATTCTTGCCGTGAGCTGTGGGAGCAATCTGACCGATTGTGAGGTAGAGGTTGAAACGCTCGCTCTCCTGCCATACGTTTGCTTCTTCCCAGTTGCCCTTGTGCGGCATAAATGCATAGCGGAATGTGTTCTTGCCTATGCACTGTGAGCCCTTGTCCCAATCGCTGTAGTTCTGCATATCCTTTGTAACGCAGATACGAAGCGGATAAGCGCGGATGAGGGAAAGGTAAAGTGTGCCTTCCTCATCGTCTGCAGCCTCGTATGCCTTGAGACCTGTGTTGAGAAGAGCTGCACCGTTTGTGCCGTCTGTGATGCTGACGAAGGAGTTCATCGGGTGCTCTGTCATCGGAGGCTCATCGTAGAGTGAGTAGTCGGGCTTTGCAATCGGACGGGATACAACGTCAAACTGACCCTGTGAGTCTGCATACTCTGCCTTGATGCCTGTCGGGAAGCCGACCTGGAGGTAATGGTCCTCACAGCGGTTGTTGATTGTTGTTTCAATCTCAACAAACTTTGCACCCTTGCGGAGTGTTACAAGGCTCTCGATATCAACGGGAAGCTTGTGCTCGCTTCTGGACTTCTCGTCGAAAGCTCTCTTTTCGGGAAGCTCCCAACGCATTGCAATCTTGTATGTTGTTTCAAATTCGCCCTCACGAAGGAGAGTTACTGTTGCCTGCTCGCCGAGAGTAGTGAATGTCTCGTCAATTTCGGGTGCAACGTGCTGCCAGGGGTTGCCGATTTCGCCGCTGTCCTTGAAATAGCCGAGGTTGTTGAATTCCTTGCCTGTCTCTTTCTCAACAACGTTGAATGTACCGTTGTGGTTGAAGGAAACCTTGAGGTATTCATTCTCCATAACCTGAGTTGTCTTTACAAGTGTAACGGGGGTTGTTGCACGTACGTTGTAAAGAGGACGGACTCTAAGTGTCTTGTAACCCATTGCAGGTACGTCTTTAACCTCAGCAGCAATAAGGTACTGCTCTGTGTGAAGAACGTTAGCTGTATCGTTGGGGTTCTGGATAATCTGTGCGTTTGCCTTGTTTGTGGTGAGAATCTGATACTTGATCTTTTCGCCGTTGGTGTCAAGAATTTCGAAGCTGTCTGCCTTCCACTCTGCAGGAATTTCGACACGCATATTGACTGTCTCTGTTCTCTTGAACGGAGCGGGGTTGAACAGTACAACTGCTACGTCATTACGGTCGAATGACTTGAGGTCGATATCGCCTGCAATATCCATAAATGCACGCTCGAATACACACATTGAAAGCTCACGTGACTGTCTGTAACGGGACATAACGTCCTCATAAACAACGTCACGTCCGCAAGCACCGATACTGTCGTGGCCGTGGTTCTGAAGAAGGTAGTTGTATGAAAGGTCGATGAAATTCTGGGGATATGGTGCACCGGAGAGTGATGCGAAAACAGACATAGGCTCAGCGTAGTTGATGAGTCTGCGCTCTGTGTCGAAGTTCTCCTGCTTGATGTATGTACGTGCTGAAAGAATCCAGCCGCAAAGCTCGCTTACGCTGCCCTTTGTATAAGGGTCGCGCATTTCGCCCTTGAGTACGGGTGAGTCGGGCTTGAAGTTGTCGATAATGCCCTGCTCCATCTCTTTAAGTGTGCTGTGGAAAACCTCTGCCTCGGGAAGTGCTGCATCAAGGTCCTTGATAAGCTGTACCTCACGTGCATCGGGGCAGGATGAATCGTGACCTGCAGACCAGAAGCGGTGCTGTGTTGTCCAGTCTTTATCCTGCTCTCTGACAGCCTGCTCAGCTCTTTCCTGAACGTTTTCGCTGTGATACTCGTAGAAGGGATGTGTGTACTGGTAGTCGAGCTTCCAGTCACGGTCAATCAGCTTGAATACGCCGTTGTTGTCGTTCCAGAGCATATCACGGTTGTTTTCATCAGCCTGGTTGAAGTAAACGGGACGCTGTACAACGTACCAGATGTTGTAACGGGGACGCTTTGCCAGACGGGAAGCGTAGATGCGTGTGCCGTCAGGGCTTTCCCAGTAAAATTCGGAGTTGGGAGCCTTGTATTCGTTGATACCTCTGTAGAAAGAAGCAAAGTGAATACCGAAGCCGGAGTAAATCTGGGGAAGCTGTGAAATCTGACCCCAGCCGAATGGTGAGTAGCCTGTCTTGCTGATGCCGCCCATCTCCTTACCGATCTTGTGGCCGAGGAGAAGGTTACGGATGAGAGCCTCACTGCCTACTGTAAACTCATCGGGAAGGCAGAACCAGGGGCCTACTGCAATACGGCCTTCCTTAATGTACTTCTGAAGCTTCTCTTTCTTCTCGGGGTATACCTCAAGATAATCCTGGATAGGCATTGTCTGTGAGTCGAGGTGGAAATGTCTGTAGTCGGGGTATCTGTCGAGAATGTCGAGCAGCATATCGAGCATATAGCCGAGCATATACTGTGTGCGGCGTGCTGAGAAACGCCACTCTCTGTCCCAGTGTGTGTTTGATATAAAATGACACTGGAGCTTATCTTTATTTTCCATTGATAGACCTCCTTAGCCTTTAATGATTTTCATAATTTCTTCAAAGTTGTTGCAGAAGTGTGAGCATACAGCCTTTGTACCGCTGGATTCAATGTTGCCGCCTGCAATACCGATTGTGGTGTAGCCTGCAAGACGTACGGAGCAAGCACCTGCACCGGAGTCCTCAATGCCGACAACTCTGCTTCTGTCTGCAAAAGCTTCGCCGAGACCGACGATTGATGTCTCGCTGTAGAGCCAAGGATGGGGCTTGGGTGAAAGCTCACCGAGTGTGCCTACGCTGCCCTTACGCAGCGGGAAGCCTGCAGAGATGATTGCATCATAGAAATCCTTGGGGTCGCCCATACCGAGGGTCTTGAATGCGGAAAGGATTTCGGGCCATGCCTTTTCGTAAAGACCGGATGTGACAAGACCGATTTTGATGCCCATACTCTTAAGCTCAAGCAGGAAATCCTTGACACCCTGAGTAGGTGTGAAAGCACCGTCCTTGCCTCTGCCTGCCATAATCTCTTCCATTTCTCTGTGAGTGTGCTCAAAGTAGAAGTTACGTGCCTTCTCAAGAGATTCACCGGGGCAGTACTTGTCGATACAGTACTGAAGGTGCTCACTTACGCTGTGACCCGATACGAAGGATAGGTCAGCATCCTCAAGCTCAAACTTCGGGTTGCCGAGCATACTTGCCGTGCTCATCTGAATAATCCATACCCAGAAATCCTCGCTGCGTACAGTTGTGCCGTCAAGGTCCATAAGTACAGCGTTGAGAGGATACTCGGTCTTTACCGGATATACGGGGTAGTAAACAGGGTAAGCGATTGCTGACTTGACGCAAGCGAGTGAGTGTGAGCCGAAGGAAACAAACTCAACCTTCTTGTCGCCTGTTGCAACGATGCAATCGACACCGTTTTTGCCTGTAATAAATTTGCCGTCCTCTGTTGTTTCAAGAAGATGGAAACCGCTCTCGGGGCCAATGACGCCGAGGTCGGGTATGTTTACATTCTTGTCGAGAATCATAACACTTTTTCCTTTCAGGTTAAAATATAAAATCACTATATTTTACCATATTAATCGCAATAAGTAAATAATAAAAATATTATTTGCCAAAGTAACATTAAAGTTCCTCTGCAGAAAATGCTTGCAACCCACGGTGCGTGTGCTATAATAAAGTCATAAATTTTCAGGGGGACACGTATAATGAAAAAAGTATCCGCTTTCATATTGGCATTAATTATCACGGTACTTTCAGCAGGCTGTACACCCGACTCCGGGCCCGACGATACCACAACAGCGGCAGACCTTGCGGTAACAACAGCGGCAGACATTACCGTAACCGAGCCTGCCTCGTCAACCGAAGCTGTAACGTACGAAACGGAGCAGACCTCAGCCGAAGAAACCTCTGCACCCGAAGAAACAACCGAAGCACCTACGGAATCTGCTTTGAAAACAACAGCAGAAATCGTCGCTCTTTTCAATAACAGTGCAAACAAAATAAAAACCGATGCAACAAAGGTTGTAAAGAACTACGAAAAACGTACCGTAAATAACGATAAGGTCGTTATTCCTGCAGGTCTTGAGTCCACCGCAGAGAGTATGCTCACTACGTTTATGGGTGATGACACCGAACCGATTATTTATGCAGCCAAAGCAGATATACAGTCCGAGTACCTTGTACCCGACCAAAGCTATGTAAGTAAGCTCGACCCTGCATATGTTGCGGAAGCAACCTGCACCGATACCGGCAGTGAATACAAAATCGTACTTAAGCTCAAGGAACACAAAAATCCAACGGCAGGTGTAGGCATAGGTGCTGTCTGCGACGTTATTGAAGCCGGCGAGGTTGCAGAAAAAGCTCCCTTCATCGAAGATTTTTCAACCGAATATTACAGCTGTGTCGTAAGAGCAACAATAGATAAAGCAACAGGCAAAATGGTCAGTTCAAACTATACCACACCCCTTATTCTGAAAATAAGGGTCAATATGTTCGGCACTCACGATGCTTCTCTCGGCTTCACCTTCGAAAAAGATTATACGATCACATACTGATTTCACGGTAAAAATTGCCGCCTGTCGGGCTGAGTCTCTGCAGGCGGCATTGTTGACTTTTGGGTCGAAATATGTTACGATTTGATGTAATTTGTAATTGTTTTTTTATCTTTAAATTCAGTACAAACACAGATTATTAAAGCCTAAAATTTACAGAAGGAGCAAAGCATTATGAAAAAATACGTCATTCTCGCTGATATCACCTGCGACCTTTCCGAAGAAATGCGTAACTTCTGCGGTATGCAGGAATACATCAACGGCTACATTCATATTAACGAAAACGGCATGGAAAGGGATATGAAAACAAAGCTCGACTGGTCCCTTATCAGCCAAGAGGAATACTACCGCCTGCTTGCTGACAAAAAAGTAAAGATCTCAACAGCGCCGCCCACTCTTGACGAATACATAGACATCTTTGAGAAATATGTAAAAGACGGTTACAGCGTGCTGAGCATGTCACTCTCATCCAAAATCAGCGGCACTTATGATTTTACCTGCGCAGCCGCAAAAAAAGTAAAAGAAAAATATCCCGAGGCAAATATTTACTGCTTCGATTCAATGCGTATGTCGGGTGCTTTTGCTCTGCTCACGCTGTATGCAAGCCTTATGCAAAAAGAAGGGAAGTCATTCACAGAGGTTATCGAGTGGCTTGAGGCAAACAAGCAGCGTGTACATCAGATGGGACCCGTTGATGACCTTGTTGCCGTCGCACGCAGAGGCCGCATCACAATGGGCAAAGCAATTATGGGCAATTTCGCAAACGTAAAGCCTATGGGTGACTGCAACAGCGAAGGTTATGTAACCGTACTCACCAAGGCAAAGGGTATACGCAAGGCTCTTGAGCTTACCGTTAAATATGTCGGCAAAACAGCCACGGATATCAAAAACAATTACGCCGTAATATATCATACCGACAGAGAAGAATATGCAAATGCTCTTAAAGAAATGATTGAGAAGGAATACAGCTTCAAAAAAGTATTCATCTCAAGCTGCTTCTGTGCAAATGCAACCAACATCGGCCCCGGTATGATAGGCATATATTATTTCGGCAACGAGGTTACAGACCTTTCTGCCGAAAAAGATATTATCACCGCACTCAATTCTTAACGACAGGAGTTGCTGACAAAAGCCCATGTGCAAATCTATTAACGGACAGCTGTTTCGCACACTGATAGATTACGGTATGCGTAATCTTGCTGTCAATTGCGAAAAATTAAACGATATGAATGTGTTTCCGGTTCCCGACGGCGACACAGGTACAAATATGCTCACAACCGTACGCAACGGCTTTGCTGCAATTGAAAATTTTGAAGCTGAGCTGCCGGATACGGCCAAAAAGTTTACCGACACGGTTGTATACGGCGCACGAGGTAACTCGGGTGTCATCCTTTCGCAGTTTCTCAAGGGTTTTTCACTCGTGTTTTACAAAAACGGAGAAGCTGAGGCTGACTGCGACTGCTTCACAAAGGCACTTCTAAGCGGTGTTGAGTACGCTTACGGCGGTGTTTCGCATCCTGCCGAGGGCACAATACTAACCGTTGCCCGCGAAGCAGCCCAGGCTGTTTCACAAAACACTTACAGCGACCTTACAGAGCTTCTGTGCGACTTTCTTGCTCAGGCAAAGATAACGCTCGAAAAAACGCCTGAGCTTCTGCCGGTGCTCAAAAGTGCAGGCGTTGTTGACAGCGGCGGAGCAGGTCTTGTCTGCTTTTTCGAAGGTATGCAGAAATATCTCTGCGGTGAAGAACTCGAAGCACATAAACCTCTCGCTGACAAAAATGCCGTTATCGACTACAGCGCATTCAACCGTTCAAGCAGCTTTGATTACGGCTACTGCACCGAGGGTCTGCTTCAGCTTCTTGACAGTAAAGAATTTGTAAATTCCGACACGTTCATAAAGCAGCTCAATTTGCTCGGCGGCTCAGTCGTAGCTTCTTTTGAAAACGACAAAGTAAAGTTCCACGTGCACACAACGGCACCGGAAACGGTACTTGCCTATGCTCACCGTTTCGGCGAATTTCTGTCACTAAAGATTGAAAATATGAGCGTACAGCATTCCGAGCTCCACAAAACAGTTGTTGTTTCTCCAAATTCCGAGTCGGGCAATTTTGCGCTCGTCTGCGTTGCTCCCAATGAATACCTGTCAGATCTTTTTATGGAAATGGGTGCTGACGTTGTCATCAACGCTTTTAACGGCTACTCACCTTCTGCCGATGATTTTATCAGGGCATTCAGGGCGTCAGAGAATAAAAACGTTATCGTGCTTCCCAACGATAAAAATCTTATGCTCGTAGCTTCTCAGGCAAAGGAGCTTACAGACAAAACAAACGTTTTCATAGCCGATACAAAATCTGTTGCCGACTGTTACGCCTCACTTGCAATTATCGACTATGCATCCGACGATCCTGAGTCTGTCTGCTCCGATATCAGCCGTACTGTCAGCAATATATACGACGTCGTAATCACACACTCGGCAAAGGATACCGTTTTCGACAGCTCCGTCAATTTTATCATCGCCAAAAACGACGTTATTGCTCTGGCGGGTAACAGAATACTCGCCGTCGGTCAGAACGTAAACGAAGTTGCAAAGCAGGTTGTGCACGCGGTATTTGCCGATCAGGAAAGGGATAACGTAACCTTTTTTGCAGGCTCATCTTTCAGCAAAACCGATGCAGATGAGCTTACCGATTATATAAAAAACAAAAGCGTTTTCACCGAAACCGATTTTGTTCAGACTCATATGAGATCGTTTGATCTCCTTTTATCCTTTGAATAATATACGGAAGTGAATACAATGGTCAACCTCTATATTATTATTGCGGTTGCTGTTTTTGTTGTGCTTGCCGTTGCCGTGACGATTGCGAATATTATTGTCGCACGTATTATTTTCTGGAATACGCTCACCCGTAAGAAAAAAGACAGCTGGAACAATACCGTGTCTTACGACAATCCCGAGCTTAAAGAAATGTACGAAGAAGGCACGGGCTATATAAAACAGTTTGCCGACAAAAAAATCAAGCTTCATACCATAAACGAAGGCTTCAACCTCTATGCCGAGTATTACGATTTCGGCTTCGACCGCGCGGTAATCATCGTGCCCGGCCGTACCGAAGGTATGACCTACAGCTCTTACTACACAAAAGCTTATATCGAAAGCGGATACAATGTACTCACTCTCGACCAGCGTTGCCACGGTAAGAGCGACGGCAAATACAGCTCCTTCGGTTTTAACGAGAGCCGTGATGTGCTCCACTGGGGCGAAATTCTTCACAGAGATTACGGTGTGAAATCAATCGTCCTTCACGGAATCTGTATCGGCTGTGCCTGTTCGATGTATGCGCTCACTGCCGATAACTGCCCCGATTACTTCAGTGCATTTGTTGCCGACGGTATGTATTCCACCTTCTATCACAGCTTCAAACGTCGTATGAAAGGCTTTCATGCACCGTCTTTTATCGTCATCGACTTTGTCAATATGTTTGCAAAGCACTATACCGGCTATTCAATGAAGATCGGCCCGATACATAAGATTGCAAATTATAAAAAGCCCTTACTTATGCTTCATGGCGATGCCGATTTTTACTCCGCACCTGAAAAGGCTAAGGAGCTTTTTGCCGCGGCGGGCACACCCGATTCACAGAAAAGACTCGTCTGGTTCAAGGACGGTCAGCATTCCAGGCTCCGTCTGTATCACACAGAGCTGTATGATGAATCAATAAAATCGTTCCTGACAGAGGTTGTCGACAAACAGACAGCAACCAAATAATAATAAAAATCAAGGCGTATGAGTTGATTCTCATACGCCTTAAATATTGTGTTTTTACCAATTTTTAACAGGCAAGCCCTGACCGTCAAGCATCGTGCCCTTTGCTGTTGCAATAATATCTTTGATTGCACCGACAAGGCAGATAATCCAGAGAGGTATAGAAGCAATAGCGGTTATCCAACCGAGAACCGGAATCCAGCTAAGTGCATCGCAAACAGTAGCGATTATAGCCATGATAAGTCTTTTTGAACCGAGACCGAGATACAGCTGATTAATGCCGAGTTCACCCACAACGATTGCAAGAATAAGAGCAACCGTTCTCTTCTTCGGTGAAACTGCAGGCTGTTCAAATGCAGGAGGAGTCACGTAAACAGGCTCCTGCTCGTATGTGGGCTGAGCAGGTTCTGCAGCGGGTGCTTCCTCAGCGGGAACATCAACAAACTCAGGCTCAAAAACATTGTTTTCATCCATAACAAATAATCCTCCTTATTTAGTATATTTTCAATATAGGCTTAAAAATCCGATATGTCAAGACCTATCAGAACAAATTACTCTTAAAAAACTCACCTTCGGCAAAGATATAAGTCTGCACCTCAAATGCACCCATATCAACACTTAAAACCTTACCGTTAAATTCAAGCTCCGCCTTTGCGTGCTTGTCGGTTGAATTGAACAGCCTTATCAGCGTACCTTTATCGGTTTTGCAGAGCCTTGTCATAATAACATCGGGATTGTTGATTTCAACAGCCGTATGCTTCTTAACGCCCAGACCCGACGGGAAGAATGAAAGAGCAATGCAAGGCTGATTGTAAATCTCCGCCTGCATATCAGGCTGTGCGTTGTCTGCAGTAATTCTGTACTCAAACTCACGCTCGCCTATGTCAATATGGTCGTGTGCACGGTCAGTGTCGGCAAGTGGTCTGTCATTTATCGGGTGAGCCGAATATACAGGAGTGCGAAGCAGTGAAATACCGAGCACGTTTTTATCAAGACTGCCGCCGTATGTGCCTTTATTCAGCACTGTTATACCTTCACCGTTTTCGTAAACACCGCACCATTTCTGATAAACAGCCTCCTCACCTTCCGTGCGGAGCTTCTCAGTGCCGAAGGCTGTCTGACCCCAAAAATCAGGCTTATCAAAAGCGGTGTTGAGGTTGAGCTTGTAAAATCTGTTGTTGTCGTTTGAAAGCAGCTTGATTTTTATATCAATATAATTTCCGCTTTTAGGCAGAGTGTATGTTACAACCGCATAAGATTTGTCACAACCGAAAATCGCCTGAAGCTTTGTGCGTACAGCACCGTTTTCGATTACTCTTACATTGGGTATTTTTTCATCGGGATATCCGTTGAATTCATTGACCTCTTTATCACTCAGCAATGTGAATTCACCTAAGGTATCATTGAAGCTGTCAACGTTCATTCCCCACGGGTCTTCGTTATCTTTTGCGGCAGTAATTTTTGCACTGTCTGTCGTCAGCATATCTTTTCCGTTATATGTATAGCTGTCGATAAGTCCCGTCTGCTTGTTTATTGTCGCCTGCATTATGCCGTTGTCAAACGTAAAGTGCGTCTGATTCTCGTCGCAGGGCTCGATCTTACGTTTGGGATAATTCTCGACATATAGCTCGCAGTCAAAGCGGTTTATGCTCATCGGCTCAAGCTCTGCACTAAAGCACACACGCTTGCGCCAATCGAGACTGAACGTGCAAGCCTCCTTTTCATTCTGTGAGGGCAGATAATTGCCGTTTTTGTCACGCACTCTGACAAGCGTTACCTCGTTTTCGTTCCAGTTCTGGTCCTGAAGCTGGAATTCAACCTCAACATCCTGCGTGATTTTATACGGATGCGGATTGAAAACAAGCACGGGAATTTCGCCGTCCTTTGCCTTGGGCTGTCCCTCACACAGCTTAAAGAAAGCCTTTGTCTTGTATCTGTCCGCAATCTCACTGCCGTATGAAAGCAGACGCAGGCAGTCCTCCTCAACCGCCTTTATGCCCGAGCCGGGCAGAATATCGTGAAACTCACAGAAAAGCAGAGCTTTTTCTGCTTTTTCGAGTTCAGATTTATCGTAAGAAGCTCCGCTGAGCGCGAGCATTTTTTCGCAGACTGCAAGGTCATTTTCGAGCTTGCGATGAGCCTGCTTTATACGTACCATTGAGGTATAACAGCCGACCATTGTGTAGTTGAGCGACTCATCAAAAACCTCAAGGTTTGATTTGTTGATACGCTCAAAATAATTTTCACACCACGAGTGACGAAGCCCTTGTTCGGGATGAGCAGACATATACTCTGCTATGGTTTTTAGATCTTCTCTTGACGGGCCTCCGCCGTGGTTGCCGATACCCCAGAAGGTCATATTCACTCCGTCGCCGTATTCACGCTCGAGCGCAAGGTTGATTTTGTTTATCACCTTGCCCTTGCCCGTGTTGTAGCCGCCGCTGAGCTTATGGGCAAGTATTTCGCTGCCGTCAAAGCCGCGCCATATAAAATCGTGCTCAGCTTCAACCCACGCAGGACGCATAAACACATACGAGTCGTAGCCGCTTTTTTTGAGTATCTGCACAAGACCTCTCGTGTGACCGAAGGGGTCAAAGTTGATTGCGGTTGTCGGTGTTACACCGAATTTTTCCTTGAAATATTTTTTGCCGGTTTCAATCTGACGGATGAAGCTTTCACCGCAGGGCATAACGCAGTCGGGCTGTAAATACCAGCCGCCCATTATACGCCACTTGCCTTGCTTTACAAGCCGCTGTATGCGTGCAAAAAGCTCAGGCTCGTTTTCCTCAACCCATTCGTAAAGCACGGATTCGTTGTGGTTAAAAATAAAGCCGTCAAACTCCTCGCAGAAATCTGCCGCAACGCGGAATGTCGATATAGCCTCGGCTATACCCTCGGGCTTCTGCCAGAGCCATACGGGGTCAAGGTGAGCGTTGCATATCATATGAAGTTCTTTCATTTATACCACATCCGTTATATTAATGATTAAAAGAAGTATATCACATCCGCACCGAAAAAACAAACCGTGATATTCATAAAAATGAAATTCTGACAAAAAGCATATTTTTCCAAACAAATATATTAAACAAGAAATATGCTTGATTATTCACAGATATATTGGTAAAATATTCTTACCAAAGGAGGAATAAAATATGGCAAAAGTAACTTCATTTATTCTTGCAATTTTTATGACACTGATATCGCTTGTTTTTCCGTCACAGCCAAAAGGCGAATACAACAGCGACAAATGGCATACAAACTACCCGTATATATTTGTACACGGCTTAATGGGTTGGGGACATTATGACCCGCACTATAAAATTATGCCCTACTGGGGTATGTTTGGAGGCGAGCTGATGAAAAAGCTCAACGCAAAGGGCTACGATTGCCATGCCGCTTCAGTTGCAGGTACAGCAAGTGCGTGGGACAGAGCGTGTGAGCTTTATGCTCAGCTTACCGGCACGGTAACAGACTACGGCAAGGCACACAGCGAGCGCTGCGGCCATGAAAGATACGGCAAGGATTTCACGGGCAAAGCACTTATTGAAAAGTGGGATGCCGAAAACAAAATCAACCTGCTCGGTCACTCATTCGGCGGTGCAACAATACGCGTTTTTGCTTCCCTTATGGCAATCGGCAACGAGGCTGAAATCAGCGCAACTGACCCTGACGATATCTCACCGTTTTTCACCGGCGGTAAAGAAGACTGGATTTATTCGCTGACTTCACTTGCGGCACCTCACAACGGTACAACAGCCTACGAGTCAAGCGACACCAACACAGACTCCGCCGCATACGATATGTATATTGACAATGCACTTGAACTCAACAAAACACTTTACACAAGCAATAATACATACTATTTCTCAATCCCCTGCAGTGCGACAAACAAAAACGAAGACGGCACATACAGCACTGATAAAAAGATAATGGAAATAATATTTCAGAGCAGTGCCGACGAAATAGGCAAGCTCACAGGCACCACCGCAGGCGGATATGTATTCGACGAAACATGGCAGGAAAATGACGGACTTGTAAACACCGTATCGGCAATGGCACCGTCAGATGCACCCTCTGCCCGGTTTGATGCAGAGAACATCACAAAAGGTGTGTGGAATATTATGCCGACCTACAGAGGCGACCATATGTCACTTCAGGGCGGATTCTTCAAAACCAACACCGACGTTGAAAGACTTTACACTGAGCACTTACATATGATAAACACACTGTAAGTTATAATATAAAATAAAAAACCACGTCTTTTATCAGTATGATTGTTAAGGACAAAAAAGAGGTAATACGGATAAAACCGTGTTACCTCTCATTTTTGCACTTACCTCTCCGGTGGTGAGTAAGTGCGCTATTAAAATTTAATTTTTATCAAGTGTTATTCTGCCTTACGGCAGAGTGATATTATTGTCTTCAGACAATAGTGTTATTGGATCCTGCGGATTCAGTGTTATTTTATTCGCAGCAAACTCGCGAAGCGAATAACACTGTGCGAAGCACAATAAAACTGCGAAGCAATAAAACTCGCCGTATGGCGAATAAAACTGGCGTTGTATCCTTACGGGTACAACGCCTAAAAGACGTGGTTTTTATTTTATTTTGTGCCGAAAAGTCTGTCGCCTGCATCACCGAGACCGGGCAGGATGTAACCGTTTTCGTTAAGACCTCTGTCAAGAGTTGAAACGTAAATATTTACGTCGGGATGAGTTTCAGCTACCTTTGTAACACCCTCGGGAGCACCGATGATAGCCATAAACTTGATATTCTTACAGCCTTTGTCCTTGAGCAGCTGTATTGCATCGCAGGCACTGCCGCCCGTAGCAAGCATCGGGTCTACAACAAGCACAAGCTTGTTTTCAATACCGTCGGGAAGCTTACAGTAGTAGGTTTCGGGTGTAAGGGTTTCTTCGTTTCTGTACATACCGATGTGACCTACTCTTGCAGACGGGAACAGCACGTGCACACCGTTTACCATACCGAGGCCTGCACGGAGAATAGGCACGATAACAACTGAGTTATCTGCTACAACGGTCTGAGTACAGGTTTCAAGCGGAGTCTTAACCTCAATTTCGGTTGTAAGAACGCCTTCTTTAAGGCTTTCGTACGTCATAAGGGTTGTTATTTCTTCAACCAGCTCTCGAAACTCCTTCATACTTGTACGCTCGTCACGCAGAATTGCAATTTTATGGCGGATAAGCGGATGGTCAAATATAACTACGTTATCGTAATTTTTCATATTTCTCTTTCCTTTTATTTTTCTTCTTTATTCTTTCTTGATTTGTTGAGGATGATATTTGTAATGATACCGAGAATAAGAGCACAGGCAATATTTGTAATTGTTACCTTGCCGATTGCAATAGCCATACCGCCGATACCGCAGATAAGGATTACCGAAACAGTGAAGAGATTTGCGTTATCTTCAAGGTCAACCTTCTGAATCATCTTAAGACCGGATACAGCGATAAAGCCGTAAAGTGTGATACAAACGCCGCCCATAACACAGCCGGGAATAGAATCGAGGAAGGCCACAAACGGAGAGATAAAGGAGATAAGCACAGCCATAACAGCTGTTGTTGTGATTGTTGCAACGGAAGCATTGCGTGTAATAGCTACACAGCCTACAGATTCGCCGTATGTTGTATTGGGGCAGCCGCCGAAAAATGCACCTGCAAGCGAACCGATACCGTCGCCGAGAAGTGTACGGTGAAGACCGGGATCCTCAAGAAGGTCTTTGCCGATAATGCTCGAAAGATTCTTATGGTCAGCAATATGCTCTGCAAATACAACAAATGCAACGGGAATATACGCAACAGCAACTGTTACAAGGTAGTTGATGTCAAAATCCTTGACACCCTTGAAAGCTACTGCAAAAGTAAACTCGGGAACAGCGAAAAAGGTATTGACCGTGACACCGTCTGCAACGAGATTTGTAAAGGGAGTAAAATCAATAACCTTGAGTGCATCGTTACCGTTTGAGTAGCCGATGAGTGTGAACACCAATGCTGCCGCATAACCTGCAAGCACGCCGATAATAAACGGAATGAGCTTTATTTTCTTACTGCCGTAGGTTGCACAAAGAACAACGACGGTAAGGGTTACAAGTGCACAGATAAGAGAAACCCAGATATTTGTACTCATAATAAACGAGCCGTTACTGTCCTGCGGGCCGTAGGAGAAAGCATCCTTGACAGCTGCACCTGCGAGCGAAAGACCGATAAGAGCAACCGTCGGGCCGATAACCGCTGCCGGCATAAGCTTATTGATCCAGCCTACACCGACAAACCTGACAACAATAGCAATTACTGCATAAACAAGACCTGCAAATGCCGCACCGAGAATAAGGCCTACGTAACCGAGAGCCATTGACGAAGCGCCCGCAAAAGCAGCACACATGGAGCCTATAAAAGCAAAGGACGAACCGAGGAAAACGGGACTGCGGAATTTTGTAAATAGCTGATAGACAACGGTACCTACGCCTGCACCGAAAAGGGCCGCAGAAATTGACATTCCGTTACCGACGATCGTCGGCACGGCGATTGTTGCCGCCATAATTGCAAGCAGCTGCTGAAACGCAAAAACAAGCAGTTGATTGAATTTAGGTTTGTCTTTAATGTCATAAACAAGATTATTTGCCATACCTAATTCTCCATTCTTTTGTTATTATTTTTATTCTATCATTTTTTGATGAAAAGTCAAACAAAAAGCCGACTGATTTTTAAAACCAGCCGACTTTTTTCAGTTAAATATTATTCCCACTCGGAATAAATTAAACTACTTTGTTTAGAAATTCCGCATGTGGATACTTTGGTTTCTTTGATTACACCTATTATCTCTATTATCTGCAGTGACCACCCTCCACGAGACCGAATTTATCAGAATGTTATCAGTGTTGATAATTGCAGTCACGCACAGTGGATTGTATGTCGTGCAAAATTATTCTGTTGCAATGAGATTGTACCATATCCAAAACCATTTGTCAACACTTTAAAGCAGTAAAATCACTTTAATCCAGACTGCCATATAACCCACTACTGCGTTTTTTGTAAGGTTTAAAAACGGTTCTTTGATATGTTCTGTATGTGATAGTTTCACCGAAATCTTTGATTCCTTTCCAGTTAAAAAAGCTGTTTTCAGGTTTGTTACCGGCTGAAGATTTTAGTTGTAAAAATTCACATAGCATTATTGTTGTATCGTATGAAGGGACACAACTTGTTGAAGAAGGCTTTCTTGATATAGCATTATTTTTAATTGTATCTATAATTGTTTCAAGATCGTCTCTAGCTTGTTGAGAAACGAACGGACAATTATGAAAAATTAATAAATACCAAAATTCTGCGTTCATCATTGGGTCGCTATATATAATTTTTGATGTTTGTTTATTTATGATATTTTCTAATTTTAGACACAAATCTTTGTGAAATGTACTATTATATTGTGAGTATATCAATATATTTGCCCATATTATTGGATCATTAAGTCGTTCTGCTATGTTTATCCATACGTTTTCAATATCAATCTTCATATGAATTTTATACTCATAAAAAAAGGGTAGCCAATCGCATAGGTCATGTATATTTCCGGTTTCAAAAACAAATGAATATTGTTCAATTTTATTCCGAAGTTTTTTATTGAAATCTAAATTGTTTTTAAAATCAATTTCTGTGTTAATATAGGTTAATATTGATATCATTTTTCTGGTTTGATCAAATGATGGATAAAAAGAATATATGTAGAATGCAATATCTATTAATAACATTGCTTTACCAGTATGATTTTTTCCAAAAAGCCTATATCCATCCCTTTTTTTGCTTATATTGTTTAATAATGCAGACAATAAAAATGATACTACCGTTCGTTGGTCTTCGGGATAATTTTTTATTAAAACAGCAATTTCATCTTTAAGTCGATCTACTGAAATAAAATCAGTTTTTACAATAAAACGCTCTTCTTCAGGTAGATTATCATATTCCTTTTTTCTACCGTTAAAAAAGAAGCTTCCAATGATATCAGAGAGTTTTCTGGCTTTTTCAAGCCACTCTTTCGGTAACCAAGGTGTTTCTCCTTTAGTCAACTTTAATTCATTTAAATGTAATAAATAGTGCTCCCCACAATGTTTAAATTTATCTATTACTTTATTTAAAATAGACTGTTCATTGGCAAAAATAAAAATATCATCTACATATCTAAAAACAATATAATCTTTTTTGTATCTGATTCCTTCATTTGATAATGCAAACATTACCTCTTTATCTATTTGTTGTAATATTATTTCAGCTATCATTCTTGAAAACTCAGGACCAACAACAATTCCGTTTGAGGAACGACCGTTTATATTTTGCAAGATTCTATCAATTGTAATAAACAAATGAGAGTTACGTGCATTTTTGGCATCAATTACATTTCTTTCTATAATCCAAGAATACGCATGTGTATATATACTATCAAAACACGATTTGTAATCCATTTTTGCGTATACATTATATTTGAAATTACAAAGTCTCCATATTCTAGAATCAGTAAAAGTGTTGATAGACTCAAACGGAGCAATTTTAAAATAGGTACCAGTTTGTTGAATGACACCTCTGTCAACATTATTAATTTGAGCTTGAAAATATTCTAAGGCTTTGCCATTTTTACTTCTATAATAGAGAGAGGTGTTCTTTTTGTGATATCTAATTGAAAAAAAGTGTTCTTTTTCAAAAAAATCTAGTATATCCTTTTGATAGCATTCCATAAACAAAAATAAGTTTAATGCTGAAAATGGATTAATTATACTCATTTCTCGATAGGAATTTGACCCTTTAAGGATATTATATTTTAATGGTTTGGAGCTCCATAGTTTTTCGAACATTCTTTCATCAGATAATGCTCGTTTTTGTTTTATAGTTTCAATCATTGCTTTTAAAATCTTTTGTTGTTCTTCACGTAACAAAAAAGAATAAAACTGTGAAAACGAAAACAGTTCAGATATTTCAACAGGTAAAGTATCTGTTAAAAGAAAATCCAGTTTATTTCTTTCTAATCCTTTCCATCCCATTGCTTTTTACCTCCCAATGTGATATAATATACTTTGCAAGTAGAATTCACTTGCAGTGCGGTAACGCACACACATAATCGGCGTGTTGTTCGACTTGAATCGGCGATACGTTTTGAACATAGCTACGGCAAATGTTCCGGGGCGGTAAGGGTGACCTTACCGCTTCGTCATTTTAATAACCGACTTTAACCTTAATGAGATAATCTCTTACCAAGGTTCCATATCCTCTTCTTTTCCCATCTGCATCAACTGTGCTAATCCCGATGCTTTGGCACAATTTTTTTAGTGACTTGTAGTCGTAACCAATTGTATCAACAAAAATAAGAGATTTATTATTCTTTAGATTTTCAAACAAATTATATCCTTGAGTTTTTAAAAAATATGGCTGTGGTATACCATTATTATCAAAGCAATCGGTTATCATATTTTTCAAAAATTCTTTGGTTTGTGGTTCAAGTAATGGTGTATCAAGTAGATATCTCAATTCGCCATAATTATTAATAAAACCTTTAACCTTCCAAATATTAGATTTAAAGTGTTTACTAATATATACTTCTCTAGATACAAAAGCTTTTATTCGATGTCTTAGTAATTCAAGATTGTTATAATCGGGAGAAGAAGGGGTTTTATAAAGAGCAATAAACTTATTTACTCTTTTTTTATACTTGTTTCTTTTATTTTCCGTTATACCGTATTGAATTCTAACTTTATTTCGGGCATCACAAAAAAGTGAAAACTCATATCCAAGGTAATCTAGTTGAGTTGGTGTTACCGATATTGACTTGCTAGATAGATATTGAAACTTTTTAAAATTGAATTTTGTTTTGCATTTGTTTAAATCAGCTTCTGTTTTTGAGTGGAAAGTATCATTTAAAATTCCATTTATAATATCTTTTATATCATCTATTTCTATATGTTCATTAAGCAACAATATGCAATCATCTATATATCGTTCGTAGAACAACAAACCTCGAGATGCAAATTTCTCTTTTAAAGCATTGTCAAATGTTTGAGCGATTATTTCCGAAATTGCATTTGATGTGCACAAACCTGCATGTGCATATTTAGTAGCGTAGCAAAAATTTTTTACTAAATCCAATTCAACACGTCTGGTGATATGCATTTTGATATATTTTTCAAATACATATGGTGCAGAAACAGAATTATAATAGTCTTTAAAATCAAATTTTACAACTGTAAAGTGCGACATTTGTATCATAGCTGCCATGTATGAAAATAAACTTTTTGTTGTTTTGTTTCGGTTAGGGTATTTGATATTAAAAGTTCTATCTAAAACTTGTTTAACGCATTGACAGAGGATGTTTTCAACAGAATACAAATTGTCATAGTATTTAATCGATCTTAATTTTTCGCCTTGGTTTAAAAGCATGGATGAATATGAGGAAAAATCAAAAGATTGAGTTTCAAAAGAATTGATAACATCATTTAATATGGTTTGTAACTCCGTCTCTGTCTTGGGGTTCTTATAATCTTTGGCAGTAATGTGGCGAATGGCTCTTTCAATATCTTTTTTTAACTCCATTTTAATCACCTTTACTTAATTAACAATCTGGAATCTATTTAACCAATATAAATCAAAATAGTATTTTTATATATTCAAAACCATTGTTTGATTTGTTGGGTATCTGCTTATAAACAGGAACGCCAAGTTTTTTTGCAATGCTGCAAAGCCTTTTTAAGTTTCCTGGTTTAATATCCTTACCGGCATAAATTGCACTAACAAAAGGAAATGGCTGTTTGTTATTCGCTTTGTTGTTAATTGAAAATCTCCATTCATGCTCAAATTCATAATCTTTAAGCTTATAATGGAGTTGCATATTCAATTCTACATCTAAATCCAAATCATTTTCATAATTTTCTTCTTTATATATGTTGCGTCGGCAAGCGTTATCCATAAAGGGAACCATATTAAAGTATGGCTTTTTTCTACGGTAGCTCATCGGAAACAAAAAAGCTAAATTTTTATAATCATCAAACTCTTTTTCTGCAAAGTTTCCAAAATAATATTCAACACAGAATCCTGAATAATTATTTGCATATGTTTCCCATAAGGTTGGGTTATCATATCGTTCTGTCATACAGTAAACCAAGGTCGCATCACGCATACGTGTTCGGGTATCGTTGATTGCATTTGAAATTGTTTCAACCATTCGATCTTCTGTTTCGGCGAACTTATCTCGAAAGCTTTTTAATAGTTTGAAAATTTCTTCCATTTGGTTTAAATTATCGAATTTAACACGGGATTCGATGAATTTACGCTCTTTTTCTGGTATAGGTTTTCCATTTTTGTCCAAGCAAGTATTAACATACTCTATAAAGTCGTCATGAGAATAAGGAATATCGTTACCGATGGACTCACAAAGATTTTTGGCTAAATCAAAGCAAAACACGGGGAAATTGTTAAACAACCAACTCTTTATTTCTCGTTTGTTCTGAGCTAAATCTATATTAATCGTGTTGTCAAATAAATCGCTAAAACTATTTGCGGGAGCCATCCATATACAGTTTTCCTCTAATGTCTTAAAGTTGTTAACTGTGCACGAACGGAATTTATAAAGTTTTTTGCGTGGTATATATTCTAATCTTTCATTAATAATTCTTTGAACAAGTGAAATATCCGTTGTGAGTTCATCTCTATGTTGGCACAACTCTTTGAAAATCTCACGTTTGATAGCATCATTCATTTTTTGCACGTTTTCCACCTCGCTTTACACAAAAAAGAAAATTAACGGTTCATAAAAGTTTTTACGCTGTAATATTAAAATACTCCATTGAGTTTTTAATAAGTTCGTCAATCAGTTCCTTGTGAGCTTCATATTCGCTATAGCCTTTGATTTTTAAAGAATATTCTTTATATCTTTGGCTGAAGGAAAGCTCAAGTCCGGCATTTTCCATTTTCTCAATAATGTCTTTGTTTTCATTTCCTTTACAGCAGATGTAGAGGAAATTCTTTTTAGGCTTAAAGAAAACGAAGTTCTTTGAAACACCATCTTTTGCCATTCCGATATAGAATTTATTATATTTAAATTCGTATCCGCTGACAAATTCTTTCAAGCTGTTAAAAATACTGTCAACTTCCTTGAGCATTTTTGATGTACTTTTGTTTTCCCAGTATTTTCTGTCAGTTTCTTCGTATTGTTCTTCATCTTCCGTTGCAAAAGAAACCCTATCAAGAACTTTGATGAAATCCAAAGAGATATTGTCACCCTGCTTATATGCAACTACCTGAAGAGCAATAAGGGGGATTGTACCGTTAAAAAGCTGAATTACATTCATAAATCTGCCTGTAATCTCTTCTGCAACAATAACGGCACAGTGGTCATATTGAGGATATCTTTTCTTTTCATTATCCCAATATTCTATTGTTCTGATAATATGGTTGGGGTCAGTAGCACCTAACTGCACCTCAACTTCATATCTTGTGTTTGCATCGTCAGCAAGTAATAAATCAATTCTACCGCCTGTAGGCTGTGTTTTTTCTCTCTGAATAGAAGAAAGTTCGCCCAAACCCAAAACAGAGGGGTCGTCAAATATGTATTTCTGAATTAAATCCTCTTTGATTTCAGGATGGTTTTTTAACGATATTTTTTCCATTTTAACTATGTTAGCCATAACCTTACCCGCCTTTTAATTCAATTATAAAATGTTGGACAACACTTTCCACTCATCACTCTGAATATCATCAGAGTAATTGTCCATACAAATACAGAGTTCATCGCTCTTATCATCGTTACGGACAATGCCGCCTTTTAATCCGTATTTTTCAAGATATGCTTTAAGTACAGCAAATTTCTTGGGTGTGTACATATCAATATCCTGACTGTTGCCGCTGCGGTCAAAACCGCCTTTTGTTTCAACAATCCATACTTCACCGTTTACGCTGATAACATAGTCGGGATAGAACAGTTTCTGTTTACCTGAATTATCCTGATAAACAATAGAAAGATATTCATTACCCTTATCACCGTTCTTGTACCACCATTCAACGGCGGATGAACGTTCGCAGAATTTCTCAAATTTTCTTTCAGAAGAAGAACGGGGTTCTGCCGAAGAAAGGTAATTTTGATACACATTCTTTTCCATTACTGTGTGAGTCTTTGCAGCTGCATCATAAGTGAAAATGCAGGATTGAGGAATACGGAACTCATAAGTGGAAACAGCGGGAGTTTCCAACTGCATCTGTGCAATATCTGCTGCCATAGCTTCACGAATAGAGTGTTTGAGCAAAGTTTCATTGTTCAGTACAAACGAGTACACTTCTCTTGGCGGCAATGCAAGAATTTTTCTGTTGTAAGTGAAATTAGCATCAAAAAGTTTTCTGATAATGGTGTTGGTATAGGAATACTCCATACCGATTTCAAGACCGATTTTGCTAATTTTATGATGATAATCTCGTCCGTGTGTATGAGTGCTCATTTTTTCGGTAACAGCAATTGTATTCAGGTCTGAAGAATTAAAATCAAGCGTTGCTGTTTCACCGGAGATAGTATGACGAATTATATCTTCACTAAAAACAAAACCTTCTGCCTGCAAACGTGTTTTGTTTTCTGTTTTATTGGTACCTGTTTTATATTTGCTTTCAAAATACTTTGCAACTGCAAGTAAAGCTTTTTGAGGGTTGCGGGTAACAGAGAGGACTGTTCTCTGCTCACTTGTGAGAGATATTTGTTTATACTCATTTTTTAAGAACAAAGTACAAGCTTCCAATGCACCTTTGCCGAGAGATGCTTTAACACCTGCTGTGAATTTACTATCGAGAGTATAGAGATAGCAACTGTCAAGCAAATCATTGTTGTAATGCTTTGCCTCAGGCATACGGCGTATTCTGCCGATAGTCTGAATTTCAAATGTTTCATCCATATTGTCACGGAGTTTAACAAGAATCTGTGCTCTCGGACAGTCCCAACCCGTTGCAACCGCCTGCTTAATAATTACAGCAACGGGCTTGGCATCATTATTTTCAATGTTTTCAAGTCTTTCGTGTTTTTTATCAAGCCATACGGCAAGTTGACCGTTTTCGTATGTAACGCCTTGTGATTCGAACCAACGCTCGATATTGTCGAGTAAAGCATCAGAATTATTCGGAAGCTGAACAACAATAAGAGGATTAATATCACAATTATTCTGTAAAAATGCGGCACGAAGATTTCTTTGTTTATTATAAGCCTGTTCAAGAAGATACTCGGTCTGATTTTCTGTTACGACTGTTTGCGGAAAATCCTCATTGATAATTAGCATTTTCTTGATAAGACCTGCTGCTATAACCTCTTCTTCGGGAATTTCAATAACTTCTGCGTTTTTTATGCCTTTGGGCGTAGCAGAACAACGAATAATTTTATCAGTATGGAAATACTGAATAATCTCATCTGCTTTTATTGTATTGTTCTGATGGCTTTCATCAACAATAATTACAAAATGCAAACCGTTATTTAAGGCATTCTGAATATGCTCAAGAAAGTTTGTACGCTCACTGTCTTTAAGTGCGTTGTTGCCTTTCTTTGTAAGCTTTTCCCAGTTGATGAAACAACTGTCATTTTCTTCAAAACCTGCTGTCATAACATCGGACAGCAACTTTGTTTGAGAAGCGTGGATATACTTATCCATTTTCGCTTTACTTTGTTCTTCGAGATTACCTTTACCCGGTGTAAGCCATACAAAAACAGTTTTTGAAAAAGACTGTATATACTGATGCATAAAGTATGTAAGAATTATGGTTTTGCCGCTACCCGTAGGACTTTTGAGGATGATGTCACGGGCAGGCTTGTCCATAGCTTCAAATAACGATTTAACCGCTGTAAGCTGAAAATCTTTTAATATCATAATCAGCCCTCCTGTAAATCTCTGTAATAATAATCGGGAATGATGTTGACCTCTATTTCGTGTGAGGATATAGCCTGTTCCTGTTCTTCGGTAGGTAAGAGATCGTGTCCCATATAGAGCTTCTTGCACTTTGAGAAATCTTCAATATTAGAGATGAAATCTTCAAGTTCATCTTCGGTAAGAACAATGGCTATTTCTGCATTGTTAGTGAAATTAACGCCGTTTTCAAGTTCAACAAGTTCTTTGATATGACGAAGAAGTTCATCAGCATATTCATAATACATACGCTCGCTAACAGGGATGTAATCAACTTTGTAGTATTTAAGACTTTCTTCATATGCCTCTTTATCAATTACACGCTTTATGCGTTCATAGGTAACATCACGGCAAATATTATTTTCGTTATTTGTGCAAAGAATATATCTACGATTACCATTATCTTCTGCATTTAACTTCATAACAGCATGTCCAGTTGTACCACTTCCTGCGAAAAAGTCGAGAATTGTCGAATTTGTGCCTGATATACGTTGCACGATTTCAGAAATGAGAGCAAGTGGTTTGGGATACGAAAATGCCTTTTTACTACCTAATATATCCGCCATTTCATTACCACCGTTAGTAGTGTAGTATGATTTTTCTGTCCATATCGCTTGTATTGTTGTTCCTGCGGTACGGTAATTATCAACATCTATGGTGGGAATTCTGATATCTTCAGATATCCGATGTGTTTCCAATTCGCCACTTTCTATTTTTTTGATAACACCATCCGATAGGTATTGCACAGTAAAAAGATTTTGTGTTTTGCCGGGATTTTGAGGGACAATTTTTATATAACCTTTTTCCCAATCTCTCGCAAGACGTGTTGGAATCAGTCGCCACACGCAAGGAATACCTTTTCGTGTGACGGGCCATATTGCAATTGCTCCTTCGGGTGCTTCGGAATAATCATAAGTAAAATCTTCTAACTTGCCAGTATATTCTCCGCTTTTAACCCTTTCTGTAAGGGATTTACCACAACCGAGAAAAACTCCATCTTTATCAACAAAAATCGGATATGCTTGTCCCGGTCTTTGAACTTGATCAAAGGTAGCCAAGTTCATTCCGTGATAAGGTGAAGCATATTCATTCATGGCACTTTCGCTTGCATTAGGTGAAAAGTCTTCAGGAGTAATAAACACAATAAATTCGTATGTAATATTAAAGCCGCCGTTAGGTTTTCCACCTGATGTTTGAACAGTTACGCAAGTGACATTTTTTTCATAAAACAACTCTTGGCAGAGCAACATAAGGTTGTGAACTTCTTGGTATCCGATACTGATTGCTATAACACCGCTTTTAGAAAGAAGTCTTTTAGCAATTTTTAAACGTTCTGACATAAATGAAATCCATTTACTATGGCGATACCCATCATTTGCCGCAATATATGTATCGTCATAGACAAAATCTTGATTTGTCGTATTGTATGGCGGGTCTATATAAATAAGATCAATCTTATCTTTGTGTGTCTTTTCAAGCAGTTTTAACGAGGCAAGATTATCTCCTTCAATAAGAAAATTCGTCTGACCACCATTATCAATGAAAAGTTCTTCAACCTCCGTGAGAACAGGTGTATGAGTGTCAAGCACCTCATCGATTTCTTCACGATGTTCTTCAAACACGAGACCGTATTTCTTGCCGTTAACATCTTTTTCAAGTTCAGAAAGGTATGACAAAAGATTACCCGTATTTTCATCCTGCGGTGCAGCAGAAATAAAGGTACGAATTTCTTTTATTTTAGCAAGCAAATCCTCACGTTTCTGTTTTGAGATATTGCCCGTTTTGCTCGTGTCAACAGTTGCTTTAGCATCTTCCTCTGTCACTGTTTCTTTATCAGTCTCAAAAATATTATCAATTAAATCATATAATTCATATTCTTCGATAAACTGTGTAATACCAATAGTATCACGCACTTTATCACCCACATAGTCAATAATGGGTTGACCTAAAAAGGCAACTATACAAATCAATAATTTGACTGCTAAATACCATTTGCTTTTTTGTATTTTGTCCCACTCTGCCTTAGGGGAAAACTTCTTTTTTTCAATGATATCAACGAATTCCTCGTTAACTTCCTCTTGGGATATTTCACCGTCTGAAAAAAGTTTTTCTGCTTCCTCGATAGAAAAACCGTTGACAGCAATTTCGTTTATGAAATTGTACTTTGGTAAAGCATCGATAATATTAGCAAACTCAACAAAATTAATGTTTTTAATTGCTTCTATTGCGGGAGCGCTTGCTTGAACACCTGCAAGCAAGCTTTTTATACCGAAAGCTTCAAAGTTTTTAGTAGCCTCCAAAATAGGAGAATAAGCTATGTTAAATTGTTTAATTGCATCTGTAAGGGGGGCAATCATATTGCGATATTCTATAAGTGCAGCAGCAGTTTCCGCAAGAGGCATTTTAGTGGATTCAAGGCTTTTTTGGATTTCTTTCGCTACTGCAAACATAGGTGAAGATTCTATTTTTATTGCGGTTGCAAGAGCAGACGATTCTTGTAATTTCATAGCGGCTATAAATGCGGGAGATGTTTGAACTTTCATCGCCGCAGCAACAGCACTATTATTTTGTAATTTTTGTAATGCTTCAAGAGCGGGACTGTTTATTATAAAAGAATTGAACTTACTCATTTGAGCCTCCAAATTATAATTCTTCTGTCTTAAATGTTGTATAACCTTCGTAATAGTAGCTATGGTCAATACCTTTCATATAAACCTCACGGTCATTGACTTTATCGGTTAAGGCATTTTTGAGAATGTGCTTGATTTCGATATCCTTAATCGGGCTGCGTTCCATAGCGAGAAGATAATCTTCTTTGTCAACCTGACTCCAATCTACAACCATACCGATTTCTTTTTTGAGAATACAGTCGAGCCAGATGCGGGTGCTTCTGCCGTTACCCTCACGAAAAGGGTGGGCGATATTCATTTCAACATATTTTTCAATGATTTCGTCAAAGGTTGACTGCGGCATTTTATCAATGTTATCGAGTGCCGCTTCAAGATACATTACGGGTGCAAAACGGAAGTTGCCTTTTGCAATATTGACTTTGCGGACTTCGCCGGCAAAGGTGTAAATATCATCAAAGAGGTATTTATGAATTGCCTTGAGAGATGCGAATTTACCCGCTTCAAGTTTATCAAGAGTACCGTTTTCAAAAAGCTCAATAGCCTTTTTCTTGCTTATTCTTTCTTCGGCTTCGGCAAGTTCGGGAGAGCTTGTAATTCCTAATTTGTTTTCAAGAGCCATTATCCGCACCTCACTTTCATTCTTCGGGTATAAATTCCATAATATCGTCAACGCCGCAACCGAGGGCAGCACAGATTTTGCCCAAAGTTTCAACGGTGACGTTTTCACCCTTGCTCATTTTTGTTACGGTATAATTGCTTATATCCGCAATAACGGCGAGGTCCTTTTTCTTCATATCACGGTCAATTAGGAGTTTCCATAATTTTTTATAACTTACAGCCATAATTACACCTCTGAATTGAATAAAATTATACTCATATATTATACCAATTCAGATTAGTTTTTGCAACAAAAAATAAAGCGAAGACTAAATTAAATTTCAAATTCTCTAAAATTTATGAATGTTTGTAAAATACCTGCCGAGAAAGGATTCACCAATGCTCCATTATATATATGTCGAAATTTGCGATTTGTTACGCAAAAAGTTTTGTGTTTTTTCAATATTCTACCTTTTTCACAATACGGAACAGTATAACTTGTGCAATATTACGGCTTAAAATGACAAAAACGGCAGAGAGAATTAATCTCCCTGCCGTTAAATGTTATGTGTTTTCGTTGTTTTGCGTTGACTGCATTCTGCCGAGCACCTCGAGGAAGTGTTTGCCGATGGCTTCGGGTTCGTAATTGTTTGCTTCGCAAATAAACCTTAATCCGTCCGGGGTTAAAATTCTTCCGTGTTCTCTGTCATAACACAGCTTTTTATAATCGTCATATTGTTTCTTGGTTATGGTCGGCATAAATCCTCCTGATGTTTATTGCAAATCAATTATCACTTTCAACAAACGTATCATAAGTAAACCTTGCGCCGAGGCGGAAGCCTGAGATGAAACCGTCTGCGATACTGAAGGCTAAAAACTCGTTATATGCGTTCACATACTCTGAAAACAAATCCTTTTCTTCGCCATTCAGTTTTGCCGTGAGCAGTTCTTCTTTTTCGGTGAGTGTGCTCAACATTCTTTTTAATTCCGTGTTCAGTTCAGAGCTGCACGCCTGCGGCTCAATGTTGCCGTAGTAGAATTCTTCGATGAAGCCCGACATTTTGATAACCTCCGTATCAGTTGTAAATCAATTCTGCGTTGACGATTTCTTCGGCACGGTTGCGGATGTTGTTCATTCGGGCAACCCACAGCATCTGATTTTCTTCTTTCAGCTTTTCTGTGACACCTTCAGCATTTGCTATTTGCTCGGTGAGTCTGTCGAGCATTTCGGTTGCCTGCTCGTTAATTTCGGCAAGGTGGCTGTTGAGTTTACAGCTGAGAACAAGCTGATTGAAAAGAATTTTCTTATGCTCTTTGAGGTAGGTAAGACGCTTTCTGCCCCATATTCCTATCGGCTTGTTTTTCGTCTCGGGGAGCTTCAGGTCGGGGATATAATAATCACCGACGAGTGTGTAGCTGATACCTGTTGCTTCGTTGACAATGTGCTTTTTCATTTTTGTTACCTCCTGTGTATTCCGTTTTGTTTTGCATTTTCGCTTGATTTTGTTC
>JAFQEL010000045.1 GCA_017399065.1 Clostridia bacterium | reverse complement strand
TGAACTGCCCGAAGGGCAATATCACCAGCGTCAGCTGAATATAACTGCGCAGCAATACAACTCGCCGAAGGCGAATATAACTGAAAAGAGACAAGTTTCAACTGAAACTTGTCTCTTTTCAATGGCTGGGGAATAGGGATTCGAACCCCAACAAACAGAGTCAGAGTCTGTCGTGCTACCGTTACACTATTCCCCATCGCGAAGAGTATTATATACATTCTGAGAGAAAATGTCAATACTTTTTTTAAAAATATTTTGCTTTTATTTTTGCACATATAAGGTTAAAGGTTTTGCAAATTTTTCGACTATAATATATAATGTAAATATTCAAGGGAGGTTATAAAATGAGACTTGCGTTTTTTGATACGAAACCGTATGACAAGCCTTCGTTTGATAAATATTCTGCTCAACACGGTATTGAAATAAAATATTTTGAAACAAAGCTTAACGCTGATACGGCGGAGCTAGCACATGGCTTTGACGGTGTATGCGTTTTTGTCAACGATACGGTTGATGCTGAGGTTATTGACAAGCTCTGTGAGTTGGGTGTAAAAGTTATTGCACTGCGCTGTGCAGGTTTCAACAATGTCGATATCCGTCACGCGCGCGGGAGAATAAGTGTAGTGAGAGTGCCTGCTTACTCGCCCTATGCCGTTGCGGAGCACGCTATTGCTTTGCTTCTTACGTCAATCCGTCGTATTCACAAGGCTTATATACGCTCTCGCGATTTCAATTTCAGCCTTTCAGGGCTTACGGGCTTTGACCTTCACGGCAAAACCGTCGGTGTAATCGGTACGGGTAAAATAGGCAGAGTGTTTATTGATATCTGCCGCGGCTTCGGTATGAACGTGCTTGCTTACGATAAGTTTCCTGCCGCTGACCTTGACAACGGCGACACTGTGCGGTATGCAGAGCTTGACGAGCTTCTGGCAGGCAGTGATATTATTTCGCTCCACTGTCCGCTTAACGAAGAGACCTATCACCTGATTGACGGTGATGCTCTTGAGAAATGTAAAAAGGGTGTTGTAATCATCAATACGTCGAGAGGTGCGCTTGTTGATGCGGAGGCACTGCTTGCAGGTATCAAATCGCGTAAGGTGGGTGCCGCCTGCCTTGACGTTTACGAGGAGGAATCTGACCTTTTCTTTGAGGATAATTCGGGGCATATTTTAGAAGACGATACGCTTGCAAGGCTTATATCGATGCCTAACGTTATCGTCACGTCACATCAGGCTTTTCTTACCGAGGATGCGCTTGAAAATATAGCGGAGACAACGGTTAAAAACATTGTCGGCTTTTTTGAAAACGGCGAATGTCCGAATGAAGTGTGCTGACATTCGGAGGAAAAAGCTGTAATTTGCTTTTTAATCATTGACTTGTGTGTGCCTGCCCTATATAATCATAAACAGTAGAAATTGTGTAGCGGGAGGTAATAGTTTATGGCTTTTTCCGATAACGATATTGCTTTTGTGATAGCGGCGTGTGCATTTATCATAGGTGCATTGGTTTATTTTGTTCCTACGATTGTTGCTGCAAAGAAAAAGAGCCCTAAAAAAACGCTGATAATTCTTCTTAATATCTTTCTCGGTTGGTCGGGTGTTGTGTGGGTTATATGTCTTGTGCTTGCCTGCAAAAAGCCGGTTGCAATTGAAAAAACAGAAAAAACCGCAGAGCAGAATCCTTCACCCGAGGTTGAAACAGTATAAAAAAAAGAGGTAACAGAGCCGGTCAGTCTGTTACCTCTTTTTTTATGTGTAAATGTTGCTCAGTTAACCTTACTCCACACGCCGTCTTTTTCTGCGTAGTAGTGCTGAGTGATTGTTCCTTCACCGTCAGAATTGATTGCAAGTGTTGTGCCGCCCATCATATCCTCTGCGAAGTAGCAGCCGCGGCCTACCTTTACAGCATATGTAAGACGGATACCCTGATAAACGATAGAATAGTCGTTAACGTGGTCGTGGCCGACAATCATATTCTTTGTGCTGCCGAGCTCCTTGCAAAGGTCAAAGAAGCCGTTGTTTACGGGCGGATGTCCGCCTGTTTCGCCTCTGCGGCCGTATGCATCGTCAGTCGGATTTTCGATAACGCCGAGCTTGCCGTTAGCTTCGTCAATGTCTGTTGCAACTGCGTGCCAAGCATCGTAGTACTCAACAACGGGAATGTGCATAATGACAGTGCTCTCAACTGTTTTGCCTGCAACGGCGTTTGTGCCTTTAACGCACCACTCGTACCAATCCATCTGGTTTTCCCAAAGGTGGTCATAGCCGCCGATTGTGCCGTTTTCTGTTTCATATTCTCTGTTGTTGTGAGTATCCATCATATAAACGGAGTGAACGATTTTGCCGTTTTCAGTGATGTTGATTACATAGTTGCCGTAGCCCATATCCTTCGGGCCGAACTCGAAGACAGAGTTTTCGGCTTCTGCGAGATGATAAGCTGCCCAGAACTCACTGATACAGCGCTGGCCGTCGTGGTTGCCCATAACAGCGCCCCACGGAATACCGTAGGAGTCAACAAGCTCGATAAGTTTGAGGTAAGTCATTGTGCCCCATGCGTTGTCACCTGAAAGAGTGATTAGGTCGGGGTCGGTGTCTTCAATAAGCTTTTCAATAAGAGCCATAGCCTCCATACCGACCTCTTCATAAAGCTCGTCATCGTAAAGCTGCACGTCTGCAAGGTTGAGTACGACAAAATCCTCGCCGGGTGTTTTCTTAAGCTCTATGTAAGAGCTTGCCGTAAATTCATCCTCTGCAGACCATTCTGTGAAAAATGCTGCCTCGCCGAAGTTTGAAATCCATGCACCTACGGGAGCAAGAATCTGACCGAGTGCGAGAATACCTGCAAGTATGAGTTTCATTACTGCCATTGTGGTTTCCTCCTGTGATTTTTATATTTAATGTTCACGGCAGAGGACGTTTTGCATCCTCCGCCGTTTTTATCGGTTTAACTTATTTAACCTTGACCTTGTAGCACTTGATCTCAAACGGGTTGATTTCAAAGCTCATAGTCTTGCCTGCTGCGATGTTTGCCGCAACGTCCTCACGCTCGAGGAGATTACACTCGGCAACGCTTGCGATCTCAGTAAAGAACTCAGCTGTGACCTTTGTGCGTCTGCCTGCCTTCTCGACAAAACGAACGATGTATGCATCCTCATCCTCGCACTTCTTAACAGCTTCGAGTGTAACGTTCTTGCCGTCAACGCTGATGAATGAGCCGCACTCTGCACCCTTTGCCTCGTCGCTGAGCTCAACGGGAAGCATCGGGTTGTTGAACTCGAGACCTCTGACGAGAGTCTCAGCATCCTTCCAGCCGCCTGCGTGCGGATAGAGTGAGTATGTGAAAAAGTGATCGCCTCTGTCGGATGCGGGGTCGGGATTCATCGGAGCCTTGAGGAGAGTGATGATCATTCTCTGCTCGTTTACCTCATAGCCGTACTTGCAATCGTTGAGGATTGTAAGGCCGTAGCCATCCTCTGACATATCGATGAAGTTGTGAGCGGAAACCTCGAACTTAGCCTTATCGTAGGGATTGTGGCGGTAGTTAGAGCTTTCGATTGTTGCGTATGCGATATCTCTTGTGAACTTCTGTGCCTTGATATCTACGTCGAAGCCAACCTTGAGAAGCTTCTCCTGCTCGTGCCATGAGATGAATGTATCAAAGTCAATTCTGTCAAGCTCATTGTAGATGATGATATTCTGCTTGAGAGTGGACTTCATAATATTCTTTGTGATTGTAACGCAGGTGAATACGTCGCCTGTTACAACGCTTTCAACCTTGCCTGCCTCGGTGTCAAACTCGCGGTCAGTGTAGGTTGCAACGATATCCCATGCATCGTACTTGCCGGGAAGGTCCTCGTAAATGCGGAATACGTTACCCTTGCCCTCGAGAACTTCTCTGTCATTTTTCTTGTCAAAGATTGAAACAAGCTCTGCAGCATCGTTGAACTTAAGGCTGAAGTAATCGTTCTCAACATTTGCACAATCAACTGCTTTAGCTTCTGCTACTGCAGCTTCCTTGGTGTAGTAAACCTTATAGCCTACTGCGGGAACGTCCTTTGCGACGAATGTGAGTACCTTTGTGCCGTCAAGCTTTGTGTAAGCCTGAACGGGTACCTTGTTGCCGTCAGCATCGTAAATCTCAACATCCTTGTAGGGGAGCTCAACCTTTGAGGTTGCAGCTGTGCCGAGTGAGTTGAACAGAGCGAAGGGCTTGCCGTACTTGCTGCCTGCGCCGATATTGCCTGCGATTGCGTTGAGAGCCTCATCACGTACGCTCTCACCGATTGCGATGATATCCTTGTAGATATCGCAAAGGTCGCCGAATACCTCTGTGATGTGTGAGCCGGGAAGTGAATCGTGGAACTGGTTTGTGAGAATCATCTGCCAGCCCTCGTTGAGCTTTGCAAGAGGATACTCGTAGCCGTAGCCCATAGCAATGCTTGCAAAGATCTCTGCCTGACGGTAGAGGTTTTCGCTGTATCTGTTGAGCTTCTTGAGCATAGCCTTTGTGGTGTGAACACCTCTGTGCTCCTCAAGGTAAAGCTCGTCTTTCCATGTGGGGATGTTTGTGTCGGTTGCCTTTGCCTTCATACGTGCAAGTGAATCTTCAATCTTGCTTGTCTGGGTTGCGGGCAGACCGGGGAAGTTCTTGTAACGCTTAACGTACTCAAGCATTTCGGTGTCAACACCGCCGCCGCCGTCACCCCAGCCGTAGCAGTACATTGACTCGCCGATTGTAGCCTTGTCTGTGTACTTCTTCCAGTTCATCTTGAGTGAGTCAGCCTCAACTGTGCCGATGAAGTGTGTGGGGGGAACAATGGAGAATACCTTTGAGCCGTCGGGGCCTTCCCACCAGAATGTGTTATACTGCCAGGGGTTGGTATCGTTCCAGATGCCCATCTTGTGTGTTACGAAATATTCAACGCCTGCCTTCTTGAGAATCTGAGGCATTGCGTAGCCGTTACCGAATACGTCGGGTACCCAGCAGGTTTTGGGTGTGATGCCGAATGTCTTTTCAGCGTATCTTACACCGTGAAGAAGCTGACGGACAAAGGATTCACCGGAAACAAGGTTACAGTCGGGCTCAACCCACATTGCGCCGATATATTCCCATCTGCCCTCTGCGATACGCTTCTTGACCTGCTCGAACATTGCAGGGTAGCGCTTTTCCATTTCGATGTATGTGGGAGCCGTGCTCTGTGAGAATATGAAGTCGGGATACTGCTCCATAAGTCTGAGCATTGTTGCGTGAGTTCTGCCGAGCTTACGTACATACTCTTTGTAAGCCCACATGAAAACGATGTCAAGGTGGGAGTTACCGACGAGAGCCAGTGTACCCTCTGTCTTGTAATTGGGGTTGTTGTAAACTCTGTCCTTGAGCACCTTCTGTGCTGCAAGAAGGCCTGCCTTGAACTCGTCACCGTCAACGTCGAAATTGACGTGAGTAAATGCCTCTTTGAGTGCGGAGCGGATAAGCTCTGCAAGGCCTGTGTCAAGTACGGGCATAAACAGTGCGTTGAACACTGCTTTGAAGTCCCAGTAAACCTCTTCGATAACGGGGTCAACAACACCGATGAAGGAGCAGGAGAGAGTCTTGACTGTGGACTCGTTTGAGTGCCATACGTAGTAAGACTCGATGTCAACATCATAGTGCTTGCCTGCCTCAGCGCAGTCAGAGAGAAGTACGCTGTTACGGAAGGGGTCAAGACCCTGGTAGGGCTCACCGTTGAGAGAAAGAAGGGAGTCGCCGCCGAAGTAGACGTTGAGTGTAACCTTCTTGCCTGCAAAACGCTCGGGAATGTCGAAGGAGTTTTTGAAGAAAGCACTCCAGCCGTTGTTACCCCAGCGGTCGCCAACGTTGAGGTCCTTCCACTCGTCGTAAAGATATTCGTAATCGCCAACACCCTTGTAGATGCATTCCTTCATCTTCCAAGCGGGGATTGATTCGATGTCTGTGTAGATTCTTTTCTTGAGAGTCTTGAGCTTAACGTTGACTACGTCGTCAAATGAGAATATACCTCTCTGCTTGCCCTTTGTCGCGTCACGCCAATCGTCTACGTGAGCATCCATTGCATCAAGAGCAGCAACAGCGTCAAGGTTTTTGATTTCTGCCAAAGTTCATCATCCTTTCGTATGTAAAATCGGTTTTAAGTTAAGACCGCATTGTGTCCATTACAGTATATCACCAAATATATATTTTTTCAATATAAAACATAATATTATAATGATATTAGCCGATACCGCAGTCTGTTGATTACATTACATTGTTTATGACACAAAACGAGCTTTTTCAAATTTCATATTATGAAATTTTATGAAAAGTTTAGATTTGAAATCTTTACAAAATTATTTTTATGTTTTAGAATTAAAATACAAAGCAATACCATACGGTAGTGTAAAAATTCTTGTATTGACTTTGTGATTGAATTAAGGATACTTCGCACACTTTTCCGTAAGGTGTGTTTTAGGGTTTTACCCGAAGTAGTCACGATTTGCCGCAGCCCCTCCGAATGGTTGCGGCAACGTTTTTTGAAAAAATATAAGCAGACACTCTCTGAAAAACCGAGACGTGTCTGCTTTATTTTATTGTTTAAAGAGCCATAGCTTTACAACTGCCATACATTCTCGCATACAGCTCGGTATAACCGTATACCATACGGTTGTGCTGTGCGAATGTGTAAGGTCACCGAAGCCTGCAATCTTTGCAAGTGCACCTGCACGGTAGATATGGTAATCGTTTGTGACATAAGCCGCTTTATAATTCTCACCGAGTTTTTTATCGAGAATCTGCTTTGAATAGACGAAATTTTCGTAGGTGCTCGTCGCCTGCTCCTCTTTGATTATGCTTGTCTGCGGAATATTACGGCTGAGCAGATACCGCTCCATAGCAAGAGCCTCTGTAATATCCTCCTGCGGACCCTGACCGCCGCTGACAACAATCACGATATCGGGGTTATCCTCATACATTTCAACGGCGCAGTCTAATCGGTTTTTAAGCCCGACGGTAAGCAGATCACCTCGGATTCCCGAGCCGAGCACGACTACGGCATCCTCATTGCCGGTTACTGTATCGGTTACACCAAGACCTAAAAGCACGCTGACAAATACCGTAACGGCACCGACACCGCACCAGAAAACAGCCCGTAGCCATTTCGGAATTTTCGGCACGATTTTTTCAAGCAGAATACCGTACAGAATAATTACGGCACCGAGTAAAAGTTCGGCGATAATTCCTGCGTTGATGTTTGACATAACGGACATCAGCATGGCGTTGAAAACCAGCAACGAGCCGAAGATAATAAGTAATGCTTTTAAGATTTTCTTTTTCATTTATCTCCCACCTTTGCGGTAAGTATATCATCCAATTCTTACAAATAAATTAAGACTTTGCAAAAAGAAAGCATATTCTACAGCTCACTTCAGGTAAGGAAGTATTTGTTTCTCGAGTAAAATTCCCTGTATCTTTGACAAAAGCCTCGCAAGGCGACAGCCTTGCTGCGTTTTTGGTTTCGATACAAGAAATTTTATACTCTTACGAAACTGCGAAGCACTTAAAAATGAAGTTTTAAGTTACAAGAAAAGAAAAACTCCTCCGATAATACTCGCGTATATTGGGGGAGTTTGACGTATTATTGTGCTGAAAATTCAAATTTTTAAAAAAATACTTCCTTACCGGGAGCGGGCGTTGAGGATGTGCTTATTTTGTCAGTTCAATGCCGATTTTTATAAGCTCGTTTAAAAGCTCTTCTTTTTCTTTGGGAACATTTTTAAGCGGTATTGAAGCACCGTTACGACAAGTTTCATCAGCTTCGCCTTTTATAATATAGTCAAGACTGAGTCCTAATGTATTGCTCAGTTTTATAAGGTTCTCTATTGATAATCCTGCTATTCCTCTTTCGACTTCGCTGAGATGCTTTACGGAGATATTGAGCTGTTCGGAAATTACTTCCTGTGTTAGCATAAGTTTTTTACGTCTGGTTTTTATTCTTTGTCCCATTTCTTTTTTGTAGTCGATCATATCATCACCCAACCTATTGTGTTAATCTTAACACAACTTTATACAGCAAAAAACAAGGTAACATGTTGACAAATTAAACATAAAATGTTATGTTTAATTAACGTATAAGGTTTATGGTGTGCTGATTATGTCAATATGTGAAGGACTTTAAAGATAACAGGATAAAAGTCGGCTTTTTCTTACTTTTTACTGTTAGAAGTGAATTCTTTTCTACTCTGACTAACGGCGATACATACTATAATCAAAGCAACACAAATTAAGTGCTGATTTACGAGGGGGTATGAAAGCAGATATAAAAACATAGTTTATATTGCATTATAAAAATTTGAAAGGTGGACAAAAAATGAAGAATCGTATTAAAAAAATCCTCTGCTTGTTACTTTGCTTCGTTATAATTACAGGTTCAACTGTTACTTCACTTGCAGTAAAGCCTGTTGAAAATTCCATTGAAGCTCAGGCAGCGGAAGTTCAGGAAGAATCAGGTATTACAAGCATTTTCCAGTCAATTATAGATTTTTTTAGGGCGATTATTGATTGGTTCAGAAATTTGTTTGGCGGAAATCGGTTGACAACCGTAAATGTAAATATTTCTCAAAGCGATTTTGAAACTACCGACAGTGAAATAACGTTAAGCGGTACTTTTGAAACAACCGGTGCTCTTAAAAATATTACATATTCTCTTTCTTCTTATTCTGACAGTGAAGGTTCAACTGCAGTAACAGGTGAAACTGTCATAGACGGTAACGGTTGGGAAGCAGAAATTCTTCTCAGACCCGATGCAAACACTATCACAATTACTGCGGAAAACACTGACGGCGCAACGGATACGGCTACAATTGAAGTTACGTATGATGCAGGCAGTGTATATATTCCGAACACAAACAATATAAAGGTAGATGCGACAACCGGTACGGCATACGTAAATAACATTATTATTGTTGTTCTGGACGAGAATACTACCGAAGCTGAAAAGAACACTATATTCAGCTCTGTAGGCGGTACGGTTGTAGGTCAGCTCAACGGTGCAAACCAGTATCAGCTTCAGGTTAACGCAAGTACACTTTCTCAGCTCAAGAGCAAAATTGCAACATTGGAAGGATATAATAAAGTTCTTTTTGCACACTATGACAGTGTTTATGTTAACCCGGAAGCAGCTGTAGCACCCAATGATCCATGGAACGGTGACGTCAACTCCGCCGACTGGACAGATACGGATGTAGACGGCAGTAACTGGTGGCTTGAAGCAATTGAAGCACCTGCCGCATGGGATTACAATTCAAGATTCTCAAATGTAAAGGTCGGTATAGTTGACAACGGTTTTGACACTGGCCATGATGACGTTAACGTACGTTTTCCGTTTGAGGACTGTGAAGATGCAAACAGCAAAGAAGATCACGGCACACATGTCGCCGGTATAATCGGTGCAACACACAACAACAATACCGGTATAAGCGGCATCGTGCGCAACTGCGACCTTATCTGCGTAGATTGGGAGCCGACTTTCTGGCAGTCACTGGCAGGTTGGGAAACTGACACAATGATTGCAGCCGGACTTATCTGGACGGTTGAGGCAGGCTCAAAGGTAGTCAACTTCTCGCTTGGCTGCTCCGGCGGTTTGGAAAATGATTCACAAGTATACTCACAATCCTCATTGAATGACGAAGGCGAAAAGGCATCCGGCTATATGGCAATTCTTCTTGAGAATTATGACTTTATAGTCGTTCAAGCAGCCGGTAACGGTGCAGACAACGGAATCGGCGTTGATGCTATATACAATGGTTGGTTCTGCTCAATCACAAGCTCCAACTGTGTTTCATTCGGTACAGGCAGAGCTTCCAGACAGGGCATTATGGACAGGGTAATCGTTGTTGCTGCAGCACAGCAATCGGGTAGCTCTTATCTTGTAACCAGGTTTTCCAACGGTGGTTCTCAGGTTGATATTGCAGCTCCCGGCTTAAACGTGTACAGCACGGTTAACGGCAATTCTTACAGCAATATGTCAGGTACGTCAATGGCAGCTCCCATCGTTACGGGTGTAGTTGCACTTGTATGGTCAGTCAACGGTAATTTTGCCGGTGATGAGGTAGCTGAAATCGTTTGTGATTACACATCTGCCACAGCTCGAGACAATACGGAATCTGCTCGCACCTCAGGTAATTTCCCGATGGTAAATGCAAAGCGTGCAGTTGAAGAAGCGATCAAGAGAACGGATGCTGCGGGAACCGTTACCGGCAGATTTGTTGACGCTACAAACGGCAACACGATTTATGATGTAACAGTTATTCTTACAGATTACGAAGGCTACGGTAACCTTACTTTTGAAAAGAACACTGAGTATTCTTACTCATCAGGAAGCTTTAGCAAGGAACTGCCTGCAGGTAAATATACATTCAAGATTAAGTCTGAAGGATATATTGACCAGTATATTGATTTTACCGTTGTTGCATATACTACTCTGCTTTTAGGTAATATAGCTCTCAGCCCAAGTCTCACAAGTGACACTGTAAGAATAGTTTTGCGCTGGGGCAACGATCATCCGGCAGATCTCGACTCTCACTTTATCGGCGAGCTGAACAACGGTGAAGATTATCATGTTTTCTATTCGCAAATGGGTGATCGTGACATTGCTTGGCTGGATATAGATGACACTTCTTACGAGGGTCCTGAAACCATCACGATAGATTTGAATGATTTTGAAGAGTTCACATACTGTGTTCATAATTATTCTGAAAGATATGCCGGATCCACAAGCCCTGAGGCAATTAGTATGGCTACATCGGGTGCGACGGTTGAAGTGTGGTCAGGTGACAACAGAATAGCAGTTTATTCTGTACCGACAAACCGAAAAGGTACAGTATGGAACGTATTCTCAATGACATCTGACGGAACTATTACTGACATAAATACATTCGAATATGAATCCGAACCGTACTACGTGGGTTATTAATGTATCTTGAAATATTGAGTTAAGACCATATAAATGATTACGACTGCATCAGGCTCAATAAATGAGCTTGATGCAGTCGCTTTGTTATCTTTCGTTAAATCTTTTTTCGACGCATTCTTTCCAGCGTCTTGCGATTAGCTGATGTGAGCCTGTTGTGGGGTGGACACCGTCCCATAGGAGGTTGAATATATCGGTCTGTTTTGCATACTCATCAAACATATCCTGCAGAGGCACAAACACGGCATTATATTCTTCGGCAATCGCTTTTGCCGCTGCTGCGTATTCGCCGATACGGGATTGCATATATTCGCTGTAAGCCTCGTCTTTTGATACACCGAAAAACGGCTCCATAATAACGATAAGCAGGTCGGGATTTTGCTCAAGAGCCTCATCGAGCATATAGCGGTATATTTTTTTATATCGTTCAGGCGAGGAGCCGTTACTGCTTGAATAAAGCGAGTGTATATCGTTGACACCGATAAGTACGCTGAGTACTGTGGGCTTAAGGCTAAGGCAATCTTCCTTCCATCTGCCGTAAAGCTCGGAGATTCTGTTGCCGCTGATACCTCTGTTGACAACTTCAAAATCTTTATCAATATTGTCGGCGTGCATTTCGGACGCTAAAATATACTGATAACCGTGGCCGTGGATATGGTTGAGGTCCTCGTTTCTGCCTCTGTTTCCGTCGGTTATAGAGTCGCCCTGAAAAAGTATAACGTCGCCGTTTTTTACATTGAACATAGATGTCACCTGCTGAACTGAAGATAACTATACTTTATCATTTTGACTGATGAAAGTCAAATATATGATAAAAAGATAAGCGCACCCACCCGGGGTGAGTGCACCGGTGATGATTATCATTCTTTCCAGACAAAATTATAGTTTATGGATTCACCGCCGTCTACAACTATGCTCTGACCTGTACAGAACGTGTTTGTAACGGTGAGGAAGTATGCCCAGTCTGCAATTTCTTCGGCGGCAGCCCAACGCTTAAGCGGAGTTTCTTTCATTATTTCCGCCCAGAGTTTCGGGTCATTTATTACACAGTCGTTAAGCGGAGTTATGACTCCTCCGGGGTCGAGGCTGTTGCAGGTGGCGTTAAAGGGTGCGACACGCAAAGCGACGTTTTTTGTGTATGCCAGAATGCCTGCCTTGCTTGCACAGTATTCGGGGAATTCGGCGCCCGTGTGCGCACTTGCCGAACCGATATTAAGTATGGAATGTATATCTTTCTGAATACCGTATTTTTCGGTGATGTGAATAAGTGCCTTGAGGTTTACGTCGATATCCTGCTCATTCTGTGTGCCTGCGTTGTTTATGAGTATGTTGATATTATCAAGCTCGGGCAGACTTTCATAGTCTCTTATATCGCACTTGAAGTGAGTGTAATTTTCATACGAAACACTTGAATTTTGTCTGTCAATACCGATAACCGTGTGCTTTTCTTTCAGGAATTTTTCGGCAATCGCTTTGCCTATTCCCTGTGACGTTCCCGTAATTAAAACCTTCATACTTTGCCTCCGTCAATAAACTGAAGATATTGCTCTCCGACTTTTTGTTTTTTCCATTTCTTTATAATCGTATAGCCGATAGGAGAGAAAAGAATTTCCATAATAAGCTCTGCAACCGCGCCTGTCAGCGCACAGGTTGCACACTGCAGGAATGACCAGCAGAAGCCGTTCCAATAAATCGGCGCAAACAGCATAAAAACAATGACCGAAAAAATAAGGTTATCTAAAAACTGACCTATAAAAGTAGATATATACGTCTGTGCGGCATATGCGGCTTTACCGTCGGGATTGTTTCGGAACGCTTTGCCGATAAGCCAGTTGAGAATATTGTTTATTATTGCAGAGCACAGAAATGCAACAGTGCTGCCGAATAAAATAAACCACGTGCCGCCAAGGATTCCGTTGAGTGCGGTATAGTCGTTTGCATCGGAAGGAATTATGCTTGCAATATAGAAGATTATGCAGGTGAGCAGATTGATGCCCGAAGCCAGAAGTGCCACCTTGTTGGATGCCTTGGGACCGAAATATTTGGTAATGATATCCATACACATAAATGACAGCCAGGATATCAGGATACCGCCGTCAAGAGCTATCCAATCGGTCTGAACAAGCGTTTTGTTTGCAAGCAGATTCATGCAGATAACGCTGACAACAAACAGCGACACGACCGTTGAGGGAATGCATCTGAACAAAAGCGATGTTTCTTCTCTCTCACGTTTTATTTTAGTTTTGATATTTGTTTTCATTCTATCTCCCGAAAAATAAAAAGCGGCTTTACGCAAAACGCAAAGCCGCTATCATTACAATAAATATTTATGATAAGCAGTCCTGGTTTTGTTTAACGACAGGATGGTACAAACGAACTGTCGGTTTGATTATTATAGCATATATAAATAAAAAAGCAAGTGTGGTTATAAAAGTTCACTTCTGAGCAGGCGGACCATAATTGACGTGTTGAGGTTTATTGCATCCTCGGGATACGCTTCTTTGATATTTCCGTGCCAGTATTTGTTCTTGAACCGAGCGACTGTTTCTTCGTCACTGCAGGCTGCCCTGATATTGCCGAGTATATCATCAGCTATGTTTTGAGCGGAAGATTTCATATTCTTAAGAAAATATTCTGTCTGAGTCTTGTCAAGCAGACCGAAATGCGGTGCGAGAATATATTTTATATCAAGCTTTTCGATCTTTTCAATAGATGAAATTGTATCTGCAAAGCTTACGAGAAATGCGGGGAGAATGGTTTTGTCACTGTCGTATACTCCGAGCGTTTCGTTAGAGAGAAGCAGACCCTCTTTTTCGCAGTAAAACCCGACACAGCAGCGTGTATGACCGGGCAGGCTGATTACTCTGAATTCCATATCTCCTGCGTGAATAATATCTCCGTCATCTACCGTGATATCAACCTTAAGCTCATCGCCGAGGAATTCATAATCTGTTATGCCGCACTTTTCGGCAAACTTGGAGTCGAGCTCTTTCATTGTTCTTTTTGCACCGTCTCGCTTGAAGATATCAGCGGCATACCTACCTGCAACAACCTTTGCATCAGGATAACGGCGCAGAATATATGCACTGCCCAGAGCGTGGTCGTAATGCGAGTGAGTGAGAAAAATATAGTCGAGTCTGCGGTCACCAAGGCAAGCCTTTACGTTATCGGCAACCGCGTAACCTGTGAAGCCGAAGCCCGTGTCGTATAATATGCTTGTTGCGCCGCTGTCAATCAGAAATGCGGCATCGCCTTTGATTTGTCTTACGTCTGTTATTTTTATATCCATTTTTGTACCTGTTTTATTTGTGTTTAGAATTTTGTTACGATGTACAAGGCAGGTATCATACTGAATAAACGCTCAAAGAACTGATGACACTGCGTACAAATATCTTGAAAAAATGATAAAATACGTTGTCCGAATGCAGTGAGTGAGTCGCAAGTATCTTCTATAAAGCGTTCGAATTTTGTAAGTCTGTTGTTCTCATCATAACCGTTTTTGTCTTTGTATACGCGCACATAATCAATCAGCCATTCTATGGGATAGTTGTTTTCGGGTTCATCCCAACCGCTGAAATCAGAATTTATATACATAGACAAAATCATACACATTCTGTACTGTGGCGATTCTCTTGTTTGTGCCACTTCTTTTCCGTCAACATAAAACGTTATACCTTCAGGTCTCCAGTCCATAGCATAAGTGTGGAATTCGTTTACATAATCCATAGGATTCCCGTCTAACTCAACTTTGCTTGCCCATTCGTCAAGATTGGGGTCATCCCATGCGTGAACTTTTGGTTCAAACACTCCGGGGGATTTAAAAAAGGTTTCCAAGACATCTATTTCGCCATTCTGAACAGAATCTGTTCCGTCGGTATCCTCCTGAGCACCGATAAGCCACCATGAAGCGTATCCGCCGCCACCTGTGTCAGGCATTTTCATTCGTATCTCAAAGTAGCCGTACTGTGTGGCGTATCCTTCATAAGGCTCAATTTCCCTCTGCTGAGCTCCGCCCGGATGCAGATGATTCTTTTCCAAAGTCTGAATACCGTTTGCTATCCATAAAAGATTGTCGGGGTCTGTTGAACCGGGCTGACCGCCGAAATAATCAGGCGAATCCTTTGTGATGTACAGATTCAGGCACCCGTTCTCAATTTTATATCTTGCAGAGGAGCCGTCTGTGTTTGCAGTACAGTGAGGTAAATATTGCGGCAGCCAATACTCTGTATTTAATTTGCCGTCATTAAATTCTGTGCTGAAATCAAGCACGTAGCCTTCTTTTTCAGGAACACTTTCTTCAGCAGATGCGACTGACGGCAAGCCGATCAATATAGCTAAAACGAGCAAAAATACAATGCTTTTTCTGAACATGATTTTTATCCTTTCTTACAAATTCTCATTTGCCGAGATGATTATAACATATATTTTTACAAATGAAAATGCAAAGTAAAGCTTTAAAAATACTTACTCGCTATTTTTTATTACCTCCGTAAATTTTTATTGCTGTGATTAGTGAAAAGTGAAGAGCAAAAAGTAAAATCCCCATTCTTATGAATGAGGATTTTAAAAAATATCGATTTGGTTATCATTTTAAACTTGACGATAAATTACAATTTTACGGTTAGAATATTCCTTTGTTGTATTTAATCATAGCTTTAAAAGTTATAATAAGTCCTATAATAATAGCACCAATCAAAATTGTAGTACCAACTAAAATAAAGTCGTTGTTTTCGGTATATAGGGCTACTGCAGATATAACGCTGAATATAATTATACCGATACCAATAATAATCATACCCAAGCCGACCTGTTTTCCAAATGGTATCCTATCTTCTTCGGAAACACGGTGCCTATGATACGAATGAAGAGATGATATGTTTCCGCGCATATTTGAAATTCCGATAGCGATAAATACTACCCCTACTATGAAAGTAGCGATATTAGTTGTCATAATACAGCCCTCCGATAAATTTTATTTATAAAATAATTATAGCATAAAAACTGTTATTTTTCCAGCTTATATTAGGTTTAATGTTCGGGTTTGCATTTGTGATTTCTTAAGGCAGGACTTGACATAACAAAAAAGCACACCCGACAAAAGCGGGATGTCCTTAACGGAGAAAATGAAAACCGAATAGGATAACAGAAAAAGGCAGCATAGTCTATGATGGCTATGCTGTCTTTTGTGTTATTTAATTACAAAAGAGTCAAACAAATTGAAGCGTCGCAGAAATGCGGTGCTTTTTTTGAATTTTATGTCGAAAATCGCTGGACTTGTGGAAAGTGTTGTGGTATGTGTTTGTGTTGCAAAAAGGAGGTGCAACACACATGACAACACTTGAAGATTTATACTACGGTAACATCAGTCCGCACGAAAGGTACATAAAGCGCGGTTCGAGAGTCGATCAACTCGTAAAGCT
>JAFQEL010000044.1 GCA_017399065.1 Clostridia bacterium | reverse complement strand
TTTTTTGAAAACTTAGTTTGCCTTACGGCAAGTGAAGTTCACTTTGTAAGTGAAGTTGCTTACGCAGTGAAGTTTGCTTCGCAAGTGTTTTTAGGCAAACTTAACTTCACTTTGTGCGTTAGCACAAAACTTCACTATGGCATCGCCATAACTTCACATCGGCTTTGCTGATACTTCACTGTATACACCCGCATCCGATTGTAAATTCAAATTATGTGTGATATAATCAGTTCGACAAATAAGAATAGGTCGAAGAGATGAAAATTTGATTTTGTACATTCTTGCATGTATGAAGATTAAAATGAAGGATGATGATAATTATGGCGTCAAGCATTGTTCATTTGGCAATAACAAATGAATTGATAAAAAGATATTCTTTTAGAGATGTCCATAGGTTAAAATATGGGTCGGTAATAGTTGATGCTGGATATAATGGAAATAGTCATTTGAAAATTAATGTGTTTGATGGGCAAAAAAAGACGTATGATTTTGATTCTTTTCGACAAATGTTTGGAGAGAAAATGCGAGAAGATGATTTTTACTTAGGATATTATCTTCATTTGGTGCAGGATGTGCTATATAGACGTTTTGTTTATGATAAGTATCACTGGAATCCGATGATTCCAGGCAATGTCGAAAGGCTACACAGAGATTATGCAATAGTAAATGGTTATATTATTAAGAAATATAATTTAGTAAATGATTTGTTGATTCCTGAAAACTTTAGTGAGGAGATAATCAATAATCTATGCTCATTTGATGCAGAAGATTTTCGTAAGAGGATGGATTCTTATTTTATTCCTATAGAGGAACAGGATATATTCTTTTTTACCAGAGAAATGTCGGATGAGTTTATAGGTGAAGCGATTGATTTATGTCTACATGAAATAAAATGTCTTGAGAAGAATGAATCAGGAATAGATATGTATGAATATGCTTGGACGAGATAGATTGTTTTAAATGCCTTTGGTAGTAACAATAAAATTTTTGCTTATCAGTTCAACAAATTCCAATTTGTCTGACTCCAAAACAAGTAAATTGGAACAGTTATAATATCCATATTCCTTAATATTTCCAATACCACTTCGGCGGTTTGAATTACCGCGATAAACGAGGCAAAAAGTTTAAAACAATCAGGAGGATTCTCTTATGCAGCAATTTATTGAAGAAAGCGGTTGTCTTCCCGTAATTGCCGATGTAGATGTTTTGGTATGCGGAAGCGGTCCTGCAGGTATCGGTGCCGCTTTGCGAGCAGGTCGTGAAGGTGTTTCCGTTATGATTGCGGAAGCATTGGAATGTCTGGGCGGAATCGCTACTTCCGGTATGATGTCACATTGGGGCGGCCGTTCTTCCAGTAAGATAATGCAGGAAATTTTCAGCCGTTCTCATGAGATTGATCCGGAGTTTATTTGGGCGGAGGAGAATCGCTGTGATTGGGCAGCCATTCCGCACGATCTGCAAATGATTGTGCTTGAAGAAATGATGCGTGAAAGCAATGTTCGGATACTTTACAAAACCTTGGTCTGCGGTGCTATAGTGGAAGACGGTTGCATACAGGGTGTTATCATCCAGAACAAAACCGGCCGCGGTGTCATCCGCGCGAAATGTGTTGTTGATGCCACCGGTGACGGCGATGTTGCCGCTGCCGCGGGCGTACCTTTTTATAAGGGACGGGAATCCGACGGTAAAATGCAGCCCTGTACCCTGATGTTCAAAATCGGCGGTGTGGACTATGACCGTGCGGTCTTCCCCGGCAGCTTCGAATCCAAAGTAGAAACCGAAAAAGGAGAGCTGCAGGCTCTGGCAAAAGAGCTGCTCCCCTTCCCTGCAGGGCATGTGCTGCTTTACCGACAGCCCGAACCCGGAACAGTCTGCGTCAATATGACCAATGCCATCGGCATTGACGGCACCGACGCTGAAAGTATTACCGAAGGCTTGCTTACCTGCCGCAGTCAGATTATGCCTATTCTTCGTTTTCTTAGAGAATATGTACCGGGCTATGAGAAGTGCTGGCTTATGAGCAGTGCTTCCCTGCTGGGCATCCGTGAAACCAGACACTTTGAGGGTCTTGCCTCTTTGACAGCGGAAGATATTCTTGAGGCAAGAATACACGAAAATTGGGTAGTTCGCAGAGCATTTTTCAATTTTGACGTACATAATCTGACCGGAGCCAGCCTTGACAAGACAGGAATTCAAAAAGAATGGAAGCAATCCGGAGATTATACGATTCCTTATGGATGTCTGCTGCCGAAAAATGTGGAGGGACTGCTGCTGTCAGGAAGAAATATCAGCGGCTCTCACCTCGCCCACTCCAATTTCCGTATTATGTCCGTCTGCATCGCTCTGGGCGAAGCTGCCGGTACTGCCGCCGCACTGTCTGTCAAACAGGTAAAGAAACTGCGTGACCTGAATGTTAAAGATATACAGAATATCGTCGGAGAGTAACACGAATCGTACCGTTTCAGCTTAAATCTATGCTTTTTTCTTTCAAAGAATTGTTCTTCGAAATTAACTTAAATTGTTACTTGCAACAATTCAAAGTTTACCTTAATTCAATTGACAGTTTTTATTTTTTGGTATAAAATAATATATACTTTTAAAGAAATGAAGGAGAAAGAAATGAAAAAGTTCATATCACTGCTTACTGCACTGAGCCTTGTACTCTCACTTGCAGCGTGCGGCGGTTCAGACAAGCCTGTTGAATCCGAAACCACGACCGAAGAAGAAATTCTCGTCGATACTCCGACATCTGCTGAGGTTGAGTTTACCGATGTGCCTGACGAAACGGTAACCAATACCGAGGGTGAAACGGTCACGGTAGCTCCCGACGAAACTACTTCGGCTGAAGAAACCTCAGCACCTTCTGCAAATCCTGCCGAGTGGTCAGAGGAAGAAATTATTGAGTTTTACAAACAGGCGGCAAAAAAATCAGCGTCTGTAAAATCACAGAAGACAATGATAATGAAAGAGCTTGTAGTTAACGAAGGCGACGGCTTGCTTGCAACATTTGTTGAAATGGTAACTCCCCTCTTCAAATCAACGCTCAAAGACAACTCGACCGAATTTGACGGAATAACGGGTGGCTACGAAAAGCTCTCACCCTCAGACGTTAAAACAGCCAAAGCGTACAAGAACGGCAACTACACCGTAATTGAAATGACAATGTTTGAGCAGGTTGACGGAATTCACGGTCAGGAAAAAGAAGGCACCGTAGGTCACGCAATCTCGGTAGTCGGTGATATCTCGGTCGTTGCTGAAAAGCTCCCGATGTTCTACATTGACTTTGAAAACTCCGATTTAACAATCCGCTATGCAAATCCCGTTCTCAAGGTAAGAATCAACAACACCACGGGTAAAATTGAAAAAGGCACGTGGAGCTACGACGTAATAGTTAACCTTAAAAACCTCTACATCAAAAACCTCAGACTTCCCATTGAGCTTACAATAAAAAGCGGATACGGCTCGGTTGCATTCAACGTAACCGTCGGCGGCGGATTCTGATAACAATGTAAAAATGCCCCGGATATCACACCTAACCGTGATACCCGGGGCATTATTTTATTACATAATAACGATTTGCGAATCAACCACTTAAGTTTTTCTTTTGATGTTAACTATATATTATCATTATCAGATACATATATCCGCTTCACATAGCACTAAAAAGCCTCTCAGGCATAACACCTGAGAGGCTCGTTTATTTTTCTTACTTATGCAGCATCGGGAGCTTTAAGCTCGAATGTTTCATCAATGAACGTTGCATTGCCTTCGTTGCAGATGCTCCATGTCTTGCAAAGGCCGAGAGGCTCGAGGATATCGGAATTCTCACCAACGGAGATAGTTACAATACCGTAAACCTTAATGTTTGCACTGAATGTCATATTCTCTGCATTGGGAACTGTGAAGTTCATATCGAAGAGGAAGTCATAAGGAATATCAAGGTGATAATTATCGGCACCGCCTGTCATGTAAACAGTAACGTGAACACCGATACCAACTTCGATACCTGCATCAACAAGTACGATGCTTACGATTGAGATATCAACATAGAGACCGAGAACGACCTCAACGCGTGCTTCCATCTCAAGTGAGGAATCACCAGCTTCAGAATCGCTGATAAGTCTTACCTTATTGTCGATGATTTCTACACCCTTATGCTCTCTGGATGTAACAACAAGCTCAACTCTGCCGTCGAAGGAGATAACAAGCTTTGCTGTGATACCGATTGTGATTGCAGGGCAGTTGGGGATAGCTACGTCAACAGAGAAAACTTCGATTTCGCTGTCTGAGCCCTTAACAAACTCCATATTCTCAGTAACGCGTGTGAAGAAGTCAACGTCATTTGTTCCTTCGGGAGTCTCGATCTCGTCGAGAGACCAGTCGTAGGAGCCTGTGATTTCTGTTGAATCCTTAAGGTCATAATCAAGGTAGATGTATGACTTTGTTACTTCGTTTTCGTCAAGTCTGCCTTCGAACTTTGTGTAGAGGTCGAAGTTACGAACTTCGTATGCCTTCTCAACGTATACGCCGTTGATGGGGCCGCCGACTGAAACGTCGAAGCCGCCGTCCTTAACAGCAGCAGAAACGTCGAGATCACCGATTGAGAAGCTGATATCGATCTTCTCAAGGATTGACTGCTGGTTGATGCCTGCAGTTTCGGGCTGCTCAAAGGGATTTACGTGACCCTCGTAGTCGAGGTAAGCGATCTCTTCTTCGTCGATAACGTCGCCGTCAGCTGTCTGAAGAGTGAGACCTGCAGCGTTCTCAACAAGAGCAAGGCTCTCGAGACCGAGCTCTTCGCCTTCGTCTGTAGTGATGCTGCCCTCATTGTCAACATCAGTAAGAGAGTTGAGGTAAGCAAGACCTGCAGCCTTGAGAGCTGCGTTTGCGTCTACCTTTGCGATAGCTGCTTCCTTAACCTTGCCGAAGAAATTGAAGGAAACCGTAACGATACCTGCATCGACAGCTACGTCGAAAGCTGCGTCATCATCAGCATCCTTGATACCTTCAAGGCCTGCGGCAGCAGCGAGTGACTTAGCAACAACAAAGTTAGTTGCGTCAGCATCTGCGTCGTACTCGCCTACGATTACGTTCCAATCATGGCAAGCCTGGATAACTTCGAAATATTCGTCATCCTCTGCGATGTCATAATTGTTGTCATCCTCAAGGTCGTAAGTAAGGTTGAACTCATCTGCTACAAGAGCATACCACTCTGCCTGTGTGTAAGCATCAACAGGCTGGAAAGCGGGAGTAAAGCCGAACAGCGACATGATGAATGCCAGGATCAATGAAATGATTTTCATGGTGGATTTTCTCCTTTCGTATTCCAACAACTAAAGGGGACAATTGCCCCTTTTATTAAGCAAGATAATTATAACAAGTAATGACGATAAAATCAATCGATTCATACAATTAAATCCTAAAAAGTAAAAGTTTGTTAATTTTAACGAATTATTTTACCTTATTGTTACCTGACCTCTCATTTTTTTCAGCATATCAAACAAAAACAACCCATTGTAATTTATGCAAAATCACCCTTGCTTTTAAAAGTTGTTGACATTTTGCACAACAGCTTACATCACCATTGACAGCACCGTTGCTTCTTCAATTCTTAAATATAATTCCTCATAAGAATCATTTGAATCTATTACAAAAGACGGCTTACGGAAGCTGCTTACAAACCACTCTGCAAAGCTGTTTTTCTGCAGTGCTCCGGGCGTATCATCAGGTCTGTCTATACCGCTCGAAAGTTCTAAAATTCTGCACATCATCTCAACCCTTTCAGCACCGCATACCGCCTTCGGAGTGTACAGCGAATCCGTACCTTGCCTCAATATTACAGAGTGTCTTACGTCGCGTGACCTGCACAGTCTTACAAGTGCTCTTGTCTCAGGCTCACTTTCGGGCACTTTGCCTGCATAAAAATGAGCTCCGGGTGCAGTATAGCCGCAGCCCTCCGCTATTCTTTTAGTCTGAGTAAACCCATGAGAGAAATTGAGCTCAAGGTCAACTCCCCTTGCATTAGCCTGCCATAACGATGTGTCGGCACATACCCGCTCAACAAGCCCTGCATAGCTGCCTGCCGCAACCGCACCCGATAAAACTATCTCCATACCGTCGGGATTAACGCACGGTATTATTATCACGCCTTTTTCGCACAGCACGTCGTGAAGCTTTATTCCTGCGAGCTCACTTCGTGTATCAACACATTCGCAAAGCCGCTCAAACAGCCTCAGCAGCACCTGAGTACCCGCAACACTTCCGCTTCTCATCCCCGCAATATACAGCGCAGGATCCCTTGTATTGCCGAGCGAAAGAGTAAAAAGCGCTCTTCCGCTCCAGCTTCTCGCACATACCGAGTACCCTGCAAACGGATACCTCTCTTTAAGCTCATATATTTTTCTCCGAAGCGCAGCATATCCGAAGCCTTCATTACTCTTTTGCATAACCAACCACCGTTTCTGTAGAATATTCCAGTATATGCAAACAGTGCAAAAAATATAAGCCGCCGATTAACAAATATTGATTATTGTTTTGCTCACCCTGTGCATACTATTACCAGAGGTGATTTTATTATGTGCGGAATTATAGGATACAACGGAGTTTCAAGTGCTGTACCGTTTCTTATCGACGGACTTAAAAGGCTTGAATACAGAGGCTACGATTCGGCAGGAATTGCAGTAATAAACAACGGTCAAATAACTCAGGAAAAGAAAAAAGGCAGGATCGCTGTACTGTCATCAGCAATTAAAAAGCGTGACGATATGGGCGGATCTGTCGGTATAGGCCATACACGTTGGGCAACACACGGTTCACCTACAGACGAGAATGCCCATCCGCATAAAAGCGGCAAATTCACTCTCGTTCACAACGGAATAATCGAAAACCACAAGGAGCTGAAAGAGAAATATCTCAAGCTCTGCGATTTCAAAAGTGAAACAGATACCGAAACAGCAGTACATCTGATCAACAGACATTACAGCGGCAACTGCCTTGAAGCTATAGCACAAACTGTAAAGCTTCTCGAGGGCTCGTTTGCTATGGCTCTTCTATGCGAGGATGAGCCCGACACTATCTTTTGTGTGCGTAAGGCAAGCCCCCTGCTTATCGGAATCGGTGAAGAAGCAAGTATTGCCTCGGATATATCCGCAATCAGCAGTAAAGCCAATACACTTTACAGAATGGCCGACGGTGAGATTGCCGTCATAAAAAAAGACTGTGCCGAGTTTTACGATTTTAATCTCAACAAAATCGACAAAGAGCAGGCTGAATTCTCCGTCGGCTACACTCATACGGAAAAAGGCGAATTTGAGCACTATATGCATAAGGAAATATACGAGCAGCCCGAAGCAGTAAAGCGTACGGTTGACAGCTACCTGCAAAACGGTATACTCAGTCTCCCTGTTGAAATCAACAAACCCGAGCGGATTTATATTATCGCTTGCGGCTCGGCATATCACGCAGGTCTTGCAGGCAGGCTGTGTTTTGAGCAGCTGCTCGGTATCCCGGTGTCGGTCGAGGTTGCATCGGAATTCCGCTACTGCTCCCCTCTTGTTAACTCATCAACACCCGTAATAATAATCAGCCAGAGCGGTGAAACAGCCGACAGCCTTGCCGCACTCCGTGAAGCAAAAAAGCGTGGTGCGCCGACAATAGGCATTGTCAATGTGCCCGAAAGCAGTATCGCAACCGAAAGCGACAGCGTGATATATACCGGGGCAGGCACAGAGATTGCCGTTGCGACCACAAAGGCCTATTCTGCTCAGCTTGCGGCACTTTATATGCTTGCTGTTTTCTTTGCCGAAAAGTGGCAGACAGCAGAAAAAAAGCAGCTCACCGACCTCAAAGAAGGGCTCGGAAAGCTGCATATAAGTATTAAAAATGCGTTAGGATGCGAGGAACAAATCAGAGAAATCGCCGCCGAATTCACCAATACCGAGCACGCCTATTTTATCGGCAGAGGTATCGGCTATGCTGCAGCGGCTGAAGCTTCATTAAAACTCAAAGAAATCAGCTATATTCATTCCGAAGCCTATGCGGCAGGTGAAATGAAGCACGGTACAATCTCGCTCATAGAGCCGGGCACGAAGGTTATTGCAATCTGTGCACCAAACGGACTCAACGCAAAAATGCAGAGCAATATTGACGAAGTAAAAGCAAGAGGTGCCGAGGTTTTCGCCGTCACCTGTACGCACGAAATCAAAGCAGATACCTGTATATTTACTGTCGATGCACCTCACCCGATGATGAGTATAAGCACGCAGATTATTCCCCTGCAGCTGCTCAGCTATCACGTCGCAAGGCTCAGAGGCTGTGACATCGACAAACCGAGAAATCTTGCAAAATCGGTCACTGTAGAGTAGAAAAATTTAATCAAAAAGCTCTTCAAGCTCGGCGTAATTTTCTATAAATTTTACGCTGAGCTTTTTGATTTCAGCTTCATCTTTACTTGCCGATTTATCCGATATTGCAATCACGTTATAGCCCGCCCCCGCAGCTGTTGCGACCGCGTGATAAGAATCCTCAAAAACAAAGGTTTCATTCTTCGGTGTACCGAGAAATTCAAGTGCCCTGTCAAATATTTCGGGGCTTTGTTTGCTTAAGCCTATCTCAGCGCAAGAGAAAATCGCATCGAAAAAACCGAGCATACCGTTATGCTCAAGTGCAGGCACAGCAAGCTTTCTCTCAGTTGCTGTTGCTATACACATCTTAACTCCGTTGTCCTTAAGCTTTTGCAGAAATTCAACAGCGTCACGCTTAGGCGGCACTGTGCGTACATAAAAATCTTCAATTATTCTTTCGGTATAATCTTTAAAATCCTGCGGTGTACAGTCAAGTGAATATTCATCAACAAGATACTTTGCAGATTCGTTCAGATACATAGTCGCAACCCTTTCCCTGAGGTCGGGTTTTGGTGTAACGCCTTGCGAAACAAGAAAATTATACGCTATATCATCCCATATCACCATAGAATCTATGAGCGTGCCGTCCAGGTCAAAAATCGCACCGCTTATTTTCATTCAGATGCCTCCCTTTTGGGCATAACCGCTGTATTTTCCCACACGGCAATGACGGTGCCGCTGTGTACCGTAAGTCTGGCTGTTTTACCCGTAAACTCGTTGCTGATACCAAGAGGTCTGCTAAACGGTAAATCGCAGCTGTCAACTTCATATTTAAAGCCTTCAAGTGTTACGGCAGCCTTATCGCAACCGAATGGCAACAGCGAAATATATCCGTTAGCATTTTCATCAAAAGCAAGCGTACCGCCGTTTATAACTGTAATTACAGTATCTGTGTCAAAAACATAGCCCGAAAAGCCTTTTTCAGCAATAAAGCTGAGCACCTGCAGATTGCCGAAGGTATGAGCAATTCTGCCGCCCGTTGCACCGAAAATATAAAACTCGTCGCAACCGCACTCAATACCTTTTTCAACTGCGAGCATCATATCCGTATCGTCCTTAACAGGAGAATGCACCTCGGTCACAGGATGCTCGGGAGTATAACCCAGAGAATCAAAATCACCCACAACTATGTCAGGTGTTACTCCGATATCGGCAAGCACTTTATACCCTGCATCAGCGGCAATTATCGAAGCATCTTCGTCGGGCTTGAATAAATCCGCAAAAAAATCGCCGCCACCGACAATATAACATTTTTTCAATTTTTGTTGCCGCCTTTCATAAGTTTTATTTTAAATATGCTTCAAGTCTGTAAATCGGCATACCCTGCGAAGCAAATCTGTGCTCGTATTCGGTTTCTATGTTGCCCTCAAAATCGCTGTTATGCAGATCGAGAGAAACGTTCTTAAGGCTGAAGCCGCAGCCGGTAAACTGCTCAATAGAATACTCAAAAAAGTGCATATTATCGGTTTTCTGGTGAATCTCCGCACCCTTTTTGAGGATTACCTCGTAGCTTTTGAGAAAGCGTGCGTTTGTCAGTCTGTGGTTAGCGTAAGATTTCTTGGGATACGGGCAGGAGAAGTTGAGATAAATACGCTCAATTGATTCGGGCTTTATGAATTTCTCAAGATACTCTGCACCGCCGTGAAGGAATATTACATTCGTCAGCCCTTCACGCTTTGCGTTTTCGCTTGCGGCAACAATTACGTTTGCAACCTTTTCCATTGCAAGTATATTGATATCGGGATTCTGCTTTGCAAGCTCACAGGCAAACTTACCCTTGCCGCAACCGACCTCGAGCACAACAGGGTTGCTGTTACCGAAAAGCTCTTCAAAGTCAATGTATTCTTTCTTTTCTATCGCCGTGAGGAAATTGCGGTCATCGCTGAAAAGCTTGATTATATTGTCGCACTCCGCAAGACGCTCCTCAAGGTATTTTTTCTTTCTCATTCTCATAGCTGTTTGCCGTCCTTATTCATAGTCTGCAATAAAATATGCGTTTGTATCAGCGCGCTTACCGTCAAGACCGAGCACTTCGATTCGGAAATAAACATCCTCATCCTCAAGCGTAAAATCAGCTTGTGTTACACTGCTGCCCGGTTCAGCGTGAATGCATTTTGTACGTCTGCCTGCGGTTGAAAGAGCTATTCTTGCGGCATCAGAGCACTCAATATGCACCTTGCCGTCCTCAAGAGTAAGCTCATATATTTCAGGTCTTGTTGTACAGTAAAAGTCGCCGTTTTGCATAGCGGTCATAATGCTTTCGTAGCTGAGTGAATCGGTAACAAAAACCGTTTTACCGCCAAAGCTGTCGCACCGCACATCACCAAACGGAAATTCGTTGTGGTTATCGTCTGCCATAGTACAGTACATTTTCTTGCCTGCACGCAGCATCTCGTCATACACTCTCTCCTGACCGCTGTCACCGCCTTCGATGAAAACAGAGTTATTGTAAACCTCAATGATATCGCAGCCCTCAAGGTCTATATAATCTTCACGCACCTGCATTGACCAGTACGGGTGATTGTACATCACGATAAATCCGAGTTCTTTTAGCTTTGCGATATATTCGTTTATTGCCGCTTTATCTCTGTAATCAGGAGTAGGAGGCAGGTCAACGTATTTTTCACCTTTTATATTGAAAGCATTAAGGTGATAGCAACGGCGGAACTGACCGCTTTTTACAACATTATCGCTGATATCCGCCTCGAATGAATTTATCGCAACAAAATCATCTGTACAGAAATCACTGTGATCAAAATAATTGTCATGGTCAGAGAAGGCAACCACACTGTAGCCTTGTGCTTTGTATGCGTCGCGTATTTCTTCGGGAGTGCGTCTGCCGTCGGAAAGCGTTGTATGACAATGAAGATTCGCAACATACTGCTTTTTGTCTTTTGATAAAAGAATGTGTTTCATAGCTTTACCTTCTATAAAAACAGGCGTACGGTTTTGTACGCCTGCAAGTTTTGTTATTCGTTTTCTTCATGCTCCTCAAGGAAGCCTTCAAGCACTTGAATAAGGCTCTTGACCTCTTCATTCACCCTCGAATGAATAAGCTGAGCCTGTGCCTGTTCAAGCTTTGCGGCGGCAGTAACAGCCTCTGCCTTACGGCGGGCATCGCTTTCAACGCGTTTTACGACCTGAGCTACCTCTTCAATCATCTGTGAAGCAGATGATTGCTCGACAGCAACAGATGCGGGAACAGCCGCCTGCTGAGCCTTGAGCTCTTCAAGCTGTGCAACAGCTTCCTCGTATTTTGCTTTGTAGTCTTCGCTTGTGTTTTCTCTAAGCTGCTTGAGTGCGGCAGCCATAGTCTTACAGCCCTGTCTGAGCTGCTCACGCTCTTTTATGAGTGTGCCGTTTTCTTCGAAAAGGCTGTCGTACCTTGTCTGGAGAGCTGCATAGCTTTCACGCAGTTCATTATATGCTCTTTCTGCCGAAGCTACGTATTCGTCAACCTCAGCGGGTTTATAACCCTTGCGTGATACAGAGAAGCTTTTGCTTTCGGCCATTGTAAAAACCTGCCTTTATCAGTCGTTGTAGAATTTGAGGCCCGTTGCCTTGCACCACTCAAAGAATGCACGGATGGACTTGAGACGTGCAGAACCAAGCTCGTGTGAGCCTCTTGTGTACCAATTGAAATCATCTATGCCGCAAAGGCTGACGAGGTACTTCGCAGATGCGCAGAAGCCCGAATCAATGCAGTTGTCGAGAAGACAGATCTGCTGATGTGTAAGGTTAGCTGCCTCACGGTCGTTCTGTACGAAGAATTCGTCATACATCTTAGCAAACAGATAAGCACCGCAGCTTGTAGGTGTTGCAACAACACCGCGTGCACCTGCCTCATAAGCCTCCATAAGGTAGGGAATATTTGCCTGAAGAACTGCCGAATCACCCTGAACGGCAATCTTCTCTTTGATTGTTTCAATCTTGCAGGTTGTGTCCTTGATACCTACGAATCTGCCTGTTTCAACAAGCTTGCCGTAAACGGAAGCATCCATAAGATGAGGACGGAGACCCGGGAACTCATAAAGAACGATTGGAAGGGTTGTATGTGTGCTGAGCTCTGAAAGGTATGTAAAGAGACGGTCATTATCGCCGCAGTAGCCCTTTGAAACGAAAACGAGTCCGTCAACACCTGTCTGCTCAATACGCTTGATTTCTTCAAGCTGACCGTGCCATGTAGGCTCAAGGTTTGCTGTTGCAACAACAGACATACCGCCTGCTCTCTCAACAGCAAGCTTAGCAAGCTTCTCTCTTTCATCGAGAGTGAGCTCCATCATTTCGGAGCTGCCGCAGCAAGCAAAAAGGTGGTCAGCACCTTGACGTGCCTGCCATTCAACATATTTCTCGTATGTATTGTAGTTGATTGAACGGTCCTCATTGAAAGGTGTGAGGATGAGTGAATATACGCCACGGTTGTTGAATTCTTTCGACATAATAAAACCCTCTGTTCTTAATTTTTTCTCCAGTATAACGCACACAAAAAGAAAAATCAATAACAAGAGGGCTATTTATTTATAAATTTTTGTTATTTGAAAGCTATATACAGATAATCTTCACCAAGCTTATTGAGCTGGGTTAACGTGTTTTCATAATTGAGCGAAGAGCTCTGCAGGACCTTAAATCCCGTAGACGTGAGCTTTATTCCCGTGCTTGCAAAGCTTGAAGTTGCCATACCTGCATAGCAGAACGAATTTCCGAGATTATCGGTAGAAAACATCGGCATTCCTGCCGCACCTATCGCTACAAAACTCGGCTTGAAGCCAAGCCTTATCGTCTGCTCACTTTCACCCGTACCGAAGTACGCTCCCGTTACGGACTTCTGACCCCACGATGCCTTCTCTGCCGCTGTTACGTGAATCGTGCTGTCATTTATATGAGAGCCGCAAAAAAGAGTTTTTGGCATGAAAGCTTCATATTGAACTGCAGATGACTCCGCAGGACAAAAGCGAGCCTCAGCTATGACCCAGCTTTTCATAACAAACGCTTCGGCATCTCTGTCAGCGGTTATTGCATCACAGCCGGATTCCTTCAGATTAAGGTCACTTTTAAAATTAAGGCAATCCACTATCTTAGTAAAAGCCTCGTGACAAGCTGTACCACCTGCCGAATACGGCACATACACCGAAAAGCGAAGCTTTATTTCCGCCAGCCTGCAGTATTCTTCGGGCACAAGCTCACCCTCATTGTTTTCGGTAAAAAAGTCAGTTATCTTTACACTTTCAAGACCTACCGAAACTATCGTTTTTCTCAGCGGTGTAGCCTTGGGTTGAGACGGAAACTCCGTAAGGAACTTGATATTACCGAAAATCTTTGTCTGTCCGCTCAGCCAGTCGGATATTTCCTTAGGCATTGCGCTTATTGAATCTGCCAGATTAATCCACCTCCACTATTGTCCTGATTATCGCCCAGATGTAAAAAATCTCGTTTCCGTTGTAAACCCTTTCCGCACGGTCAATACGGTAGCTTATCGAGTCGGAATCTATCCTGGCCGTTTCGCTTACAAGCGTAAGGTCAGGAGTCGGCGGCCCGATATACAGATAGTGCCCCTGACTGTTGAAGCCGATTTCGGTGTAAACTCCGTCAAGATACATCTTGTTTTTATATCTGAGCGGCTGAATCAGTGCTTTAAAGCTTTCCGTTGCGTCACCGTCTTTCAGCGTTACTTCCCTGCCGTGCTTTTTAAAAATCGGTTCAGCTGTCATACATCCACCTGCCTGAAAACAAAGCCGCAGTCTTCAAAAAGCTCAGCCGCCTGCAGAATTGCTTCATCACGGACAACACACGCAAATTCAATCATTGCGGCAGGTGTGCGTGTAACCGTTACGTCGCCTGCCTTGAAGCTTGTCGTGCCGTCGCTGTCAGCCGCTTCACGGATTATTGTGCGGTAGTAAGCAAGCCCTGCCGCTGCCTGAGCAATTCTCGGGTCGTCCCTGTCAGCCGATTCCTTCAGTCTGCTGAGTATCTCCTCGAGACAAAGTCTGCAAAGGGGCAGAGCGTTTTCTGCCCCTTCTTCGTCAAGGGTAACGAGCTGTCTGAGTCTTGCGAGCACAGAGTGACTGTTAATCATACGTCACCCTCCCCTGCTCAGACCTTGAGTGTGCGTGATGCGTCTGTGAAGATCTTCGCAAAGCCTGCAATAGACGTAATTGCCGCACGCTCAAGCTGTCTGTCAATGAGCTTGTCATATTCGGTCATAACCTCACCTGCCTTGACCATCTCAAGTGCACAGCGCTTGTCCAGACCGATAACAGTACCTTCAGGCACTGCAGAAGAGCGGATAAGCTCTGCACCGATAGGTGTGATCATCTTGCCCGTTGCGTGGAAGTTGAGACCTGCCGCAGAATCCTTGAATTCGCTGATATTGAGCATATTTACAGCATCGGCATTGTTTGCAATAAGCACGTTCATCTCATACGGGTCAAGGTCCTTCCAGAGGTTGACAATATCCGCATATGTAAGATCGCCTAAGCTGATTGCGGCTGTAGATGCTGCAGCATTATCGTTGCCGTCGCCGTTGATGATTGTATCAATCGCATCGGCAAGCTGTGCCTTTGCAATATGTGCACCGATCTGTCTGAGTGTTACTGTAAAGAGGTCAAGACGCTGGAAACGTATAGCCTCATAGGATGCTACAAGCATTCTGCCGCGCTTATGGAGCTTGACGAGATTATCGCGTGTTCTGACGGTTGTTTCGGGGATAACCTCACCCTCAGCAACAGCTACAAGTGCCTTTTCTTCGTCAGTAGGAATGCTTGTGATTGAGCGGTAATCAAGCGAATCGATATTCGTAACAGATGCAATAATACGGGGCAGGTTGTTTGCCTCCTCAATGCCCTGACGTACAGCTCTCGCAACGTATTCAGGGAATAAAGTTGCACTGTCTGTCGTCTTGAAGAATTTTTCTACAGTGTCACTGCCTGCACCGCTTACCTTGATGTCGAATCGCTTGAGCTGACGCTGATATGCGTCGAGTCCCTCAAGTGCACTGCCCTTGTAGTTTTCCGAAGGGTCAATGCTTTCGAGTGCGGATGTGAATGAACCTGTACAGTAAAGACCTTTTTCAAGTCTGATGTTATCATAATTTGCCATATTTAAATTTCCTCCTTAAATTTTGAATTCATTGTTGTTATTTTCGTTTTTTGTCCAATTGCCGCTGAGCTGAGGTATTACGGGAAAGAGCTTTGACGCACTCTCTGCAAACGCTTTTTCGAGCACCGAAAGCTGCTCGGATGTAAGAGCAGAGCATATTTGTGCGAACTCCTCAGTACCCAGTGACGGTACTGCCATTGTGCCGAGCTTTATCACCTGATGCTCAAGTCCTTTGCGGTAAAGCTCGGCATCCTTTGCAAGCACCTCCAGCCTCGCTATTTCGTCTGTAAGCTTACCGAACGCAGAAATACTGAGCGTAACCGAATCGTATCCGCCGGACTTCTCTTTAATCTGAGCTATGCTCATCTCTTCACCTGCTTCAAACGATTTTGTCACGCCTGCTCGCGGCTGTGCAGGTACAGCCACAAAGCTCCATTCATACGCATCCGTCGGCTCTTCAAGCACGGTATGGCACACCTTACCGTCATACACCTCGCCCTTGCGATGCTTACAGCCCTTCTTTCTAAGATCTGCACCGCATACAGAACAGCTCACAGCGGCTACCGAACAGCTTACACTTGTTTCTTTTTTTATACCTGCCTCGATTTGCTTTATCAGATCTTCGTTTTTAGGCGTGCGCGGCATATATGCCCTCGCCTTAAGACAGGTGTATTTTTCACCCGTCGATGTAATTTCGCTTTCGCTCTCCTCGATCCACGTTTTGAAAATTCTTGCCGTCTGGCTGTCGCTTTTCATATTATGGTCAGCGATACCTGTCCTGCCGTCAAAAAGCGAAGCAAGCTTTATCAGCGACGGTATGCTGAAACGCTCTGAGTCTCTGTCAATTTCGTTGTCGCAAAGAGTCAGCGTAAAACAGAAAACCTCGTCTGCCGTCAGCGGTTTTATCGTGTGTCGGTTGATAAGCTCAAGCTCATCCTCAGCCGCCGTGTCGGCGTTGACACAACCTGAAATATTTTTATAAATTATGTTCATTTATCCTCCTTCGATAAGTCTTTGTGACTGTGCGGAATACAGCTGAGCACGTGCGGCTTCGACCATATCCTGAAGCATTATTTCATCCCATATGACCTCAACGCCTCCGGGCAGCCCCACAAGCCTTAGTGCAGTATCACATACCTTTACTATAGCCGGTGTGAGAATCCTGCGATATGCCTCGAGCTCGCTCGTCAAAGCATCTGCCTGCTGCGACGACATACGCTCCGTGCTCGACCACGAAAGTCCGAGCAAAAACGGAGGTAAACCTGTTTTGGCAACAATTTGCTCCAGCAGCTGTCTGACAGGTATTTCGCTGTCGGGCAGCTGTGCCTCGGCACCTATTACCTTGATCTGCACATCACCTACAGCTACAAAGTCTTTTACACTGCCGCCGCTCATTGCACTGCTCCATTCCTCCGCAACCTGCATCGCCCTTTCCTTTGCATACGCACGGTCGAGCGTATCATTCTGCGGCTTATACGTAACCGCAAATCGGATATTTCCGAGTCTCTCCCAGTTGTTGCCTACCGTGCGGAATATCTTCATCAGCACAGCCGAAACAAACGGCAGACCCTTGAGCAGTGAATTGCCCGTCAATGCACCTGCATCGGGGTTGAGCACACTCATCACCGTAAGCTCCGGATACGCAATTTTCTCTGGCTGACCGGAAGCGAGCGAATATATATCAATATTCAGTCCGTTTCTGTTTCGGCGAAGCTCAATGTTTTCAAGCGGTGCATTGAACAGCGCACACGGTGTGCCGTTACAGTCGGTCACAACCTCGCCTATTGCCGTACCGTAGGTCAGCAGCTGCTCAAAATAGCCCGACACAAAGGCTTCAAGCCCTGCCTGGTTGCCGTTTACACATATCCCCGTTACAAAGCTGTCCATATACTCTTGCGATTTTCTGTCTGTACATCTGATACTGAAACCGCCCGTCAGACGTACAAGTTTTGTTACTGCCGCATCAATTATCGGCACAGCATCACGCAGTGCACCGTAGAGCTGTATGTCGTGTCTGTACGGTGCCGCCGTTTCAAAAACCGAAAACGGATTATGTGTACAGCCCGTCTGTACGGAGCATACCTCGGGCGACACATCGGCTTTTTTTCTGTTCTTTTTCATTTACTCCTTCCTTTCTGTCGCAATTGCAAAAAACTCGCAGTCACTCTGACTCATCAGTGTTGTGACAAAGTAACGCATATCGTCCATTGCATGGTCATTCGTTTTGCACGGTGTGTCCCTGACACAGTTGCTGTCCCAACGGTAGAGCGAGAATTCACGCACTATATCACGGCACGGTGTGCAGATTTTTATTTTCTCTGCCCTCAGTGCTTCAGAGACTTTTCTTATTCCGTCTATGACATCGTTTTTTGCGTGAATAACCCTGTACCTTCCGTGACGGCGAATGCACTCGATAAAGCTTGCGGCCGAAGGGTCTACCGCAACAGCACTTATTTCTCTGCCGTCAGCCAGCTTTTCAAGTGCCGAGTAATACTCTTCATCCGTGCATTGTACGCCCGTCACACGTGAGTCGTGATAATATTCACTTACTCTGTACCATATTCCGTCAAGCAAGCCCCACAGCCCGAATGAGCTCGGGTTTACCGTACCGTAATCGCAGGAGATGTACCAGCGTTCAAAATCACCCTGCGGCACAGCACATACGTGCCTTTCTCTGCTGAAAAACGGATATACAAGTCCCTCTGCGGCAACCCACTTTCCTTCTACAAACCTCTCATAAAACGCACCGCTGTACAGGCTGCGGTATCTTTTTAAGATTTCGGGTGTCAGCGAAGGATTGTCCTCCATACGGAAGTGAATATAAAGGCAGTTCTTTTCACCGCTCTTTTTTATCCATTCTTCGTGAAACCAGTGTAAGGGATTGTCGGGGTTGCAGTTGAACCAGAATTTTGAGCCATCCAGCGAACAACGCGCCAGAGCCTGCTCAACAAATGAACGGGGCATAAGAGCAACCTCGTCGAGGAGTACGCCTCCGAGTGTCATGCCCTGAATAAGTGAGGCTGAGCCCTCATCCTTTCCGCCAAACAGAAAGAAGCTGTTTGTTTTCCCTCCGAAGCTGATTTCAATTTCGTTGCGCGATACCTTATCACTGCATTCAAAGCCAAGCTCTTTGAGCACGGGTAGCATAGGCCTTATGACGTTTCGCCTTAGCGATGCGATTGTCTTACCGCATATTGCCAATGATGTTCCGTCAAAAGTTGCCATAGCCCACGATATGAAGGACAGTGACATACACACCGTCTTTCCCGAGCGCACGGCACCGTCGCATATAATCGCATCCATACCGCTGTACACCGATGTCGGACACCACCAAGTCAGCACGGTCAACTGTTTGGCAGAGAAAGCTTTGAAAGCAACCTGCGATTTAGTCTTCCTGCTCATCCTCAGCCGCACCTCCTATACGCTCTGCCGCATTTTCCAGCGCCTGATAAAAAGGCAGTGCGCCGCTGACCGATTCTTCTCCGCTCATTTCCGCAAGCCGTTCAAGAGGCTTGAGCCTGTCGAAAAACTTAATTTCAATGCCGCCGCCCTTAGGGCGTTTTATTTCCGCAACATTGAAAAGGTTCATTTCGTTCAGCTCCTCTTTTGACGGAGGGTCCTCGCAGAAAACGAGCCGCAGTACGTCTGCCGTGCTGCCAAAGGCCAGCCTTCGGTAGCCTGCCGCCGCTTCACTGATATGCGGTGTCTGTGTTTTTGTCAGAGCCGCTATTTCGTCCGTGATTTCCTTACGTCCCAACAGCTTCACCGCCGCTGCCTGCGGATTCATCGTATATCCCGCTTTCACAGCGGCTTCGCGTCCGTCAGGCATTATCACGTAGTTCAGACAAAACAGCTTCTCTCTTTTATTGAGTGATCTCTTAGCTATTCTTTCACCTTCCCTAATCTGTATTGAGGCGTGTAATCGGGGCGGTTTTGATTACTCTCCTCACTCAAAGGCTGAAACAGCCGCTTTTTCAATGCGTTCAGGTGATAATTTTCGCATTTTTCGCTGAATATTAAATAAATGTTCATTTTTAATACCTCAATACACTCGATACACACAAAAAAGTCGGTAACACCGAGATAGGCTTATTCCACTGTCTTTTCGTTTTAATACCTCAATACACTCGATACACACAAAAGAGTCAGCAACACCGAGATAGGCTTATTCCACTGTCTTTTCGTTTTAATACCTCAATACACTCGATACACACAAAAAAAGTCAGCGGCACCGAGATAGGCTTATTCCACTGTCTTTTCATTTTAATACCTCAATACACTCGATACACACAAAAAAGACAGCGGCACCGAGAAAACCCGGTGTCACTGTCTTAACGTTTGGATACCTCAAAAAAAGCTCAAAAACAACTATGCTGTTATTTTGAACGGAGCAGGCTGACGGAGTTAAACCTCACCCACACATCCGAGCGAGTGTCCGTAGGCGGTATATAAAGCCTCAAAGTCAGCTTCACCCAAATAGCCGTAACGGTAATCGGAATGCACCTTTGCGTTCCGATTAAACGAACGGAGTAAAATCCGTCAGCCGTTGCGGAGTGCACACAGCCCAAGAGTTCTTTTGGTTACTTTTGTAACGAGTGACAAAAGTAACTGCGGCTTTACGCCGCATATTAAATACCTCAATAAAATTGATATACATGGGAAAGTTCGTAGCACCGAAGAAATCAACTGCCACTGTCTTTTCGTTTTAACACCTCAATAAAACCGATATACAAAACAACGACAGCGGCACCGAGAATCCTCAGCACCGCTGTCTTAAAGCTTAAATATTCACTTATATATCAGATTCAGTTCTGCGTAATATGCACGTCAAGCTGATTATACGGTATATTGATACCCGCCTTATCAAAATCAAGCTTCACACGCTCCTGCATATCATAAAAAGCAGCCCAGTAGTTTTCGCTCTTGCACCATACAAGTGCAGCAATCGTAATGCTGCTCTCACCGTGTGCACCTACTGCAATTACAGGTTTCGGGTCATTGAGCACGTGAGGGCTTGCCTCAACAGCCTTTCTTATAACCTCTTTAGCAAGAGCTATATCATCGTTGTAACCTATACTGAAATTAAAATCTATTCTGCGTTGCTTCTGTGCAGTGTAGTTAATAAGGTTATTCGAAGTAATATGCGAATTTGGTACGACAATGCGCTTATTATCAATAGTCAGCAGAGTAGTATTCATAAAGTGTATCTCTTCAACCTTGCCCGAAATATTTTCAAGCTCAATAAAATCACCTGCACGGAAAGGCTTGTTGAACATTATTTCTATACCGCTTGCAAACTGCGATATCAGGCCCTGCAGACCGAGACCTGCCGTAATGCCTGCCGCACCGAGTGCGGCTGCAAACGAGCTGATATCAAAACCGAGTGCTGAAAGCGCAAACAGCACGAACACTATGCGCATTGATACCACAAGCATACTTTTCAGGAAATGGTGCACTGATTCGTCAACTTTGTTTTTCTGCATTATCTTTATCAGCAGCTTACCTGCAAGCTTGCTTATAAAGAATCCGATTACTATTATACATACAGCCGCAATTATTTCGGGTATGGCGTTATAGATTTTTTCAGGCAGAGCGGCAAGCCATTCGCTGAATGCTGATACATCCTGCGCGACACCGCTTTGTAAATTTTCAGTCGTTTCTATCAATTCCATTATTCTCTCCATTTTTTGATTTTCAGATTATACAATAAGCCGCATCGGTCAGGATGCGGCTTATCTTGTCAATTATTATTTCAAAGTAAAGCTGTCAGCCTTGATTATAGCGTCCGTGCTCTCTTTGTGTGTAATTTCAACAGTGTCGCCGCTATTTGCAATAACTACGTTCTCAAAATCCGAAGCGTAAACTGCAAAGTATGCCGCTGAGCTGTCAAGCTTGAGATAGTAGCAGCTGTCGCCGTTGATAACAGCTGTACGTATTTCGGTAATCTTACCTGTAACCGTTACAGCTTCGGGCTTATTGCCTTCAGGCTGATTCTGGTCAACAACGGATTCAACGTCGATATCGGTCTTTATATCGTTGTCTGCAAGGAGCTTGATGTAGCTCTCAAGGCAGCTCTGAATTGACGTACCGGTAGCAACGATTGTAGTAAACTGGTTTACATTAACAAGAGCGTACTGCTGAACAATGTTGCTCTTATCTTTAAGAGCCATGAAGTAAGTCGGCTCATTACCGATATTGAGAAGCAGCGGGAACGTTGCAGTATAGCTGTACTGCTGTACTTTACCCTGTGCAGCCTCCTGAGCAGCGTTCTCTGTTGCACCGCTGACACGGTAGAACTTAGCTTCCTTTGTACGCTGGTTGATAAGCGTGAAGCCTGTAATTGAATTATCGCCTGTTGTTATAGACGTAACGCCTGTGTACATATAAACGTCATCGTTGAGAGCTATATAGTTATAGCCGTCTGTTGTAACAACAACGTCCTTCTGACCGAGAATAGAGTTCCAGAAGCCGTTTACGTACTTACCGTAGTAATCGTACTGCTCAACAAGAAGGTCAGGGTCGTATACACGGTCAAGCCAGTTGAGAGCTTCGTCGCTTCTGATTTCATCAATTGTGTAGTCAACGCATTCACCTGTTGTGGGGTTGACGAGAATTGCGCCGATAACGTCACGGCCGCCGAAGAGACCGATAGTGTTATCATAGATGGGGCATACCCAGTATGCGTTACCGTTTTCGTCTACCTCAAATACAGAGTCACCGAGAAGCTTTGTGGGGTACTCAAAGCGGAGGTGACGCTTGAGAAGCTGGTTGAAGTGGTCAGCATCAGAGTACTTGATACCGCCGTCTACCTTTATATAGTCAACCTTCTGTGTTGTCATATCAATAACAAGGTAGCCGGGAAGACCGCCCTTGCGGTTTGTGAACCATTTGATAATATCGTTGTACTTGAGCGTTGCAACACGTACGGGTCTGTTCTTGAGGTTTATCTGTGTTTCGCAGGAGTTTACGTTAAACTGTGAAACAAGGTTTTCATCAAAAAGGTCGGAAAGAGCCTTTGTTGCAAGTGTCTCTGCCGAATCCTTATCGAGCAGGGGCACGCTTGCAAAGTCAGCCTCTTTGATATCCTCGCTGAAATCTATTGTTTCAGGTGTAATAATCTCGTGGTAATCGTTTGCACGGAAGAACACGCTCGATACAATAAAGCCTATACCTACCGTAACGGCGAGCACAAGACCTATTATAAGCGGTATTCTTGTACGTTTGCGTGCATAGGGTGAGTATTCGGGTGACATAACTGCACCGGATGTAACAAAAGCCGTTACGCAGTATGCGGCAATAATAATACCGAAGTAGATGTACATCTCAATAGCCTTGAAGTTGAAGGCAGGGAGATAGAAGTAGTAAGCAACAGCAGCAACTATCGCTGTAACTACGAGGTTGATTGCAATTTTCAGACCTGCTTTATTGGGCGGAATAACAACTGACTTGCCCTTTTTTGAGCCGCCGCCTGAAAAGTCTACTTTAATGGGATCCATTGTGACAACTCCTTTGTTTAGGATAGATATCATACATTCTACTATAAAACTTACGATATTACAAGAGAAAATTTTGCAAAACACAAAAGAAAATGTTTTTTCAATAAAACAGTATAAGTTTTATTGAATTTAAAACTCTTATGTGATACAATATACCACACAAAATCTTGATAGGAGAGATACATTATGAAAAGATTCATAAAAACGTCAATCAGCCTTCTCCTTGTGCTTGTACTCAGCTTTTCTGTCGTCCTGCATACTGCGGCCGCATCAGAAAACTGTCAGTGCGGCGAGGAGCCTATAATCTACGTTGCCGCTCTCGGCAGTGCAACGCTCTACCAGAACGCCGGCACAGAGGATGAAAAGGTCATCTTCAGACCCGAAGCAGTTACATACGTCAAGCTCGTTGCAAAGCTTCTCCTTCCCCTCGTTTCCCTTATCGTAAACAAGGATTACGACGCTTTTGCAGATGCTCTTATCCCTGCTGTAAACGATGTTTTCGGTCCTCTTGCCAACGCTGAAAACGGCGATTCCACAGCAGATATCACAACCAAAGAAGAGCTTCCGACCGACCCGACCCACAACCTCGATCATAACTTTTATTTTGGTTACGATTTCCGTGCCGATCCGCTCGTAGTTGCCAAGGATCTTGATAAGTATATCGATCATATCCGTGAGCTTACAGGTCACGACAAGGTCAGACTCCGTGCTTCTTCAATGGGCGGCGTTATGACAATGGCTTACTTTGAGCAGTTCGGCTGTGAAAAGATAAAGTCTGTTATCTTCCAGAATTGTCCCATCTCCGGCACTGCGGTTGCAGGCGACCTTTTCTGCGGCAGACTTGAGATCAATCAGGAGTCACTCTACCGCTACGGTGCAACAGCACTTCCGCTTATAATGGATGAAGGTCTTGCCAACTTCCTTATGGTCATCATCAACGTGCTCAAGTTCAGCGGTATTCTTGGCTCACTTATCGACGTTGTCAACCGAGTTGTAGACAACTGCGCAGGCAGAGTTTTCGATGAGCTTCTCATTCCCGTTTTCAAAGCAAACTGCGGTATCTGGTCTTTCGTACCGGATGAATATTACAAAGACGCTAAAACATATATGCTCGGTGACAATCCCAACGCTGAGCTTGAGGCAAGAATCGACTACTATCACTACAACGTTCAGTGCAAGGCAGACGAAATCCTCAACGGTGTACTCGAGAGCGGTGTTCCTGTTATGATTCTTGCAGCATGGGACGTACAGCGTACTCCTCTCGTTCCCACATGGCATAACGATTCCGACGGTACCGTTGACCTCAAGTATTCTTCAGTCGGTGCAACAGTTGCTCCCCTCGGTGAATCTCTCGGCGAAAGCTACACACAGAAAGTAAACGACGGTCACAACCATATGTCACCCGACAATCATATCGACGCATCAACTTGTGCTCTCCCCGAAAACACATGGTTTGCAAAAGATATGGTGCACTGTACAACTCACGACGGCCACGCTGAGCTTTACAAGTGGTTCTTCGAGAATGACAATAATCCCGAGATACTCAACGTACACTCAAATCCCGATTATCCTCAGTTCCTTCAGAACAATATTCCCGAGCAGAAGCTGGTACCCCAGCAGTAATGTAAATATTTACATAATCTAATATAAGGGCAGAGTTTACAAAATAATGACAGGTTGGTTACAGCTTTGTTATTTTGCTTGAACTTTGCCCTTTTTTGTATTATTATGTAAACTGTTATTTTTCACTATTGGAGTAAAAGAGAAGAAATGGTTTTTTCAAGTTTGTTTTTCGTGTTCTTTTTCTTACCGCTCAACCTTTGTCTTTATTACTGTACAAAGAGCATACCGGTAAGAAACGCTGTTATGCTCGTATTTTCTCTCGTGTTTTACGCGTGGGGCGAGCCTAAATACGTGCTGCTGCTTGTTGCGATGAGTCTTGCAGACTGGTTGCTGTCGCTTGTTGCAGGCAGGCACAGAGGCGGTCTTACCTCCAAGCTTGCCGTCGTCGCCGCCTGTGTTGTGGACCTCGGTCTGCTCGGTGTGTTCAAATACGGCACTTTCTTTCAGGAAAACCTTCAGGCTGTCACGGGTTATCCGTCAGTCATAACTCAGATAATTCTGCCTATCGGCATTTCTTTCTATACATTCCAGCTCCTCACCTACGTTGTCGATGTATACAGAGGCGACGTCGAGCCCGAACGCAATTTTTTCAACGTACTGCTTTATGCAAGCCTTTTTCATCAGTGTGTCGCAGGTCCTATCGTCAGATATAAGGATATTGCTCGTGAAATCTCATGTCGCAGTGTAAATGCATCCGATATGGCAGAGGGTATAATCCGCTTTGCCGCAGGCCTTGCAAAGAAATCACTTCTCGCCAACAGTTGCGGTGCAATGGCAGATATGCTTCTGCTCAGCGATTCGTCGGCAACCGACCCGTCTCTTCTCATTCAGAATATTCAGGCGCTCTCCTCACGTCCCGCATCTGCACTATGGCTTGGTATGCTTTTCTATACTTTGCAGATATACCTCGACTTCTCCGCCTACTCCGATATGGCAATCGGTATGGGACGTATGACGGGCTTTCATTATAAAGAGAATTTCGATTATCCCTACTGCTCTCGCTCAATCAGCGAATTCTGGAGAAGATGGCATATCTCTCTCGGCTCCTTCTTCCGTGACTATGTATATATCCCCCTGGGCGGCAACCGTAAGGGCGGCCTGCGTACAATAATCAATCTGCTTATAACCTGGCTTCTTACAGGCTTCTGGCACGGTGCAAGCTGGAATTTCGTGCTCTGGGGTCTCTACTACTTCATCTTTATTGCTATGGAAAAAGTCTTTCTCGGCAAGCTTCTCAACAAATTGCCGTCCGTATTCTCCCACCTCTATACACTTGTAATCGTCTACTTCGGCTGGGTGCTCTTCAAGTTTGAGAGTATGCCGCTTATGTTCACCGTACTCAAGGGTATGTTCTGCGGCAATTCAAATGCATTTACGAGTTACGAAGCGGATATAATGTTCAAGAGCAACGTTTTCCTTCTTATCGCTGCAATTATCGCTTGCATACCTGTCGCAAAATTCATCAAAGGCTTGCTTAAAAGCTTCGCTGATAAAGGCGGCACTGCCGCAGAATTCAGCACAGTATGCCGAGCTGCCTACCCTTGTGCAATGCTTCTGCTTTCAACCGCAACTCTCGTAGGCAACAGTTATAATCCGTTCCTTTATTTCCAATTCTGACAGGAAGAACTGAGTAATTATGAAAGAAACAAAAAACAAAAAATCCAAAGGCGCCAAAGCTGTCATAATCAGCTTTTTTGTCCTGCTTTTTGCAGGCGCGGCTGTCGCACTCTACCTGCCGCTCAGACCTACCTATTCCGAAGCTGAAAAGCGTGAGCTCACCAAATTCCCGGAGTTCAGCTTTGCTTCACTTGCCGACGGCAGTTATTTCAACGGTATCAGTACGTGGTACGCCGATACATTCCCGTGGCGAGAAATGTTTATCAACGCCAATGCAAAAATCAAATCCTTCTACGGTATAGGCGACAGCATCAGCGGCTTTTCCGACAACGTCTCCGACGACATTCCGCCCGTTGACGAAAACACGCCGCCCTCCACCCTGCCGTACGACGAGCCTGATACCACGATTCCCGAGGAAGAGCCTGTTGACGACAGCCTTGTGCAGAAGCTCAATACCGTGCTTATCGTCGATGACTCTGCATACGAATACTACAGCTTCGTTCGTACTACTGCCGATAAATACGCCTCGGCAATAAGCCGTACAGCCGATAAGCTCAACGGCAAGGCAAGGGTTTTCGATATCGTCGTGCCTACGAGCACCGATATAACTCTTGAGGATTCGGTGCGTAAGGATATCAATACAAGCGACCAGAAAAAAGCTATAGATTATATCTATTCCGTTATCTCTCCGAATGCTTATAAGGTAAAAACCTTCGATGCTATCCGAGCCCACAGAGATGAATATGTGTACTTCCGTACCGACCATCACTGGACTGCACTCGGTGCATACTACGCATATTGCGAGTATACAAAAGCAGCAGGAATCAGAACAGCCGCACTTACCGATTTTGAAGAGAAAAAGTTTGACAATTTCGTCGGTGCTTTTTATAACGATTCCGATAAAAATCCCGCGCTCGAGAAAAACCCCGACGTCCTCTATGCCTATGCACCCAAGGGCGACGTAAGCCTCACCTACACCGACCGTAAGGGTAATGAGGTCAAGTGGGAAGTCATTGCAGACGTCTCCGAATGGAGCAGAGGTTCAAAGTATAACGCTTTCATCGGCGGCGATAATTCCTATGCCCATATCGTCAACCCTGCTATAACCGACGGCTCATCCTGTGTAGTTATCAAAGAATCCTTCGGAAATGCAATGGTACCTTTCCTTACCGAAAACTACGGCGAGATACACGTTATCGACTACCGCTATTGGGACGGCAGCATCTCCGAGTTTGTCGAAGCCAACAATGTTGACGATGTAATATTCCTCAATAATATCTCCGCTACCCGCAATAACTCCCTCGTAAATAAACTCAGCAAAATCTCATAAACCATCTTCCTGCATGCCACCCAAATTTCCTCTGTATTTCTCTCTATTCCTCTCCAACCCAAAATTTATTTTAAAAATTACTAAAAAACACTTGCTTTTTCCTAACAAATGTGATAATATACTTGAGCGGTCAAAAAACCGCACTTTTGCGCTGGTAGCTCAGCTGGATAGAGTGTTTGGCTACGAACCAAAAGGTCAGGGGTTCGAGTCCCTTCCAGCGCGCCAAAATAACCGATACGCTTTTTGCGTGTCGGTTATTTTTTTGTTCGGGTTGTAGGGACTCGAAGGACGAGCGGTACAGAGCAACAGTCCTGTGGACTGTTGTGACCGCGAGCGACCAAGCCGCCGTAGCGGCGGCGCGAATCGAGTTCCTTCCGGCGCGCCAAAACACCTTTTTCTATTAAGAGGTTTTTTATTTAAAACCAGCCGAATTCAACTTCTTTAATACAAACAGGTGCAACGGGGATTAACTCCTGTTACACCTGTTTATGTTTTGAGGTTATTAATTTTTAACAGCTGAAATAAGCATATCCGGGTCTGTAGGTACGGTAAACACATTGTTACCTTTGTAAAGCATATCCGTGTCCGTTTCGCTTATCTGTTTGATTTCACCGTTTTTGAGGCTGAATACGCACAGAATCATCTGACGGTCTTCCGTTTCGCTTTCCTCGCTGAACACATAGAGGAAGCTGTCACCGTCTGCGGTTTTGACATAATACGGATTCAGGTCATAGGAAAACCAATCCGCCTCATAGCTTGAGCTTTCGAAAGAAATAGCGAGCGTGTAATAATATCTGCCATCGGGGTCGTAGTTGCCCGAAACGGTGAGCTCATCTGCACGTTTGTCACCCGTGATGTCGGTAAAGAACGGTGACGATAAGGGCAGGCTTACAACATATGCATCGGGTACGGCAGTATATTTTTCTTTGAACAAATCGGGATGCTCCGCAAATGTAACTGTTGCTGTCTGAATGCCGAAATTTGTGGGAGCAACAGCACCCGGCTCGAAATAAAATGTTATGCCGTTATATTCAAGCACCCATGTGATATCTTCTTCCGGAGTGTTTTTGAAATAATCGGGAATTGCTGTTTCAACATCGGATTCGCCTTGAAAAACACGGCTTGCAACTTCTTTTTCAACGATTGACGGAAGCTTTGCAATATCCGTTACAACATCGGAAAGAGCAAGCAGTTTTCCGCTTTCTGTGTCGTAATTAAGGCAGTTGAATGCTCTGTCAGTTTCAGAATTGTAATCTTCAACAATACTGACGGCAACACTGTCGGCACGCCTGACCTGAACATCAAGAGTCGAAACATAGGTTGAAAAGGCTTCGCTGTCATTCAAAAATTCTTCGGTAGCGGTAACGATAAAATTATCCTTTTCTTCTTCCATTGCTCTTTTTCTCATAGCGGAGGTTTCCGTGAGGGCTTTTGCAAGAAGCGGATATTTTTTCTCCATTGATTTATCAAGGGTAACATCCGTATATTCGCTTCTTACAAGCATTTCGGGATGATCCTCATACCATTCATAATGAGAAATATATTCCTTGTTGAGTGAAAGAACGGTTGTTTCTTCACTTATTTCATTTTCGGCAGTCTGTGTTGTTTCGTTTGGAGTAACCTCCTGCGGAGAGTTTTCTCCGCAAGAGGTAAAAGCAACCATAAAACACAAAACCAGCAATATGCCGATAATTCTTTTTAACTTACCCATTAATATCAGAATCCTTTGACGATGAACGCAACAACCTCTGTTGCTGATCGGTCTTCACGCTCATCTGTCATAATTGTAATAACGCTTCCGTCATCAAGAACTGCCGAATCGCAGAACCACGGATAATTTGTGCTGAACAGGTCGCCGTCTGAAATTTCTGCAATGAACGCACCGCTGTTATCCCAAAGAAGAACATCTCTCATATTGCCGTCAAAGGCAATGTAGCCGTTTGATGTCTGTGTAACAAAGGTTACGCTGCCAAGTCCCTCACCTTCAGCATCGCAGAGAGTTTTCTGAAGAACACCGTCTTTGTTGTAAATAAACACCTTGTGTCCGCTGTCGTCTGCTGCATTTGCACAAACATAAATATTGTTTTCATCAACACAAAGCTGCATTATTGTATCCGCTTCTTTGAAGGTTACGGGAGTTGAAGAGTATGTATTGCCGCTAAATGTAACGATCTCACATTCGTTGGAAGTAAAGAAGTTAACACCCCAGGCACCTGACGGATGAATTGCGAGATTGTCGATATCTTCGTATGTTGCAACTGTCTTGCCGTCTTTGATGCAGAGAATGTCATTCATACCGCCGCTGACCCAGAGTGTACCGTCGGCCGTTGCTTCAATTCTGTCATAATCGTCTTCGGGAAGCTCGATTTTGTTAACAAAGGCAAGGGTTGAACCGTCATAGTGACATTCGCTGAGCTCGCCGTCAACAAGCACATATACTCTGTCACCGATTGCGGCAACTGAATGGTCAAAGGTTTCAAAGGTTGTAACGGGTGCTTCAAAAGGAACGAATGTCGATGCAACTGTAAACGAACCCGCATTTACGCTTGCGGCATCTGCTGAAAACTTTTCGCCTTCCCACTCCCAAGGACCGTCTTCGTTTCCGATATCCTTGAGATTGAAGTTTATACCGTCAAGTAGTGCCTGGATGCGGCTGTCGCCGGTGTCTGTTGCATCAAACTCAACATAAACAGATGCGCTTGCACTCTCAACACGGTTGAAATAAACGAGTGTGTCATCGCCGTCGTCATACTTAAGAAGGTCAACGCCGCCGACCTTTACGGTTTCATAAGCATTGTTTTCCTTGTATTCATACTGATTAAAGCCGTAATATACAAGGTCCTCACGGAAATCGTATGGCTCGTCAATCTCAACGCTGATTGTTGCCTCAACTAAGTAATACTCATTGTCCTCCGGGTCGAGAATCTGAAGAACAGCTTTAGAGTATCCTTCTTCATTCTTGAAGTCATCTTCAATATTTATCCAGTCGCCGCCAAAATCAACAGTAAAGAGCGATGCTTCAATTTCTGCATCGGAATTGGCAGACGGCTGTTTTGTGTTATCGGGCTTTTCGGGAGAATCATCGCCGCAGGCGGCAAAGGAAAACAACATTGCAAGTGCGAGAAGAACTGCAAGTAATTTTTTCATAGTAATATCTCCTTTGTTTTATTTTATGCCCAGGGGTCTTCCTCTACGGGCACACGGATATCCTCAAGGCACTGGATTTCGACAAGGAACCACTGGCCTGTTGAGGGCTTTCTGCGAAGCTTCACAGGTCTGGGGTTATCTGCACCGCCGCTCTGAACATAGAGCGTTGCCCAATCGGCATTATCGAAGGAATAAGGATTTTCAATAACGGTAATTTTATAGGGCACGTTGGGCTTATAGCTGTTCTGCGGAGTTGCACCTTCAAAATATGAGCGAGCCTTATAGCCTTCCGATCCGAGATGCTCTTTGATAAACTGCTTTTCAAAGCCGCTGACTTCGCCGGGTCCTTTTAAGAAGTTGAGCATTTCAATTGTTGCGTCGGGGTTGTGCTCGTAATGGCACAGAGCCGCAAGGGTGAGCGCCGTCGTTTTGAAGGCGGAGTCAAGGCTTGCTTCTGGCAAAGCCTGAAGCTCGGCAACATTTGTCGGAAGTGAAGCAAAGGTAAAGGTTTCGGTGTGGTTTCTGCCCTTGCCTACTGACTGCACGGCATTGTTCACTGCTTTGTTAATGCCCTGCGAAACCTCTCTTTTAAGTGCGGATTCTGCCTGTCTTTTAAGTGAATCAAAAAGTCCCATTTGTAATGCCTCCTATTCTTTGATAAATCTGTAATTAATAAAGGTAAAGTATCCTCTTTCGTCAAGTGCCTTTACCCAAGTCTGTGCTTCTTCGTCAAAAACTTCACCTGTAATTCCTGTATCATACCAAAGCTCACCGTCACGCAGTTCCCACTGCATTGGTGAGTCGGCAATCATACCGTCAACAAGATTGAAATATCCTGCTGCAACCGCTTTATCCACCTCAGCCTGCGACACACCTTCGGGCAAGGGCATCAGCATATACAGCTTGCCGTCATCGCATATTTTAATCTGCATACCGATAATCTTTTTGCGTTCCTTCATTTCTTCGTTAGCGGCATCTTCATCTGTTTCATCTATGTAAAGCATAGGCGAATCAAGATAGTCTTCTGCCGTTAAATAAACAAGTTCGTCATTATCATTGAATACGCCTATTGAGTGAAATTTCCATTTGCCGATAAAATCCATATAAATTCCTCCAAACCTAATTATTTTTGCTTTCAGTCTGCTTCGGCTTTTCTCTGCGCTCAACGTTGTTATACAGAAAATTGTCCGCACTTCCTGTTATAACCATACTGCCGGGCCTGGTATATACAGTTGCATTCTCCTGCATTTTTACCGACTTGTTTTTTGAGGCAATGCCGTTAATGATAAGAAAACCGATAAGCAAACCGATTCCGAGCGAAACAGGCAGCCAGATAATTGAAACACCGTCTTTTTCTTCGCTTGCACCTATTATATCGGTACCGTTATTCAAAGGCTCGCCGTCATAAACATATCCGCCGGAATATCCGTTTTCAAGATATTCTTCCGCCAGCTCATAGCAGGCATATATTCCGCCGTAATATCTGTCGTTGCTGTCATACGCATTAATCATACTGCCAACAGCGGCATCTGTCAGAATTTCTTCTGCATTGCCCCAAGCAAATGTTGAATATTCTTTGTTCCAATCGTCGTGAACGATTATTATACCGTTTTCGTTATCGGTGTAATCGCCATAGGTTTGAGCAGCAAATTCATCGACAGTTACATCGCCGGTACCTTCGGTTATGCAGAAAAGCACGGTAATGCCGTAAACAGCTTCAATCTTTTCGGCAAACAAATCAAGTTCTTCAATTTCACTCGAAGAGAGCTTATCGGCGTAGTCTATTACATACTGCTGAGTGTAAGCAGATGCAGAGAACACGAACGAAACACAAACCAGAGCTGCAATAACTATTGCAAAAATCTTTTTAGTCATATCTCCCGCACCTCCTTAAAGCAGCTCAATCAGCCACATAAGACCGTAAATTACTGCGCCTATGCCTGCACCGAGTAACAGAGAAGCCTTGGTGACGGCTTTTTTATCTGTCGGAATATTGCCGACGAATTTACCCGTCTGTCCGTTCATTGCAAAGGTGAAATTTTCACCGTTCCATTTTGTGTTGAGAATCCACACGGGATAGAGTGCATATTTATAAATGCCGTTGGCAACATTCATATTTGCACCCTGATTTTCAACCTCGTCGTATCCCTTTACGGTTTCCCTGAACGAATCAATAATGCTCTGTCTGATTCTTTCATTGGCTCTGGGCATACTTTCTTCGGCTGTGACATCGTATTTGTCCGCAAGATAGCCTGCGAGATATGCGGTGTTGAAATCGACAGCCTGCGATAAATCAAAGGGCTCAACGGATTCCATAAGGTCGTCGGGCATTTTGGTTGAGCCGTCAACGGGAACGTTGTCAAAGCCTATGTTGCCGCTTCTGTAAACGTCAAAATACGAGGTTTCGGTGTATTCGTAATTTTCGTCCGACCATTTCTTTACCTTTTTGGCTTTGTAGTTTGCGTTGCCGATTGCATCACAGGTAAAGAGCCAATGCGGAACGTAAACACCCTTAATTTCTTCAAGGCGGTTATCGGTAAGGAATGATTTAGGCACGAATTTTTTGGTTGAGATATGCTTTTTGAGTGCTTCCTTTGCCGCTTTTTTATCAAGCTTGAAAGGAATGACAAGGTCAGGCTTCAATGCACCCGAAAACTGTCCCTTCATAACAACCTGATTACCGCAATATGGGCAGGTTGTTGCACCCGTTGTTGTATCGGCAACAATTTCACCGCCGCAGGAATTGCAGGCATAAACGCTCATACCGTCTGTTTCGCCTGTGCCCCACTGTGCGCCCTGCGAATTCCAGTTGATCTGCTCAACCTGATTTGATGTATCTTCGGGCATTGCGGTAATGTCAAACTCTGTGTCGCAGTAAGGACATTTCAGCCTTTGTGCACCGGTGTTGAACTCAACCGCACCGCCGCAGCACGGACATTTCTGTTCAAGAATTGTTGACAAGGTTAATCATCTCCTTGCTTATTTGTATCTGTCTGAGAATAAACCATACCGTCTTTATCCGGTACATAGAACTTGGTTTTGTAATACCAAACACCTGCCGCAATGGCGGCAACCAATGCTGCAATCACGATAATAATGACTGCGGTTTTCATCCTGCTCATCTCTGTCGGGGTGTTCCGCAGCAAGCGCAGAAAGCACCGCTTTCGTTTGTTGCGTTACAAGCGGGACATACCCAAGCCTGTGATACGGGCTGCTGAGCGTAAGCCGGCTGCTGATTGTAGCCCTGATTCATCGGCTGGTTGTAACCGTTATTCATCGGCTGGTTATAACCGTTATTCATCGGTTGGTTGTAACCGTTGTTCATCGGCTGATTATATCCGTTAGCAGGAGCATATCCGTTGTTTATCGGCTGATTGTATGCATTCTGCTGAGCATAGGGATTGGGCTGACCGTAAGCACCTGCAGGAGCATAGCCCTGATTCATAGGCATACCGTTATTCATAGGCTGGTTAAAGCCGCCGGCCATTGGCATACCCGCATTGCCGTTCTGAGTGAGGTTGTTGATAACCTGCTGTGCCATCTGCTGATAACGGTTATATTCCATTGTGCCGACACCCTCAACTTCGTTATCGTTGAGCTTTGCGGTAATTTCATCGAAATAGGGATTGTTGACCTTGATGTCAATGCAGAAATCGTATGTAAACTTGTATCTGGGCGGATTGTAGCTTACTTCCTCGCCGTCCTTACCCTGAGTGTAAATTTCCTCACGGTCTTCATCTACTCTGAGGTTACAGCCCGTAACACTTGAAAGCGGAATAACATCAGGATTTTCATCGCTCCAGCTGCCGGGATTGCGGCGTGAAACAACAAAGCTCTGCTTCATCGGGTCAATATAAATTTTGTCGTCTTCGCCGAAGGTGAACATAGCTGAAAAGCCTGCAAGAGTCTGTTTGTTCTGCTCTCTGTATTCAAGCTGCTGTTTGATTTCGTTAACGGTCGAGCTTCTTCTTTCACTGAAGAAGGGCGACAGCTTCTTTGCACAGTCCTTACACATATTGCCGTCTTCGAGCTTTCTGTTGCCCAAAAGTCCGATTTTATCGCCGCAAATGTCACAATATTTCTTGTCAAAAAGTCCCATAATTAAATCTCCTTTATAATAATTTATTGAATGTCGCTTGAATCGAATCTGTCGCCGCATTCGGGGCAGAACTTCGGGGGATTGTGGGGGTCTTCGGGCTTAAAGCCGCATTTGTCACACTGATAAAGCGGTGCACCCTCGGGCTTTTTAGCTCCGCACTCGGGGCAGAATTTACCTTTGTTTACTGCTCCGCAAGCACAGGTCCAGCCTTCTGCTTCTGGCTTCTTAGCTCCGCATTCCGTGCAGAATTTACCGCTGACTGTTGCTCCGCAGGTGCATTTCCAACTTCCCTGTGCAGGAGCAGCCGGTGCAGGTGCTGCCTGCTGCTGTTGAGCAAACTGCTGTTGCTGCTGTACGCCTGCCTGGTACATCTGTGCCGCATTGAAGCCGCCGTTTGCACCCATAGCCATATTGAAGCCCATAAAACCGTTCATTGCGCCGCTTTCGTTACTTGCCGCTGCCTCCATTGCATTTGCCTGTGCATCGGTCATTCTGCCTGCCATCATAAACGGATTTGAGCCCATTGTTGCGGCATCTTCCATCTGCGTAATCTTCTTCATATCCTCGTCTGTGAGGGTAATGGGATTAAGCGCAATAGATTCAACGGAAATACCTCTGCGGTCTGTCCACTCACTCTTGAGTGCCGCATTCATGGCATCTTTAAGCTCAGTCGTGTGTGCAGGAATCTGTGCAGGGCGAAGCTCAAGCTCTGTAAGTCTTGCAAATGCAGGCTGAAGCGCAGAGATAAACTCTGTCTTGAGTTGCATATCAATTTCTTCGCGTCTGTATTCGTCATCAACGTTGCCTGCAATCTTTGTATAGAAAAGAAGCGGGTCTGTGATTTTGTAGGAATAAACACCGTTGCATCTTACCTGAACGGTTCTTGCCATACCTATTCTCTTG
>JAFQEL010000043.1 GCA_017399065.1 Clostridia bacterium | reverse complement strand
TTTAAAAAGGCACAACAACATAGAGGCCTATGCCTCGATAATTATTTGCACCACATATTCAGTTTAAGATGCGATTACCTCATAAAAAACTTTCATACAATTGTTCTCCTTTCGAAATCTGTTTTGCAGATTTATTAAATAGATTTTATCATAATATTTTTTGCTTTTCAATGACCTTTGAGAAAAACTGATGTAAAATTCAAACAAACAGGACAATCAATATATAAAAATAAAAAAACAGCCGCCCTCCGAAGAGAACGGCTGAATTTTTTGTGCATAAGAATAGAAAAAAAGAATTTATATAATTATGCTTCTTCTCTCATCTTTGCAAAGCACTCGCTGCAGTATACAGGGCGATCCTCACGGGGTCTGAAGGGAACCTTGCATTCTGCGCCGCAGCTTGCACAAACAGCGTCGAACATTTCGCGCTCGGGCTTGTTTGCATTCTTGCGTGCATCACGGCAGGACTTGCAGCGCTGAGGCTCGTTTTCAAAGCCCTTTGCAGCATAGAACTCCTGCTCACCGGCTGTGAAAACAAATTCGTTGCCGCATTCCTTACAGATGAGAGTCTTGTCTTCGTACATTTTGGTCTACCTCGCTAAAAAAATATTTGTTGACACCCCGGGCGGACTCACACCGCCATCTTGTTATGAATAACACGCTCTTTTTGAGCTACCTGGGCATATATGCTTATTCGTCAATCAGCCTTGAGCTTGCGGCGTATACGCTGCACAGCGTTGTCGATCGATTTGACGGATTTGCCTGTCTGAGCCGCAATCTGCGAGTAACTTCCGCCACGCAGATAAATTGCGAGCACCGCCCTCTCAAAATCGGAAAGGCGGGTTTTTATCTTTTCGGCAATTTCTTCAACAGCCTCGTATGAGCTGAGCTCATCATATGTATCGGTCATACCCTCTGCCGAATAAAGGCTCTCAAGTGCAACCGTAGGCACACTTTTTTTGTTTTGCTGCTCGTAAAGCGAAATCATACTGTTTATCGCCGAGCGGCAGGCATAGGTGGAAAACTTAGCACCTTTACCCGCATCGTAGGTACGAATCGCATTGAGCACGCCTATAAGGCCCTGCTGTTGAAAATCCTGCTTGTCCTGAGAATCAAAACCTGCAAACTGAGCCGCCTTATAGCCAATAAAACCCGAAACACGATTCATCAGCTCAATAACTGCAACACCCGAGCTTTCTTCTCTTGCCAAGGCAACAAGCTCTTCATCGGATAATTCTTTTAAAAGAGCTACGTTCAAGCTGCGGTGCCTCACTTTCATCGGGACAAGTAAAGATATAATACTTTATATTATTTGGTTTGTCAATAGATTTTCTAAATAAAAGCTAAATTTTTTATACATTCTTTACAAGTACAGCAAAAAATGTCAAAAAAAATTAGTTTTTTTGCTGTAATTCGTCTAAATCAAGGTCAAAAGCGGCAATAAATTCGTCAAGGAATGTTTTCGCCGCAGGTATATCAAGTGCAGAAATCGTCGCAAAGGTCGCATTCTTTGCGCTGTTGAACTCTGTATTGCCTGCCTTTTCTTCCTCTATACACTTGATAAATGCAGATATTTTATCCGCCGCCTTTACAAGTCTCCAGAGTTCGGCATCAGCATCCTCTTTTACAAAAAAGCCCTTGTAGCTTTCCTGCATATATTCGGGCAGCATTGATACAAGCTGTGCCGCCGTCTCACGCTCAACGGCCTTATACGCCTGCTTGAGCTGAGGATTGCCGTATTTTATTGGTGTCGGCATATCACCCGTTATTATCTCGGGCATATCGTGATATATACCGAGCAGTGCCGCTCTCTCAGCATTGAGTGCTGTGCCGTGCTTTTCGTTGGAAATTACAGCAAGTGCGTGTGCTATTGCCGCAACCTCGAGCGTATGCTCGCTTAAGTTTTCTTTGCGTGTGTTGCGCATAAGTGCCCAGCGGTCAATATATTTCATTCGCGAAAACATCGCAAAAAAGTTATACGCCATTATTATTTCTCCTTTATTTAATTGCGGGATTTTTAAGGATCAGCACGTAATTTTCAACATCCTGATAAACCTCGTATCCCATTGCAAAATACTCTGCTCTCAGCTCATCCGTTTCGTGTACAAGTGCGGGACGGACATCAAAAACAACATATTCTGTTTCATTCTTGGAGTTGATCTCATATATCTCGTGACGGTCAGCAATATGCGGCACATAGAATGTGCTTGCTTTGACCGATGCGTCATCTGGTATTGTATCAAGAGCAGTATCAATAATCTCAAATTCCTCTTTACCCGTTACGTAACGCTTTGTGTAGGCTTCGAGCTTTGGTAATGCAGTAACGAAGAAGCACATAACCGCAGCCACAGCTGCAAGGCTTGTCATATATCGCCTTGCCTTTCCGCTGAGTTCAGATGCATTTATAACGTAAAGGTAAAGCATACAGGAAATCGCGCCGTAGGTATACTGAAAGTCGATAGAATATTGATAAACATAGCTTGTCATAAGGTTGAAAAGCATAAAGGGCAGTATAAGTATAAAGTGCGACACCTTTCTTGTAGCCAGCGGCAAAAAGCCCAGAGGCATAAGCACATACATAAGATACGGCAGCTTTTCAACCTTGAGAGTCTGGCTGAACACGTAGGCAGGGTTAGTAAGGATTATCCTGACCATACCCATAAGTCCGTTATCCTCATACATATAGTTACTGTAGTGACTTGACAGCACACCGTCACCAAAATGCATCAGCAATGATACCGCGCCGACAAAATATGCCACGGAAGCAACGCTCAATATTATGCCGTGCAGATATTTCTTACGTGAAAGCACTGCAAACAGACCGAAAAAGAAAACGAACAGACAGGCGTCCTCTTTGATACAGAAAACAAATGCTGTCGCAATATACATAAACAAGTATTTTTCACGCTCAAAGAAATAGAACACCCAAAGAAGGAGCGGCACAAGGAAGCAGTTTTCGTGGATATCATAGCTCGTACCGCAGATAATAACGGGACTGAATGCGTATGCAACAGCCATAAGGATAATCGCTTTGTTGCTAAGCCCCTTATGTTTTGCAAGCAGATAAAGCGGCAGCATACCACCTGCAAGAACAAGAGCCTGACTTATCTGCAGAGTATAGGGCGACGGAAAAACAAAATAAAGCGGGAGAAGAAGATAGTATATCGGTGAAATGTGTACAGCAAAATGCGAAAGAAGCCGGTCACGCTCACTTGAGGTTATCGGCAGACCCGTTTCACGCATATGGTGGAACATATTCACAAACAGACCGAAATCAAAATTGGGTGAGCTGTAGGTAGCGTATCTGAGGCAGGTCAGCAGAGCAATAACCGAAAACAGTACAAACGCAAGAACGGCGACAACCGCAACAGTCAGCTTGTTGCCGAATTTGATTTTACTAAGCCCCAGCTTATCGTCTTTAAGCAGGAACACGAGCATTATTGCGGCAAGAATTATAAGACTCAGACAAAACCAGAAATCACGCTCAACAGTCAACAGATACGCGCTGAACAACGCAAAAAGCAGCGACATCGCCCACGTATCCGTCATACGCTTCGGGAAAGCAATACACACGGCAGAAAGCAAGCCGAATGCGGCAAAAAGAACAACCGCGTAATCGACAACATCAATGTTGAACGCATATTTTATGTCTGTAAAAGCAACAGAGCTTTTAAGCATTATATAAAAATTAAGCCCGCACCATGCAGCAATAAAACGCTGAATGAGCTTGTCTATCTCAAAACAGCTTTTTAAATTCTCTTTCATTCTCTACCTCACCGATTTATAAGTTATAATTATAAGCATTATATCAAAACTTCCGCAACAAAGCAACCAACGATAGGAAATCTTAATAATTAAATTCTTTGTCTGACATTTTCAGACTTGATTTTTTTCAGGTTTATGCTTATAATATTGATTGTTTTCCGCCCGTAGCGAAGCTGGATATCGCAGCAGATTCCGATTCTGAAGGCCGGGGGTTCGAATCCCTTCGGGCGGGCCATTATGAGTGTTAATAACGGATTCAAGTTATTAGCACTCTCTTTTTTTGCTGAAAATTAAGCTTTTATTGGTCGCAGACTTTTTACGGTCTGCGACCTTTCTTTTATGCTGTCAGGTATTCAATAGCGACACCCTGCCGTATGTCTGCCTTGTAGTTTTCGCTGACGGTTGGCAGTTCCAGATAACCCACAAATCGGTAATGGATAACGATTCTTTGCGTTCTGTTTTTGCCCGTACCTTCAATCTCGTGAACTTCAATACGGTCAATCAGCTCGTGAAGCAGAGGTGCTGTCAAAGTTTCCATTTGCATAAATTTCTGTATTGCGGCTATAAATATTTCTTTGCCCTTTTGTGACTTTTCCAAAGAGCCAATTTCTGCGCGAAGTTCGGGAACCTTTGATTTCAACTCAACCCTTTCAACCTCGTACTTGTGTGACATGCACATAAACCATTCGTCTGTAACCTTACCGCTCGAATTGTCCTCATAGAGCTTGAGATAAAGTCTTTCAACCGTTTCAATTCTCTCAATGGTTTTCTTCAATTCGGTTTGCAGATGATTTTTCTGTGCAAGTATGTCGGCATTGGTTTTGTTTGAAAGAATTTCCGCAAAAGCCTCTTCGTCATACTCCATAAATGAAATTAGTTTTCTCAACTCCATCAAAACAATCTGCTCTATCGCATCCGTTCTTACATAATGTCTACTTTCACAAGTGCCACGATAATCCTTCTTGTAGTTGGAGCAACTGAAGAAATGAATATTTTTGTTTCGTGGATTGACGTGTGACCACAGCTTTTTACCGCAATCGGCACAGTAAAGAAAATCACAAAAGATGCTCTTTTCACCGTTTTCGGGTTTTGGTGCTCTGCGCTTGGTTTTTGCGTTCTTCTCCTGTACCATTTCAAAAACCGCTCTGTCAATAATAGGCTCATTGACATCTTTGAATATCAGCCAGTTTTCACGGTCGTTCATATACCGTCTTTTGTTTTTGAATGACTTTGAATAGGTCTTGAAATTAATCACATCACCGCAGTATTCTTGCTGATGCAGTATCCCCGACACGGTTGACGGCAACCATTTATATGGGTCTTCATAAGCCTTTTTGCCGCCTCTGCCGATGCCTTTGCTCTGCCAATATGCTCTCGGTTTCAGCACCTTGTTTTCGTGCAAAATGTGTGCGATCGCCTCGTTACCTTTACCCTCAAGACACATTTCAAAAATGCTTCTGACAACTTCGGCAGCCTCAACATCAATTACCCATTTCTTTGGATTCATTGGGTCTTTATTATATCCGTAAGGTGGCTGTGCCAACGGCTCTCCGCAGTTACCTCTGATGCGGCAGGCTGAACGGACCTTCTTTGAAATATCACGGGCATACATTTCGTTCATTATGTTCTTGAACGGTGCAATTTCGTTTTCGCCCTCTGCACTGTCAACCAAATCGTTGATTGCAATAAATCTTATGTTGTGGTCGGGAAAGAAACTGTCCGTGTAATGACCGACAGAAACATAATCTCTGCCGAGTCGGGATAAATCTTTGACCATAATCGTGCTGATATATCCCATATCAATATCGTCAAGCAAATCCTGAAATCCCGGGCGGTTGAAATTAGTTCCTGTGTAACCGTCATCAACATAATATTTAACATTAGACAGTCCCAACTCTTTTGCCTTCTGCGCGAGCAATTTCTTTTGATTAGCTATTGAGTTACTCTCTTTGTCTGTACGGTCATCTCTTGAAAGACGGCAGTACAGAGCAGTAATGCCAATATTATTTGACTGCATTAGTCCTCCTTTCCGGCAGTCATACATACACATTCTTTGTTAATTGTATTTATATCTTCAGTGGTTGTCAAATGTGCAAAATCTCCTCCGATAAATTCTGATAATTTTTCTTTCATAGTTTTGTTTTCCGTTTTGCTGAATCGGGTTGAAACAATATAACGGACACCGTTGATGACATATTCATTTGCATCAGCTTCACTT
>JAFQEL010000042.1 GCA_017399065.1 Clostridia bacterium | reverse complement strand
TAGTCTTGTACTGCTGACATTTTCTGCTCTGCTGAATATTTCTTGTACTTATATCCTTTTCTTCCCATAAAACAATCCCCTTAGTGTAGTCTCGAAAATTTTTCTTTTTTCGAGTGTCTACTCTAAGGGGACTATATCACTTTATGCCTTTACAAGCGTTCTTTTATTTGCTTAAGTTATTTACTATATCTCTGTCGGGTGTTACATAAAGGGTATTGTAAACGTGGTAGATAACCTTACCGGGTTTTGCACCCTGCGGCTTTTTAAGGTTTCTTACCTGTGTATAGTCGACAGGCACGCCGGAGCTTTGTCTTGCTCTGCTGTGGTATGCCGCTATGATTGCTGCCTCAACAAGTGTATCCTCGGGCACTTCTTCACCGTTTGTAACAATTATTGTGTGTGAGCCCGGAAAATTCTGCGTATGAAGCCACAAATCGTTTTTTGAGGCTGTTCTGAGCGAGAGTCTGTCATTCTGCTCGTTGTTTCTGCCGACAAGAATTGTGAATCCGTCGCTTGATTCATATTCCATAGGACTCAAAGGCTTCGGTGCTTTTGTACCCGGCTTTTGTTTGGATTTGAGATAACCCGTATGACTTAATTCTGCTCGGATTTCACCGATCTGTGCTGTTGTTTCCGCACGTGAAAGTGAGTCGGCAACAGTGTCGAGATAAGCAAGCTCCTCTTCGCCCTGAGCGATAAGGTTGGTAAGCATCTGCTCGGCTGTTTTTGCCTTGCGGTATTCTTTGTAATACCGCTGTGAGTTTTCATTGGGTGTCAATGCAGGGTTTGCGTTTATCCTTATCATCTCATTGGTATAGTAGTTGTAAACCTCGTAAAAAGGTGCGCCTTTTTTGAGTTGATAGATGTTTGCGGCAATAAGCTCAGCATTTATTTTAAGCTGCTCACGGTCAGCACACTGGCTTAGCTCCGCACGCTGAAGGTCGAGCTTTCTTGCAGTACGCTGTATAAGGTTTGCGACGAGCTTCTGAAGCTCGGATGAATTCTGCTTTGTTCGCTCGATTCTGTCTTTTTCATAGTAGAAATCATCAAGCAAAGCCGAAAATGAATCGAAGAATTTGAGCTGTGCGTTATCACCGTACTGTGTGATTTCCCTGAATGAGAAATCCAAAGGTTTACCGCTTGGGTCAATTACCGCACAAGGCTTCGGCTCGCAGGTTTTGAGTCTGTCAAGCTCTGCAGCAATTAATTTCATATCGTTTTCGGTGAGCATTTCTGCACGCTTATCCTCACCGATTGCTCTGCTCACAACCTCACGGCAGACGATAGGGGAGAGACCCTGCACGCTTGCGAGTATTGCACCGCTTGCGGTTTTGCCGTCTTTCTCTGAGGCACTGGCAGCCGCATCAAATGAGCTGATTTCCGTAAGGTCGGGCTTGTTTTGCTTAGGCGGCATTTTGTACAGCATACCGGGCAGAATCTGCCTGAGTGAAGAGGTTTCGCTGTCAACACGCTTAACGGCATCGAGTATAATTCCTTCTTCGTTTATGAGGATAATGTTGCTGTATTGTGCCATTATTTCAATACAGAGTGTGAGCTTTACGGGGTTGCCGATTTCGTTTGTTGCATCAAAATCAAGAAATAGCGCACGTTCGAGCCCTTCCTGTCTTATGTTTGTCAGCAGCGCAGAGGTGAGGTGCTTGCGAAGCAACATACAGAGCATCGGCGGCTTTGCAGGGTTTTCGGGCGGAAAAGCCGTGAAATGTATTTTAGGTGAGTTTGCGCCTGCACTTAATAGCAGCTTATGCGCTCCGTTTCTGCCACGCAGAACAAGCACCAACTCCTCACGGGAGGGTTGGTGCACCTTTTCAACACGGCAGCCTACTGCCGTATCTGCAATTTCTTTTCTTAAAAAGCTAAGGGTAAGTCCGTCAAGTGCCATTATTATTCCTCAAAAAGCTTTGCTATTTTCATAAGGTCGTCTTTGTCAAAGAACTCTATTGTGATCGAGCCGCCTTTTTCTCCGCCTTTAACGCTTACCTTTCTTGCAAGCGTTTCGCAGAGTGAAAGCTCGACCTCTGTGAAATACTTGTCTTTTTCGGCAGTGGGCTTTGAAGGCTTTTTGGGCTTAAGGAAATCCTTGACCCATTTCTCTGTTTCTCTGACAGAAAGACCTTTTTCGATTACCTCTTTTGCAAACTGCGAGATAAGCGCCGCATCCTCAAGCGGAAGCAGAGTCCTTGCGTGACCTGCGGAGAGAGACTTGCTTCTTACAAGCTCGAGTACATCTTTTGGAAGTGCAAGCAGACGCATAAGGTTTGCAACTGCGGAGCGTGATTTACCGACTCTCTGTGCGGCTTCCTCCTGGGTAGCACCGTATGTGTCCATAAGGTATTTGTAGCCCTCAGCCTCTTCAATCGGGTCGAGGTCTTCACGCTGAAGGTTTTCGATAAGTGCAAGTGCAGCCGCATCTGCGTCATTGAGCTCTCTGATTACCACGGGTACTTCCGTGAGGCCTGCCATTCTTGAAGCACGCCAGCGTCTTTCGCCGGCTACAAGCTGATATGTGCCGCCAGTAAGAGGTCTGACGAGAAGCGGCTGGATAACACCGTGCTTTTCGATGCTCGCGGCAAGCTCTGAAAGAGCTTCATCATCGAAGTTTTTTCGGGGCTGATTTTTGTTGGGCTCAATTTCATTGAGCTTTAATTTTACTGCGGAGGATGCTGAGGTGTTCTCAATTGAGTTATCTACAAGGAGCGCGTCGAGTCCGCGTCCGAGTCCGCCTTTTTTAGCTGCCATTATATATGTCCTCCTTATGTAGTGCTTTTGTTTATAAGTTCGGTTGCAAGGTTATCGTAGGCGAAGGTGCCCTTTGAGTTACGGTCGTAGTACATAACGGGCTGACCGAAGCTCGGTGCCTCGGAAAGTCTGACGGTGCGGGGGATAACGGTATTGAAAACCTTTTTCGGGAAGAATTTCTTTACCTCGTCAACTACCTGCTGTGTGAGGTTGAGTCTGCCGTCATACATTGTCAGCAGTACACCTTCGATATCTATGAGCGGATTGTAAAGGCGCTTGATGTTACGTACGGTTGAAATAAGCTGTGAAAGACCCTCGAGTGCATAGTATTCGCACTGGATAGGCACAAGCAGAGTATCTGCTGCACACAGTCCGTTGAGCGTTATAAGACCGAGTGAAGGCGGACAGTCGAGAAAAATGAAATCGTACTGCGATTTTACAAGTGCAAGGCAGGAGCGAAGCTTTGCCTCACGTCTTTCTACATCGACAAGCTCAAGCTCAGCGCCCGCAAGGTCCATTGTAGACGGGATAACGTCAACATTTTTGAAGGGGGAATGTATTATCGTCTGCGAGGCAGGTGTTGAGTTGATTATATTGTCATAGGATGAGAGCTTTACCTCACGCTTGTTTATACCCAGACCGCTTGTTGCGTTGCCCTGCGGGTCGATATCTACAAGCAGTACCTTTTTGCCCTGTGCACCGACAGCGGCTGTAAGGTTGACGGCGGTAGTGGTTTTGCCTACGCCGCCTTTCTGATTTACTATTGCAATTATTTTACCCATTTATTTCACCTCTGAAGGAATACCGTTTTTTATCATATCTACTATACTGACTGCGAAAAATAAAATTGATACAGCATAAATAAAGATCACCGATGCGGCAAACAGCAGTATGAAAAGCCACAGTACAGTTACCGTAATGATTTTCGGCAAGTCGTAATCTCGTTTTTTAAGCAGTAACATCACACCTGCCATAATAAGACCGACAGTGCTGAGCACAAGCCCAATTTCAAGTCCGGGTGAAGTGTGCCTGAGAGTAAATGTGCCGCTGCCTTCGGGCAGCTCAACCGCGATATATGAGCCGAGTGCACTGAGCACCTGAGCCTTTTCGCCGTTGAGCGTACATTTCCAGCCATTGTCGAAGGTAACGGGAATAAATATATATTTGCCGTCGCCGTAAGTGTTATTGTAGCTGACCGTAAGGCTTGTTTTGCCGACGCTTATATCGGTTACAGTGTCCTTATACATCGAATTAAGCTGAGTCATTTTGTCAAGCGGCATATATGCAAGCTGTACGGTTTCGTTCGTGATAACTTCATCGTTGATACATCTTACCGTAATCTCAACGTCTTCGCCTTTATTGAAGCTGCCGAGCGTAAGGATGCCGTTTACAGCCTGAGAAGGATAGTAGCTGTAGTTGGTTTGTTTGTAATACGGAGCAATTACACGCTCACCGTTTACGGAGATCTTGAGCGATTTACTGCCGAAGTCGGCTGTGTTGAGGTAGAGTACCTCGTTTTCGCCTGCCGTATATTTGAAAACAAGCTCATCTTTTTCGCTGAGTGTAAGCTTGATCCTGTCGGCTGTTTCGCCCTTGTTTGAGCATACGCTGAAAAGTGATTCATCCGAAGCGGTGAACGAGCGGTAGAGCTTATTCTGTATGTCAAATCTTTCATAGGCTTTGGCTGATGTTATATCGTCAAGGAGTGACTTGTCGCCGAGCAAGCCTGCTTCAATAGCATAGCTGTTTTCGTAAAGCACGAAGTTTTCGGTGCTGTCAAGCTTGGTGAATTGGTTGCTTACATCTATATGATTTCTTACTATAAGCTTTTTGATGCCGAGTATACCATCGGTGAAGGCGGTGCCACCTGAGTCGAGTATACGGGTGTACTGTGTGCTGTAGCCGAGATTTGTTGCGGCAAGCTGCATATAGTGAGGAATATTGTGAGTCCAGTTTGAAAGTGCGGGAGTCTGAAGTATAAAGGGATAGTTGGTGTTGAGTGAGGTGTCGGAGTTTTTGATTCTGCCGAGCTCTCCGCAATCAAGGTCAAGCTGTGAAACCTCACGGCAGTAGTCAAAATATGATGTGCTGTTATAAAGCATTTCTTCGTCTTTCTGCTGATGAGCGTTTGCTACGCCTGCATAGCAGATTCCGAGTGACTGTACTGTGCAGAGCACAAAACAGAATGCCTGCGTGATATGCTTTTTCTGACAGAGCAGAAGTGTAAACAGCGGTATGCCTGAAGCAAAAAGGATCGCAAAGCCTATGGCTTTTACATAGCTGAGAGTCTCTTCTGTGCCGAGTTTACCAAGAGTTTTTGTTGCGAAGAATATGACACCTGAAACGAAAATCACGGTAAGAAATACAATAAGAGCAAATACGGCAAATTTTGTAAAGCTTTTTTTAGGCTTTAAAAGTGTTTCGCCGTAGGTGTCAATACAGGCAAGAGCGAGCGTTAACAGCACGAATACACATATAAAGAAAAAACGCATCGTAAACTGAATGTAGCTTCCGCCGTGCCATAACAGGTTGACGTTCTCAAATAAAACAGGTGCAAAGAGTAAAAAGAAGCTGCCTGCTACAAAGCAGGCTTTATTTGTTTTTTTGTCTTTTATCAGTCTGATGATAAAAATGACCGTCAGCACAAATGCGAGCTGAAGACCGACGCATAGCATCAGCTTAGAGGGTATGGAGTTGATATGGTTTGTTGTGAATATATCAAGTAAAGGTGAATTTTTTGACTCGGTAAAGCTTGTTTCAAGCCGCTTTGAGGATAGCGTCTGAATTGCCATAGGCACGCTGTGCCAGGCTGAGAGCAGAGCACCCGTCAGTGTGCTGAGACCGAGCAGGCAGGTGCGTTTGCCACGGTTCTCTTTTTCACACAGCAGAAGAATGTAAAGACCGCTGAGAAAAAATACACCGAGCGTAACCATAAAGCCTATATAGACCGAAAGGTAAAGTGTGTATGCATAAAAAAGCACGAATACAAGCGGCTTGCTATCTGCAAGCAATCGTTTGAGTCCGTAAAAAACCAACGGAAAAATGACTACAAAATCAAGCCAGAATGAATTTGTGTAGTAAAACATTGAGTATGCGCTCATAGCGTACATCACGCTGAAAAGCACACGCCATATCTGACTGACCTTGCCGAAAAGTTTGTCAAATACATATTTTGCGGTGACGGCACTTGCCGCAACCTTTACGATTATCAGTATACCTATGCCGTAAAGCAGCTTATCACGGCTGAAAAGACAGAGCACAAGGTCAAGCGGCATAAACGTACCCGAGTTGACAATGTTTGTGCCCAGACCCGTATACCAATCAAAAGCCATTGCCTTATCACCGTGAAGCCAGTCATAAAGGTGATAGTATATCGGTAACGTGCCCTGTGCCATATCATCATAGGTAACATTGCCTGCACCGAAAGGCCATACACCTTTGAGCATATATACAACCAACATCAGCACAGTGCATATGAGTGCTCCGCTGAGAAGCATTGGCAGTTTTTTTAGCTGTTTCTGAATCATTTAAATTTCCTTCCTGTTCAGCTTTCATCAGCTTCAAGGGTCTTTGCAAGCAGCAGTGCCGCACGTGCAACATATTCACCGCAAGGACGGCGGCGGTAGTAGTCTGCCGTACGTTCTTCGGGTATGGGGGATTCCGCACCGGGCAAATCGAGCAGCTCACGGCAGATTATGCTGCCGTTTTCTGCTTTATAGTCTGCTGCAAGTTTCTGAATAAATGCGTAATGCTCTGCTTTTTCTGTAGTTGCTTTTGGGTCGCTGTAGCCGCGGACAATACCTGATACCATAAACATTCCGCTTACTGCACCGCAGACCTCACGCAGTCTGCCCATACCTCCGCCGAAGGAGGATGAAAGTGCGGCAGCGGTTTTTGTATCAAAACCTGTTATATCATCAAAAGCAAGCAGTACCGCCTGTGCACAGTTGTAGCCCTGCTCAAACAGAGCTTTTGCTTTTGTCGAGTATTCTTCGGGTGTGTAGTTGAGTTTCATATTTATCATTCCTTTAAATCATATTCCAATCGGGCACGTAGCTGCTGTCGGCAGATTCGTGCTCCTGCATATATCCGTTTTCAAGACCGAGCAGCATCATATAGCTGCTGACTGTGTCGTATTCTTCTTTTGTTATTTTTCTGCCAAGCTCGGTGTGGGTTTCGTTGCCTGTCGGGAAATACTGTGCCATAAGGCTGACATAAATATCCTGCGGCAATTCATCAGCTATCATATCGAGCACGCCGAGTGAATTTTCAACATTATCCGGTAAAATCAGATGTCTTATCATAACGCCTTTTTTCATCATTCCGTCGTCGCTGTGTACGGGTATACCGACCTGCCTTACCATCTCTTTGATTGCCGCGAGGGTAACCGCGGGATAATCGGGTGCGGCAGAATACTTCTTTGCCGCCTCAGCCGATGAATATTTGAAATCGGGCAGGTATATATCGATGTATCCTTCAAGCCTTTTCAGCGTTTCAACACGCTCGTAGCCGGAGGTGTTGCAGACTATCGGTATAGCGGGGCGATAGATATCGAGAGCTTCGGTGATTACGGGATAGTAGGGGGTAGGGCTGACAAGGTTTATATTGTGCACACCTTCACTCTCGAGTCTTTTGAAAATATCTGCAAGCTCTTGAGCATTAACCGTTTTACCGCAACTGTTTCGTGATATCACGCTGTTCTGGCAGAATTCGCACCTGAGTACGCATCCGCTGAAAAAAACTGTGCCCGAGCCTCTTTCTCCGCTGATATCCGGCTCCTCCCACATATGCTTGTCTGCACGGCAGATTCCCGGCAGGGCAGGTAAACCGCAGAAGCCTTCACCTTTGCCCGTGAGCGGTCTGTATGCACCGCACATACGGGGGCAGAGTGTGCAGTTATCCATTGAAGCGTACCTTGAGCAGAGAAACAAGTGTATCTGTAAGACCCATTTCCTCGCTCTTGTTCATCTCTCTGTAATCCTCGCAGGCTGTTTCTTCACTGTCGTCGGATATCTTACGTATGCTTAAGCTTTTTATGCCGTATCTGTCGCATACGCTTGCGATTGCCCCTGACTCCATATCAAATGCGACAATGCCGAAACGGTTATGAAAGTCAGCTTTCTTTTCAGTGCTTGTGAGGAACATGTCGCCTGTGCCGAGTGCACCAACCTTGATGCCGAGACTCCTGCACTGCTCAACAAGCTCAGGGTCGGTTTCGTATACGTACTTCTGGTCGGGCTTTACGCCGAGTTCAAGACCGAGGGGTGTGAGGTCAAAGTCACACTCAGTACAGCTTGATCCTGCAACAAGGTCGCCTCTGCGTACACCCTTTACTGCGCCTGAGAAGCCGATGTTGTATATCTCTTCAACACTGTATTTAAGTATAAGGTGTGTAGCAGCTGTTGCGGCATTTACCTTGCCGATATTGGTCATCATTGCAATCAGCTTTACACCGAAGAGCTCACCCTCAAGCATATTCATACCGTTTTCGGTGAAGGTACGCGCGCCGTTTTCCGTTGCCCATTTGCAGAAGGGGTTGTATTCATGCTCGTCTGCTATAAGTACACCTATTGTTTTCATTTGATTATCATCCTTTTCTTTGTCAATTTATGCCCCGGCGGCATAATATGGTTTGAGAGCTGACCTCTCAAAAAATGCGGTGAGCAAGGTTGCAGTGGCACTTTCAGCCCTCGGGGAGCTGTATACCGTACACCGCTTGATATATAGCGTGCTCAGTGTCAGAGCACTTGTTTACCTTTGATGAATACGTGCCTGAGCTGAGCATCGCCGTCAATAACGGTGAGGTCTGCTCTCTTACCCGGCTCAACCGAGCCTGTTACGTCAAACACGCCTATAGCCTTTGCAGGGTTAGCCGTGCAGGCTTTGAGTGCTGATTTGAAATCAATTCCGAAATTTAAAAGGTTTTTAAATTCGTCAAAAACGTTTGTTGTACTTGCGGCTATCGTGCCGTCGGCAAGTGTTGCCTTGCCGTCTCTTACATATACCGTCTGACCGCCGAGTTCATATTCGCCGTCGCCGTTATCTGCGGCAGACATCGAATCGCTTATAACGCAGACTCTGTCTTCGCCGAGCTCACGGAATGCCATGCGGAGGATTGCGGGATGATTGTGGAAGCCGTCGCAGATAAGCTCTGCGGTAACACCATCGGTATCGAATACTGCAGTCGGTACACCCGGCTCACGGTTTTGTATCGGTGTCATTGCGTTGAAAAGGTGAGTTGCATGGGTAAAACCGTTTTCAAAGCCGAGCTTTGCTTCGGCAAAGGTTGCGTCCGTATGTGCGGCAGAAACAGTACATACTTCACTTGCTTTTTTTGCAAACTCTACGGCACCGTCCGTTTCGGGAGCGATATCAACAAGTTTTATCGGGCATATCGAATTGAGCTTGCTGAATTCGTCAAGGTCGGCAGGACGGACGTGCTCAGCCGCCTGGGCACCTTTTTTTGCAAGCGATATATACGGACCCTCCATATTGATGCCGTGTATATATGCACCATCTTCGCTGCCCATATATTCTGCAACTGCCGCAAATGCTTTTTCGAGCGTTTCAGTCGGCAGTGTCATAGTAGTGGGGCAGAAGGAGGTTATGCCGTGTTCGGCAAGTGCTTTGCTTATCGTTGCAATTTCATCGGTGCTGCCCGATGAGCTGTCGGCAAGCCTTGTGCCGTGAATGTGTATATCGATAAAACCCGGAAGCACGGTGAGACCCGTATAGTCTTCGCCGTCTTTTTCTGTTTTGCCTATTGCTTTGATGATGCCGTTTTCAATTTCGATGTCTGTTATATTTGGCTCGAAATCGGCACCGTAAACTGTAGCGTTTTTGATAATCATGGTTTACACCTCGAATAAAACCTTTTAACCCATTATTAAGGGTAACCCTTATTATACTTCTTTTCTTTTATTATTTCAATAGATATAATAATTTTTAGAAATTCCATAAAAATTTATGATTATACCCTTTAACTTATGGATAAGTTGTGTTATAATGCGATAGTTAATAATGTGCCCGTATGCGTTTGACAAAGGGCAGGACGGAGAACTACAGATGGACAGGATAGGATTTGACAACGAAAAATATCTCAAAATGCAGTCTGAATGTATCAGACAGCGTATCGACCAGTTCGGCGGCAAGCTGTATCTTGAATTCGGCGGTAAGCTTTTTGACGACTATCACGCCGCAAGAGTACTGCCCGGCTTCAAGCCCGACAGTAAGCTCAAGATGCTGCTTGAGCTCAAGGACCAGGCTGAGGTCGTTATTGTAATCAATGCCGCAGATATTGAAAACAATAAAATCAGAGGCGACTACGGCATCACATACGATGCAGACGTGCTCAGACTTATTGACGAATTCCGTGAGATAGGTCTTTTTGTCGGCAGTATTGTTGTCTCTCAGTTTTCTGGTCAGCCCTCTGCAGAGGTGTTTACCGAAAGGATGAAGAGCCTCGGTGTAAAGGTTTACCGCCATTACAAAATTCCGGGCTATCCGTCAAACATTCCGCTTATCGTAAGCGATGAGGGCTACGGCAAAAACGAATATATCGAAACCCAGCGTCAGCTTGTTATTATTACCGCTCCCGGCCCCGGCAGCGGCAAAATGGCCACCTGCCTTTCTCAGCTTTACCACGAAAACAAGAGGGGAATCAAATCGGGCTATGCCAAGTTTGAAACCTTCCCGATATGGAATCTTCCGCTGAATCATCCCGTTAATCTTGCATATGAGGCTGCAACCGCAGACCTTAACGATGTAAATATGATTGACCCGTTCCATCTTCAGGCATATGGTGAAACGACCGTTAACTACAACCGCGACGTTGAGATATTCCCCGTACTCAATGCTATTTTCGAGAGCATTTACGGTTCATCACCCTACAAGTCACCGACCGATATGGGCGTTAATATGGCAGGTTACTGCATATTTGATAACGAGGCTGTCTGTCAGGCGGCAAATAACGAGATAATACGACGCTACTATACAGGTCTTTGTGAGCGTCGTGACGGTAAGGTTGACCAGAATGTAATATACAAGCTGGAGCTTCTTATGCGCCAGGCAAAGCTGAGCAAAGAGGATAGACCGGTTGTTTCCGCCGCTCTTGCAAGAGCTAAGGAATCGGGCTCTCCCGCAGCGGCAATCGAGCTTGATGACGGCAGAATCATTACGGGTAAGACTTCTTCACTTCTCGGTTGCAGTGCGGCTATGCTTTTAAATGCGCTCAAGGCATATGCGGGCATTGAGGACGGGCTTCACCTTATTTCTCCCGAGGTCATAACTCCCATACAACAGCTTAAGGTTGAACATATGGGCAGTAAGAATCCGAGACTTCATACCGACGAAATTCTTCTTGCTCTTTCAATCTGTGCCGCAACGGATGGGAATGCGGCAAAGGCTATGGCTCAGCTCAAGCGACTCAGAGGCTGTGAGATGCACGTAAGTGTTATGCTTTCTCACGTTGATGAAAGCCTGCTCAAAAAGCTCGGCGTAAATCTCACAAGCGAGCCCGAGCATCAGGATCAGAAGCTTTACAGAAAAAAATAAATTCTGTTTTATAAAAACAATCCATAAGAGGAGTGTATAACAATGTTGAATTTTATTCTCTCAGGCTTTGCCGATGAAGCTGCAAAGGACCTTGACGGTCAGATTGCGGCACTCAAGCGTAACGGTATGTCTTACTTTGAGCCCAGAGGTATCAACGGCAAAAATATTTCCGACTTCACTGTAGAAGAGGCAAAGGTTCTCAAAGAAAAGCTTGATGCAGAGGGCATCAAGGTTTCTTCAATCGGCTCTCCATTCGGTAAGATTGAGATCGACGATGATTTTGAGTCTCATTTTGAAAAGTTCAAGAACACTGTTGAGGTTGCAAAGATACTCGAAACAAAATATATCCGTATGTTCAGTTTCTTCTTCACAAAGGGTCAGAGCTATGAGGACAACCGTGAAGAGGTGCTCCGCAGAGTAAAGGCTCTTGCAGACTATTCGGCTGAGCAGGGTATCTACTGCTGCCTTGAAAACGAGAAGGAAATCTATGGCGACACTGATGACAGAAACCTCGAAGTTCTCCGATACTGTGCTCCCAACCTCTATGCAATCGTTGACCCTGCAAACTACATACAGTGCGGTGTCGATCCGCTTGCAGCTTACGAAAAAGTAGCAGGCTTTGTAAAATATCTCCACGTCAAGGATGCTTACTTTGAAAACGGTGAGGTCGTACCTGCAGGCAAGGGCGACGGCAGCGTTGCCGAGATCATCAAGCGTTTTGCACGTAACGGCGGCGAGAAGTTCCTTTCACTCGAGCCTCATCTTACTGTATTTGACGGTCTCAAAGACCTTGAACCCGACAACGGTACGATTAAATCCATTGAAAAGAAAAAGAGCTATGTTTATGCAAATTCCGATGAATCTTTTGATGCAGCCGTAAACGCTCTTAAAGAGATACTTGAGTCTCTTTCAAAGGGCAGTATCCGCCTTGGCATCATCGGCTGCGGTAATATGGGTACAAGCCATATGCAGAATATGCTTGCAGGCTGTATGCCGGAGTTTGAGCTTACCGCTGTGGCTGACCTTAAGGAATCACGCCGTAAGGTTGCTCTCGAGATGTTCCCGAATGTTAAGGTATATAACGACGGCAGTGAGCTTATTGCATCCGGAGAGGTTGATGCAATTCTTGTTGCAACACCCCACTATCTGCATCCTACATACGCTATTGAGGGCCTTAACGCAGGTCTTCACGTTATGATTGAAAAGCCCGCAGGTGTATACACAAAGCAGGTTGAAGAGATGAATGAGGTTGCCGCAAAGAGCGACAAGTCATTTGCAATTATGTTCAACCAGCGCACAAATCCTTGCTATATCAAGCTTCGTGAGATGCTTCAGAGCGGTCAGTACGGTGAGATAAAGCGCGTAAACTGGATTATAACAGACTGGTACAGAACTCAGTCCTACTACGATTCGGGTGACTGGCGTGCAACCTGGTCAGGTGAAGGCGGCGGTGTTCTTCTCAACCAGTGTCCCCATCAGCTCGACCTCTGGCAGTGGCTGTGCGGTATGCCCTGCAAGGTTCGCGGCTTCCTTCACGAGGGCAAGTGGCACAAAATTGAGGTTGAGGATGACGTTACGATTTACGTTGATTATCCCAACGGTGCAACAGGTGTATTTATCACCACAACGGGTGACTTCCCCGGCACAAACCGCCTCGAGATCACACTTGATAAGGCAAAGATTGTTTGTATGAACAATAAGCTTGAGGTTATTGAGCTTGCTCAGTCCTGCCAGGAATTCTGCGATACAGCAGGTGAGGGCTTCGGCAGAATCGACACAACAAAATATACAATAACTCCCGATCCTGCACCGTGGTCACAGCATGTTCAGGTAATGACACAGTTCGGCGATAATATCCTTCGCGGCGGCGACCTTGTCGGCAGAGGTGAAGAAGGCATCAACGGCCTTACAATTTCCAACTGTGCACACCTTTCAAGCTGGCTTGATAAGACTGTCGAACTGCCTATTGATAAGGGGCTTTATTTTAAGCTTCTTCAGGATAAGATAGCAGGCTCGAAATTTGTCAAGGTTACACGAGAGGCCGTTCAGAGCGATATGAGCTCAACCTTCGGAAACTGATTTTAAAATAAATTTTACGCAAAACACTTGACAAACCGTGCTATACCCTATAAGATAAGTACGCAATCAATTTTGTTAATAAGTTATTCATAGTTAATCAAAGTAAGGAGGAGAATTATTATGCCTTTCGAGCAGGTACGTGAAATCATCTGCAAGCAGCTTGAGCTTGAGGAGAGTGATGTCACCATGGAGACCAATATTAAGGATGACCTTGGTGCAGACAGCCTTGACCTTGTTGATCTTGCAATCAGCCTTGAGGACGAGTTCGAAGTCGAAGTTCCCGACAATGCACTTGAGAAGTTCGAGACAGTCGGCGACATCGTCAGATTCATCGAAGAAATGTAATTTTATATGCGTTAAGGAGCGTTACGGTATATGCCGTAACGCTCCTTTTAACGTTATACATTTGTTATACATTTATTTAATATCACAAATCTATATTATTGAATGGTCGGTTTACTCATATTATCAAATCTGCGATAAGCCCCGAAGCTGCAGCTGCCAAGGCGACAATTATCAGCGGCTTTTCAAAAAAAGCTATAACTACTGCAACGACTGTACCGACGACTGCGCTTTTAATATTTCCTGTTGAATAAAAAATAGCAGGAACTGTCATTGCCGCAAGTACGGCATAAGGTAAATAATAGAGGATGCTTTTGACAAACCGGGACTTGATTTGTTTTCGGAATGCCGCAAATGGTATCATTCTGATGAGGTATGTTACGCCTGCCATTACGGCTATGTAAATTATTATGCTCATAATTCTTCTTCCTCCTCTTTAACGGGGAATAAAGCTGCACAGATGACAGCGGCAACGACTGCACTTATAATTACTGAAAATCCACTGCTTATAAAGGGGAAAAAGTATTTGAGCAATACACTCACAGCTGCAGAAATGATAACGGCAAAAAGAACGGCTTTACTCTTTTTTGCGGCAGGTATGAATATGGCAATAAACATACCGTAAAGCAGAATTCCCATATTGTTTGCTATTATTTCGGGCAGCAGCTGATTGGTCAGTGCACCTGCAACCGTGCCTGAGGTCCAGCCGATAAAAGGTATAACTATCAGTCCCGCCATATATGATGCGGTAATCTTACCCTTCTGCGATATTGCTACGGCATAAATTTCGTCGGTAATGCCGAAGGCTAACAGAAGCCTTTTAGGTGTGGTGAAGCTGCTGTCAAGCTTCTGAGTCAATGAAAAACCCATTAACGAGTATCTCAGGTTTATTACAAGCTGTGTAAGAACCATTTCTACCAGCGTACCTGATGCAGCTATTATTTCAACGCCTGCTACCTGACCTGCAGAGGTAAGGTTTGTTGCGGAAATAAGCCAGGCAAAAAAAGCAGAAATACGGGAACTCATAGCTAAAATGCCAAAACCGAAAGAGACCGAAAAATATCCTAATCCGATAGGTATACCGTCTGAAAATCCTTTTTTAAATTCCTTTTGCATAATGTTGACCTTTCTTTAGTCGCTGCCCAACAGTATAGCATATACGCATATTCAAAACAATAACACAGGTGACGATTTGAACCTCAATTTCAGCTTTATATATGTTGAAATTATCACAAAAAATAAGAATTTCAAGGTGAAAGTATTTGTTTTTAGACTGTCGGCTTGACGGTGTACAATGTTTCTCATTGATTTCAGGTTACAAATCTGTATTCGTCCGATTGTAATTGGTTTTTTTATGTGATATAATCATTTTCATAAATAAGAATTTGAAAGGAAGATTCGATGCTTCTGAAAATAGTTTCTTTTATTGCTTCAATATTGTTGTTATTTATTTCATCGACAACACTACCCGCAGAATCAGATGTGCTTGTTGAAGAACTCGTCAATTTAAGTGAAAACAGAACGGCAGACGAAATAAACGGTGCTAACGGAACAAAATTTTATATTCAGCGACCCAAAGCTGATAAATTGAACGAGGTCAATGCCGCTGATTTCGGACTTTCTGAAGAAAACGAAGATAATTTTGCCGCTTTTCAGAGTGCGCTCAATTACTGTGCTTTAAATCCGCAGACCAAGCTTGTTATTGATAAAGGTACGTATTATTTTGAGAGCATTAACGGTCTTGATGCAAACAACTGCACCGATTTGCTGATTGAAGGCAACGATGCAACCTTTGTTTTCTCTTCAACCGACTACAGATTTTTTATCAGAAACAGCGACTGCGTTGAAATACGCAACCTCAATATTGATTGGAACTGGAAAAAAAGTCCGCTCGCTTCCGTTGTTATCGTTCAAAACAGTAACACCGATACCTATACTCTTGACCTTGTTTTCAAGGATGCGGAATACTGTGATGAAAACTGCCGATTGATGGCGATTACTCAATGCGACCCCGAAACTTATACTTTCGGTGCAAAATATTCGTCAAAAGAGGTTTATCTTTATCAGGACGAAACGAATATAAAATCCTTTCAGAAGATTTCCGATAACACCTTGCGTGTTACTCACAACGGTTGCATGAACGGTTTTGAAGACGGAGAAACATACATACTCAGGCACTATGTCTATAACGGAACGGTTTTCAATCTCCGCGATTACAGTAAAAACATAACCTTTGATAACGTCAGTATTTACGGAAGTCCGGGTATGGCTTATATCTGCGAGGGCAACAGCTCGCATTTTCAGATTATCAACAGTTTTATCGGAGTAAATCCCGAACACAAAGATAAACGTTGTGTGTCCCTGACTGCCGATGCGATTCATATTGTCAACACAAACGGTTGCTTCAACATTTCGGATTGTGACATAAGCGGTATGGGTGATGATTGCATTAACGTTCATGACGGTCTCGGCTATGTTTCTGCGGTTAACGGTAACACACTTACTCTTATTGCTTCTGCAATGAGGCTTGAAGCGGGCGATACTCTCGGCTTTAAGAATGATAAATTTGAGAATACTGATTTAACTGCAAAGGTTGTTTCTGTCAAAAATCTTGACTGGATAACAAAAGAGGTTGTTGTTGAAGGTCTGCTCGAAACTTTATCGGTGGGCTGGACCGCATATAATACGGAATGCAACAGCGGTAACTACGTTATCAGAAACAATTATTTCCATGAAAACAGAGCAAGAGGTCTGCTTCTTCAGTCCTCAAACGGACTTTGCGAAAACAACCGATTCTATAAAACAATGGCTCAGGCGATAAAGGTTGTTATGGATATTGAACCCACACTCTGGCAAGAAGGCACGGGCGTTGATAACCTTATTATCCGTAACAACACCTTTGAGAAGTGTAACTACAGCGACTGGGGTTCTGTAATCGAAATCGGCACTAACATTGCAGGTAAGTCTGCCGAAACTGCCGTTTTCACAAATATAGAAATCAGTTCAAACAGTTTCAAAGATATACCGTCAACACTTATGAGAATAAACAACATTAACAGACTTGTTCTTTCGGAAAACACAGTCGATACGGGTGATTTCTTTGACAACTCTTCCGTTCAAGGCAGTCTTTGGTTCGGAGAATACTGTTCAAACGTAAAGTACACGGATAATATTTTTGTTAACAGCGGATTTATGCAAAACAAAGAAATTGCAAAATCAGACAGCATCCGTGTCTGGGCTGAGATTAATTCTCAGCTTTGAATTAACAGCAACAATTTGAAAAAATCCAATTTGTCGGACAGTCAGACAAATAAGAATTTGCAGAGGTGCTTTATGAGAAAAGAAATTGATATAAACACTTGGGACAGAAAAGAACACTTTGAATTTTATTCTGATATTGCAACACCCCATTATTGCGTTGCATTTAATATTGATATAACAAAGCTTCTTGAGTTTACAAGAGAGAACAAAATATCTTTCTATTACTCGCTTATATATCTTTGTACACAGTCGATTAATGAAATTGATGAGTTTTTACTTGAAACTGAGGATAACAAGGTTTATAAGATTGACCGCCGTGTGCCTTGCTTTACGGATTTGAAAAAAGGTGCAACAAGCTTTCATATGGTGTCACTTCCTTGTGACGGTAATATTATAGAATTTGCAACTAACGCCCGTAAGGAAAGTGAAAACAATCCTTTGTCAGTACATTCTCTTGGTGGCTTGAGAGAGTCGCAGATTGTATTTTCCTGTATTCCTTGGGCTGATATCACAATGTGTTCAAATGAGCGTGACTACACAGATCCGAAGCTCAAAGACGATACCGCACCCATTCTCGTTTGGGGAAAATACACCGAGCAAAATGGTAAATATATCATCAATATGACACTTGATGTGAACCATCGTTTTATTGACGGATATTTTGTCGGTCAGTTCGTTCAGAAGCTTGAAGAAAAAATTGCAGAGCTTAAGTGATGTGACAAATAAGAATTTGTGGAGGTAACATTGTATGTGGTTTGTATTCGCATTACTGTCTGCAATTTTTGCAGCACTTACTTCTATACTGGCCAAGGTCGGTATAGAAGGGGTCAACTCGAATCTTGCAACAGCTATAAGAACTGTTGTTGTAGTTGCTATGTCATGGGGAATGGTATTCCTCACGAATGCACAAAACGGTATAACAGAAATTAGCAGAAAGAGCTGGATATTCTTGATTTTGTCAGGATTGGCAACAGGTGCATCATGGCTGTGTTACTACAAAGCATTGCAGATTGGTGATGCATCAAAAGTTGTACCGATAGATAAATTAAGTGTAGTAATTACCTTAGTGTTGGCGTTTGTATTTTTGCACGAAGAGTTTACAATCAAGTCATTGGTAGGATGTATTCTGATTGGAATAGGAACATTAATAATGGTTATGTAATCATGCACAGTACATAAACTTTCAGTTTGGCGGAGCGTCAAATTCCAATTTATAGGTCAGTTACGGTGTGTTTAAAGCTCCTTTCGCTATTTTGACGAAAGGAGCTTTTTTATATTTGCTTGACGGCATTATTTGGTATATGTTAAAATTCATATACCTTTTATTCTCGGGAGGGTGTTATGGCTGAGAAAAAAACAAGCGGAGGACGCCTTGTGTATCTTGATTTGCTCAGGATAATGAGCGTGGTTATGATGGTTACTCTGCATATTTCGGGTGTGGGTATGCGCGCGGACATAGGCTCGTTTGATTGGCACGTATGCAATATTTACGACGGCATAACTCATATCTGCGTGCCTGTATTTATTATGATTTCGGGCGCTTTTCTGCTTGACCCGGAGCGCGAGTACTCAATAAAGAAGCTGTATAAAGTTAAAATACTGCGTATAGCTACTGCCTTTGTTTTCTGGTCGGCTTTTTATGCGATAATCAGAGCCAGCCGCAGTACGCTTCCGTTTGGCAAAAAGTTTGTGCTTGAGTTCCTGACGGATTTTCTCAAGGGTGAGTTCCACCTATGGTTTATGTTCATGATAGCGGGTCTTTATATGATTACTCCGATTCTGAGAAAGATCACGCAGGATAAAAAGCTTACGGAGTATTTTCTTATCCTGAGCTGTGTGTTTATGTTCGGTCTGTCGAACGTCGCACTCTATTCGCTTCACGGCAGAATTGACGAGGTTTTCTTATATATCGACGAAAAGTTTAATATGGATTTTGTTTTCGGCTATACCTTTTACTATGTTGCAGGCTATTATTTCAAGCGTTATTCACCCGGTAAGAAATTCAAGGCACTGCTTTATATCGGTGGTCTTGTAAGCGCTGTTATGATACCGCTTGGCACTTATTACTACTCGGCAAAGCTCGGCGAAAATTTATTTATTCTTTATGCATTCCAGTCGCCTTTTATCGGTCTGCTGTCGGTAAGTGCGTTCGTACTGTTCAAGGATCTGTTTTCGGGCAGAGAGTTCGGCAAAGGCTCGTTGAAAGTTATATCCTTCCTTTCAAAATACAGCTTCGGTGTTTATCTTGTTCATGCTGCAATTATTGATTATTTGAGCTATGAATTTGATGTGGATTGTTTTTCGTTCAATACCGTTTTTTCGGTGCCGTTGCTCGGCATCGGTGTGTTTGCGGTGAGCTTACTGATTATATATCTTGTCGGCAAAATACCCGTTCTGAACAAATATATTATGTGATGAATAAATCCGCTCCTTCTGGCTGAAAATAGCTGAAAAGGAGCGGATTTTTTATGGATTTTCTGAAAGCTTTTATTATAGGCGGTCTTATATGTGCGATAGGGCAGGTGCTTATGGATATGACAAAGCTGACCCCTGCGAGGATTCTTGTTTCGTTCGTTGTGGCAGGTGTTGTGCTCGGTGCCGTAGGTCTGTACAAGCCTCTTGCAGAGTGGGCAGGTGCAGGTGCGACAGTGCCGCTTACGGGCTTCGGCTACACGCTTGCAAAGGGTACAAAGCAGGCTGTTGAAAGCGACGGTTTACTCGGCGCACTTACCGGGCCTTTTACGTCGGGTGCGGCAGGCATTACTGCGGCACTGCTCTGCGGTCTGATTGCTTCGTTTATAGCAAAACCGAAAGAAAAGTAAATATTATATATTTCTTAATTTATTATTATTTCTTGACTCATAATTTAGGTTATGCTAAAATACTATAATAATTATAGGTGGAAGAGGTGGTTTTACGGATATTAACGTTTTGCACAAGGGCTTTAACTATTCGCAAGACGGTCCGGGTAACCGCCTGGTTTATCACCTGCAGGGGTGCAATCTTCACTGCCCGTGGTGCTCAAACCCCGAGAGTATGAAGATTGCCAAAGAAGGCGGTATGCCCATTGAGGATATGTCAAAGCAGATCGTTGCCGCTGAGCCTATGTTTTTTGACGGTGGGGGAGTCACCTTTACGGGTGGCGAGCCGACACTGCAGTTTGATGCACTTAAGGAGCTGCTTGTGCTTCTTAAAGAAAAAGGTATCAGCACCGCAATAGAAACAAACGGCACAAATCCTCGCTTGCCTGAGCTGTTTGAGCTTGTTGATTTTCTGATTATGGATTTCAAGCACTATGACAGTAAAAAGCTTAAAGAATATACGGGTGTAGGCAACGAAACCGTTATAGCCAATATCAAGGCGGCTTCTGAGCTTCGCAATCAGCTTCTCCTGCGTATTCCGCTTATCAACGGCTTCAATGCCGATAAGTCGGATGCCGAAGGATTTGCAGAAGCGTTGATACCCTTTATGACAAAGGATGGCTTTGCTCTCGAGGTGCTCAGCTACCACGAGTACGGTAAGGACAAATGGGAACAGAACGGTATGAGCTACACAATGCAGGATGCATTTGTAAGCGAAGCTCAGTTTGATGAGTTTTGTAATATACTTAAAAATAATTCAATTAAATTAGTCAGAACCTGAATGGGGGATTACATATTATGTCAGTAAAAAATGTATACGCTAAAGGCGAAATAACAAAGATGGCGAAGGATCTATTCCGTGAGGAGAGAGCTAAAAAAAGGCTCGACGGTTGGTTCCTTTCACGTGAGCTTGCATATAAAGCAACGGGCTTTGGCAAAAACGGTATGAGCGAAGAGCTTCGTGCCGCACGTGAGCTTAAGATGATTCTCGAAAAGCTTCCGCTTTCAATCAGCGACAACAACGTATTTGCTGGTACACAGAGCGACTCTTTTGCAAGAAGCTACGCTCTTATCAACCCTGCTTTTCAGGTCGAAACCTTCTCGGGCTACTGCGACCCGACAGCTGTTTTCGGCGATATTGAGGCAAACGAGGAGTTTACTCAGGAGCGTATTGACACAATGCGTGAGCGTACAAAGCGCGGCGACTATGTCCGTGACCTGAGTGCGGTTTATGAGAAATACGCAAAATATACAGGTGAGGTTGCCTTTTTTATCGAGCAGGTAACAGGTCACCTTATTCCCGATTTCCGCAAAGCTCTTTCTGTTGGTCTTAACAAGATAATTTCCGACCTTACAAAGAAAATCAACAGTGAAAAGAACGATGAGCGTAAGGATACTCTCGAGGATATCAGAATGGTGCTTGAGGCTACAGTTACTCTTGCTAACCGTTACGCTGATATTGCCGCAAAACAGAAGGAAACAGCTTCACCCGAGCGTGCCGCTCAGCTTGAGCTTATGGAGAAGACACTCCGTAAGGTGCCTGCAAACGGTGCAGAGTCACTTTACGAAGCAATCCAGTCATTCCTCATTCTCTGGGAGGTTATGACTCTTGAGCAGGCTCCCAATCCCTTTGCTTTCTCAGTCGGTAATGCTGACAGAATTTTCGAGCCCTACAGAGCAATGTCGGGTGAAACACGTGAAGAGGCCGCAGAGCTCTTCCGTCACTTCCTTGTATTCTTCAATGTCGGTGACAGAAGCTGGGCAATTTCACAGAACGTGCTTGTCGGCGGCAGAGATGTTGAGGGCAATGACCTTACAAGCGAGATGAGCTACGCTATTATGGATGCATACTACGATATGAATCTGCCTCAGCCCATTCTCTCTGTCAAGCTTCATAAAAATACACCCGAAAAGCTCTACCGTGAAATCGGTAAGTTTATGTTTACACCCGGTGTGCTCACTCCGTCATTCTTCAATGATGATACTGTGTTTGAGGTGCTCCGTGAAAGCGGTGTTGAGGCTTGCGACCTGCCCGATTACTCCGTAGCAGGCTGTCAGGAGCCGCTTATAATGGGTAAGGATAACGGCAACACAACAAACAGCTGGTTTAACCTGCCCAAGATTCTTGAACTTACACTCAATAGCGGCAACTCTACAATCACAGGCGAAAAAATCGGCACTTTCGTTGATTATCCGAGCAGTAAAGAACTTCTTAAGAATATCCGTACTGCTTTCTATAAGAATGCCGAGGTTTATGCAAGCCTTATGGCTGATGCCGCAAACGGTGCTTCCGTTGCACTTTCACATCTTCGCGTGCCCTTCCTCAGTGCGTTTATGGGCGGCTGCGAAAGCGGTATTGACACACGTCACCCCGAAAAGCAGGGTACAAAGTATAACGGCAGCGGCTGTCTTATCCACGGCCTTTCCGTTATTGCCGATTCGTTTATCGCAATCGATAAGCTGCTTGAAGAGCGTCCTCAGGACTGTGACAAGCTGATTGAAGCACTTAAAGTCAACTTTGAGGGCTATGAGGAGCTTCGCGAGTTCCTCAAGTCTGCTCCGAAATTCGGTAACGGTATTGAATCGGTCGATAACGAGGCTGCAGAAATTGCAAACAGGATTTCAGATATCGTACGTTCACAGAAAAACTATCTCGGCAATCCCTTCCGTGCTGACTGGTCCAGCCCGTCAACTCATCTTCTCTACGGCTACTGGGTAGGTGCTACACCCGACGGCAGAGGTGCAAGAGATATGCTCGGCTACGGTACAGACCCTCTATACGGCGAGGCAGGCAACGGTCTCGGCTTCCGTACGCTTTCCGCTATGAAGCTGCCCTACGGCAAATTCAACGGCGGTTACGCTTCACATCTCGGTATCGACCCCAAATATTTCAAGGGTGCCGATTATGAGGAAAAGGGCGTAGAATTCCGTGATAAGGTGCTTAAGCCTATCTTCTTTAACGAGAAAAACGAAAACCTTTCTCCCTCTTATCTCTACTTCAATATCACTACTCCCGATACTCTCCGTAAAGTGCTCGCAGAGCCTGAAAAGTATGCTCCGAGCGGTGTTTACATTATGAGAATCCACGGCACATTTGTAAACTTCCTTGACCTTTCACCGGCTATCCAGAACGATATCATTACCCGTCTTGACCTTGAATCAACAAAAATCTGAGGGTGAGAATATGAACGTTATCGGTCTTGATATAGGCACTACAACAATCTGCGGTATTGCAGTTGATGCCGAGTCGGGCAAACTGCTCAAATCAGTTACGCTCGATAATGACAGCTTTATCGACGGTAAGCCCTTTGAAAAAATACAGTCACCCGATGCAATAATCAGCAAGGTTACGTCACTTGCGGCTCAGCTTTTCAATGAGTTTTCGCCCGTGTGTGCTGTAGGTATTACCGGTCAGATGCACGGTATAGTTTATATTGATGCAGAGGGTAAGGCGGTCAGCCCGCTCTATACATGGCAGGATGAGAGCGGCAATCAGCCGTATCAAAACGGCACTTATGCATCCGTTTTGTCGGATATTACGGGCTATAATACAGCAAGCGGATTTGGTGGTACAACGTATTATTATCACAGCAAAAATAACCTCGTGCCCGAGTCTGCAGTTAAATTCTGTACAATACACGACTATGCCTCAATGGTGCTCACAGGAAGAAAATCTCCCTTGACTCATTCATCCGATGCCGCATCATTCGGCATTTTCGATATTGAAAACGGCTGCTTTGATAAAGAAGCGATAGAAAAAGCGGGTATGGATTTCAGCTTCTTTCCCGATGTTACCTGCGATTTTGATGCGGTAGGTGAATATAACGGTGTGCCCGTATGTGTTGCAATAGGCGACAATCAGGCAAGCTTTATAGGCTCTGTGCGTGATATGGAGGGCTGTGCCCTTGTAAATATGGGTACGGGCGGTCAGATATCGGTGCTTACCGACCTAAAAAAAGCTCCCGATAATATGGAAATAAGACCGCTGTGTTCGGGTAAGAATATACTTGTCGGCTGTTCACTCTGCGGCGGCAGAGCATTTGCAGTGCTTGCGGATTTCTTCAAGAGCTGTCTTGCAATGGCAGGCTGCGAGTGTGACGGCAGTATCTACAAGTATATGGATGCCGCACTTGAGTCGGCAGATGATACCGATTCTCTTACTGTTTCTACTAAGCTCAGCGGTACAAGGTCTGACCCCATGGTACGCGGTAGTATAAATAATCTCGGTATTGATAATTTTACTCCCGTTGCTCTGATGAACGGTTTCCTCGGCGGAATGGTCAGCGAGATTATCGAAATGATTGAGCCTACGGGCTTTAAGGCAACGTCACTTGTCGGCTCGGGTAACGGTCTGCGTAAGAATGTTCCGCTTCAGAAGCGTTTTTCCGCGGCGCTCGGTGCTGAAATGCAGATTCCGCTCCACCGTGAAGAGGCTGCATACGGCGCAGTTTTAACAGCTTTAGTTGCTTGTAAGGTGAAAGAAAGCCTTGAACAGGCACAAAAACTCATAAGTTACGAGATATAAAAATAAAAAATTGCCAAAACTACTTGACAAATTATCTGAAATAAGATAATATATCGTAGTGCTCAGCACAAAGCGTGCAGAGCCTATGTGATCCATTAGCTCAGTTGGCAGAGCACTTGACTTTTAATCAAGGTGTCCGGAGTTCGAATCTCCGATGGATCACCAAAAATCCCGAGGACATCAGTTCTCGGGATTTTTACTTATTTACTGTTAATTTACTTTTCACTGAAAATTCAGTAGTGGTTTTCAAAAGACAATGGTGATTTGTTAAAAGGTTGGAGAGGTGAGAATAAATGACCTTATATCACGGCAGTCCGACGGATGGTCTGACTCAGCTTATACCTTCTTTATCGGAGCATAACAAGCCGTACATTTATTTTTCTGCTAATCCTGTTGTTGCACTGCTGTATGCGGTGAAGCCCGTGCCGAAGCCATTCAGCTTCTATCCTTACGGGTTTGACAGTGACGGTACGGTAGTTTACTCTGAGTATTACAAAAATGCATTTGAGCAAATTTATAAAGGTAAAGTCGGATATCTTTATGAGTGTGATAATGTGACTGATACCGGAAATCCGACACAGATAAGCTGTGCATATACGGTTACAAAACCTGTTGAAATAAAAAGAGTTAACAAAATAATTGATTGTTATGAACAGTTTAAAGAATATAAAAAACAGGGATTGTTCAGGATAAAGCCTTTTGAAGATATTTCGGAAAACGAAATGAAAATTGTTACTGATGATTTTGAGAATTACATACAAAAATATGATTTAAGAAATAAGCCTGATAATGAAATGAGCATTTTTATAAAAACTAATTTTCCGCATATATGGGATGTGAAATAGATGACCTACGAACAGTCTTTGAAATATATACATTCACTTAACCGTTTCGGTATCAACCCCGGTCTCGAGCGTATTGAAGCACTTTGTGCCGCAGTCGGTAACCCCGAAAAAAAACTGAAATTTATCCATATAGCGGGCACAAACGGTAAGGGTTCAACTTCTACTATGGTAGCCCGTGCACTGCATGCAAGCGGCAAAAAAACGGGGCTTTTTACATCTCCTTTTGTCACCGATTTCAGAGAGCGTATTTGCATCAACAGCGAAATGGTTGACAAATCACTTTTTGCTTCTGTTGTTACTGAGCTTGAACCGATTGTTACTCAGCTTGCATTACGTGATATGCAGCCTACGGAGTTTGAGGTTATTACCGCCGCTGCTTTTTTGATTTTTGAACGCAGCGGCTGTGATATATGTGTGCTTGAGGTCGGTCTTGGCGGCAGACTTGATTCTACAAACGTTATTCCGACTCCGCTTGTAAGTGCGATTGTTTCAATTTCGCTTGACCATACTGCAATTCTCGGTGATACCGTTGAGCAGATTGCCGCAGAAAAATGCGGGATTATAAAAGAAGGCGGCAAAACCGTATGTTATCCGTTGCAGCAGTCTGCTGTGATTGATATTGTCAGAGATACTTGCGTTGTAAAGCACAATAGCTTTACTTTGCCCGAAATCGATGAGGTTAAAAACATTGTCAACCACATTGATGGTGTCGGATTTGAGTATCAGGGTAAAGAGTATAAGCTCGCTATGAGCGGCGAATATCAGGTCTATAATGCCTTAACAGCTATAGAAATCTGCAGAATTGCAGGCGTTGACGAAGAAAATATCAAAATTGGCATCGAATCTGCAAAGGTTGCGGCAAGAATGGAGGTGCTTTCAACCTCTCCGCTCGTGCTTCTCGACGGTGGACATAACGACGACGGCGGAAGAGTTGTTGCGACAAGTATAAGCACTTTACAGGCTGAAAAACGCATAATTGCCGTTATCGGTATGATGGCTGATAAAAATGTCGATGCATATCTCTCTTATGTAGCTCCGCTTTGCAGTAAAATTATAACCTGCAGTGTTGCAGATAACCCGAGGACTATGAGCGCAGATGATTTATGTGCTCTTGCTTCTCGCTACTGTGATGACTGTATTGCGGTAAGTGATGCAAGTGCGGCTGTTGAACGTGCACTCAGCGAAATTGACGGTTACGACTGCCTGCTTGTCTGCGGCTCGCTCTATCTTGCAGGTGAAGTGAGAATGAAGCTGATTGAAAAATTATAATCACACTCTAAAATCTGACATAATTTTCATTTGAAAACCTCTATGCTTAAACGGCACAGAGGTTTTTTATTTTTGAAGGAAGGAAAAGAAAAAATGGAAATGATTACGTCGGGCAAGTGTATGACGGTTTTTCTTTCGGGCGAAATCGACCATCACACTGCCGCAGGTATCAGAAAGCAGATTGATGAGGAAACGGACAAGCTGTTGCCGCAGGTGCTTGTGCTGGATTTCAGTGCGGTTACATTTATGGACAGCTCGGGAGTCGGGCTTGTAATGGGGCGTTACCGTAATGTGAGTGCGCACGGCGGACGGCTGGAAGTTGTAAATCTGCCTGAATGGTGCTACAGAATAATGAAAATGTCGGGCCTTGAAAAAATTGCGAAAATTCATATGACGGGAGGTAAAAGATGAAACCGATAAATAAATTCAGTATGACTCTTGACAGCCGCTCTGCAAATGAGGGCTTTGCACGCCTTGTTGCATCGGGATTTGCAGCGCTTCTTGACCCTACGGTTGAGGAGCTTTGCGATATAAAAACCGCAGTGAGTGAGGCTGTCACAAACTGTATTGTGCACGCATATCCCAACGGTGTCGGCAATATTTATATTTCTGCCGCAATTTACGAAAACGGGCTTTTCAAAATTAAAATCCGTGACAGAGGTTGCGGAATTGAGGATGTGAAAAAGGCGATGGAGCCGCTTTATTCAAGTCTTGGCGGTGAAAGAGCAGGGCTTGGCTTTGCGGTTATGGAGAGCTTTTGCGATAAGCTGAGTGTGCGCTCAACTCCCGGTAAGGGTACAAGCGTTACACTGGATAAATACATAAAGGGCAAAGCTCTTGCCGACTGAAAAAGCCGAGCGCGAAAAAATCATAACGGAAAATATGGGTCTGGTGCACTCGTGTGCAGGTAAATTTAAGGGCAAGGGAATAGAATATGATGACCTCTTTCAGGCAGGCTGTGTCGGACTTGTCAAGGCGGCAGACGGCTTTGAGCCTGAGCGTGGCTTTGCTTTTTCAACCTATGCCGTGCCGGTTATACTCGGCGAAATACGCAGGATATTTCGTGACGGCGGCACGGTAAAGGTAGGCAGAATGCTCAAGGAAAAATCGCGTCTTGCAATGCTTGAGCGTGAAAGGCTGACAAGAATAAACGACCGTGAGCCGACTATGAGTGAGCTTGCAGAGTCGCTCGGTCTCGATTTACAGGAGACGGCGCACATACTTAATGCGGCTATGCCTGCGTTTTCACTCACACCTGACGATGAATCACGCACTTCGCAGTTTGATATACCCGTTGAGTCGCACGACAGCGAAATATCCGACAGCATAGCTTTACAGCAGGTGATGGTCACCTTGCCTGAGCGTGACCGTAGGATAATTGAGCTTAGATACTTTAAAGGGCTTACACAGAGCAAAACAGCCGAGCAGCTCGGAATGTCGCAGGTGCAGGTCTCACGTCGTGAAAAAGCGATTTTATTAGACCTTCGACAGAAGCTCATATAAAAATAAGCAGTGATAATCTTTTCGGATTATCACTGCTTTTATGTTTACTGTATTTCTTCGAGATATCTGCTCAGTGCATCCTGCCAGTCGGGCAGGGGAGCGAAGCCGTTGTCGATAAGCTTCTGCTTTGAAAGTCTGCTGTTCATCGGACGCTTTGCTTTTGCCGGGTATTCGGATGACGGAATCGGTACGATTCTTGCACCCAGACCCGCCTTGTGCATAATTTCGCAGGCGAAGTCTGCCCAGGAGCAGAAGCCTTCGTTTGTTGCGTGGTAGGTGCCGTATTTATCGCTGAGAGCCATATCACAAAGAAGTCTTGCGAGGTCTTTGGTGTAGGTCGGTGAGCCGTACTGGTCGCAAACTACGTTAAGAGTATCACGCTCTTTACCGAGGCGAAGCATAGTCTTTACAAAGTTGCTTCCGTTTGCACCGAAAACCCAGGCTGTACGCACAATGAAATGCTTAGCTGTGCTGTTTCTTACGATGTTTTCACCTTCGAGCTTGGTGACACCGTAGACCGATTGGGGAGAAGTCGTGTCATCAACCTCGTAAGGCTCGTCTTTCTCGCCGTCGAACACATAGTCGGTGCTGATATAGATGATTTTTGCCTGATTCTCGGCTGCGGCATCGCAAAGGTAACGTGTGCCGTTTATGTTTACGTTGTAGCAGTTTATGCTGTCTTCCTCTGCTTTGTCAACCGCAGTGTATGCGGCACAGTGAATGATTACGTTGGGTCTGCATGCACCTACAAAACCCTTCACCGATTCACGGCTTGTAAGGTCAAAATCCGCTTTGTCTGCGGCTACACAGCTTATTCCTCTCGCTGCAAGCTCAGTGGCTACGTCGTGGCCGAGCTGACCTGCAAAGCCTGTTACAAGAACTTTCATATTTTATCCTCTCACATAAGTAGGGCAGGGGCTTGCCCCTGCCGCTGAAATTTAATATGTAAACGTTACGTCGCTGTCTGTGTAAAGCGGAGCGTTACCGTCTTTAGCAGAGAGCTGAGGTGTATCGGTTCCCCATTCAACACCGAAGGCGGGGTCATCAAATCTGATGCTTCTGTCGGCAGTCGGCTCGTAGTAATTGTCGGTTTTGTACATTACCTCGACATCGTCGGTCAAGGTAAGGAAGCCGTGAAGGAAGCCTCGGGGAATGAAAAGCTGACGCTTGTTTTCTGCCGTAAGCTCAACACTTACCCACTGCATATATGTGGGCGAGCCCTTGCGGATATCGACTGCAACGTCGAGTATTGCACCCCTTGTGCAGGTGATAAGCTTTGCCTGTGCGTACGGCTCAAGCTGACAGTGAAGTCCTCTGATTATACCCTTCTGTGAAGAGTAAGAGCGGTTATCCTGCACAAAGTCCGCTTCTATACCGAGCTCTTCGTATTTGCGCTTGGAGTAGCTTTCGTAAAACCAGCCGCGGCTGTCGCCGTGGACGAGCGGCTCGACAATTATAACACCGTCGAGCTTTGTACGCACTGCTGTAAGTGCGTTACTCTGAGTCATATAAGTTCTCTCCTCTGCCCCAGATAGGTCTTTCGTTTGATTTTGAGTAAAGTATCTTACCCTCGGCAACTCTGAGAAGATGCTGACCGTAGGGTGATTTGCCGTATTTTTCAACGGATTCGAGAAGCTGTTTCTTGGAAATCCAGCGCATATTGTAGGCAATTTCTTCAAGTGCGGAAATCTGGATGCCCTGAAGCTTTTCAATGCTTCGGATGAAGTTGGAAGCCTCGATGAGAGAATCTACCGTACCGGTATCAAGCCAGGCAAAGCCTCTACCCATAAGCTTTACGTCAAGCTCACCGTTTTCGAGGTAAATGCGGTTGATATCCGTAATTTCAAGCTCGCCTCTTTTGGAGGGCTTGAGTGATTTTGCGTATTCGACAACACGGTTGTCGTAGAAGTAAAGACCCGTTACAGCATAGTTTGATTTAGGATGCTCCGGCTTTTCTTCGATTGAAACGGGCTTGCTGTTTTCGTCAAACTCGACAACGCCGAAAGAGTTGGGGTTTTCGACGTAGTAGCCGAAAATCGTGGCACGCTTGTTGTTTGCGGCGGCACTGCGGAGCAGTGAGCCGAGACCGTTGCCGTAGAAAATATTGTCACCGAGTACCATTGCGACGTCATCGTCGCCGATAAAGTCTTCGGCAATAATGAATGCCTGAGCAAGACCCTCGGGCTTTTCCTGGACTGCGTAGGAGAGGTGAAGACCGAATTTTGAGCCGTCACCCATAAGTGCTTCGAATTTGGGTGTGTCCGCAGGAGTTGAGATAATAAGTATCTCGCGGATGCCTGCGAGCATAAGAGTTGAAAGCGGATAATATATCATGGGCTTGTCGTAAACAGGAAGAAGCTGTTTACTTGTAACCATAGTGAGCGGGTAAAGTCGGGTACCGGAACCGCCTGCAAGGACAATGCCTTTCAATTGTTTCACGTTCCTTTCGGATGTAGTAAAAAGAGGTTTGATTTACCCTACTATACTACTTTCTTTTGTTTTCGTCAATCCTTATGTACATTCTTTAAGATTTTGTTCACGATTTGTGCAAAATGTATAGTTGAAAATTTGACCTTTTCTTTTGTGTGTGCTATACTTATTATCTGTAAAAGGAGGCGTGTAGCGTGAAGATGTGTGAGGATTGCCTTAATTATGAGTATAATGAGGATACAGGCGAGTGTGAATGCATAGTTGATATGGATATGGACGATACCGAGAGGTATATAGGCGGCGGTATGAGAAGCTGTCCTTATTTTGTGATCAACGATGAATATGCGATAGTCAGAAAACAGAATTAGTATAAAGCAAAAAATCAGTGAAAATCCGCTTGGGATGATCACTGATTTTTTATTTTGTCAGAATATTGCAGTAGGTGAAATTTCACTGAATATCAGTGCCGCCACTGTTATGATGCTCATAAACGCACCTGCGAAGCCTAAGGAAAAAACCGTAGCTTTATTCTGTGAAATGTACTTTTTCATAAAAACATCTCTCCTTCCTTTGTAAACATTATAGGCTTATCAGCTCTGAAAAGTTACCACAAATAGGTTACAAAAGGCTACATTTTTGTTACTTGTTTACGCTTTTTGTTTCAATTCAGTAACAAATTATTACAAATCGGTAAACAGCTGTGTTTATTTGACATTTTTTATATTAAATGTTAAAATTCAAATGATTTTATAAAGCTATTAACGAGGTGTCATAAATGATATCGAGAAATACAGGTGCCGTTACGGCTGACCTGTCAAAAATCAAGTTGCGTTTTGTCAGGCAGGTGTCAGCTTTGCTTTCACTTGCCGTTGCTTCTGCGACAGCTTTTCTGATTATAATATTACCTGTTAACGCCGATCTCAGTGCTTTTCAGGGTTCACTTCTGCCGAGTGTGCTTAAGGATTGTCTTCCGGAGCGTGATATCATCGGCTATGCGGCGTTTGCGGTGATTTTTCCACTTCTCTGTACGGCTTTTATTCATTTGTTCAGAAAGCTGTTTTCCGATGGCTCAAAGCTGCGTATCGGCTTTTGTGAGGCTACGGATTTTTTATGGTCTGCGTTTGTTTTTGCATTCGGTATGGCTATGCTTGCCGCATTTTATCTGCACCCGTATTATGCTGACAGATTCCTTTTCGGCCGCAATAAATTTTTTCTCGCACTTATTTGTGCCGCTTTTGCTTTTGCCGTGTGCTTTGCTTACCGACGTAACCTTTTTAAGTCGGCTAACGAGATTGCCGCCGTAATTCTCGGCACAGCTTTTCTTATACTCGTTATGTATGCGGTCGGCAAATATGACTATATGCTTTCCTACTCATCGTACAATCTTCACCATTATTCGGCGTGGTGGAATCCCGTATATAAGGTCGGCTCCGGTCTGACGCTCGGTGACGGCTTCAATGAGCTTTACGGTTTTTATCCTTATCTTGTAGTACCCGTGCTGAAACTTTTCGGCGGTGTGAATCAGCAGTCGCTGTCTCTGTATATGTCGCTGGTTTTTACCGTAATGGCGGCGTGTGTGGTCGGCTTCTGCTATCGCTTTTTTAAGAATAAGCTTCTCGGCGTAATCTGTGCCGCAGGCTTTTTTACGCTCGGACCTCTTGCTTATCTCGGCAATACAGAGCTTTATTTCCAGTACTATCCCACAAGAGCACTGTTTGTTTTTCTTGTGATGGGTCTTATCGCTGTTTATTGTACGCTTAAAAAGCATCACCGTTTGCTGATGGCTGTCGGTACGGTGCTCTGCGCTCTGGCAATAGTGTGGAATACGGAATCCGGGTTTGTTGCCGCTGTTATCTGGGCAGGTTTTCTGATTTTGGACAAGGCTCTTTACTGCGGGCTTAGCGATAAAACTTTGCTCAAGCGAATTGCTTTTGCGGTTTTGTCAAGCGTGATATCGGTTGTACTTTTCGTCGTAATCGTTGAGGTAATTACATATTTAAGAGCAGGCGTACTGCTCAATAAGGATGATATACTTTTCGGTATAGTTGCATTCTCCGGTGCGGGCTTTTATATGCTGCCGCTCAAACCCGGTGTATGGATAGTTGTTGTCTTTGCACTCGCTTACGGCCTTTATTCAAGTGTACCTTATCTTGCCTTTGCACGCCGTAAGGGCGAAGAATTTAACGGCGATAAAGACAGCGTAACGGCACTGTTTATGTCAAGCGTTGCGGGTATAGGCAGCTTTACATACTTTATGGGTCGCAGTTTTCCGACAAACTGTATGACCTTCCTTCCCTGGGTCGTTATGATTTGCTCTTTGCTTGCCGACAGGAATATGTCCGGAGTTGATTATACAGAGCGTTCCGGATTTTCTTTTGCGGGCAGAGTCTCGACATTTATGAAGAATACGGTCTGCTTTGTCGTTATCGGTGTTGCTCTGTGTGCCGCATTTACAATGACGGGCAATGTTTTCAATGCAGACAGTAAATTTAATACGCGTTTCAGCTATGAACAGACCGGCTTTGCTGAGGTTGCCGCACAGATAAACGAATGGACTGAAGAGAAATGCGACGGTAAAACACCTTATGTGCTTCATACCTATGCGGCTTTTGTTCAGGAGCTTATTGGCGTACCCGCAAGAGAAAACGTATACGAGCAGATAAACTGGTTTTACTATGACGACGCACACACCTATATTGAGTTTATCAATCAGCATCCCGATGAGCCGTTTGTAATCGACAGCGACGGTGTTGCAAAGCTCAACGAGTTTTTCCCTGAAGAATGGGCAAAAATAGAATCGGATTATACGCTCAGCGGTAAAGCTACGCACAGACTTTACGTTGCAGAAGAAAGAACAAGCGATATCTTGCTTTTTTTGCCCAAAGACGTTTAATTAAATTTTATATATTTAGGTTGCGTTTAAATAATTAAAATGCTATAATAAAAAAAATTCAGTAATGAAACGGATGTGTTCTGATGAAAGTTGTTATTCTCGCCGGTGGTTACGGCACAAGAATAAGTGAAGAAAGCCATCTCAGACCCAAGCCCATGATTGAGATCGGCGGTATGCCCATTCTCTGGCACATAATGAAAATGTACTCAAGCTACGGCTATAATGAGTTTATTATCTGCTGCGGTTATATGCAGCACTCTATCAAGGAGTTTTTTGCCGATTATTTCCTTCATCGCAGTGATGTCACTTTCGATTTTACTGCTGACGGTGAAATGACAGTTCACAACAATTTCTCCGAGCCCTGGAAGGTTACACTTGTCGATACAGGCCTCAACACAATGACAGGCGGCAGAGTTAAGCGTGTGCAGAAGTATATCGGTAACGAGCCCTTTATGCTCACATACGGCGACGGTGTGTCCGATGTCGATATTTCAGAGCTTGTAAAATTCCATAAGGAGCAGGGCAGAATGGCTACACTTACAGCTATTCTCGTCAGCCAGCGTTTCGGCGTGCTCGATATTGACTCAGCTGATGCAGTGCGTGAATTCCGTGAGAAGACAGCTCAGGACGGCAGCTATATCAACGGCGGCTTTATGGTGCTTCAGCCCGAGATATTTGACCTTATTGAGGGTGACTCAACAGTGTTCGAAAAGTATCCTCTTGAAACAGCCGCAAAGAGCGGTCAGCTCAGTGCTTACAAGCACGACGGCTTCTGGCAGTGTATGGATACACTGCGTGACAAACAGCTTCTTGAAAAGCTGTGGGCAGACGGTACAGCGCCGTGGAAGCGCTGGTAAAACTTGATTTTTAAGTTTAAGGAGAACAGCTATGTTCGATTTATCTTTCTATAAGGGTAAGCGTGTGTTCCTTACTGGTCATACGGGCTTTAAGGGTGCGTGGCTGAGCCGCATACTCGTAAACGCAGGTGCGGTGCTTACGGGCTATTCGCTTGTGCCGCCTACCAACCCCAATCTTTTTGAGCTTGCGGACCTTGAGGATAAGATGACATCGGTTATAGGCGATGTGCGTGACTTTGCGAGTCTCAAAGAGGCTTTCGATAAGGCTCAGCCCGAAATCGTTTTCCATCTTGCTGCACAGCCGATAGTGCTTACTTCCTACGAGCAGCCGCAGTACACCTACGAAACAAACGTTATGGGTACGGTCAATATTCTTGAGTGTGTTCGTCTGAGCGACAGTGTCAAATCTGTGCTCAATGTTACGACCGACAAGGTTTACGAAAACAACGAGAGCGGAAGACCGATTAAAGAGAATGAGCCGCTTGACGGTTATGACCCGTACTCAAACTCAAAATCCTGTTCAGAGCTTGTTACACACAGCTATAAACGCTCGTTTTTCGATAAGGGCGGTGTAGCCGTTTCTACTGCAAGAGCAGGTAACGTTATAGGCGGCGGTGACTTTGCCGATAACCGCATTATTCCCGACTGTGTGCGTGCGGCCATTGCTTCAAAGCCTATTGTCGTGCGTAACCCCAACTCGGTCAGACCTTATCAGCACGTGCTTGACCCGCTCTATGCCTACCTTATGATAGCTGCGGCACAGTACGAAAACCCCGCACTTGCCGATTACTATAACGTCGGTCCGAATGAGTGCGATTGCCTTACTACAGGTCAGCTTGCAACCCTCTTCTGTGAAAGCTGGGGCAACGGCCAAACCTATGAGGTGCTCAGTAAGGACGGACCTCACGAGGCAAACTTCCTCAAGCTCGACTGTGATAAGCTTAAGGCTGTATTCGGTTGGGAACCCGGTTGGTCAGCACCCGAGGCTGTAAAGAAAACTGTTGAGTGGACTAAAGTATATGCTTCCGGCGGCGATGTGCCCGCTAAGCTCGATGAGCAGATAAACGAATTTTTTGCAAAGGTTAAGTGAATTATGAAAGACGAAAGACAGGCAAGAGAAGAATTGCTTCAGGCGGTAGCAGAGTACTGCGAAACCTATCACAATATAAAAAAGCCCTTTGAAGAGGGTCAGCGTATTCCCTACGCTTCAAGAGTTTACGATAAAAACGAAATGGTAAACCTTGTCGATTCGGCACTTGAATTCTGGCTTACTGCAGGCAGATATACCGCAAAGTTTGAAAAACAGCTTGCCGAGTATCTCGGTGTACGTTTCTGTGTGCTTGTAAACTCAGGCTCGAGCGCAAACCTGCTTGCGTTTATGACTCTTACTTCTCCTCTCCTCGGTGACAGAGCTGTCAGAAAAGGGGATGAGGTTATCACTGTTGCAGCAGGCTTCCCGACAACGGTTACACCTGTTATTCAGTTTGGTGCGGTGCCCGTATTTGTCGATGTCACTGTCGAGCAGTATAATATCGATGTCACTCAGCTCGAGGCTGCACTCAGCGACAAAACAAAGGCTGTTATGATTGCTCATACTCTCGGCAATCCGTTTAACATCAAGGCTGTCAAGGAGTTCTGCGACAAGCATGGTCTGTGGCTGATTGAAGATAACTGTGATGCTCTCGGCTCAAAGTATACTCTCGACGGTAAAGAGGGCTTTACAGGCACATTCGGTGACCTCGGCACATCAAGCTTCTATCCGCCTCACCATATGACAATGGGCGAGGGTGGTGCAGTATATACAAATAATCCGCTTCTCTCCAAGGTTATGCACTCAATGCGTGACTGGGGTCGAGACTGTGTATGTGCTTCGGGTCAGGATAACCTCTGCGGTCACCGTTTTGACGGTCAGTACGGCGAGCTTCCCTACGGATACGACCATAAATATGTCTACTCTCATTTCGGCTACAACCTCAAGGCTACCGATCTTCAGGCGGCTGTCGGCTGTGCTCAGCTTGAGAAATTCCCGAGCTTTGTCGAACGCAGAATCGAGAATTTCAACAGACTCCGTGCGGCACTTGAATGTGTTGCCGATAAGCTTATTCTTCCCGAGGCTTGCGAAAATTCACGTCCGAGCTGGTTCGGCTTCCTGCTCACCTGTAAGGAGGGTGTTGATCGCAAAAAGGTTGTTCCATTTATTGAGAGCAAGGGTGTGCAGACCCGTATGCTCTTTGCAGGTAACCTCATCAAGCATCCCTGCTTTGATGAAATGCGTGCAAGCGGCGAGGGCTACCGCGTAGTAGGCGAGCTTAAAAATACCGACAGAATTATGGAAGATACATTCTGGGTCGGCGTATATCCGGGTATGACGGATGAAATGATTGACTATATGGCCAAGACCATTATTGAGGCAGTAAATCTTTAAGGAGATTTCTTCTGTATGAAAGCTGTTGTAACAGGTGCGAGCAGCATGATTGCTTCGGCACTTATCAGGCTTCTTGTCAGCGAGGGTCACGAGGTCTATGCCTTATGCAGACCCGACTCAAATAAGCTTGACAACATTATTAAACACGAGCGTGTACATATTGTTCACGCAGATATTTCAGACATCACCGCAGTCGGTCAGAGCATCGGCTGCGGTTGTAATGCTTTTTTCCACTTTGCGTGGTGCGGCACGTCGGGTGCCGAGCGTAACGACAGCCGGGTGCAGAGTAAAAATATCGGCTATACGCTTGATGCTGTTGAGCTCGCTCATTCTTTAGGGTGTGAAGTTTTTGTCGGTGCAGGCTCTCAGGCAGAGTACGGCAGGGCAGACGGTAAGATTTCTCCGCAGACTCCCTGCTTCCCCGAAAATGCCTACGGTGCGTCTAAACTCGCCGCAGGTCAGCTTTCGCGTATTGCTTGTGTAAAGCACGGTATGAGGCACATATGGGCACGTATTCTCAGCGTTTACGGTGTGGGCGACAACAGCTTCACAATCACTGTATCGAGTCTTCGTAAAATGCTCAGCGGTCAGGTTGCAGAGTTTACACCTGCAGAGCAGATGTGGGATTTTCTTTACTGTGACGATGCGGCAAGGGCGTTTTATCTTATGGCAAAAAGCGGTAAGGACGGCGCTGTCTATACACTCGGCAGCGGTGAAGCGAGACCGCTTAAAGAATATATCACGCTTATGCACAAGGCATCGAACACTGAAAGCGACATAAAAATCGGTGCGTTGCCTTATAATGATAAACAGGTGATGTACCTTTGTGCGGATATTTCCGCTTTGACGGCTGATACGGGCTTTGTGCCGCAGGTCAGCTACAAGGAAGGAATAAAGAAAACAGTCGAATGGCTTAAAGGAAGTGAATGAAGATGGAAAACAGAAAAAAGATTTCCGTAATGATACCGTGCTATAACGAAGAAGAAAATGCACGTCCTATTTATGAGGCGGTTAAAAACGAGCTTGTTACAAAGCTGCCGCAGTACGATTACGAGATACTGTTTATAGACAACAAGTCAAAGGATAACACACGCTCCATAATCCGTGAGATATGTAAGGAAGATAAAAATGTAAGAGCCATTTTCAATTGTCGCAATTTCGGTCAGTTCAACAGCCCTTACTACGGAATTATCAACACAAGCGGTGACTGCTGTATTACAATCTGTGCTGATTTTCAGGACCCTGTTGAGCTTATTCCCGAATTTGTCAAGGAGTGGGAGAACGGCTACAAGGTCGTAATCGGTGTCAAAACTCAGTCAAAAGAGAGCAAGATAATGTACGCATTGCGTTCTGTCTACTATAAGCTTATCAAGAAGATGAGCGACGTTGAGCAGATTGAGCACTTTACGGGCTTCGGTCTTTACGATAAGAGCTTTGTTAAAACTCTGCGTGAGCTTGATGACCCTCAGCCGTTTATACGAGGTATTGTTGCCGAGCTTGGTCCCGAGCGTAAGGAGATCGAGTACACTCAGCCTCAGCGCAGAGCAGGAAAGACACACAATAATTTCTACAGCCTTTACGATGCTGCTATGCTTTCGTTCACATCGTATACGAAGATAGGTCTGAGACTTGCTGTTTTTGCAGGCGGTGCTTTTTCATTTATAGGTTTTATAATTGCACTTGTTTACCTTGTGCTGAAGCTTATTAACTGGAATGATTTTCCTGCAGGTACAGCACCGATTCTTATCGGCGTATTCCTTATGAGCTCTATTCAGCTTTTCTTTATCGGACTGCTTGGTGAGTATATTATGAATATCAACCGCCGTGTTATGAAGCGTCCGCTTGTCGTTGAGGAAGAACGCCTCAATTTTGACAAGGAGGAAGAATAAGATGGCTGAGCAGAAAATCCCTGAAGTAAAGGGATATCTTCGCAATTTTATGCTTAATGTACCTGAGCCTATCTATAAGTGCTCCGGTATAAGAATTTTCGGCAGACGCATCAAATCCGTGCTGTTTTCAACAGATGTCAGCATTATCAGAAACACAAACGCCGATGCTGTGATTGCCGTTTATCCGTTCACCCCACAGCCTGTTATCACCCAGGCTGTAACAACTGCGGCTGATGTGCCCGTTTTTGTAGGTGTCGGCGGCGGTCTTACTCAGGGCACAAGGGTTGTAAACCTTGCCCTGCATGCCGAGTTTCAGGGTGCTATAGGTGTGGTTGTCAACGCACCTACGAGCAACGAAGTAATAAAACAGCTGAAAGAAACGATAGATATTCCCGTTGTTGTCACTGTTGCTTCTGTCGATACCGATATTGCCGCAAGACTTGAAGCAGGTGCGGATATACTTAATGTTTCGGCTGCAGGAAAAACTGTTGAAGTAGTGCGTAAAATCAGAGCTGAATTTCCCGATGTGCCGATTATTGCAACAGGCGGCCCGACTGACGAAACGATAACCGCAACTGTTGAGGCAGGTGCAAACGCAATCACGTGGACTCCGCCTTCAAACGGAGAAGTTTTCAAAGATATTATGGAGGCTTACCGCAACGGTAAACCTCATCCCGATTATTAAGGAGATACTATGGATACAAGAGAAGTAACCGTATTTAAAAATACTATTTACAGAGGAAAAATTCTTAACCTGCGTGTCGATATCGCAGGCCTGCCCAACGGCAAGGAGGCACCGCGTGAGTTTGTTGAGCACAACGGCGGTGTTACCGTTGCCGCACTTACTGATGATGCCGAGCTTATTTTTGTCCGTCAGTTCCGTTACCCTTATATGGAAGAGGTGCTTGAGCTTCCTGCAGGTAAGCTTGAAAAGGGCGAAAATCCTCTTGAAGCAGGTAAGAGGGAACTCCTTGAAGAAGCAGGTGTTTCCGCTTCGCAGTATATCAATCTCGGTGAGTTTTATCCTTCACCCGGTTACACAAACGAGGTTATTTACCTCTACGGTGCACGTGACCTGACTCAGCTTGAGCAGGAGCTTGACGAGGATGAATTCCTCAACGTTGAATACATTCCTCTCGACAAAGCGGTCGATATGGTGCTGAGCAACGAAATCAAGGACGGCAAGACTCAGGCAGCAGTCCTCAAGCTCGCCGCTCTTATCGAGCGTAATGCGAAATGAAATTCAACAGAAAGCCTAACCGATTAAAGAATTATGATTACAGTAGCCAAGGTGCATATTTTATTACGATTTGTACCCTTGACCGCAAATGTATTTTGAGCACGATCGTAGGGGACGATGCCCACATCGTCCCTTTGTGCGATGCCCTCATCGCCCCACAAACAAATCTCACTCACTGCGGAGAGATTGCGAGAAAATATATTGAGTCTATGCCGGGCATAGACAAATATGTGATAATGCCGAATCACATACATTTATTAATTGCAATAGATGGGCCGATGAAGGCATCGGCCCCTACAATTTCTGTGCCTAACCTTATTCGCTCATTTAAAGTACTGGTTTCAAAAGAAATAGGTCAGAGTATCTGGCAACGTTCATATCACGACCATATAATCCGTGACGAAGAGGATTATTTGAATCATTTGCAATACATAGAGAATAATCCTGCCAGATGGTCGGAAGATAAATATTATACAATGTAATAAAAACGGATAGCATTCGTAATGAACGCTATCCGTTTAATTGATTAATATATAATCAATAATTAATAACTCTTAACTCAAAGTATGCCTGAGGATGTGCACATACGGGGCAAAGCTCGGGAGCCGATTCGCTGTCAACGATGTGACCGCAGTTGCGGCAGATCCATACTGTCTTTTCGTTCTTCTTGAATACCTCATCTTTTTCGACGTTTGCAAGAAGCTTAAGGTATCTTTCCTCGTGCTCTTTTTCGATTGCGGCTACGCCTGTGAAAAGTGCTGCGATATCGTCAAAGCCTTCTTCTTTTGCCTCACGTGCCATACGAGCGTACATATCTGTCCACTCTTCGTTTTCGCCTGCGGCAGCAGCCTTGAGGTTTTCTTCTGTTGTGCCGATACCGTTCAGAAGCTTGAACCAGATTTTTGCGTGCTCTTTTTCGTTGTTTGCTGTTTCTTCAAACAGTGCGGCAATCTGCTGATAGCCTTCTTTTTTTGCTTTTGAAGCAAAATATGTATACTTGTTTCTTGCCTGGCTTTCGCCTGCAAATGCTTCCATTAAATTTTTTTCAGTTTTTGTGCCTTTAAGGTTTGCCATTTTGAAATTCCTCCTGTATAATAGATTGTGGTTTTATAATACTATTAAACCGAGAATTTGTAAATAATAATTTTAAAAATGTTTTAAAAAAGGAGATTACAATGGAAATTGCTAAGGGTATTTACAATATCGGAGTAAATGATAAAGATATCGACTTGTTTGAGGGGCTTTATACCGTGCCCGACGGTGTATTATATAATTCGTATGTCGTAATTGATGAGAAGATTACCGTATTTGATACTGCTGATGCACGCTTCTCCGATGAGTGGCTTGCTAATCTTAAATCAGTGCTTGACGGCAGAAAACCCGATTATCTTATAGTAGAGCATATGGAGCCCGACCATTCCGCAAGTATTGCAAAGTTTGTGTCTGAATATCCCGAGGCTGTTGTTGTATCAGAAACCAAGGCATTTAAAATGATGTCTCAGTTTTTCGGCAGTGAATTCAGTTTTGAAAAGCTTGAGATCAAAGAAGGTGACGAGCTTTGCACAGGCAGACATAATTTTAAGTTTGTTGCCGCACCTATGGTACACTGGCCTGAGGTTATGATCGCTTACGATACAACCGACAAGATTCTTTTCTCTGCCGATGCTTTCGGTAAATTCGGCGCATCTGATACTACGGAAGATTGGGATGACGAAGCAAGACGCTACTATATCGGTATCGTCGGTAAGTACGGTGCTCAGGTGCAGACCCTGCTAAAAAAAGCGGCTGCACTTGACATCAGCATGATCTGTCCGCTTCACGGCCCCGTGCTCAAAGAAAACCTCGGTCATTATATAGCTCTTTACGATAAGTGGTCGTCATATACCCCTGAGGCCGACGGCGTAGTTATTGCTTATGCGAGTATATACGGCAACACCAAAAAGGCGGCACTTCTGCTTGCGGACAAGCTCAGGGAAAACGGATGTGAAAATGTCAAAGTGTTTGACCTTGCAAGGGATGATAAATACGAGGCTCTTGCTCAGGCTTTCCGCTATTCAAAGCTTGTGCTTGCTTCGCCGACTTATAATTCCGAGCTGTTTCCGCCTGTCAGAGCGTTTATGGATTTGCTCGCAGAGCGTGGTTACAAAAACAGAACTGTCGGTATGATAGAAAACGGCTCGTGGGCTCCCGTTGCAGCAAGACTTATGGAGAAAAGATTTGCTGAGTTCAAGGGCATAACCCTTGCAGAAAGCAAGGTTACCGTAAAGTCAGCACTCAGCAATGAATCTGTTTCACAGATCGAAGCACTTGCCGATGAGCTGAAATAAACAGTTTTTACATTTAAAAAAAGGATAGCAGTGCTTTTCGGCATTGCTATCCTTTTCATAATTTATCTGTATGGTGTCCTGACGTTTATCATTCTGAAGTCAACCGGTGTGCGGTCTGCGTTGAAGCGGTATACGCTGAACACAACACCCATGGCAATATAGATACAAAGGTTTGACGAGCCGCCCGCACTCATAAACGGAAGTGTAATACCGATACAGGGCAGAAGCATAAGGCACATGCCGACGTTGACTATAACCTGCGAAGCAATCATTGCCGCAACGCCTATGCACATCATTTTACCGGGGTTGTCATTTGCCATCTGTGCTACCTTTATTACTCTGAAAACCATCAGCAAAAACAGAAGCATAACAAACATACAGCCGATAAATCCGAGTTCTTCTCCGAATACGCTGAGTATCATATCGTTTTCGGCTTCGGGTACAACACCGTTCTGCGTGTAAGGTCCTTTGAAAAGACCTGCACCTGTAAACTGTCCCGAGCCTATTGCGTTTTTGCCCTGAAGCTGTTGGTATATGATATCCGAGTATGATTCGGGATAAATGAGGGCGAGGATTCTGTCACGCTGAATATCGTTGAAGACCTTGACCCATACGAGCGGAAATGCGGCAACGACAGTCAATATGGCAATCGCAAAATATCTCAGCTTGATGCCTGCCATAAACATCATAACTGCGAATATCATAAGGAAGACAAGGGCGGAGCCCATATCACCCGTAATAACGACGAGCAGGGTTGGTACTGCACCGTGAAGGCAAAGCAGCAGAATGTTGAGTATTTTATCGAGTCTGTCGCTTGCAAGCTCGATGTGAACGGCAAACGTGATTATAAATGCGATTTTGAGCAGCTCGGATGGCTGGAAGTATATGCTGAAGCTTCCTATTTTAAACGGAAGCCAGGTAATAACGTCACTTCTTTCTGTAGGTCCTGTACCCCATATGAACAGCGACAGCATCAACAGTACCGAAACACCTGCGACGACAGGCCACAGTTTCAGAATAACCTCGTAGTCGATCGCCGAAATTACGAGACATATTATAAGACCGAGCACAACGGCGGCTATCATAACAATAGCATCGCGCGATATTGTTTCGCCTGCTTCAAGGCTGAAGCGGGTTGCACTGAAAACCGCGATTATGCCTGCTACAGAAGCGGCAACGCAGAGCGCAAGCAGATAAAGGTCGGTTTCACGCAGAAACTTTCCTGCTTTTCGCATAGGATTTCACCTCCCAAATAAGATTTAACCTATGCTATTATATCTCAGCACAAAAAAAATTACAAGCAAATACTTTATATATTTGAAAATATGTGTTATAATCCTCTGGATAAAGGGTGAACATTATGAAAAAAACTGTAATCACAAACAGTCCCGAGGCAACACATCAGCTCGGTAAGGCTCTCGGTGCAATTCTGCATCGGGGCGATGTTGTTGCGTATTTCGGAGGCCTCGGTATGGGTAAAACCGCTTTCACAAGAGGTATTGCCGAGGGTATGGGGCTCGACTGTCACGTCAGTAGTCCGACCTTTGCTATTGTAAATGTCTACGACGGCTCGCCGAAGCTCTGTCATTTTGATATGTACCGTATCGACGGATGGGATGACCTTTGCACAACAGGCTTCTTCGAGTATCTCGAGGATGATGCAGTGCTTGCCGTAGAGTGGAGTGAAAACATCGAAAATGTTTTGCCTGAAAATACGCTTTGTGTTACAATAGAGAAGGGCGAAAACGAGTGCGACAGAATTTTTACTTTTGAAGGGGATGACAGGCTTGAAAATATTGGCGGTTGAAAGCTCGGCTGTGAGTGCAAGTGCCGCAGTATGCGACAATGGCAGAATTATCAGCGAGAATTATATCAATGCAGGTCTGACCCATTCCCAGACTCTTATGCCTATGATTAAAAACTGTATGGATACAGCGGGTGTCACTCTTTCGGATATCGATCTTGTTGCGGTAGCTCACGGTCCCGGTTCGTTTACGGGTATCCGTATAGGTATAGCGGCTGTCAAAGGTATTGCTTTCGGCGGTAAAGAGTGCTGCGGCGTTTCAACTCTTGAAGCTATGGCGTATAACCTCAAGGGTACCGACTGTGTTGCTCTCTGTGCTATGGATGCACGTTGCTCACAGGTCTATATGGCTATGTTTGATTGCGGTGATGATGTTGTCAGGCTTTGCGAAGATAAGGCAGTTATGATAGCAGAAATCCCCGAAATGATAAAAAATTTGAAAAAAGATGTAATTATACTTGGCGACGGAGCCGAGTTGTGTTATAATTATCTGAAAACTGTCTGCGATAATATTCGCCTTGCTCCCGTGCTCAGCAGGTATCAGCGTGCTTCAAGCGTTGCTCTTGCGGCAGAATGCGGTGCGGGCGAGCGGGTTTCGGCAGATAAACTTACTCCCGTATACCTGCGTGTACCGCAGGCGGAGAGAGAATTGAAGAAAAGGAGAACTGAATGATGATAGCATTAGGTGCTGACCACGGCGGTTACGAACTTAAAGAAGCCATAAAAAAACACCTCGACGAAAAAGGTGTTGAGTATAAAGATTTCGGTACTTTTACAGGTGAAGCAATCGATTATCCGATTATCGCAAAGCAGGTTGCTCTTGCAATCACAAGCGGCGAATGTGAGCGCGGCATTCTCTGCTGCGGTACAGGCGTAGGTATTTCTATTGCAGCAAACAAGGTCAAGGGTATCCGTTGCGCCTGCTGCTCCGACTGCTTCAGCGCACACTATACAAGACTTCATAACGATGCCAATATCCTTGCAATGGGCGGCAGAGTTATCGGTGCAGGCCTTGCACTGATGATGGTTGATACCTTCCTCGAAACAGAGTTCGAGGGTGGCAGACACGCACGCAGAGTAGATCTCATCACTCAGATAGAAAACGAAAACTAATATAATTCAAGCAAAATTACGAAAGGAAGGTGTACGGACAATGAAGGTTGTTCTTAAAGCAGATGTAAAAGGTCTCGGCAAAAAGGGTGAGCTTGTAAACGCATCAGACGGCTACGCAAGAAACTTCCTCTTCCCGAGAAATCTCGCATCAGAGGCAAACGCACAGGCAATGTCCGAACTTAAAAATAAAGAGCAGGCTGAAAAATACCGCATCGAAACCGAGACTGCGGCAGCCAAGGCAGATGCCGCAAAAATCGAGGGTAAAACACTCAAGATCGTTGCAAAAGCCGGTCAGAACGGCAAACTTTTCGGCTCTGTTACAGCAAAGGAAATCGCAGCTGAGCTTCAGAAGGCTTACGGCGTAAAGGTAGATAAAAAGCGTCTTGACGCAGAAGATATCAAGACCTTCGGCACATATACCGTAAACGTAAAGTTCAATCACGGTGTAAAGGCTTCGTTCTACGTTCAGGTCTGCGAATAAGATTTAAAATCAGAAAGGAGGTTGCGGTGTGGATATCAGCACTCAGACCAATTATGACGGTATGAATATGCCCTACAGTCTTGAAGCGGAGCAGGCTGTGCTCGGCTCTGTCCTCAAGGACCCACGCTGCATGCCTACCGTTCAGACTTTACTTAAGGCAGAGCATTTTTATATGCCTCAGCACAGGTCGATTTATTCGATAATGGTGCTTCTCGATGCAAATGCTCAGCCGATCGATCCGCTTGTTGTGCTCGAGCATCTTAAGCAGGAGGGTGTTTACGACGACGCAGGCGGTAAGAATTATCTCTATCAGCTTGCTCAGGCTGTACCCTCGGTACAGAATGTCGATACTTACGCCAGAATAGTACGTGAAAAGTTTATGAAGCGTACTCTTATCACGACTGCACGTGATATTATCGACAGCTCTATGAATGAGGAGAATTCTGCGGATCTGCTTCTCGATTCGGCAGAGCAGAAAATTTACAATATCCGTCAGGGCCGCAGCAGTGATGCTCCTTCGAGAATTGACGATGTTATCAATAACGAGGTTCTTGAGCGGCTCAAGGTTATATCAAACCCTGTTGAGCGTGAAAAGCATAAGGGTGTGCCTACGGGTTTCACGCTTCTCGATAAGTATATTTCCGGTCTCAATAAATCCGACCTTATTATTGTCGGTGCCCGTCCCGGTATGGGTAAAACCAGCTTTGCACTTAACCTTGCACGTAATATTGCCGTAGTAGGTGGCAAAAAGGTTATAATGTTTTCGCTCGAAATGACCAAAGGTCAGCTTGCAGAGCGTGTGCTTGCAACGGAAGCGAGAGTTGACGTCAAGAAGATGAGATCGGGCGAATTTGATGATAACGACTGGCAGCGTATCGGCATTGCCGTAGGCTCGCTTGCAAACTGCAACCTTTATTTCGATGATACTTCCACAATCACAGTGCCCGAGATGAAGGCACGTATCCGCCGTATGCGTGACGTTGATGCAGTTGTTGTCGATTACCTCGGTCTTCTCAAATCCGATAAGAACTTCGAGGGTCAGCGTGTGCAGGAGGTTTCCGATATCACGCGAAACCTCAAGCTTATGGCAAAAGACCTCAACATTCCCGTTGTTGCCTGTTCACAGCTCGCCAGAGTTACTGAGGGCAGAGGTAAATCTCACCGCCCGATGCTGTCTGACCTGCGTGATTCAGGTTCAATCGAGCAGGATGCCGATATCGTTCTTATGCTTTACCGTCCTTTCTACTATATAAATGAGAAAGACGGACCTCTTACCGAAGAGGATCTTGCAAAGAAAAACGAGGCGGAACTTATAGTTGCGAAGAACAGACACGGTCCTCTCGAAACAGTACCGCTTCACTGGAACGGTGCGTTCACTCTCTTCACAAATGCGGAGAAAACTCGTAATGAACCTTAAAGTTAAGCAAACAATTGAGCGTCATCATATGCTTAATCCGGGGGATACCGTTCTGGTAGCCCTCTCGGGCGGAGCTGACTCGATGGCGCTCCTTAATGTTTTATACAGCCTTAAAGATGAATACTCTCTTACCCTCTGTGCGGCTCATTTCAATCACGGTATCCGTGGCGATGAGGCAAAGCGTGACGAGGATTTCTGCGTTTCGGTATGCCGTGAAATGGGTGTGGAGCTTTTTGTCGGCTGTGCCGATATTCCTGCTCTCGCAAAGCAGAAGAGCATAGGCGTTGAAGAGTGCGGCAGGCAGGAGAGATACGCTTTTTTTGAGCACGTTGCTCCGGATGCTAAGGTTGCAACTGCACACACCTTGTCCGATTGTGAGGAAACATTTCTTTTCAATCTCGCAAGAGGCGCTTCACTCAAGGGACTGACTTCAATTCCTCCTGTCAGGGGAAATATAATCCGTCCGCTTATTGACTGTTCACGTGATGATATTGAGTATTATTGTGAGCAGAATAATATAGCGTATGTTACTGACAGTACAAACCTTCAGGATGAATATACACGCAACCGCCTCAGACACAAGGCAGTGCCCGAGCTTAAAAAAGTAAACCCTTCATTTGATTCAGCCTTTTCTCGCTGTGTCAATTCTATCCGTGAGGATGAGGAACTGCTTTCGATGCTCAGTGATGCCGCTGTCGAGCGTGCAAGACTTACCGACGGATTTCTTACCGAGCCTATAGCTGTGCTTCATCCGTCACTCAGACGCAGAGCGGTCGCAACCGTTATTGAGAAATTTACAGGCGAGAAGCCGCAGGCTCATCATATTGAAGCGGTATGCGGTATAATCGAAGCAGGCGGTGACACTCAGATTTCTGGCGGAATATCGCTGCGTGTCAGCTCAGGTGTGCTGCGCAAAGTAAAGCCTAAAAGTGAAGAATGGTATTGCGAAGCTTGCTTCGGAATTAATAATTTGCCTTACGGTGACATAAAACTTGAACTTTTTGACAAAAATAACAAAATAAATATACAAAATTTTAACAAACACCTATTGGATAATGCGCTTAATTATGATAAAATAAACGGTAAGCTGTTTTTCAGTTCTATCCGTGAGGGTGATAAAATCCGGCTTCGCGGCAGGGGAGTGACCAAGCAGCTCAGACGCATATTCAGCGAAATGCATATCGAGCCCGAGCTTCGCCGCAGCATTCCCGTACTGCGTGACAGTGACGGCATCGTGTGGGTTTCGGGCGTCGGTGTTGCCGACAGAGCCGCTGTTGACAGTAGCACCGACAGCGTTGTTATGATAACAGTAAACTGATTGTTAAAATAAAACGAAGGAGTTAAGAAATGGATGCAAACAAAAAAAGAAAGCTGAGGACGGCTCTTATATATATTGCCGTACCTCTGCTTATTATGGGTATTGCGTTTTACTTCGTCAGCTCGTCTACACCGAGCACAAAGACGCAGTACTATGAGATTGTTGCCAAGTTTGAAGCAGGCAACGTTACCGAGTACAGTCTCAATCTCAGCTCGGGTGCCCTTGTATACAAGGAGAAGGATAATGACGTGGCACAGAAGTATACCGTGCCCAACGTTCAGATTTTTGTCAACGATATCCATCCTCTTGTTTCCGAGTATAACAAGACCAATCCCGATACGCCCATCAAATACGACTATGAGCGCGGCGGTGAGAATTCGTGGGTGCTCAACGTTTTGCCGACCGTGTTGCTAATGGTCGTGCTCGGCGTTGTAATGTTCCTTATGGTCCGCCGTATGGGTCAGAGCTTTAATAACGAAACAAACAAAACGCTCAGCTTCGGTAAGGCACGAATCAAAAATGCCAAGGATGAAAAGCGTAAGGCAACCTTTGAGGACGTTGCAGGTGCTGACGAAGAGAAGGAAGAGCTTGCAGAAATTGTTGATTTCCTCAAGGATCCGGCTAAGTTCAATGACCTCGGTGCAAGAATTCCCAAGGGTGTGCTTCTTGTAGGCCCTCCCGGTACTGGTAAAACTCTGCTTGCACGTGCTGTAGCAGGTGAGGCGGATGTTCCTTTCTTCTCAATTTCGGGTTCAGACTTTGTCGAAATGTATGTCGGTGTCGGTGCTTCACGTGTGCGTGACCTTTTCGACCAGGCAAAGAAGAATTCTCCCGCTATTATATTTATTGATGAAATTGATGCTGTCGGCCGTCACAGAGGTGCAGGTATGGGCGGCGGTCACGATGAGCGTGAGCAGACTCTTAACCAGCTCCTTGTTGAGATGGACGGCTTCGGTGCAAACGAGGGTGTTATCATTATTGCCGCAACCAACCGCCCCGATATCCTTGACCCGGCTCTTCTCCGTCCCGGCAGATTTGACCGTCAGGTTACGGTCAACTATCCCGACCAGAAGGGCAGAGAGGCTGTTCTTAAAGTACACTCAAAGGGCAAGCCCCTTGCTCCCGATGTGGACCTTGGTGTTATTGCCCGATCTACAGCAGGCTTTACGGGTGCCGACCTCGAAAACCTTCTCAACGAAGCTGCTCTTCTTGCCGCAAGGCAGAATAAAAAGGCTATCACAATGAAGGAGATCGAAGAGGCGACCGTCAAGGTTGTTGTCGGTACAGAGAAGAAGTCTCATAAGATGACCGATAAGGAGAAGAAGCTCACAGCCTACCACGAGGCAGGTCACGCAGTTGCTACCTTCAACCTCGAGTCGCAGGATCCCGTTCACGAAATCTCCATTATTCCCAGAGGTATGGCAGGCGGTTATACAATGTCAATTCCCACTGAGGATAAGAGCTATACAACCAAGAATGATATGCTTGACAATCTCGTTACGCTCCTTGGCGGACGTGTTGCGGAGGCTATTGTTCTCGGTGATATCTCAACGGGTGCTTCTAACGATATTCAGCGTGCAACCGAGATTGCAAGAGGTATGATTACAAAGTACGGTATGAGCGACGAGCTCGGTCCGATTTCTTTCACCTCAGGTCACAACGAGGTATTCCTCGGCAGAGATTACGGACAGACACGTAACTACTCCGAGAAGGTTGCAAGCTCAATCGATACCGAGATGAATTCAATCATCACAGGTGCTTACAAACGCTGTGAGGATATTCTTACAACCGATATCGATAAGCTTCACGCTGTTGCTCAGTATCTCATCGAGCATGAGAAGATGAGCGGAGAGACCTTCAAGGCTATTATGACCGGTGCTTCTCAGTCAGAAGAGCAGGCGGAAGACGCCACTGCAACGGAAGCCCCCGAAGAAACAGAAGAATAAAACTTACAATTTGCCGGCACTGCTTAAGCTGTGTCGGCAAACTGTGGTATTAAAGAGAGGTAAAACAAATGCCGAAAAAAGCAGAATACGGAGTAGAAAGCATAAAAACCCTCAAGGGTGCCGACCGTGTGCGTCTGCGTCCTGCCGTTATATTCGGCTCCGATGGTATTGAGGGCTGTGAGCATTCTATTTTTGAAATTATCTCAAACTCAATCGACGAAGCCCGTGAAGGTCATGGCGATAAGATTATAGTCACCCGCTTTTCGGATGGCTCTGTTGAGGTGCAGGATTTCGGCAGAGGTATTCCTGTAGATTACAACCCCAAGGAGAAGAAATTTAACTGGGAGCTTGTATTCTGTGAACTTTATGCAGGCGGTAAGTACGATACCAACGACGGCGGCAGTTACGAATATTCGCTCGGTCTAAACGGTCTGGGTCTTTGCTCTACTCAGTATGCTTCCGAATATATGGCGGCAGAAATCAAAACCGGCGGCTACCGTTACGAGCTCAAGTTCAAAAAAGGTAAGCCTGCAGGCAAAATGCTTAAAGAAGAGTACACCAAGAGGGATACGGGTACGCGTATCCGCTGGAAGCCCGACCTTGAGGTTTTTACCGATATTGCCGTATCTCTCGAATATTTTCAGTCTACGCTCAAACGCCAGTCTATTGTAAATCCCGGCGTGCGTTTCGTGCTACGTAATCAGAAGGGTAACACCAATTCGTTTGAAACGTACGAATATCTTTATGAAAACGGTATTAAGGATTACGTTGACGAAATCGGCGGCGACGGTGCACTCAGTCAGACACAGCTCTGGACTGCAGAGCGTGTAGGCCGTGACAGAGCTGACCAGAAGGATTATAAGCTTAAAATAAATGTTGCACTCCGTTTTTCAAACAAATCTCAGCTTAAAGAGTACTATCACAATTCAAGCTGGCTTGAATACGGCGGTGCTCCCGATAAAGCGGCAAGAAGTGCGTTCGTTTCGCAGATTGATGCTTACCTTAAGCAGAATAATAAATACACAAAGGCCGATTCCAAAATCAGCTTTCAGGATGTTGAGGACTGTCTGATACTTGTCATTTCATCTTTCTCAACACAGACCTCATACGAAAATCAGACGAAAAAGGCAATTAACAACAAGTTTATTCAGGAGGCTATGACTGATTTCCTGCGTAAACAGCTTGAAATATATTTTATCGAAAATAAGCTCGAGGCAGAAAAGATCTGCGATCAGGTGCTTATCAATATGCGCAGCCGTGTCAAGGCTGAAACAACAAGACAGACAATCAAGAAGAATCTGCAGAGCAGTAACGATATGGCAAACAGAGTGCAGAAGTTTGTTGACTGCAGAAGCCGCGATGTAAGTATGCGCGAGCTGTTTATCGTTGAGGGTGACTCTGCTTTGGGTGCCTGTAAGCAGTCGCGTGATTCGGAGTTTCAGGCAATCATTCCCGTCAGAGGTAAGATTCTCAACTGTCTCAAATCCGAGTACGACAAGATTTTTAAGAGCGATATCATAACCGACCTTATCAAAGTCCTCGGCTGCGGTATCGAGGCGAAAGGTAAGCATGCAAAGGACCTTGCTACTTTTAATCTTGATAACCTCAGATGGAATAAAGTTATTATCTGTACCGATGCCGATGTCGACGGCTTTCAGATCAGAACTCTTATTCTCACTATGATTTACCGCCTTATGCCTACTCTTATTGAAGAGGGCTATGTGTTTATTGCCGAGTCACCGCTCTACGAAATATCCTATAAAGATGAAACGTGGTTTGCCTATACCGAAAAAGAAAAGGCAGACGTGCTTGCCGAGCTTGAGGGTAAAAAGTTCACCATTCAGCGTTCAAAGGGTCTCGGTGAAAACGATGCGGATATGATGTGGCTTACCACTATGAATCCCGCAACCCGCCGCCTTATCAAAATAGAGCCTGATTTTGCTGAGGCTATGGCAGAAAAATTCGACCTGCTGCTTGGCGATAACCTTGCAGGCAGAAAACAGTATATTGCAGAAAACGGCCACCTCTATATCGATATGGCCGATGTAAGCTGAGAAAGGGGGAGATATTAAATGGCAAAAAAGAAAGTCGATAAAAAGCCGAAGTACGATATCAACCCCAATGCACATATTATAGGTGCTGGCGAAGTTGTAAATCAGCGTATTACCGATACGCTTGAGGTCAACTATATGCCCTATGCGATGAGTGTTATTATGTCCCGTGCGATTCCCGAAATCGACGGTCTCAAGCCTGCTCACCGTAAGCTCCTTTATACAATGTATAAAATGGGTCTGCTGAACGGCTCCCGAGTAAAGTCGGCAAACATTGTCGGCCGTACAATGCAGCTCAATCCCCACGGCGATGCTGCTATTTACGATACAATGGTGCGTCTTTCACGCGGCTATGAGGCTCTGCTTCATCCGCTTGTCGATTCCAAGGGTAACTTCGGTAAGGCTTACTCACGTGATATGATGTGGGCTGCATCCCGTTATACCGAGGCAAAGCTTGAGTCTATATGCTCCGAGCTTTTCGGTGATATTGATAAGGATACAGTTGACTTTGTCGATAACTATGATAGTACAATGAAGGAGCCTACTCTTCTTCCCGTATCTTTCCCGAGTGTACTTGTCAACGCAAATACAGGTATTGCTGTCGGTATGGCAAGCTCAATCTGCTCATTCAACCTTGAGGAAATCTGCAACACAACAATCGAGCTTATCAAAGACCCCGATTACGATGTTTCCGAAATCATAAAAGCTCCGGATTTTATCGGCGGCGGTCAGATAATCTACAACCGCGACGAGATGATGAATGTCATCAACAACGGCCGTGGCAGTATCAAGGTAAGAGCAAAATATAATTACGATAAATCAAATAACTGTATTGATATATACGAAATTCCGCCTACAACTACAGCGGAAGCTATAATAGATAAAATTATTGAAAAATTCAAGGCAGGCTCACTCAAAGAAATCAGCGACGTGCGTGACGAAACCGACAAGAACGGTCTCAAGATTACGATCGACCTCAAGCGCGGCACTGACCCGGATAAGCTTATGCTCAAGCTTTATAAGCAGACTCCCATGGAGGATACGTTCTCCTGCAATTTCAATGTCCTTATTGCAGGTATGCCTCAGGTGCTCGGTGTAAAACAGCTGCTTACCGAGTGGATCGCTTTCCGTACGGGCTGTGTGCGCAGAAGAACTTTCTTTGAGCTTCAGAAGTGCCGCAGCAGACTGCATCTGTTGGAGGGTCTGCAGAAGATACTTCTCGATATCGATAAGGCTATAAAGATAATCCGCAACACCGAGGAAGAAAAAGAGGTTGTCACAAACCTTATGATCGGCTTCGGTATTGATGAGATTCAGGCTGAGTATGTTGCGGAAATCAAGCTCCGTCACCTCAACCGTGAGTATATCCTTAAACATACCAAGGATATTGAAAGCCTCAAGGATACAATCAAAGACCTTGAAGAGATTCTTGAAAAGCGTCAGCGTGTAAAGAAGATAATTATTGCAGAGCTTCAGAATGTAGTCAAAAAGTTCGGCAAGCCCCGCAGAAGTGAGATTATCTATCAGGCTGAGATTGCAGAGGCTGAGGCTGAAGAGCCTGTTTCCAATGAACCTGTTCATCTCTTCCTTTCGCGTGAAGGATATTTCAAGAAAATCACACCTCTTTCACTGCGTATGAGCGGCGAGCAGAAGGTAAAGGAAAACGACGAAATCATCGCAACCTACGACACGACCAACGATGTCGAACTGCTTTTCTTTACCAACAAACAGCAGGTTTATAAGGCTAAGGCTGATGACTTTGAGTTCACAAAGGCAAGTGTGCTCGGTGAATACGTGCCCTCAAAGCTCGATATGGAGCCTGAGGAAACAGTAGCATATATGGCTCTGCTCAAAGAGTATAACGGTCATATGATGTTCTTCTTCGAAAACGGTAAGGTTGCAAAGGTTGATATGTCAGCCTATGCAACAAAGACCAACCGTAAGAAGCTCATCAAAGCTTACAGCGATAAATCACCGCTTGTTGCAGCATTGTATATCACGCAGGATACAGAGCTTGTTCTGATTTCAAGTGCAGGCAGACATCTGCTTTTCAATACTGCCGCAATTTCTTCAAAGGCAGCAAAGGATACGCAGGGCGTTGCAGTGTTTACACTTAAGAAGGGTCAGCGACTTATGACCGTCAGACCATATACGGATGGCGAGTTTGCCAAGCCTTACCGTTACCGCACCAAGAATCTACCGTCTACCGGTGCTCTGCTCAGCGCAGAGGACAGCGGCGAGCAGATGACTCTTATATAATATGTAACTGTTAATGCAGGCTTCCCCGCCGTTAACAGCCGACGGAGAAAGCACGCAGCAAACGCATTGACTTTTTACGTTCTTTGTCCGTCTACAGTATTTTTACCTATGAGTTTTTCAGTATGCGTTGAAATTTTTTCCTTAATATCTGTAGTTTTTTTAAAAAACTATTGCAAAATGAAAAACTATATGGTAGAATACTCGAGTATAAAAACGGAAATTGTATATATTTTTCAAAAGAAAGGGTAACAGACTTGCTTTAGGGCAGGCGTTAAGGTGAATTATTATGGTATGGTATGAAATAGTTTTCGGTGTAGTTCTTATTGTTCTTGCTATTGCAATTTCAGCTCTTGTTCTTCTTCAGGAGGGTAACTCTCAGGGCCTTTCCGGTACTATTGCCGGCGGTGCAGAGACATTCTTCGGTAAGAATAAGGGTCGTACAATGGAAGCTAAGCTTGTCAAGCTTACAAAGATTGTAGGTATCGGCTTCTTCGTAATTGCTTTTGCTGCAAAGGTTATCACCACAATTTTCTGATTTAGCTCAAACATTCAGCCAAGACGAAAGTCTTGGCTGTTTTTTTATGTTTTCTTCTTGACTAATTCTGCTATTATGATATTATTTCCTTGTATGTTTTTTATGATTAGAGGTCTTATTTTATGTGTGCAAAACCCGTAACGGCAATTATCGTCGGCGGAGGCCACCGTGCCTTCACTTATGCCGAGCTTGCTCTTAAATCACCCGATAAGCTCAGGATTGTCGGCGTTGCCGATCCCAATCCCTTCAGATGTGAAAAGGCACGTAAAATGTTCGGCTTCCCGAAAGAAAATTGTTTCTCGAGTGCTGAGGAGCTTGCGGCTGTGCCGAAGTTTGCGGATGCTGTAATAAACGGTACAATGGATCACCAGCACGTTGAAACAGCTCTTCCCTTGCTTAAAGCAGGTTACGATATGCTTCTCGAAAAGCCTTTTGCCGTTAATATTGATGAGCTTGAAAAGCTTGTTGCTGCCGTTGAGGAATACGGCAATAAGGTTATGATTTGCCACGTGCTCCGCTATACTCCTTTTTACCTTGCTATCAAGGAGCGTCTGCTTGCAGGTGAAATTGGCGATATAATCAGCATCAATACATTTGAGCACGTCAGCTACCACCACGCTTCAACATCTTATGTCAGAGGTAAATGGGGTAGAACCGAAGAGTGCAAAACATCTATGCTTCTTGCAAAGTGCTGTCACGATCTCGATATAATGATGTGGATGATGAGTGAAACAAAGCCCAAAACCGTTTCAAGCTGCGGCTCAATATTCCAGTTCAAGCCGGAAATGGCTCCCGAGGGTGCGGGCACAAAGTGCCTTGTTGACTGCCCTCACGTCAATTCCTGCCTTTATTCCGCAAAGCGTATTTATATCGACCATCCCGATAGGTGGGAGTTCTACGTCTGGTCGGCTCTTGAGGATATGGAGAATGCCACTATTGAAGATAAAATCAATCTTCTCAAGGGTGACAGTCCCTATGGTAAGTGTATTTATAAGAGCGGTAACGATGTTGTTGACCACCAGAGCGTTATGGTCAACTTCGAAAGCGGTGCAACGGGCACGCACAATATGATTGCCGGTGCCGCAAGACCGATGAGAAGAATTGAAATTGTCGGCACAAAGGGCGAAATTTTCGGCGAGTTTGAAAATAACGATATTCATGTGCTCACAATCAATCCCGACCCGGATAAGGAATATGACGAAGACGTTATCGACCTTTCTGCATTCGAAGAGGGCGGCGGTCACGGCGGCGGTGATATCGGCATTGCCGAGGACTTTGTAAATTATGTCAGTGGCGGCAAGCCGTCTGTTTCCTGTACGTCAATTTTTGATTCGGTAGCAGGTCATAAAACCGTTTTCCTTGCCGATAAGTCACGCGAAAACGGCAGTAAACCAATGGAGTTTTAATTTTTATGGAGATAAGTAAAAAGAAAGCTATGGGCGGTAATGCCGCCCTTTTGCTTGCTGCGATTATCTGGGGTGCATCCTTTGTTGCACAGGATGTCGGTAAGGACCATGTAGGTGCGTTTACATATAACGGTCTGCGTATGCTTATGGGTGCCGCAGTGCTGCTTCCGCTGATACTTTTTATGCAGCTGAGGAAGCGTAAAACCGATACCCGCACAAAAGAGCAGAAGAAAAAGGATGCTTTTATTCAGGCAAAAAGCGGCTTGATCTGCGGCATCATACTTTTCTGTGCAAGTAACCTTCAGCAGTTTGCTTTTAATTATATCGATGAGGCGGCTTCCGGTAAAATCGGCTTTATCACGGCACTGTATATGCTTCTTGTACCTGTTTTCGGTCTGTTTCTCAGACAAAAGCAGCGTTTTGCTGTTTGGGCAGCGGTGCTTATGGGCTGTGCGGGTGCATATCTTCTCTGTGTCGATTCTTCGCTTACGATAGGCTTCGGCGAAATACTTGCACTTGGCTGTGCCGCATTTTTTGCAGTGCATATTCTTTATATCGACAGCGTTACGGATAAAGTCGATGGCGTTATTCTTTCGTGCTCTCAGTTCTTTGTAGTCGGTGTGCTGTCAGTAATATGTATGTTTATTTTCGAGACACCTACTCTTACAGGCATAAGAGGTGCACTTGTGCCTATGCTTTATTCGGGTGTTATGAGCAGCGGTGCAGGCTATACGCTTCAGATTATCGGTCAGAAGTATACCAAGCCTGCAGTAGCGTCACTGCTTATGTGCCTTGAGTCTGTTTTTGCTGTGCTTACCGAGTGGATTGTACAAGGTGAACAGCTTGAAGTGCGTGAAGCTGTGGGCTGTGTTGTGATGTTTGCTGCCATAATTATCACAAATCTTCCCGAGCGTAAAAAGAAATAACTTTTCTTAAGGTGCTGTGTTACAGTACCTTTTTTAATTTATTACAATTTATTAATATGCATTTTTTCTCTTGCCTTTTGCGACAAGTTTTGATAAACTATACATAGTTTTTTAAAAGGGTGGCTGATTTTGACTAAACGCTATGACGGTTGCCTTATATGCACCGATATGGACGGCACTCTGCTCACTACCGACAAGGTGCTCAGCCGTGAGAATGCCGAGGCTATAAAGCGGTTTCAGCAGGGCGGAGGTCTCTTTACTGCCGCAACAGGCAGATATTGGGATTTTCTTGACTGCTACCGTGATGTCTTTGTGCCCAATACGCTTGTTGTTTCACTCAACGGCTGTGTCATATCCGAATACGGTACGAATAAAATAGTCCGCTGTACCGAAATGGACAGATCCTGCTTTGATGAGGCAGAGTATGTTTTCGACAGCTGTCCTCAGCTCAAAACTCTGCTTGTCAATACGAGCGACGGTTTTGTGCCGATTGGCAGGGGAGAGACCGGTAAGCTTTATGAAATCGACCCAAGCCCCTGTAATAAGGTCTATAAAATGACTTATATGGCAGACCCGTATGAGGAACTGACCGAAGAAACGCGGGCATTCTTTGTGCCTTTTGCAAAGAATCGGTATCACTGCGAACGCAGTTGGCCGGGCGGTATGGAGTACTATCCGCTTGACGGCGGCAAGCATAACGCGGTTATGTGGCTTAAAGAGTACACGCATTCCGATAAGCTTATATGCGTGGGCGACTATGAAAACGATATCGGTATGCTCAGGTGTGCCGATACGGGTGTTGCCGTCAGTAATGCACTCGACTGTGTGCGTGCGGCGGCAGATATTACACTGTGCTCAAACGATGAGAATGCAATTGCGGCTCTCATCGAGCAATTATAAAATTTCTTTTTGAGGGAGAAAAATTATGAGTGTTGTAAAAGATTATTTTTCAAGAATTACAAAAATTCCGAAAAAGTGGGAGATTGCATGGTGGTGGCTTTTCCGCTGCATTATGATTTTCGGCATTCTTGATTCGATTTTCGGCTTCACGTCTTATGGCGGCAGACCTATGATGGTCAAGCAGATGGCTGCTAATATTGTCGGTATGTTTGCTTGGGAAATCTGTCAGGCTATGAGTAAAAAGAACTTTATGCGTTATCTGCCTTCCTATATTCAGGATATTTCCGTTATAGGCTTCTTTATGGCATCCTTCTGCGGTGCATACCTCAACCTTTATTACAGTTTCCAGTTCTATGATCTTATTTTCCATATATTCGGCGGTGCGGCAGGTGCTCTCTTCGGATATGAGGCTCTTACTGCAATGCAGCACCGGGATAAAGTCAGGAGTCACATTCCTTTTGTTGTTATTGCGGCTTTCGGCTTCTCATTTATCTGCGGTAACGTATGGGAAATCGTTGAGTTCATTCTCGACCAGTTCTTTGGCTCTGATGCACAGCACTGGTGCTATCAGGAGGCACAGAATGCTGCTGCAACTTACGGAAACGAATTTCTTGCAAATCCGCACATAATCCCTCACGTTATCAGCGAAAGCCTCTGGGCTGAAGGCTGGACTGAAGCTACCTTCGAATACCGTTGGGCGCTTATGGACACAATGGAGGATATTATCTGTAACACAATTGGCGGTGCAATAGTCTACGTTATGCTCCTTGTATGGCCCTATCACCATACAGGTAAGAATAATGTAAATAATCTTTATACAGATATCGTTACAGAAAAGAAGTCAAAGAAAAAGGAACTCGCAACAAAATGAGTGATATAAAATTCTTTCTTGAAAAAGCAGGCAGGGTAGTGCCTACCGAGCGTCAGTTAAGACATCTCAGAGAAACTCCGTTTTATGCCTTTGTTCACTTCAGCCCCAACACATATACGGGGCTTGAGTGGGGTACGGGTAAGGAAGACCCTGCGATTTTCAATCCTACCGAGCTTGACTGTGACGAGTGGGTTGAGGCTATCAAATCTGCGGGTATGAAGGGCGCGGTTATAACTGCCAAGCATCACGACGGCTTCTGTTTATGGCAGACCGAAACGACTGAGCACAGCATAAAGAACAGTCCCTACAAAAACGGTAAGGGCGACATTGTGCGTGAGTTTGCAGATGCCTGCCGCAGAGGCGGTATCAGGTTTGGATTTTATCTCTCTCCGTGGGACAGAAACTGCGATATATACGGTACAGACGAATATAACGATTTCTACCGTGCGCAGCTTACCGAGCTTCTCACAAATTACGGCGAGGTTTTTCACGTCTGGTTTGACGGTGCCTGCGGCGAAGGTCCGACCGGTAAAAAGCAGATTTACGAGTTTGAGTCTTATTTCGAGCTTGTGCGTAAGTATCAGCCCGATGCCACGATATTCAAGGATGACGGTCCTGATATACGTTGGTGCGGCAATGAGTCGGGCAGTGCACGTGCGGCAGAGTGGGCAGTTGTGCCGTGGGAGCTTTGCAGTTTTTGCGAAAAGCAGACCGAAGGAAAACTGCTTGACGGTGAGCTGAAGCATATAGGCAATGGCGATAAGAATATCGGTACACTCGAAAACATAATATATTCAGACGGTCTTGTGTTCTGTCCGTCTGAGATAGATATGTCTATCCGTCCGGGCTGGTTTTATCATCCTGATGAAGAACCTCATTCTCTCGAACGTCTTTTTAATACTTATCTCCGCTCTGTCGGCGGTAATACAACGTTTAATCTAAATATTCCTCCCATGCCGAACGGCAGGTTTGACCCTCGCGATATCGAAAGGCTTAAAGAACTCGGCGATAAAATCCGTTCAAGCTTTTCTGTTGACCTATGTGAGGGTGCCAAGGTAACACGCACCTCGCTCGGAGGTTATCAGTGTGAATATCTTGTTGAACTGGGTGAAGAGAAGGATATAAGCTTTTTCGAGCTTGGAGAGGATATAACTCAGGGTCAGCGCGTTGAGTCTTTCTGTATCGTAAGACGTAAAAACGGCTTGTGGGAGAAGATATTCTCCAACTTTACGACTATAGGCAACAAGCGTATTATTGAGGAAGATGTCCGCTGCGATATGTTTAAAATAGTTGTTGAGGCATCGAGAGGCGAACCGATTATCAACAGAATTGCCGCATACTAAGGAGACAAATTATGATACCCGAACTTACTTTTGAATATCTTCTCGGTGCAGTGCCTATCTGGGGCAAGCCCAATACGTATTTCGGCTCTGTTGCACTTAAAGATAACGGCGGCGTGTTTGACGATCAGTTCCGCTACAGGCTGACGGTGCTTGTTCCCGATGAGGGTGATAAGCAGATTGAAGCACGCTACTATATCGGCTGGAAGTCATATGACCTTAGCGATAAGGATTCTATGACTGTACAGTGTTTCCCTGCCGATGATGACGGTGCGGCGGCCGCTTGTGCCTGGCTTCGTGAGGAATTGGCAAAATACACAAAAGAATAATATTATATAGTTTAAAAAAATACAAAAAAACACTTGCTTTTTAATTAATTATCTGTTAATATAATTGATGTTCGTTTAGCTTTAGTTTTATTTAAGGAGGTGCCGCAAATGGCAAAATGTGAATTCTGCGGTAAAGGCGTTACATTCGGTATCCAGGTATCGCACTCACACAGACGTTCCAACAGAACATGGAAGCCCAACATCAAGCGCGTTAAGGCTGTTGTAAACGGTTCACCCAAGAGGGTATACGCTTGCACACGTTGCCTTCGTTCAGGTAAGGTTACACGTGCTGTCTGATTAAGTAAACCGAATTGATTTAGAGACTGTCAGTTGCGACAGTCTCTTTTTCATTTTTTTTTAATAATTATATACATTTTACAGTGTGTTTTCTGAGCGGAAAATCATAGCTTTTATGCTGTGGTTTTCCGCTTTTTTGGCTTCTTTTGTGTGCGAATAAATGTTCGCCACAAGATATGAAATCTGTTGATAAATAATGGAAAAGTTCGTAAAAAATTGCCAAAATTTTTCGAAAAAATTTTGTGATTTTGCTTGACTATTGGTATGGTTATAGTTATAATAAGTGTATCGATTGGTACAAATCACCCCAAATTGGTACGCTGAAACACCAAAAAAACAAAAGGAAGGAGTGAATGGATATGTCTGATACGGTTATTACAGAAGAGAAAAAGGTATACCTCGGCTTCAAGGGTATGGCAGATGCCGTGCTTGATGACAATAACAGACTGTCCGTTCCTGCCAAGTACCGCGACAATCTCGGCAAGACGTTTGTTGCCTGCTGTGCTCCCGGCCCTTATCCTTGCCTTTATTTTTTCCCGACTCAGAATTGGGACGATCTTTGTAACGAGCTTAACGATAAAAATTCCGAGGTAGCACACACTCCCGAGCTTGAGTGGATGCGCCGTAATTTATACAAAAATTCAGAGGACTACACGATGGATGCCAAGGGCAGATTTACTTTGCTCTCATCTATGTGCAGGTACGCAGGTCTCAAGGATGAGGTTATTGTAATCGGCAATATGAAACGCCTTGAGATATGGGATCCCGATACTTATGCTGCAGCAGAAGCAGCAAGCCAGCCCTATAACACGGGCAGTATACCTGACCTTAACTATTAAGAGAGGGAGAAAAAATGGAGTTCAACCATAAATCCGTTCTCTTTGACGAAACGATAGACGCGCTTGCAATCAAACCTGACGGTGTGGTTGTTGACTGCACCGGAGGAGGCGGCGGACACAGTGCCGCGGCACTTGCGAGGCTCGGTGAAAACGGCAGGCTTATCGTTATTGACCGTGACCCTGACGCGATCAAAGTTTTGAATGAGCGCTTCGGCTCTGACAGCCGGGTCACCGTGGTGCATGATAACTTTTTCAACATATCCTCAATTCTCGTTGCCTTAGGTATCAGCGGAGCAGATTCGATAATGGCTGATCTCGGTGTCAGTTCATATCAGCTTGATGAAGCTGAGAGAGGCTTTTCCTTTCATCACGATGCACCGCTTGATATGAGAATGAGTAAAACAGGCAGAAGTGCAAAGGATCTCGTAAACGAGCTTTCCGCAGGTGAACTCAAGAGAATACTTTACGATTACGGTGAAGAAAAATTTGCTCCCCGTATTGTTTCCGCAATCATACGCGAGCGTGAAAAAGCACCTGTAGAAACAACCTTTCAGCTTGCGGATATCATAAGAGAAGCGTATCCCGCGGCCGCAAGACGTGACGGACATCCTGCCCGTAAAACTTTCCAGGCACTTCGCATTGAAGTTAACGGAGAGCTCAGCAATCTCGGACAAGCCGTGAAGGATATGTTTGCTTCACTTAATAAGGGCGGCAGGCTGGCAATCATCTCCTTTCATTCACTTGAAGATAAAATTGTCAAGAACTCTTTTGCAGGTTTTACAGGCGGCTGTACCTGTCCGCCGGAATTTCCCGTGTGTGTCTGCGGTAAGACCCCGCAGGGTAAAATCTGCTTCAAACCCAAAACCGCAACGAGCCGTGAGCTTGAGGAAAATTCAAGGAGCCGCAGTGCAAAGCTCAGGGCTATCGAAAAACTATAAGATTTCAAACGGAGGAAACTGTTTTGGCTTACAATTACAATAACAGCTCAAATGCATATGATCTTGACCTGTTCGCACCGGCTCCCAAGGCAAAGCCTGAGCCGAAGCCTGAACATCGTCCTCAGCCCAGACTTGTAAAGCCTCAGGTCAAAACACAAGATGAGCTCAAGGCTGAAGCGGCAGCGATGAGAGTCAGACTCTTTAAGTTTGTTGCAGTGCTTACGGTCGGTATAACTCTTCTCGGTACCAATATTGCTCTTCATATCAGAAATAACGAGCTTAATAACGCTATCGTTGAAATTGATGAGTCGCTCGACAAGAAGAAGAGTGAGTATACAAGACTTGATTCGGTTCTCAATGCGAAGTTTTCACCTGCCAACGTAAAAGAGTACGCTGAAAACAACGGTATGGTAAAGCGTGAGCGATATCATATAGTTTATTTTGATACCGATAAAGGAAATCAGATAATTGCTGCTGAATAAAAAGGTGAGTTTAAATCAATTATTTTGCTCCCTTTAACATATATTTGTTTGAATTTAAATATATTGATTTTGGACGGGAGTTGGGTCAGGGACTTGGCTCTCGTCGTTTTGACCGTTAAGGTAACTGATAATCGGCAAGTAATGAAGGAGGAACAGATATGGCTCGAGGTGCAACTAAGCTTATGTCGAAGCGTGCGTTGCGTTTTCTTGTCGGTCTGATAATAATCGGCTTTGGCACGAGTATTGTTCAGCTCGGCAATATACAGCTTATAAAGGGGAATGAATATAAAGAAAAGGCTGAGGAGCTTTACCTCGGAGATACTGCTGTGCCTGCTTTGAGAGGTACGATATATGACAGTAATATGCACGTGCTTGCACAGAGTGCATCTGCGTGGCTTGTTTATATCGATCCTGCCAATATCACTGTCTCCACTAAAGATAAAACTGAAGCACAGGTGGCGTCTGAGCTTGAAGCAAAACGCAGGCTTATTGCCGACGGTCTTGCTGAAATTCTCAGCGAGGATGCGGAAAAAATTTTTGAAAAGACCAAGAAAAACTCACGCTATGAAAAAATTAAAGGCGGAGTTGAGCTTGCATTACACGATAAGGTTCTCGACTTTGTTGAAAAAAACAGCCTTTACAGCTGTATCGGCGTACAGGAGGACGTTACACGCTATTATCCTTACGGCTCACTTGCTTCAACTCTTATAGGCTTTACCGGCGATCAGGATGTCGGCCGTGAAGGTCTTGAAGCAAAATACAATGATATACTTACCGGTGTTCCGGGCAGAATAATAAGTGCCAAAAGTGCATCGAGTAAAAACATACCTATCGAATATACTTCGGTCAACGAAGCACAGCAGGGCACAAGTCTTGTGCTGACAATTGACAGAACGATACAGAGCAAGCTTGAAACAGAGCTTGAAAAAGCGTATGAGAGTGCTCAGGCTAAAGCGGCATACGGTATTGTAATGGATGTCAAAACAGGTGCAATACTTGCAATGTCCAATATGCCGAACTATGATCTCAACAATCCGTTTACCGTTCATTCGGAAACCGAAAACTCACGTCTTGCTCTTATTACCGATGAAGAAGAACGCAAGACTGCGATATCTGCTTCCGTCAAGGAACAGAGAAAAAACAGCGTTATTACCGATTCGTATGAGCCGGGTTCGGTATTCAAGCTTGTTACTCTTGCCGCTGCTCTTGAAGAAGACGTTGTTTCCGAAAGCACAACATATACCTGCGTAGGCGGTATACAGGTGCCCGGTCACTATATCCGTTGCCACAAGCATGAGGGTCACGGCACACAGACTATGCAGATGGGTCTTATGAATTCCTGTAACCCGTTCTTTATTTCAACGGGTCAGAAGCTCGGCACGGAAACATTCTATGATTATTTTGAAGCCTTCGGCTTTACCGAAAAAACGGGCATTGACCTTTCGGGTGAAACTCAGCCCAGAGCAGGCAGTGCATACCACAGACGTGAGGATTTCAACGTTGCACAGCTTTCGAGTTATTCATTCGGTCAGACCTTCGAGGTCACACCTCTGCAGATGATTACGGCTGTTGCCGCTATTGCAAACGGCGGTAAGCTTATGACTCCCTATGTCGTTGCAAAACAGCTTGATGAAGACGGCAATGTAATAGCCGAAACACAGCCTACCATGAAGCGTCAGGTGGTTTCCGAGTCAACGGCAAAGCGCGTGCTCACTATGATGGAGGCTGTAGTCAGCGCAGGTACGGGTAAAAATGCTTACGTTGCAGGCTACCATGTTGCAGGTAAAACAGGTACGTCACAGAAGCTGAGCGTTGAGGGCGGAGAAAATAAGTACGTTGCTTCGTTCTCCTGCGTTGCTCCGGGTGATGACCCGAGAGTTGCTATTCTGATTGCTATCGACGAGCCTGTCGGTCAGCGTAACGGCGGTCAGATTGCGGCACCTGTTGCAGCTTCACTTGTAGAAGAGATTATGGGTTATCTCGGCGTTGACCCTGAGTATAATGAAAAAGAACAGAACCTTATAGATATCCGGACTCCGTCGCTTGTCGGCAGAACGGTAGATGATGCAAGTGATATAGCAGAAAATCAGGATCTTACGGTCAGAGTCATCGGCAGCGGTGACAACGTAATCCGTCAGATTCCGGCTTACGGTCAGACTATGCCTCAGCAGGGTGTGGTAATACTCTATACGGATGACAGAGAAGAAGAAACAGTCACCGTCCCCGATTTCACGGGTATGAGTCTGAGTGTTGCACGCAGGAGTGCCAATAATCTCGGTATCAATATCAAGATATCGGGTAACGCATTCAGCGGTGCGGATATCCTTGCGTACAGCCAGGATATCCCGAAGGATACCGAAGTCAAATACGGCGAAGTAGTTACGGTTTACTTCAAGTCGTATTCGGGCTTGTCGGATTCGCTTTACGGTTAATCTATTTTAATTCAAGAGGGAAGAAGAAATGAATATATATACTCTTTTGAAAGGTGCAGGCTACGGCACGGACGGTATCACCGATGCCGAAGTGACGCTTGTAACCGAGGACTCACGCAAGGCAGAGAAGGGCAGTATTTTCGTCTGCGTCAAGGGAGCACGCTTTGACGGTCACGATGCGGCGGCTTCTGCAGTCGAATCGGGTGCGGTGCTTGTTGTTGCCGAGCGTGATACAGGTGTAAAAAATCAGTTAATAGTATCAGACACAAGAGAAGCGTTTTCGCTTCTCTCTGCGTCGTTTTTCGGAAACCCTGCCGAGAAGCTCCGCCTTGTCGGTATAACGGGCACAAACGGCAAAACAACAACCTGCTTCTTGCTTAAATCGATTTTTGAATCGCTTGGCAAAAAAACAGGTCTTGTCGGTACGGTCAAGAATATGGTAGGTGATGTCGAGTATCCTGCAAGGCTTACAACTCCTGATCCGTTTGAGCTCAATTCACTTTTTGCAAAGATGGTTGAGGCAGGCTGTGAGTTCTGTGTTATGGAGGTTTCGTCCCAGGCTCTTGCGCAGCAACGTGTTGCGGGTCTTCACTATGAGGTAGCCGCATTTACAAATCTTACTCAGGATCATCTCGATTATCACGGAACGTTCGAAAACTATATTGCCGCCAAGCATAAGCTTTTTGAAAATTGCGACAAAGCTGTTGTGAACGTTGACGACGAAGTATATAAAGCTATGCTCGAAGGCACTTCCTGCAGTGTTGCAACCTGCTCTGCACTTCGTGACAGTGCAGATTACTCTGCAAAGAATATCGAGCATAAGCCGGGTGGAGTGTCATATTTCCTTGTCGGCATAGGTAAGCTCGAACGCATAAAGATGCGAATTCCCGGCGGCTTTACCGTCTATAATTCAATGACTGCCGCTGTATGTGCAATTCAGCTCGGTCTGCCGTTTGCAGATGTAGCGGCGGCACTTTCTCAGGCTTCGGGTGTACCGGGCAGAATTGAGGTTGTGCCTGCGGATACGGATTATACGGTTATCATCGACTACGCTCATTCACCCGACGGACTTCAGAATATTCTTGCTTCTCTGCGTAAAATTGCACAAGCAAGAATTATTACCGTGTTCGGCTGCGGCGGTGACAGAGACCGTACAAAGCGTCCGCTTATGGGTCGTATTGCCGCTGATATGTCCGATTTTGTTATTGTTACGTCCGATAATCCCCGTACCGAAGACCCCGCATCTATCGTGAAAGAGGTTGCAGAGGGTACAAAGGGTGCTAAGATTCCTGTTGTCGAAATCGTTGACAGAACCGATGCTATTGAGTTTGCTCTTAACGAGGCAAATGAAGGTGATATCGTTCTGCTTGCAGGCAAAGGACACGAAACCTATCAGATAATCGGTACGGAAAAAATACACTATGACGAGCGTGAGGTAGTAAAGAGCCTGCTCGGATAAGCGGAAAGAGGATAATAGTATGATACCTCTCAGATTGAAAGAAATAAGTGCGGTGCTCGGTGCCGCCTGCGGTGAAGATAAGCAGATACTCAGCATCTGCACCGATACAAGAAAAATAACCGAGGGCAGTCTTTTTATAGCCCTTGTCGGTGAACGCTTCGACGGTCACGATTTTGTTGAAGCCGCATTCGAAAAGGGTGCCGTTGCGGCAGTCTGCTCAAAGCCGGTTAATGCCGACGGTGAAGTGCTCCTTGTCAAAAATACAGGCGCGGCACTGCTTGAAATTGCCGCATATTACCGTTCACTTTTTTCCATTCCTTTTGTGGGAATAACGGGCAGTGTAGGTAAAACTACTACTAAAGAAATGGTCTATGCCGTTCTTTCCGAGAAATATAATACTCTCAAAAACGAGGGCAATCTCAATAACGAAATCGGCTTGCCTACTACGGTTTTCCGCCTTGACAGTGATTATGAGGCGGCAATTCTCGAAATGGGTATGAGTGCTTTCGGTGAGATTTCAAGGCTTTCAAAGGTTGCTCAGCCAAATGCAGGTATAATCACAAAAATAGGTGTTTCCCATATTGAGCATCTCGGCTCCCGTGAGGGTATACTCAAGGCAAAGCTTGAGATTCTCGACGGCCTGAAACCCAATGCTCCTCTTATCGTAAACGGTGATGACGACCTGCTCAGTACGGTTACTCTCAGCGACAGACGTGTAATCACCTTCGGTATTGAGAACGAAAACTGCGACTACCGTGCAGTCGGCATTGAGCAGTCAGGTTACAATACCGGCTTTACCGTTGTATATGACGGCGGCGAGCAGAGTGTTATTATCCCGACTGTCGGCACACATAATGTTTATAATGCACTTTCTGCTTTTGCAGTCGGTCTGTATCTCGGTGTTTCTCCCGAAAAAGCAGCTCTCGGTCTTTCCAAGTACGTGACCTCGGGTATGCGTCAGAATGTCCGTGAAGTAAACGGCATAACAGTTATAGAGGATTGCTATAACGCAAGCCCCGATTCTGTGCGTGCTGCCGCAGAGGTGCTCTGCACTATGAAAGCGGGCAAAAAGGCTCTTGTTTTCGGCGATATGCTTGAGCTTGGTGAAATATCAGAGTCTGCACACCGTGAGGTGGGTGCGCTTGTCGCATCGAAGGGTATTGACCGCTTTTACACTTACGGTGAAATGGCATATCTTGCCGCACAGTCAGCGGAAGAAAGCGGTATAGAATTTGTTAAAGCTTTTGATGATAAAGCTGCTCTTGCGGCACAGCTCAGAGCTGACCTTAACGAAGGCGATGCTGTGCTCTTTAAAGCAAGCAGGGGAATGAAGCTTGAGGAAGTTATAAGGATTTTTGCTGAAGGGTAAGGTGTTTTTATTGGACACGTATCTTGCTTTCGGGCTTTCCGTGCTCATAGCTTTCGGCGTAACTGCACTGCTCGGTCTGGTTATGGTGCCGTGGCTTCGCAGACTGAAATTCGGTCAGACGATTCTCGAATACGGTCCCAAGTGGCATTCGGGTAAGCAGGGCACTCCCACAATGGGCGGTCTGATGTTTATTATCGGTATTTTTGCCGCTGTGGCAGTTGTGTTTGTTACCGATAAATTTATGGGCGGTGATATCATCGCAGGTGACAATCCCGTTCGCTCTGCAATGTATTCAAAGCTTTTTGCAGGCCTTGTAATGGCTTTGTCGCTCGGTCTTATCGGTTTTGTTGATGACTATATCAAGGTTGTCAAAAAACGCAACCTCGGTCTTACAATAAGGCAGAAAACTCTTATGCAGCTTCTTGTCATAATTGCCTTTCTCGGCAGTCTGAAGCTGTCAGGTTGTTCATTTATGTATATACCTTTTTATGGTGTTACCGGCGATCTTGGCATTTTCTTCTTTCTTTTCGGTATAGTTCTTATTTATGGCGCAACGAATGCGGTCAACTTCACCGACGGTATCGACGGACTTTGTTCTTCCGTCACTCTTACAAGTGCGGCGGCTATGATTGTTATTGCTTTTATGCGAAATAATCTCGGAGCAGGTGTCGTTGCGGCGGCTCTTGCAGGTGCCTGTGCAGGTTTTCTTGTATGGAACTGGAACCCCGCAAAGGTGTTTATGGGTGATACCGGCTCGATGTTCCTTGGCGGAATCATTGTTGCTTTGGCTTATGCGGTTGACTGTCCGCTGATACTTCTGCCTGTCGGTATAATTTACTTTATCGAAGGTCTTTCCGATGTGTTGCAGATAGGCTATTTCAAACTGACGCACGGCAAACGTATATTCAAAATGGCTCCCATCCACCATCATTTTGAAATGAGCGGATGGAAGGAGAAGAAAATAGTTATTGTTTTTTCTCTTGTGAATTTAATCGGCTGTGCCGCAGGTATAGCGCTTGTTAAATTCGGTTGATGATATTATAGAAAGGAGCGGCGGAACTTGAGCAATTCATCTGTAATAAAAAGAAGCAGAATTGCCGACAGTAAGCTCGCAAAGAGAATTACGGGCAGTAAAGCCTGGGCAAAGGGTAATATGGATATAATCTTTCTGCTGGTTGTTCTCCTGCTTGTTGCAATAGGTACGGTGATGATGACCTCAGCAGGTTATTCCATAGCACTCCACAAGGATATAGGCAGCTATAATTATCTTATTTCACAGCTAAAGGCGATAGCTATAGGCATTGTTGCTATGCTGATAATTTCAAGAATTAACTATAATTATTACAGACGCTTTGTTCTTATCGGTGTCGGCTTGTCCGTTATGCTGCTCGTTGCCGCTCTGATATACGCTATGATTCAGGAAGCAAAAAATCCTGACGGAAAAGAGGAATTCGGCCGTTGGATACCTTTGCCGATTCTCGGTCAGTTCCAGCCTTCCGAGATAGCGAAAATAGGCCTGATTGCGTTCTACGCATGGGGTTGTGAGAAGTATCATTCCCATATTGTAAGTAAGGATAAGAAAACCGCCGTAAAAACAGCACTTATATTCGGCGCAGTCGGTGTAGTGTTTACACTGCTTGTTTTTAAAGGACATCATCTCTCCGGTGCGATACTTTTTGTTATGCTTACCCTCACTATGATGTACCTCGGTGGATTTAATAAATGGTGGTTCGTAGGAATTTTGGTCTTTATAGGCATACTCGTTGCGATTTTTGTCTCCGAGCCTGATTTTCTCGGCATTCTCGATGAGTATCAGCAGGAGCGAATCATAGCCTGGAAGGATAAGAGCTTTGAGCCGGGCGATGCACGCTGGCAGATCAATAATTCACTTTATGCAATAGGCTCGGGCGGACTTTTCGGTCAGGGTCTGGGCGACTCGAAGATGAAGCATCTTTACGTTTCCGAAGCACAGAGTGACTTCATCTTCGCCATTGTCTGCGAAGAACTCGGATTCATCGGTGCGGCATTTATTCTTATGCTCTATGCGTACCTTATTTACCGCGGTTATAAAATCGCTATGCGATGCAATACAAAGTTCGGTATGCTTCTCGTACTCGGTATAATGGCACATATCGGTCTGCAGACGGTTTTCAACGTTTTTGTTGTTACCGATTTCTTTCCGAATACGGGTATCGGCCTGCCGTTCTTCAGTGCGGGCGGTACGTCAATGCTGTTCCTGCTTTGCGAAATGGGAATGGTGCTGTCGGTTTCGCGTCAGTCCAATATGATAAAGGAATAGGTGAGAGCTATGCTAAACGGAAAAAATATTATCTTTGCCGCAGGCGGTACGGGCGGTCATATCAATCCTGCACTTGCGGTTGCAGGTGAAATCCGCAGGCAGTATCCGCAGGCAAATATCCTTTTTATAGGCACAGCCGAAAAAATGGAGGCACGTCTTGTGCCTGCCGCAGGCTTTGCTTTCAAAACGATTCAGATAAGCGGCTTTAACCGTGTGCTCAATCTCAACGGTATAAAGCAGAATATAAAAACTCTCAGCTATCTTCTCAAATCCTCTTCTCAGGCTAAGAAGATTATCAAAGAGTTCAATGCCGATGCGGTTATCGGCTTCGGCGGTTACGTAAGCGGCCCCGTCGTGCGTGCGGCGGCAAAGCTCGGTATTCCTACCGCTATTCACGAGCAGAATGCCTTTCCCGGTGTTACAAACAAAACTCTTGCAAAAATGGTCGATGCGGTTATGCTCACTCAGGAGAGCGTTGCTCAGTATATGCAGCCTAAAAATCCTCCCGTTGTCACAGGCCTTCCCGTAAGAGGCGAGCTTCTTGAGACGGACAGAGATATAGCGAGGGCAGAGCTTGGCCTTGACGATAAACCGCTTATTCTTTCTATGGGCGGAAGCCTCGGTGCAAAGGCTATCAACGATTCGATGCTCGAGGTAATAGCAAACCGTACTCAGAAAAACGATTGCTGGTTTATGCACGCTACGGGTAAGGACTGTAAGGATTTTCCTGACAGACTTGCCGCAAAGGGCGCAGACCTCAGTAATAAACATATTATTATCAGAGATTATATTGACGATATGCACCGCTGCCTTGCCGCCGCAGACCTTGTGATCTGCCGTGCAGGTGCAAGCTCACTTTGTGAGTTTCAGGTTATGGGCAAACCGTCAATTCTCATTCCCTATCCCTTTGCAACCGAAAACCACCAGTATCACAACGCAAAGGCACTTGCAGATAACGGCGCGGCTATACTTATTGAAGAAAAAGACCTCACACCTGCTGTACTTATGCAGCATATTGATACCTTGCTCGAAAGCCCCGGTAAACTCACTCAGATGGGTGTTGCCGCAAAGAAAATGGCTGTTACCGATGCAACGGAGCGAATAGTAAAGGTAATCGAAGGTATAATTAAGTAACTCCGTACACCTCTTGAGCATAATATGGCTTATGTCATTATGCTTTAGCGGGGTGTTGAAATGGCTTGCTTTGTTATAAACGGTCAGCGTAAAATTGAGGGCGAAATGACGGTACAGGGTGCCAAAAACGGTGCTCTGCCGCTTCTTGCGGCATCCGTGCTTGTCCGCGGTAAAACCGTGCTCAGCGGCTGTCCGCAGCTTACGGATATCACTGCGGCGGCAAATATTCTTACATATCTCGGCTGTAAGGTTATTACCGACGGCGATGTGATGTGTGTGGATTCAGACTCTGCCGCGGGTTTTGCTGTGTCTGATTCGCTTATGCACGAAATGCGCTCGTCAATAGTTTTCCTCGGTGCACTTCTCGGCAGATTCGGCAAAGCAGAGCTTACTGCACCGGGCGGTTGTGAAATAGGGCTCAGACCTATTGACCTTCACCTTGAAGCTATGCGTTCTCTGGGTGCCGTTATTGATGAAAAGGGCGGACGGCTTGTGTGCTCGTGTCCGGGCGGACTCAAGGGTACACGTATCTCTCTGTCTTTTCCCAGCGTCGGTGCTACCGAGAATATACTGCTTGCGGCTTGTACGGCAAAAGGCGAAACGCTTGTTGTAAATGCGGCAAGAGAGCCTGAGATAGCGGAGCTTGCCTGTTTTCTCAACCGATGCGGTGCCGATATCAGAGGGGCAGGCGAGAGTGTGATACGCATCAACGGCGTGAAAAAGCTTACTGCTTGCGAGCACCGTATAAGACAGGACAGAATTGCTGCTGTAACTTATATGGCGGCTGCCGCAGTGACGGGCGGAAAGTTAAGACTGAACTTTTCCGATACGGAGCTGCTTATGCCCGTAATTGAACCGTTTGAAAAAACGGGCTGTCAAATCACTCCGGATGAAAAAGGTATATGCCTTAAAGCACCTGAAAGACTTAAAAAATTCGGAATGATAAGAACAATGCCGTATCCGGGCTTTCCTACGGATTCGCAGGCAGACCTCGCTGTTATGGCGAGCGTCGCACAGGGTACGAGCACTGTTGTTGAAAATATATTCGAAAACAGATTCAAATATGTCGGCGAGCTTAGAAAAATGGGTGCACAGATACGCACCGAAAACCGTGTCGCCGTAATAGAGGGTGTCGGCAGACTAAGCGGTGCAAGGGTTGTCTCTCACGACCTGAGGGGCGGCAGTGCACTTGTGGTTGCGGCACTTTGTTCAGAAGGCACTACCGTTGCAGACGGTATTCACCATATTGACAGGGGTTATGAAAAAATAGAGAAACAGCTTACGGAATTGGGAGCGGAAATATACAGGAAGGAGCAGTATGATGGATGAAAATAACGATAAGTTTATAATCGGCGATAATACGGAAGGCTACCGGCGCAGTACGTCCGATTACGACCTTGATCTGTTTGCAGAGCGTAAAAAGCCTGCAGACGAGGTGAAGCAAGAACCTCAGGCAAGACCTTCAAGAGGTCAGAAGAAGGCTCCGCCCGTGAACGGAAAAAGCGGTGCCAAAGCACCGAACTTCTTTAAGCGTAAGCCTTCTCAGCCTGTGCCGGAGAAAAACGGGCCGACCGTAAAAAGGCACGGAAAGCCGCCGGCACCTCAGAATCAGAATATAAACAGAAGAAATCAGCCTGTAAAGCGGCCTGCACCGCCGCAGGAGGGCAGAAACCTTTCGGCTAACGAGCGTCGCAGACTTCACGCGGAGAAACGCCGTGCCGAACGTCGCCGTAAAACCATTCTGCAGTATATTGCAATAGGCGTTGTCGTTGTTGCCGTAATGGTTGCGCTGTCACTCACCGTTTTCTTCAAGATAGATGAAATACAGATCGTGGGTGAGTCACCTTATACGGATGAGCAGATCATTGCTTCAAGCGGTATAAACCTCGATGAAAATATAATCGTGTGCGATGCAAAAGGTGTCAGCGGTAAGCTTGCAAAAGCCTTGCCGTATATAGGCAGTGCCGAAGTAAAACGCTCGCTCAGCGGTAAAGTCACGATTACCGTAAAGGTTACACCCGGTAAATATTCCTTCATCAACGGTGATACAGCCGTTGTTATAAATGCCGAGGGTAAAGTACTCGGTCAGGTACCTGCGGCCGAAGCGATAAAATATACCGTTGTTCAGGGCCTCGGCGTTGTCAATGCAGTGCCGGGTGAAAAGGTAGAGGTCAGCGACAGTGGAGCATACGAGCTGCTCAATTCAGTCGGAGCTCAGCTTGAAGGAGCAGGTATCGATAAAATCACAAGTGTGGATATAACAAACGTTTACGATATCAGTGCCGTTTATGACGGCAGACTCACTCTGGTTATCGGCAGTACCGGTTCAATAGAGCGTAAGCTTGCTCTTGCTGCAAAGGTTATTGAGCGTGAAAATGAGATTGATCCTACGCAGTACGGAAGGATTGATCTTGGTTCTGTTGAAGGTAAAGCTTTCTTCAAGCCTCTTGAAGAGCCTGTTGAAGAGGAGACTTCCGAAGAGGCTTCTTTACCGGAGGAGGAGACCTCGCAGCAGGATAATCCGTCTGAAGAGGGAACTACGGAAACGGCAGAATAATTTTTTTTGGAAAATACTATTGTTTTTTCAGAAAAACTGTGATACACTTACAATAACTGTTTATGTCTAATGGTTTACTTGTTTATAAATATTGATTTTTGGGAGGTATCAGGATATGGGTTTCGAAATCGATAACGAAGTTGAAAACGTGGTACAAATTAAAGTAATAGGTGTTGGCGGTGGCGGCGGTAACGCTGTTAACCGTATGATAGCTTCAGGTATCAGAGGTGTTGAGTTTATTGCTGTCAACTCCGATAAGCAGGCTCTTCTTACATCTCAGGCAACACATAAGATTCAGATCGGCGAGAAGGTTACACGCGGTATGGGTGCAGGCGGTAAGCCTGAGGTTGGCCAGAAGGCTGCAGAAGAGAGCCGTGACGTAATCTCCGACACACTCAAGGGCACAGACATGGTCTTTATCACCGCAGGTATGGGCGGCGGTACAGGCACAGGTGCTGCTCCCGTTATTGCCCAGATCGCTAAGGATATGGGTATACTTACAGTCGGCGTTGTCACAAAGCCCTTCAATTTCGAAGGCAGACGCAGAATGACTCAGGCTGAAAACGGTATCGATATGCTCACAGAGCACGTAGACAGCCTTGTTATCATCCCCAACGAGCGCCTTCGTTTTGCAAGTGAAACAAAGATTACAATGGCTAACGCTTTCGCAAAGGCAGACGACGTTCTTCTTCAGGGCGTTAAAAATATTTCCGAGCTCATCAAGATCCCCGGTGTCATCAACCTCGACTTCGCAGACGTTCTCTCTGTCATGAAGGATGCAGGCCACGCTCATATGGGTATCGGTTATGCAAAAGGCAAGGACAAGCCCGAGGTTGCAGCAGAAGCAGCTATCTCCAGCCCGCTTCTTGAGACATCAATCAAGGGTGCAAAGGGTGTTATCATCAGCGTTACTTCTTCACCCGATATCGGTCTTGAGGATATCGAAATTGCCAGCGAGAAGATCAAGGATGCAGCACATCCCGATGCAAATATCATCTGGGGTCTCTCCTTCGACGATTCTCTCAACGACGAGCTTTATATTACAGTTGTTGCTACAGGCTTCGGCTTCGGCAACAGCATTGAGGAGCCTCCGAAGGTTGACGATATCTTCGGCGCAGCAAGCGTAGCTGCTCCCGCTGCTCCTGTAACAGCTCCTGCTGCTCCCGAGGCAGCTGCCGCAACTGCTCCTGTAACAGCTCCTACCGTTGAGCCTGCAGGCGATCCTGCAACAGGCAACAGCAACTACTATGACTTTATCGAAAATCTTTTCGGTAACAACTGATAAAGCTTTAACAGAGATATATCACGATATTCTCTTTACATGATTTTTTAAGAATACTCAGCGGTGTAATGCGAGAGAATTTTTCCTTGTTATTGCACCGCTTTTCTTATTTGTGAAACTATTACGCTGATAATCGCAACACGATTTACTCAGCGGTTATTGGAGAGGTTAAGTATGAAACTTATTGACGGTAAAGTTATTTCCGCACATATCAAGCAGCAGGTCAAAGCTCAGGTAGATGAGCTCAAAGCAAAGGGTACAGAGCCTTGTCTTGCGGTCATAATTGTCGGCGATGATTTCGCTTCAAGGACTTATGTCAACAACAAAAAGCGTACCTGTGAAGAGGTGGGCATCAAATCGCTTGAGTTTGCGCTTCCTGCCGAAACCACTCAGGAAGAGCTTCTTGAGCTTGTTGAGAAGCTGAATGCTGACGACAACGTAAACGGTATTCTCTGTCAGCTTCCCATTCCTAAGCATATTGATGAAAAAGTTATTCTCAATGCAATCAAGCCCGAGAAGGATGTTGACGCTTTTCATCCCGTAAACGCAGGTCATATTATGATTGGTGACTGTGTGCTCAAGCCCTGTACACCTGCAGGTATTATGGAAATGCTTAAATATGAGGGCATTGACGTTGCCGGCAAAAACTGCGTTGTAATCGGCAGAAGCAATATCGTAGGTAAGCCTATGGCTATGCTTCTTCTTGCTGCAAGCGGTACAGTTACCGTCTGCCATTCCAGAACTCAGAATCTCACTGAAATTACAAGGTCAGCCGATATTCTTGTTGCCGCTGTCGGTAAGGCAAAGTTTGTCACAGCCGATATGGTCAAGGAAGGTGCTGTCGTAATCGACGTGGGTATGAACAGAGATGAAGACGGCAAGCGTTGCGGTGATGTCGACTTTGAAGCTGTAAAGGATAAGGCTTCTCATATCACTCCCGTACCCGGCGGTGTAGGTCTTATGACTGTTGCCATGCTTATGCAGAATACGGTCACAGCCGCAGAATCTCAGAACAACAGAGGTTGATTATGATTAAATCACTTATCAGCCGTCGCTCACCCGAATTTGTTGAGAACTTTTTGTTCGAGACTTTTGAGGAGGAAGACGGCAGAAATATATTCAGCTACGAGCCTTGTGACGGTAAGGTGCTTCTCAAAGGTACCGATACTGTTTGTCTTGCAGTGGCTTATTACCGCTTTATGCGTGATTGCTGCGGTGCTTATTTCACTGCAGATCATTCACTTGCATACGGTGAATTCAGTCTCCCGACCGAAAAATCAGAGAGCGAAATAAAGGCAAAATATCGCACCTGCTTTGAGTATACTACCTTTTCCTGCTCTGCCTGCTGGTGGAGCTGGGAGCGTTGGGAAAATGAGATCGACTTTATGGCAATGAACGGCATCAATATGCCCCTTGCAACCGTCGGTACGGAAGCTGTCTGGATGAAAACAATGACCGATCTCGGTATGAAAGAGGGTCTTGCACTTGCAAGTATCTCAGGACCTTCCTTCTGGAGCTGGCAGCTTTCCGATTGTTTTGACGGCTATTTACCCCAGACAAAGAAGGAGAGCATAGATAATCGACTTGAACTCGGCAGAAAGATTACCGACCGTGAAAAGGAGCTTGGTATGACTCCTGTTATGCAGGGCTTCACAGGCTTTATCTTCCGTACCTTCATTCAGGGCAAGATACGCGCCAGAATGAATAAGTCGGAAGAATGGTGCCTTTTCCCGAGTCAGTATCAGCTTGCAGTTCGCGATACTATGTTCCATAAGGTCGGTTCGCTTTTCTATAAAAATCAGGAGCTTCTGCTCGGCGAAAGCAATTTCTACCTTGCAGATCCATTCCTTAACCATCCGCCTGCAAAGCGTAACTCTGCTTTCCTTGCAGGTGTAGGCACTGCCGTATTCAAGCTCATTTCTTCCCGCGGTGAAGACAGTGTGTGGGTCATACATTCCTCTTGTGCCAAGCCTGAACTTCTGCTCGGCCTGCCCAAGGAGCGTATTCTTATAATCGACAACGGTGAGCTTTATCAAGATTCCGACTATGAAGGCTATTCGTTTATCGTCGGCACTCAGTGCAACAGCGGCGACGTAACGGCTATACACGGTGATATTGCGGCTGTATCTGCAAATAAATTCAGCTCCGGTAATGCTTCTGTATGCGGTGTCGGTACTTTCTCCGACGGTGCTTTTTCCAATGAAGCTTTCAGACAATATTCTTATGCTGCAATGAGCGGTGACGGTAATATTGACGAGTGGCTTGCACAGTATGTTAAAAACCGCTATAGCACCGACAATGAGGCTGCATATGAAGCGATGATGCTCCTCAAAAACAGCTGCTGGCAAGGCGGTCAGCCTGCGCGTGAGCATGCAAGTGCAATCTGTACCCGCCCGACAACACTTCTGCGCCATACGTCAATCGGTGACAGCGGCAGTGAGATAGACTATAATATTTCCGATGTTTTTGCCGCTGCCAAAAAGCTTCTTGAGGCAGACGGTAAAACCTACGAGTACGAGCTTGATTTATGCGATGTTCTCCGCCAGGCACTCAGCGATCTTGCAAATTCCGTATGTAAAAAAGCACTGGACGGCTATAAAACCAAGGATGTTGAGCTGTTTGAAAAGAATACTAATCTCTTTCTCACTATAATTGAGGATTTGGACAGGCTTCTTCTTACTAAAAAAGAGTTTTCTCTGCCCTATCATTTGTCGCTTGCACGTGAACTCGGCAATGATGACGATGAAAAGCAGAACTATGAAATCAATCTGCTTTCACAGATAACAATCTTCGGTCCCGTCAAGGATAACGTGCTTTACGATTGCTGCTGGAAAGAGTGGGGCGGTATGCTTTCGTCTTTCTATGCTCTTCGCTGGAGAGCGTTTTTCGAACAGCTTGCGGCTTCGTTCAAAAAATTCCGCCGCATACCCGAAAAGACGAAACATCAGGTCTTTGACCGCGACGTATATCTCGGTTCAGAGTTCGGCGGTGCTCTTTCAAGAATAGAGAAAGAGTGGATTGCAACGTATGCACCCGATAATGATGCTGTCGGCAAAGAAAGCACAGTCGATGTCGCAAAAGAACTCGTGAGCAAATACGGGGCAAATTTTTAATATTTTGCGATGAATAACCGTAAAACTGCAAAAGGACTTTCGGAAAAACCGAAAGTCCTTTTTTGATACCGAATTTTTAATATTTTGACGTGCTGTTTGTGCTCTTTTGCGGCAGATTCAGTACAACCGCACTCAGAAGTACGAGCGCAATGCCTGCTGCGGCAGATATGCCGAGCTTTTCCTCGAAAACAAGAACACCGATAATCGTTGCGACCACAGGCTCGATTGTTGCCGTGATATTTGCTTTGCCTGCCTCAATGTATTTGAGTCCGCAGGTGAAGCAGACGTACGGTATTACGCTTGTCACAATGCTGAATACTGCGGGCATAACTGCGGATTTTACGGAAGATAAGGCTACCGTTATCATTGAACCGACACCGCAAATAGGGGTCAGGACGACCGTTGCTGTCAGAAATGTGTAAAATGTGAAGGTCAGCGGAGAATAGTGCCGCAATCCCAGCTTGGTGAAAATGCTGTAAAGTCCGTATGTGAATCCCGAGGCTATTCCGAGAAACAGGGCTGTGGCTGTGAGTGAAGCCCCCGAATCCGTTATACCCGATACGAGCACACAGCCTGCAAATGCCGTTATAAGTGCGATGATTTTTATCACCGTGATTTTTTCTTTAAAAAGCACTGCCGATATTACCGTCACAAAAATAGGTGAGGTGTAGAGCAGAGTTGCGGCGATGCTTATCGAGCCTGCCATTATTGCACTTGTGTAGCAGTGCTGAAACAGTACGACGCTTATCAGTCCCGAAAGAATGAATATCCATACATGCTTCAGCTTGATTTTCAGTTTGTTTCTGTCAAATATAAGCAGATATATCAGCAGGGCGGCTGCTGTAAAAGATGCACGCATAAAAACGAGCTGTAACGTTGAAAAACCGAGCTCTGTCATCTTTCGGGTGAATAAACCCATCGTGCCCCAGAGCGCTGCGGCTGTTATTATCAGAAGAGGAGAGAATTTTTTCATTTTTATTCTTCCTGCCACGCTTTGCACAGGTCAACCCATTCTGCCTCGGGACAGAGCATCTCAAGCTCGGGTATTCTCAGCTCAACTGCGCTGTTTGAGCTGCCTGCGGCAGGGTAGACTATCTCGAAACGTTTAAGCGAAATGTCAAGATATATCCTGACACCTTCATTTACTGCAAACGGACATACACCGCCTACTGCGTGACCTATAAGCTCAACTGCTTCGTCGGGTGTGAGCATTTTTGCCTTTGCACCGAAATATTTTTTGTATTTTGCATTGTCAACCTTCGCGTCTCCTGCGGCTACTATCAGTATCGGGTTACCGCCGACGGTGAATGAGAGCGTTTTTGCAATTCTTTTGCCCTCACAGCCGAGTGCCTGTGCGGCAAGCTCGACTGTGGCACTTGATACGTCAAATTCCTTTATTCTGTCCTCCATACCTCTTTCAGCGAGGTACGGTCTTACTCTTTCTATTGACATCTTGCTTCTCCTTAAAAATCAATTTAAAAATCGATTTCAACCTCTACGGGGCAGTGATCCGAGCCGAATATGTTGCTGTGTATCTTTGCGCCCTTCAGTAAGCTTTCCGCTTTTGAATCCACAAGGAAATAGTCAATACGCCAGCCTACGTTCTTTGCACGTGCCTGGAATCTGTAGCTCCACCAGGAGTATGCGTTTTCGAGGTCAGGATAAAAATATCGGAACGTGTCGGTGAAGCCTGCACCGAGAAGAAGCTCGAATTTTCCTCTTTCTTCATCGGTAAATCCCGGATTGCGTCTGTTCGTTTTCGGGTTTTTAAGGTCGATTTCTTTGTGCGCAACGTTCATATCTCCGCATACCACCACATGCTTGTCCTTTGCAAGCGATACAAGATACTCTCTGAAATCGTCCTCCCATTCCATACGGTAATCGAGTCTGCGAAGCTCATCCTGTGCGTTCGGTACGTAAACGCAAACAAAGTAAAACTTCTCGAATTCGAGCGTTATTACTCTGCCTTCGCGGTCGTGCTTCTCAATATCAATTCCGTTGAATACGCTTATCGGCTTCTGCTTGGTAAATACGGCAGTGCCCGAATAGCCTTTCTTTTCGGCATAGTTCCAGTATTGGTAATATCCCTCGGGGTTGTAATCGATCTGACCGAGCTGAAGCTTTGTTTCCTGAACGCAGAAAATATCCGCGTCAAGGCTTTTGAATATATCGTCAAAGCCCTTTGTCATACAGGCTCTTAGTCCGTTAACGTTCCAAGATATAAATTTCATTTTTTATTCACCTTTTCAATGGATTATTAAATAAGTTTAGCACATTTCGGTTGCTATTTCAACTGTAAAAAAACGATGTTTTTACAGTAATATTATTGCTTTTTTGTTTGTGTTATGTTATAATATCCGAGTACAATATAATAGATATATATTATTTATTTTATGCGTTATTATTTTAGGTGAAAGGAGAACGCAATGTACCAGCAGTATCCCACGTTTTCAGTGCCTCAGGCTCCGGATATTACGCGGCATAATTACCGTCAGCTGCGTCAGCACGGTATATTTGTCGGTGCCTGTCTGCTCGGCTATTTTGCTTTGCAGGAGGTTTTATATATGGTAATGGTGCTTGTCGGTCACGGCGATGCATATACCTCCAATCCCGCTTATCAGTATGCTGTCGGTGCGCTTGCTTTCTCTTTTATTGCTATGTTCGTACCATTTTTCCTTTACAGTCTTCGTAAAGGCAGACCATCTTATATAAACGTTCTTCCTTTCCATACCACTCAGCCCCGTAAAAGATTAACGCTTGTCCTTGTCGCAGGCTGGGCTGTATGTATCGGCGGCAACTATATCGCAACCCTTGCAAGCTTTTTGTTCGGTGCCGCAGGTGTTGAGCTTTTTACTCACGAAAATACAGCTTCGTCAACTGTACTTGATGTTGTTATGAATTTCGTCTGTGCAGGTTTTATGGCTCCGCTTGTTGAGGAGTTTGTTTTTCGCGGTGTCATAATGCAGCCGTTACGCCGATACGGCGATGCTTTTGCGGTGTTTGCCACAGCTGCCGTTTTTGCACTTGCACACGGCAACCCGGTCAATATTATCTTCGCATTTGTTGCGGGCGTGTCTATCGGCTTTGCGGTTGTTTATACGCGCAGTCTTTGGGTTGGTATTGCAATACACGCCCTTAATAACTGTACTTCGGTGCTTGTTACCGAGGTCGAGCGTTTTTCACCCGATGCTGTCAACGTTGCTTATACGGTATTCTGCACTGCGCTTACCGTTGTCGGTATAATCTGTATAGTCACATACGGCAGGTCTTACGGCTTCAGGCTTCCACGCGATGCTTCGGGTGTCAGCGGCGGCAAGAAGGTTTTCGGCTTTTTTATTACCGCAACAATGATACCTGCTCTGCTGTATTTTGTCTATACAATGACCAAGTTTATTCTTTAATTTTTTCAAGGGGTATTTTTTATGGATGACTGTGAGTCAATGCTTCGTGCAATCGAGCTTGCAAAACAAGCCGCGTTGCTCGATGAAGTACCTGTCGGTGCGGTGGTAACGCACAACGGCAGAATTGTAGGCGAGGGCTTCAACCGCCGTGAGACAGGCAAAAACGCACTTGCTCACGCGGAAATAGAAGCAATCAATATGGCGTGCAATACACTCGGCGGCTGGCGTCTTGCCGAGTGTGAGATGTTTGTTACGCTTGAGCCCTGCCCGATGTGTACGGGAGCAATAATCAATTCAAGAGTAAAGCGTGTTGTGTTCGGTGCCTACGACTATAAGTCGGGTTCTATGGGCAGTGTTGTCAATCTCTGTGACCTGCCTTACAACAGCAAGCCGCGTATTGAAGGCGGCTTTATGCAGGATGAATGTGCAGCTTTGCTTACCGAGTTTTTTGCAGCTCTGCGTGTGCGTAAGGCAGAGGAAAAACGAAAAAGAAAAGAGGAGCTGAGCGGATGTACCTGCACCTCGGACAAGACACGGTCGTAACTTACGAAGAAATTCTCGGTATTTTCGACCTTGAGGCAACCACAGTCTCCAAGGCAACACGCGATTATCTTGCAACCGCAACAAAGCAGGGCAGGGTAGTCAACGTCAGCTTCGAGCTGCCGAAATCATTTGTCGTGTGCCGCGATAAGCAAGGCAACACAACGGTTTATATATCACCTATCTCCCCGTCAACTCTGCTCAAGCGAAGCAGAAACAGCCTGACGGGTTTGAAATAAGAGAAGGAGGAATTCAGTTTTGGATAATCAGGAAATAGTTCAGAACATGGAAGCTTTCACAGACGAAATCAACGAAGAGGGTATCGGTCCCGTCGAGCAGATGGATACTGCCGTAAACGAGGAATACGGTGCAGGTCAGATTCAGGTCCTCGAAGGCCTTGAGGCTGTCCGTATGCGTCCGGGTATGTATATCGGCTCTACCGGTCCCAACGGTCTTCATCATCTTGTATACGAAATCGTAGATAACTCAATCGACGAGGCTCTTGCAGGCTTCTGTACCCATATCGAGGTAACAATTGAGCCTGACAATATTATCACCGTACGCGATAACGGCCGCGGTATCCCTGTCGATATGAACGAAAAAATGGGTATGCCTGCAGTTACCGTTGTTCTTACCGTGCTTCACGCAGGCGGTAAATTCGGCGGAAGCGGTTATAAGGTATCGGGCGGTCTTCACGGTGTCGGTTCTTCGGTTGTTAACGCACTTTCCGAGTGGTTTGAGGTTGAGGTTTCACGTAACGGCAACGTCTACCGTCAGAAGTTCGAGCGCGGTGCAATTATGAGCGACCTCGACATTGTAGGTACAAGTGAAACAACGGGTACCTTCATCCGCTTCAAGGCAGATGCCGAGATATTTACCGAAACCACAGTATACGAGTTTGAGGTACTCGAGCGCAGACTCCGCGAATCCGCATTCCTCAATGCAGGTCTTCACATCACCTTTACCGACAGACGCGATCCCGATAATATTGTCGAGCGTGTTTTCTGTTACGAGGGCGGTCTGAGTGAGTTTGTCAACTACGTCAATGAGAGCCGCGGCTTTACTCCCGTACAGCCTGCTCCTATTCACTTCTCAAGCGTGCGTGACGATTCAAGTGCCGAAATCGCACTTATGTATAACGACGGCTATAACGAAACCCTTATCAGCTTTGCAAACAATGTCCGTACTATCGACGGCGGTACTCACGAAACAGGCTTCAAAACTGCAATTACCAAGGTCTTTAACGATTACGGCAAGAAGTACGGAATTCTCAAAGAGGGCGATAAAAACCTTTCCGGTGAAGACGTCCGTGAAGGTCTCGTCGCAATTATCAGCGTCAAGCTGACCGAGGCACAGTTCGAGGGTCAGACAAAGGGTAAGCTCGGCAATACCGAAATGACAAAGCTCGTTTCCAAAACCGTTGTCGATAAGCTTATGACCTATTTCGAAGAGAATCCGCAGGTTGCAAAGGCTCTTCTAAACAAGGCTTGCGAGGCTTCACGTGTGCGTGAGGCTGTCCGTAAGGCAAAGGAGTCTGCACGTAAAACAGCTCTTTCCAATTCAAGCTCGCTTCCCGGTAAGCTTGCTGACTGTACAGATAAGAATCCCGAAAATACAGAGCTTTATATCGTCGAGGGTGACTCGGCAGGCGGCTCTGCAAAAGAAGGCAGAGATAAAAATTATCAGGCAATCCTTCCTCTCTGGGGTAAGATGCTCAATGTCGAAAAGGCAAGACTCGACAAGGTTATCGGCAACGAGAAGCTGACTCCCGTCGTAATTGCTCTGGGTACAGGTATTGACGAAGACTTTGATATAACAAAGCTCCGCTATCATAAAATAATTATTATGGCCGATGCTGACGTCGATGGTGCTCATATCCGTACTCTTCTTCTCACATTCTTCTTCCGCTATATGCGTCCGCTTATCGACAACGGCTATGTTTATATCGCACAGCCTCCGCTTTACAAAATAAGCAAGGGCAAGAAGGTTGAATACGCCTTCTCCGACGAAGAGCGTGACGAAAAGATTGCCGAAATGGGCGGCAGCTGTGATATCCAGCGTTACAAAGGTCTTGGTGAGATGGACCCGATTCAGCTTCGAGAAACCACCATGGACCCTGCAAACCGTACAATGCTTCGCGTTACTCTTGAAGACGCTATAGAAGCAGATGAAACCTTCTCAATCCTTATGGGCGATAAGGTTGAGCCCAGACGTGAGTTTATCGAAAAGAATGCAAAATATGTACAGAATCTTGATGTCTGATAAAACGGAGGTATTTTAAAATGTTTGAAAACGTACTTGATTCAATCTCTCTCATCCGTGAAACCGATACGGAAGTAGCAGAAGCAATGCAGCTTGAGCTTGCACGTCAGAAGCGCAACATCGAGCTTATCGCATCCGAGAATATCGTTTCTCCTGCAGTTCTTGCCGCAATGGGCAGTGTGCTTACAAACAAATATGCCGAGGGTTACCCTGCAAAGCGTTACTACGGCGGCTGCGAGTGTGTCGACATTGTCGAGAATATCGCTATTGAGCGTGCAAAACAGCTCTTCGGTGCAGAGCACGTCAACGTCCAGCCTCACTCAGGTTCTCAGGCTAACTTTGCTGTTTACAACGCATTCCTCAAGCCCGGTGATACCGTTATCGGTATGAGTCTTGACTGCGGCGGTCACCTTACTCACGGTTCACCCGCAAACCTCAGCGGTAAGCTCTACAACTTTGTTCCCTACGGTGTTACTGCAGAGGGCTTTATCGACTATGATGAGCTTGAGAGACTTGCTCTTGAGGTTAAGCCGAAGCTTATCGTAGCAGGTGCTTCCGCATATCCCAGAACAATCGATTTCAGACGCATCGGTAAAATCGCAAAGCTTGCAGGCAGCCTCTTTATGGTTGATATGGCTCATATCGCAGGTCTTATTGCGGCTGATTGCCACGAGTCTCCCGTTCCCTTTGCTGATTTTGTTACTACAACTACTCATAAAACTCTCCGCGGTCCCCGCGGCGGTATGATTCTCTGTAAAGAGGAGTATGCAAAGGATATAGACAAGGCTATCTTCCCCGGCAGCCAGGGCGGTCCTCTTATGCACGTTATCGCAGGTAAGGCAGTCTGCTTCGGCGAGGCTCTCAAGCCCGAGTTCAAGGCTTACCAGCAGCAGATTGTTAAGAATGCAAAGGCTCTTGCGGCTGCACTCCTTGAGAAAGGCTTCAACCTTGTTTCAGGCGGTACAGATAACCACCTTATGCTTGTCGATCTTCGTCCTTTCAGCATTACAGGTAAAGAGCTTGAGAAGAGACTTGACGAAGTGTTCATCACCGTCAACAAGAACGCAATCCCCAACGACCCCGAAAAGTTCTTCATCACAAGCGGTGTGCGTATCGGTACAGCAGCCGTCACCTCCAGAGGTATGGTTGAAGAAGATATGGTCAAGATTGCCGAGCTTATCTACCTTGCCGCAACAGACTTCGAAAACAGTGCAGACACAATCCGTGCCGAGGTTACAAAAATCTGCGAGAAATATCCGATTTATTAATTTGCGTTTTATGTATAGCTTCAGAAAGGAGACAACTTTTAAAGATTTGTCTCCTTTTTTTATCTGAAATCTACTGAAAAACAACAATATATTTTCATTTTGTAAAGTTATATTGCAAACTATCTTTTGCAGTGATATTTTTGCAAAGGGCAAAAGTGATATTGAAACCTAACGGTTTCAGTGATATTATATTCGCCTTTTAAACTGTCCGAAGGACAATAAAACTATGCGTAGCATAATATAACTGCGAAGCAATATAACTCGCCAAAGGCGAATATAACTGGGGCGTATTCGCCCCAAAGAGGCTGTATTTTTTTGCCTTTATGTCACAGAATAATTCTGAATATTTAAAAGCAAGGTGAATTTATATGGAGTCATTGTGGCGTAAAGATGTTGAAATGCCTGAGTTTCCTGTACTTGAGGGCGATGTCAAAACAGATGTGCTTATAATCGGCGGCGGTATGGCAGGCTTGCTGACGGCATACTTCCTGCACGAGAGGGGAGTGGAGTATATCCTTGTTGAGAAAAACAGAATCTGCAGCGGTACAACGCAGAATACAACTGCAAAAATCACATCTCAGCACGGGCTGATTTATCATAAAATATTAAAATATTATGGCGTTGAAAAAGCTTCTATGTATTACCGTGCAAACGAAGAAGCTGTTGAAAAATATAAACGTCTTTGCAACAGTATAGACTGTGGCTTTGAAATTAAGGATAACTTTGTCTATTCCGTGTCTGACAGAGAGATTTTAGAGCAGGAGATGTCTGCTCTCTCAAAAATCGGTTGTAAAGCAGAGCTTTTCGATTCTCTGCCGTTGCCGATAAATACGGTCGGTGCTGTATCTTTCAGCAGTCAGGCTCAGTTTCATCCGCTGAAATTTCTCAGTGCTATAGCAAAAAACTTAAATATATTTGAGCATACCTTTGTCCGTGAGATGAAAGGCAATACAGCAGTTACAGATAAAGCTGGTGTTTGTGCAAAAAATGTTATTGTCGCAACCCATTTTCCTTTTATCAATAAACACGGATTGTATTCACTCAAGCTCTATCAGCACCGTTCTTATGTGCTTGCTCTGGAGAATGCACAGCAGGCGGGCGGTATGTATGTTGATGAGTTTAAAACAGGGCTTTCTTTCCGTGATTACGGCGATCTGCTTTTGCTTGGCGGAGGTGGCCACCGTACAGGTAAGGATGGCGGTAACTGGGCAGAGCTTCGTGACTTTGCCGCAAAACATTATACATCGTCGTCAGAGGTTGCACATTGGGCGGCACAGGATTGTATGAGCCTCGATTCTGTACCTTATATCGGTAATTATTCTGCCAATACTCACAGGCTTTTTGCAGCAAGCGGCTTCAATAAATGGGGTATTACCGGGGCTATGGTTGCCGCAAAGCTGCTGTGCGACTGTGTTAACGGTGTGAAAAATGAATATTATGAGCTTTTCACACCCGGCAGAAATATGCTAAAGCCGCAGCTTTTTGTAAATACGGTTGAGTCTGCTGCAGGCTTTGTCGGCTTTACGGGTAAACGCTGTCCGCATTTAGGCTGTTCACTCAAGTGGAACAGAGCAGAACATTCGTGGGACTGTCCTTGTCACGGTTCGCGTTTTGACGAGAATGGAACGGTGCTCGATAACCCTGCAAACGGAAATCTGAAAAAATAACAGCATTTACCTCACTGTTACTTTGCAGGTTAACTATTTGTTAACAAAGCGTTGACAATGTATTTACAGATTGTTATAATTTAACTAAAGAAAAACACGGAGGTGAAACAGTAATGGATCAGATTCTTGCATTCGTAGAGCAGCTCCTTTCTTACCTCAACGAGGGTGAGGCAGCAGATATCGTCGGTATGGTTAAGGATTCCGGCATTGTTGAAATCATTGTTAATTTCTTCAAGAGCATTTTCGAGATGTTCGCATAATTGGTGATTTAAACAAATATTTCAAACATAGCACAAAAAGCAGGTTTATAACGCCTGCTTTTTGTGCTTTTCAACATTTTGTTAATATTGGGTAAATTTTATTTGACAAAACGGACAAGCGGTGATATAATCACAGTTGTAAACGTTTGTGTAACGGAGGTGAAACTATAATGGATCAGATCATCGAAATGATTAAGGGTATTGACTGGGAGCAGGTTATCGCAACAGTTAAGGACATCATTGCTAAGATCGAGGAGTCCGGCATCATCGATAAGGCTATCGCTGCTGTTAAGGATCTCATCGCTATGATCGCTGGCTAATTTGCTGACGAAATTTGCTACATAAAAGGAAGGTGCTTCTTTTGAAGTAACCTTCCTTTTTTCCTTTTAGTTTTATTTTTTCATCTCCCTTTTGCCAATAATAGCAGGGGAGGTAATGATTTTGACCTTTGAAAAAATCCGTGTCGGTGCAAGAATGAAGCTTGTCGGCAGAGTTAAGACGGGTAATATGCTTGTCGCTTTTTCGGTCTGTCTGCGAGTTGCTGTTTACTCTCTTGCCGGTTTGACTGTCATCCGTTTCAAATATTTTTATTCAAGTGGCGGTGGCAGAGTTATGCTTTTGTTGTGCGCTGTTGCTGTTTTGCTCGGCTTGCTTCTTCTTCAGTGTGCACGTACCGTTAAAGATAGGTGGTTTTCTGCTCTGAACAGCTCAGATGCTGTCATGGTATCAGACCTTATCGCAGGCTTCAGTCTGCGGGATGTGATAAGATCCGTTAAATTCGGTGTGCTGTCGTTTGTGTTTTCTCTTATCAGGCTTGTGCTTTTCGGGGCCTTGCCGTCAGCCTTAGCCGTGCTTTTATGGCTTGGTTTGCGTGACGGTGTCAGCCGTACAGTGTTATATGTTTTTGTATCGGGTTTTGCGGTAGTTGCAGTATGCTCTGTGTTTTTTACGTCTGTGTCACTTGGCTGTGTCAGTCTTGCACGCTCACTTTGTCGCGGCAGTGCAGGTGAATTTATGCGAGCTCTCAGAATCCTTGAAAACAACAGTTTTTTGCTTTTTAAGTTTTCAATGTTTCTGAGCATTTTTAACCGTTGTACGCGTCGCTTTTCCGAAATAGTGTTTGCAGGTATGCTTATAGGGGCGGATTAAACCTTTTTGTAACTTCATTTGTCTTTCAATTATTGACTTTTTTTTACAGCTCTGTTATAATCAATTAGCAAATTAGTTCCGTGCGGACTAAAATATTATTTTATAAAGGAGTCAACACAATGAAAAAGTCTTTCAAAAAAGTTCTTGCTGTAGTTATGTGTGTTGCCGTTCTTCTTTCCGGCACAAGCATTATGTCCTTTGCAGCAACATCAAGAGAAAACCTCGGTGAAGCAGTTAACGATTGGATCAACGCTATTTCCTCCTACACTTGGGATGATTTCTTCGGCTTCGTTACGGCTATCCTCGGCTTCTTCGGTTTCCAAGGCAGCTTTGAAGGTGTTCACAGCCTTCCCGAGCTTGTGAACGAGTGGTTCGAGATGCTTGGCCCGATAGGCGAAATCTATGAGAACTTCATCAACAGTGTCACCACAAGCGAGTTCCTTGCTTTCCTTATGGGCTTCCTCGCTTAATCGACTGAGCTTGTTAATCAAAAACCTCCTTCATAATGGGCAAGGTTGCTAAGGACAGATAAAATTATTGGGAGACACTTTGTGATGAAGTGCTCCCGATTTTTTATATAAAAAGTGACACTTTCGGCTTGAAAGTGTCATAGTGGGTTATATACTCTAAAGGCAATTACGCCAAAGTGAAAATATTTTCTTCGGTGAGTATTAAGTGATATTGCAAATTAAAATTTGCAGTTATATTTTTGATAAATCAAAAGTGATATTGAATCCTTACGGCTTCAGTGTTATTTTATTCGCCGAAAACTGCCGAAGGCAATATCACTTGTCGCAAGGCAAATATCACTGCGAAGCAATAAAACTCGCCGAAAGGCAAATAAAACTGCGGAGTGTCCTTACGAACACTCCGCTAAAGAGGGAGGTTTTTTTGATAGAATTTATTATGGAGTGAAGGTTTATGTACGAAAATAATTGGCAGTCTCTTAATTCACGTCCCGTACCCGAGTGGTTTGCCGATGCCAAGTTTGGCATATTTATCCATTGGGGTCTCTATTCCGTGCCTGCATATGCACCTAAAAAGGACTATGCCGAGTGGTACGGTTATGCCTGCAATATGGAAAATCCGGAAACCGAGGCTCAGGTAAAATATAAGGCTCACCACGCAAAATACTATAACTCAAGACCTTATTACGATTTTGTCAACGATTTTACAGGCTATCGTTTCGATGCTGAAAAATGGGCAGACCTTTTCAAGCGTGCAGGCGCAAAGTACATAAATTTTGTTTCCAAGCATCACGACGGCTACTGTCTTTACGAAACCGAGTATGCACCGGGTCTCAACTCTGTTGAGTGTGCACCCAAGCGTGATTTTCTTATGGAGCTCAAAAACGCTATGGAGGGTACGGGCGTACGCTTCGGCGTTTATCATTCCGTTTATGAGTGGTGGCATCCATACTACCTCGAAGACCCCGAAAAATATGCTCTCGAACATCTTCACCCTATGCTCAGGGAGCTTATCGAGAAATATCAGCCGAGTACACTTTTCACCGACGGCGAGTGGGAGCATGAAAGCTCTGTGTGGCACTCCACCGAGTTTTTACAGTGGCTCTATAACGAGTCATCCGTAAAGGATTTCATCGTGCCTAATGACCGATGGGGCAAGGAAACACGCGGTAAGCTCGGCGGTAACTTCACAACCGAGTACGGTATTATCGACGTTTATCAGGGCGAGCTCAGACGAATTGAGGATGTCGAGCTTGACAGACCTTTTGAGGAGTGCCGCGGTATCGGCAGCTCTTTTGGCATAAATAAGGAAGAGGACTGTGCAAACTACCTTACACCAAAGGAGCTTCTCGAAACTCTCTGTTCTCTTGTGTCAAAGGGCGGTAACTTCCTGCTTAATATCGGCCCCGATGCAGACGGTACGATCCCCGTAATTATGGAGGAGCGTCTTCTTCAGATGGGCGATTGGCTTCGTGTCAACGGCGACGCTATCTACGGCACACGTGTTTATACCAAGAAACAGCAGGGCGGTGTTTACTACACCCAAAAGGGTGAGGATGTTTATGCAATAATCAACCGCTTCCCATTCGGCTCACAGGTGCTTGAGCACGTGCCTTATTCCGAAGACCTTAAGGCAGCTCTTCTTGGCAGTGATGCTGTTCTTGAAATCAAAAATAACGAGGGCAGGGCAGAGGTTATTTTCCCCGCAATCAATCCCGACACTCTCGACAGTAACTGGCTGTATACAATCAAGCTTTCAAAATAAAACTCAAAGACACGTCTCTTTATTTATATAAAAAATAAGTAAAATCTTATGTGTTTTATGTTGACAATGTACAAAACGTGTTGTAAACTGAAAATAATATGGGAGGTGTTTTGATGAGATTTTGTTCAGAGTGCGGAGCTAATCTGCCTGATGGTGCAATGTTCTGTATGAGTTGCGGTGTTCCCGTACCTTCTGACGTAAAACAGCCTGCTCCCGAGCAGCCTGCATATGTCAATATTGACCCTGTTCAGCCGGTATACCCTCCTCAGAGTAATGTGCCCCAATATCCTCAGTATCCCGAGGCTCAGCCTACAGGTCCGAATGACGACCCTTATCCTGTTAACGTCACTCACCGCGGCTTCTGGTGGCTCGGCTTTATAGTGCCTGTTCTCGGTCTTGTTTTACATATCGTATGGAAACGCCCCAAGCCCCGACTGTCAAGAAGCATAGGCAAGGGTGCGCTTGTTGGTGCTGTTATCAGTGCAGTGTGCTACACTTTGTTTTATATTGTATATTTTGTTTTAATTGCGTTAGGTACCTTCTCAGAGTTCACTTATTATATTTAAAATTTTTTTATAAAGGAGAAATAAACAATGAAATTCTGCGGCAATTGCGGTCAGCAACTTGATGACAATGCAACCTTTTGCACAAACTGTAATGCGGTTATAGGTGAGCCGGCGGCTTATCAGTACGCTGCACAGGAGCCTGTGCAGCAGCCTGTTCAGCCTCAGCAGCCGGTATACATCCCCGAGCCGTCTGCGGCACCCTACGGCGCTGCTCCTGCACCGGCTAATGACGATCCCTATCCTATCAACGTAACTCACAAAGGCTTCTGGTCTCTTGGCTTCTTCTTCGGCATAGTCGGTCTTATCCTCTACTTTGTTATGAAGAATTCCAAGCCCCGCCTTGCAAAGAGTGCTCTTAAGGGCTTCATCGCAGGCTGTATCCTTTACGGTGTGGTTATAGGTATTTATGTTATTATAGCAATTATCGGCGCTTTGTCAATGATGTAAAATCTGATAAAAAAAAGCAGACGGGTATTGTGAATTGCAACCCTATCCGTCTGCTTTTTTATTATAATATTGTACGGAGGAACTATGAAATTTCTTGTTGTTACCGATCTGCATTATTCCGATAAGCCTGCGGGAGATAATAACAGATATCACTTTATGTCCCTCGATAAGGTTAAAACCGCAATCGAGCGTTATTCCGACGGTTGTGATTTTGTAGCCTGTCTCGGTGACGTTGCCGACAGCTTTGACGGCTGCAAGCCGCAGACTCAGCTGCTTGCCGAAATGAGAGAAATGCTTGACGGGTTTGATATTCCGTTTTATGCAACCTTCGGCAATCACGATACAGCACTCGATAAAAATGAATTTATCCGTCTTACCGGTATGCCGGGCAGATATTATTCTTTTGAAAACTCAGGCTTTCTTTTCCTTATGCTCGACAGCTGTATGAATTCAAAGGACGTGCCTTACCCCGAAAAAGAGATTAAATGGACTCAGTGCTTTGTCGATGACGAACAGCTTCTTTGGATGAAAGAAAAAATTGCAAATTCCGATTTACCCGTTGTGGTTATGACTCACGCACTCCTTTCAGGCGATGAAGACCACACGATTATCAATGCCGATGAAATAACCGATATTCTCTTTGAGTACGAAGATAAAATTTCTGCTGTATTCTGCGGCCATTATCACGACGGATTACACTCGAAAATCGGCTCAATTCCTTACGTTGTATTTAAGGCACTGTGTATGGGCGAAGCAGTCACCTGCGCAGTGGTTGAAATAGATAATTCACTTGTGAAAATTACGGGCTGCGGTGACGAGTCCTCAGTTCAGATAAAAAAGGAGAAATAAGCATTATGCAGTTCAAAGCCTATCACAAAGACCTCAATTCGCTTCATATCGGCTGTGAAGCACCACGTGCGTATTTTGTTCCCTTCAGCAGTGAGGTTGTTGCTCTTGCAGGCGACAGAAACGAATCTGACAGATTTCTCGGCCTTTGCGGCGAATGGGATTTTAAATATTACGGCAGCTTTGAAGATGTTGAGGAGGATTTCCTTGAGCAGAGCTTCAGCGAAACAATAACGGTGCCGCTTTGCTGGCAGATTCTTCTTGACAGAGGCTACGATGTGCCTCTCTACTCAAACCTCAAGTATCCTTTCCAGCTTGACCCTCCCCACGTTCCCGATGAGAATCCCTGCGGTCACTATTCACGTACCTTCAACCTTCCCGAAAGCTTCAATCAGAAGGTTTTCATAAACTTTGAGGGCGTTTCCTCCTGCTTCTATCTCTTTATAAATAAGCAGTTTGTCGGATACAGCCAGGTCAGCCGCTGCACAAGCGAGTTTGATATTACCGATAAGCTCGTCGGCGGTGAAAACCGCATTGATGTTCTTGTTGTCAAATGGTGCGACGGTTCATATCTTGAGGATCAGGATTGCTTCCGTCTTTCGGGTATTTTCCGTGAGGTATATCTCCTCAGCCGTGAGAATAACCATATAAAGGATTTCTATGCACGTGTCGATGTTCCCGAATCTCTCGATTCTGCAAAGATTACAGTAGATACTGAGATTTGCGGTGAGGCTGACGTTGAATATAAGCTTCTCTCTCCGAATGGCGAAGAGCTCTACTGCGGTAACAGTAACGTTATTGATGTTACTGCACCTGCACTCTGGAATTCCGAAGAGCCGGTGCTTTACACTCTTGTTCTTAAAGCAGGCAATGAAATTATCGCTCAGAAAATAGGTCTTAAACGCCTTGAAATCAAAGATGCCGTTGTTTACCTCAACGGTAAGGCTGTCAAGCTCTGGGGTATAAATCGCCATGATTCAAGCCCCACAGGCGGCTATACCGCAAGTATGGAAGAAATGCTCGAGGATCTCTATATCCTCAAGCGTGCAAGCTGTAACTGTATCCGTACGTCTCACTATCCCAACGATCCACGCTTTGCAGGCCTTTGCGATGAGCTTGGCTTTATGCTTGTTGATGAAGCCGATATCGAAACTCACGGTATGGGCTTCGAATACCGTGATACATGGGATTGGATGCGTTGGTCAATGCTCTCCACTGTTGATGAGTGGGAGGCTGCTTACGTTGACCGTGCGGCAAGACTCTTTGAGCGTGATAAAAACCACGCCTGCGTTGTCATGTGGTCACTCGGCAATGAGTCGGGCTGCGGTAAGAATCACAGAGCGATGCGTAAATATATCAAGAACCGCGACAATAATGCAATCGTCCACTACGAAAACTCTCACCTTGAATTTAAGGCTGTACCCGAGGGCGAGAATTTTGCCGATATCTCCGATGTTGAAAGCCGTATGTATGCCGAGCTTGATTATACCGAAAATTATCTCAAGAATAATCCTGCAAAGCCTTTCTATTTCTGCGAGTATGTCTGTGCTTATTCAACCGGCAATATCTTCGGACATATCCGTCTTGCCGATAAGTACGACAGCCTCTTCGGTATGTGTATCTGGGAGATGAACGACCACTCTATCGCTGTTAAGAACGGTGACAAAACAGGCTACCGCTACGGCGGCGACTTCGGCGATTATCCGAATGATGAGGATTGCTGTATCGACGGTCTTGTTTTTGCAAACCGTGAGCTTCGTCCCGGCTACTTTGATATGAAGCGTGCATATCAGCCTTTCACAACTACATATAATAACGGTGCAGTTACAATTTTCAACAAGCGTTATTTCACTTCTCTTAACGATATGGCTCTTACCTGGAGCATTATGTGCGACGGTGTGGAGATAAAGAGCGGTAAAGTAGAAACACTTGACATTGCCGCACGAGAGAGCGTAGAAATCAAGCTCTTCGAAAAAGAAGCTCTCAAGGGCAATTGTCTGCTGAATCTCTCATTTGTCACAAAAAATGACACTGTCTGGGCAGAAAAAGGCTATGAAATCGGCTTTGAGCAGTTTGAACTTGCTACTGCTGTAAAGGGTTGTGCCTTTATAGGCTCAGGCCTCGAGGTTGAGGAGAGCAGACGTTACCTCACCGTTAAAACAGCTACAAGCACACTTGTTTTTGATAAATCCTACGGTGCACTCAAAGAAATGATTCAAAACGGTAAGAACGTTCTTGCCGAGCCAGTTTGCGTTGAAACCTGGTTTGCTCACTGGAAGAATATTACAGGCGAAGCAAATGACGCACGCAGTGCAGGTCTTGACAGAATTACACAGAAAACCTATTCCTGCACGGTTGAAAAGGATGAGTATAACGTAAATATTATCTGCGATGTTTCAATCGGCGGCCCGAGCGTTGTTCCCGTGCTCAAGGGTAAGCTTACATTCAGTGTAGGCGTTGACGGCGCGGTTAAGGTAGGCTTTGTCGGCGATAAGAATCCGCTTGCACCTCAGCTTCCGAAATTCGGTTTCCGTCTTGTTCTTGACAAGGCTTATGACAATATGCGTTTCTACGGCCTTGGTCCCGGCGAAGCTTATGCCGACAGAATGGAAGCCTCCAGAATCGGCCTTTACGATATGAAGGTCAGGGATAACTTTGTCCACTATATCCGTCCTATGGAGAATTCAGCTCACGCAAAAACCCGTTTCGGCACACTCTGTGACGAAAACGGCAACGGCGTAATGGTTTACGTAAAGGATGTCAACGGCTTCTACTTCAATGCAACTCACTTCAAGCCCGAAATGTTTGAGGCTGCAAAGCACGACGATGAGCTTGTACCCCTTGATGAGGTTGTCGTAAATGCTGATAAGCATATAATTCCTGCGGCAGGTCACGGCAGCAGCAATTATTACGATAAGGAAGAGCCTGCACGTGTGTGGGATGACAGCCACGTTGAGTTTGAAATCAATATCCGTTGCATCGATAAGGATGTAAATCCCTTTGACTTTATTTAAGAGGTATCTATGACTAACAGAGAAAGAATGCACTGCGGTATGCTTTATTACCCGAGCGGTGACGATGTTATGACCGAGCAGCTTGAATGTCTCGATAAGCTGTACGATTTTAATCAGACCCGTCCGAGTGAACTTGATAAGCGTGCCGCAATGCTCAAAGATATGTTTGCCGAGATAGGGGAGGACTGTTATATTGAGCCTCCGTTTCACTCAAACTGGGGCGGTCACCACGTTCATTTCGGTAATGGCGTATATGCCAATTTCAACCTTACAATGGTTGACGATACGCATATCTATGTCGGAGATTATACAATGTTCGGTCCCAACGTAACCGTTGCAACTGCAGGTCATCCGCTGAATCCGTCGCTTCGTTCAAAAGCTTACCAGTATAATATGCCCGTGCATATCGGTAAGAATTGCTGGCTCGGTGCAGGCGTGGTTGTCCTGCCCGGTGTTACAATAGGTGATAATACTGTCATCGGTGCAGGCAGTATCGTTACCAAGGATATTCCGTCAAATGTCGTCGCTGTAGGCAACCCGTGTAAGGTGCTTCGCGAGATAGGGGAGCACGACCGTGTTTTCTACTATAAAGATAAAAAGATTGACGAGGAAATATTGAAGCTTATAGAGGGGGAAAATGAATAATTGTTTGATTTTTCCTTCTTTGTAACGAGTGTTATGCTCGGCGTAGGCCTTGCAATGGATGCGTTTTCAGTTTCGCTTGCAAACGGACTTAATGAGCCTTGTATGAAGCGGCCGAAAATGTGCGGTATAGCAGCCCTGTTCAGCTTTTTTCAGGCGCTTATGCCTATGATAGGCTGGGTGTGTATACATACCGTTGTTCAGTACTTCAATGCGTTTGAGAAGTTTATACCGTGGATTGCGCTTGTACTGCTTGTGTTTATCGGCGGTAAAATGCTTGTCGAGGGTATAAAGAATAAAGACTGTGCCTGCGAAGAAAAGCCCGCTGTAGGTATCGGTATGCTGATAATGCAGGGTGTCGCAACCTCTATTGACGCACTCTCCGTCGGCTTCACAATTTCCGAGTATAACCTTACTCAGGCAATCGTCTGTGCACTGCTTATTGCCTTGGTTACTTTCTTTATCTGCTTTGGCGGTATCATTATCGGCAGAAAGTTCGGCACAAAGCTTTCAGGCAAAGCCTCAATCTTCGGCGGTGTAATCCTTATCGCGATAGGTATTGAGATTTTTATAACAGGTATAGTATTATAATTTATAAAAAAAGACTTGCATCTCTTCTGAAATGCAAGTCTTACTTTTTTATTTTACGTTCTTACCGAAACGCTTGATCTTCTGTGTGGTTGTCTTTTCAAGTGCAGAGGAAAGAACTTCAACTATCTTGATGTGCTTGTAGTTGGGGATCTTGCTGTTAACACTCTTTATAGCGTTCTGTATTGTCTTTTTGATGTCCTCTTCGCTGGGCTTCTCGCCACCGAAACGTTCCTTGATGTATTCAAGGTTGGGGAATATCTTTGCCTTTACGCAGGTCTCGCCGTTTTCATCGGATGCGTATACAAGTGCCTCACCGATTTCAGGGTATTCAGCAAGTCTTGTCTCAAGCTCTTCGGGGTAGATGTTTTTGCCGTTCTCTGTTACGATAACGTTCTTGATTCTGCCCTTGATGTAGAGGTCGCCGTTTTTATCCATACATCCGAGGTCACCTGTGCAGAACCAGCCGTCACGGAAAACAGCTTCTGTAGCTTCGGGGTCGTTGAAGTAGCCGAGCATTATGTTGTCGCCCCTTGCAAGTATCTCGCCGACACCTTCGTCGTTGGGGTCATCAATCTTAAGTTCAACATCGGGAATTGCAGGACCTGTAGAAGCCTTGTTGAGGTGGAAATCGTTGTTACCTGCGAGCAGGGGAGCGCACTCCGTAAGGCCGTAGCCCTGGAGAGTTCTGATTCCGAGTGCACCGAAATCCTCTACAAGTGATGTGTCGAGGTCAGCTGCACCGACGATAAACAGACGTATCTTGCCGCCGAGAGTCTTTTTGACCTTTTTGCATATTATCTTGCGGATAAAGAACGGACACTTCTTAAGTGCTTCTGCAAGTGAAAGGTTTTCAAAATGCTTGCGGTAAAGTGAGGGACAGTCCTTGATGATACCTGCCTTGATTCTCTTGTTGAGCACCTTGAGAAGCGCGGGAACAACAACGAGAATCGAGGGCTGATACTCAGCAATATTCTTTGCGACTTTTGTAAGACCGTCGCAGTATGTGATACATGCACCTCTTGTGAGGAAAAGCACGTTGTTAAGTGTGCACTCGTATGTATGGTGAAGGGGAAGAATTGACAGAGTGCTGTCAAAATCGTTTACCTTAACCATCTGTACGGTTGAGTAGATGTTGGAGCAGATGTTGTTCTGTGAAAGGCAGACACCCTTTGAGTTGCCTGTAGTGCCTGATGTGAAGATAATTATTCTTGTCTCGTGTTCTCCTATTTCTATTGCGTTAACAGCAGTCTCGTCAGCACTGTGAGATGAGGCGATGTCGAGAACATCTGCAAAGTCTGTGTAGAGCATATTCTCAGCTGCAATACCCTTGAGCTTTTCAATTCTTGTGCTGTCTGTGCAAACCATCTTGCAGTCTGCAGATTCAAGGAAAGCGTTTACGTCCTCGGGCTGAAGCTCTTTGTCGATCGGTACTACTACACCGACTGTTGCCGCACACAGGTAGCTGAGTGCCCACTGGAAGCTGTTTGCGCCCATAACAGCAATCTTCTGGCCAAGCATACCTTTTTCAATAAGATATGTGCAGAATGAGTAGTAGTATTTCTTGAGGTCAGTGTAGTTAACGTTGAGGTATTCACCTTCGCTCTTTTTTACTACATATGCAGTGTTGCCCGCAAATTTTTCTGCACCGTTGCGGATTATCTCGCGGAAGTTGTAAAATCTTTTCTCTTTATAAAGTGAAGCCATATCGTTTCTCCTTTATCCCTCTTTGTTATTTGTGGCAGAATTACAGCTTGACATTTTTTATCACACAATGTATTATTTTATCAACATTGTGTTGATTTTTCAACAGTCGATTTTTCGAAAAAAGATTATAAGCCAACATATTTCGGCTATTTGTCGGTAATTTATGAAAAAAATTTGAAATTTTTTAAGGAAGTGTTAATGTGGCAGAGAGCAGAAGGGTAAAACTTACAAAGCGTCTTATAAAGGAAGCTTTTATAGAGTTGCTTGAAGAAAAGGCTTTGGCAAAGGTTACGGTTACCGATATTTGTAACATTGCGGAAATAAATAGATCCACTTTTTACGCATACTACGAGGATGTTCCGTCTCTTATGCGCGAAATACAGGAGGAGGTAATTTCACATATACCTGCTCCCGAAACTTTGCCGAGCGTTGTTGACTCTCTCGAGCGCTTTCTTGATATGATGGTACCGTTGTTTGACTACATCAAGCAAAATGACAGGCTGTTTAACGTGCTTATCGTACAGGCGGAGTGCGATGATTTTGCAGAGCGTATAGTGTGTACCGTGCTTGAGCGTTATCCGAAAAAGTTTTTTGATAAGAATGACCTTGAGAGGGAGTACCGTGCTGTCTTTTGCCTTAACGGCTTTATCGGTATTTTAAAGCTCTGGATCACAGATGGCTTTCCTATAACCAGCCGCCAGTTTGCCACCCTCGCTCTCTCAACTGTTGCCTCGTGTGCGGATATGAATCTGTTCGGTAAATAATAAAAATCCTGAGATACATTAAGTATCTCAGGATTTTTTATATGTTGCTTTTTGCCTGTTCTATCAATTTTTGCAATGCGGTACGGAATGCTTCATCCTGCTCAGCCGTACGCTTTGAGGGTCCTTTTGTTCTGCCGCCTGCAGCTCTTACTTTTTTGCCTACATATCTTGTGAAGAGCAGCTGTTCAATGTTTTTGTCGCTGTATATAAGGCCGTTCTGATTGATTGCAAAAGCCTTTTTGCTAAGACACATTGCAGCAAGTCCGTAGTCCTGTGTAACGGCAATATCACCCTTGCCAAGCATATTTACAAGGCGGAAATCAACACTGTCTGTACCTTTGTCAACTGTTATCGTACTGCAGCCTTCACGCTCAATTATGTGTGTTGTGTCGCATATAAGTACACATTCAACCGAGTTTTCTTTTGCAAGCTTTACCGTAATATCCGTAACCGGGCAGGCATCTGCATCTATAATGATCTTCATATTATCGGTTTTTACCTTTGATGTTAAGTATTCTTATTATAATGGGGCAGAGAAGTATATTGGTTGCAAGCTCAAAAAGGAAATTGCCGCCTGCAAGGCCGAGAAACATATACTGTGCAGCGTTTGCATAGCCTTCTGCAATACCCCATTCCTGAATCGTTTTGAAAAAGAAAACAACGCAGCCTAACAGAAATACACCGGTGTTGGTGATAGGGCAGATTATAGCGGATAGAATAACTGCTGCGTACTTGTTTTTGTTTTTGATCAGGTTGTATGTAAGACCTGCCGCCAGACCGCACATTATACCTTTTGCAAGTACGGTTATTACCGTGCCGTGTACACTTATTGCGAGAAATGCAGATGCATCTGTCATCAATACAACTACTCCGAATACAAAGCCTAACCAGGTGCTGATCTTCGTTGAGCAGGTTGCTGCACCTATAACTATAGGTATCAGCACAAGTGAAATTGCAAAAGGACCTAAATGAATAAATTGACCAAGGTGCTGAAGCACTATTACAAGTGCGGTCAGTATACCGCCAAGCACGAGTGTTTCAAGCTGCTTGCGGTTTTTTGCTGTTTTTGCCATTTTTTATTCCTTCTGTCTTATGAGAATTTTCTGACTAAGTTATCTACCATTGTGTATATAAAGCCGAGTACCTCAATTACCTTGTAGCCTGCACGCTTCAATACGTTTCCGAATGAGTTTTCGTTGTGTTCGTTTGTGGTGCGTTCGATTGTTACGCTGTCAAGCAGCTCGCCGTTGTCGCCGCGTCTTGTCTCAAGTGCGAGTGTGTCGCCCTTGAAGTCGAGTGTGGTGTATGTTGTGACATCGTTTTCGAGGAAGCTGTATGCAAGGTGCTCTGCTTCATAGCTTTCGTTGATCGGTCTCTCACATACAGAGTTTGAGTTGAGGTAAACAATACCTTCGGGGTCGGTGTATGTCTTACCGCTTTCAGCCGTGCCGACTACTTTTTTGTTCTGCATAAAATGTGAGCGGCCCTGTGAATGAGTGTGACCTGTAATTACGAGGTCAAGGTCGTAAGATTCAAAAATAGGTGTGAAGATTGTGCTGAGAAGTATCTCTGTTTCTGCGTCACCTATGCAGTCGCCCGCACCGAAGATGCCGTGATGAACAACGCCTATTCTCCATTTTGCATCGGGGTTGAGCTTTACGGCTTCTTTTGTCATTGCCATATGGTCGGGTGCGTTGCCTGATGTTGAGTCATAGAAAAGGTAGAGCACATCGCCGTAACGGAACCAGAAATCACGGTCAAGACCTGCGAAGAAGTTGCCGTAGTATTCGTTGGGCATAGATGTGTAGTAGTTGTACATCATACCTTTTTTATCATGGTTACCTATTGCAAGTGCCATTGGCAGCTGCCTGAGTGCCTCGGGCATAAGCAGTGTCTGCCATTCATTAACCGTGCTGCCCGTTGATGTGTTGTCACCGGGGGAAACAAGGTAGCTGATATCGGGGTTCTGTGTGAGTGCGGTTGACAGCACATTGTTCCAATTATGTCCGATTTCGTCTTGATTAACTTCTTCTTCCGCACGCCAGTCCTCGGCTATCTGAATGTCGCCGACTACAAGTGCTTTGTGGTCACCGAAGGATTTTGTTTCGTATTTCTCGGGCTCACTCCAGCCTTTTTCTGTGTACCAGCGGTAGTAATATGTTGTGTTTTCTTCAAGTCCTGTTACGGTTACTCTGCATACAACCTGTGTGTCGTTTTCCGAAGCGGTGGCAGTACCGGTAAATGTTTTTGCACCGGTCATATCGCTGTTTGTCGAAACTTCTACTTTAGCTTCTGCCTTGTCCTTGTCACAGTGCCAGCAAAGGTTAACCTGTGTCTGGTCTGCACCTACGTTAAGCGTAGGCAGTGTGTTTCCTTCAATAAGTGATTCGTAGTACATATCCCACTCATCCTTTTCAAGCTTGGGTGCTTCATAAGCTGCCGTTGAGCCTACGCTCAGCTGAAACAGCATAACTGTACCGATTAAGAGAGCAATAGCTTTTTTCATGGTAACCTCCGCAAATTATGATAAAATAATGTTAAATATTATAACAGATTTTATATAATTTGTAAAGTTTAAATAAAATATAATTAATCTGTGATAATAAAATATTGAAAAAGATTACAGACAGCTTAATAAAGACAAATTAGAAAACAAAACAACAGCCGGTAAACTGTACCGGCTGTTGTTTTGTAAAATATCAATCAGAACTCAATAAGGCTTTCTACGTATGCCTCAAGCTCGTCAATCTTTATTCTCTTCTGCTCCATTGTGTCACGGTCACGTACTGTTACGCAGCCATCCTCAAGTGAATCGAAGTCGTATGTGATACATACGGGTGTGCCGATCTCGTCCTCTCTGCGGTAACGCTTACCAATTGAGCCTGTTTCGTCAAAGTCAACCATAAACTTTTTCTGAAGCTTTTCATAAACCTTGAGTGCTTCACCGGAGAGCTTCTTTGAAAGAGGAAGAACGGCAGCCTTATAGGGAGCAATTGCGGGGCTGAGGTGAAGAACAACTCTCGTGTCGTTCTTTTCTGCGTCAATAACCTCTTCGTCGTATGCCTCGCAGAGAAGAGCAAGAACAGTTCTGTCAAGGCCGTAGGTTGATTCAATTATGAACGGAATAAACTTTTCGTTTGTTTCGGGGTCAAGGTAATCCATCTTCTGACCGCTGTATTCCTGGTGTCTGGTAAGGTCAAAGTTTGTTCTGTTGTGTGTGCCGTTAACCTCACCCCAACCGAACGGGAAGAGGAACTCAATATCACATGCAGCCTTTGCATAGTGAGCGAGCTTTTCGTGGTCGTGGAAACGGAGGTTTTCAGCGGCAATGCCGAGATCCTTATAGAACTGAAGTCCGTACTCCTTGAAATAGTCGTAAAGGTCTGTGTCTGTACCCTCTTTGCAGAAGGTCTGGAACTCCATCTGCTCAAACTCAATTGTTCTGAAGGTGAAGTTACCGGGAGTGATTTCATTTCTGAAAGCTTTACCGATCTGACCGATGCTGAAGGGAAGCTTTGCTCTCATAGTACGCTGAACGTTGAGATAGTTAACATACTCACCCTGAGCATTTTCAGGACGGAGATAAATAACATTTTTGCTGTCGTTTGTAACGCCTCTGAAGGTTTGGAACATCAGGTTGAACTCTCTGATGTCTGTGAAATCGTGTTTACCGCAGTGAGGACAGGGAATTGAGTTTGCCTTGATGTACTCAAACATCTCTTCCTTTGTCATACCGTCTGCGTGTGCATCGGGGTTAAAATCATCAATAAGGTTGTCAGCTCTGTGGCGCTTCTTGCACTCCTTACAGTCGAGAAGCGGGTCAGAGAAGCTTGCAACGTGACCGCTTGCTTCCCATACTCTGGGATGCATAAGGATATCTGCATCAACCTCGTAGCTGTTTTTACGTTCCTGAATAAATCTCTTTCTCCAGGCATCCTTAACATTATTCTTCATTCTTGCGCCGAGAGGGCCGTAATCCCATGTATTTGCAAGGCCGCCGTAAATTTCGCTGCCTGCAAAAATGAAGCCTCTGCCCTTGCAAAGAGCAACAATTTTTTCCATAGTTTTTTCTGTGTTAAGCATTTTGCAAAATTCCTTTCACAAATCAAAATTCAATATATAATACCATAAACAGCTAAAACTTGCAATAGCTAATATATATTATATCACATTAAATTCTGCTATTATCGGCAGATGGTCGGACACAACCTTATTGATCGTTTCAACCCTTGTGCACTCAAGACCGCGGTAAAAAATATAATCTATCTTTTTAACCGGCTTGTCTGAAGGATATGTGCAATCTCCCGTCTTATCAGTGTCGGACAGCCGTTCATAAAGCGGCTTAAATTCTTCCGCATCGGGAGTATTGTTAAAGTCACCCATAAGAATAACGGGCATATCCGTACCGTCAAGAATATCGCATATAACATTTATCGCATTAAGTCTCTCACCGAGCATAAGACCCATATGCGTGACAAGAAACAATATATCCTTGCCTTCAATCTCAACAACAGCCTTTATTACACAGCGTGTTTCGTAGTAACCCTTTTCGGTTTTGGGCGGGTCGGGTACGATAACAGTTTCAACTGACTTGATAGGATACCTGCATACAACAGCATTACCGAAAGGGTTGCCGAAATCAAGGGTGACAGCCTTGCCGAAATATCCGTTATAACCCAGACCGTCCGCAATTCTTTTAGTCTGGTTATCATAGCCCTTCAGCCATCCCTTGCCTCTCACCTCGTTAAGTCCGCAGAAGTCGGGATTCTGCCCGGCAATTGCATTTACAAAGAAATCGTAATCAATAACCTGTCTCTTGTAATCAAGTGCGTGCTGAATATTGAACGTCATAACTCTCATCGGTTTATCCTCCTTTGCACTTTGTGTTACGGGGCAAGCCAGAGCGATCTGAACTCTTTGTCAATCTGCGTCTGAGGCATTTTATCAATATCGTCAATAAACCTGATTCCCATATCTTTGGCTCTTGCCTTGAGGTAGCTGCCCTTTGCGGTGTCCTCGAGCGATTCGGAGGCGATAATTACCTTACGTGCATATTTACCGCCGAAACGTTCTGCAACAACAGAGAGCTTGTAAAGCTCATCAACGTCAAAATGACCGTTTTTGCATGAGATAAAAACAGGCGTAAGCCCCTTCATTACCATAACGTCAATTTCGTTTGCAACGTCGGTGGTGAATTCCGGCGCGACAACACTGTCCCAGTCTATGTAAACACCCGTGCGTACGTCATTATACAGTATATTGCCTTTTTTATCGGTTGCTCTTATTGCGTTGAGAGCGACAAAAACTTCAAGAAGTCTGCCCGATACAGTAAGACAGCGCTTGACCTGCTCGTTTTTAAATACAAACGATACTACGTTGTCATTATAAAAAAGGTTTCTTATAAGACCGTATATTTCAAGATCTCTGAGCAGCAATAGAAACTGATTTACGTATCCGCTGTTCTTTTTCATTAGTGTGGTAACTATTTCCATGCTTGCATCAAAATCAAGCTCTGAATTGAGACGTGATTCTGCACAGAGCTTTGAGATGCATCCTATCTGGCTGTTCCATCTGCCTGTATTTTTCGTGCACAGCATCCACATCAGTTCGATATCTTTTGCAAAATCATCATTGAAATTCCAATCGTACATACCGACTTCAACTTCATCTGATGTAATGATTCTGCCGCCGTATATGCGTATATTTTCATCAATGCTGAGCTCAACAGGGGAGGTGGCGCAAACCTTGCCGTCAGCATCACAGTCTGCGAGTGTGTTGGTGTGTATGTTAAATCTGTGAATTTGAATTCGGTTACCGTATTTTTCAAAAATCACACCGAGAGCAATATGATATATTTCGTCTCCGCCTTCAATGTCAAAAATACAGTCTTCATTGGTTTCAACAATATTGCTCAGTACGCTTATACAGTTCTGAAGATTGTTGCGGCTTAATTTCTGCGGAATGAATTCAACTTCAATGCCTCTGTCTTCGGCTAACTTTTTGTAAATCTCAATACTTTTGTTTATTCGCTTTTCATTGTCGCCGACAAATATGACTTTGTCCGGTGAGCACAGCAGGGTGCTCGCCATATTTTCAATGGCAGTTTTGTCGTAAAATTCAACAATGGTCATAAAAATCCGCTCCTTGTTAAAATTCAAAAAGTTGCTTTTTTCTGTAATTTTAGCAAAAAATATGTAAAAAAACAACATTTTACGGTGATTTTCCGTCTTCTTTTAACACCATTATATTTTGTTTATTTTATGAAATGAGTATGAAATTTTCAGCTTTTTGACTTGATTAGTATGAAATTTCCGACCAATAACTCAGTTTTGCTTTTTTAAGGCACATTTTTTCAAAAAAACATTGACAAATCACTATTTATTTGATATACTTCAAAAGCTGTTGATTTTAAATCAAGCGGGCCATTAGCTCAGTTGGTTAGAGCAACCGGCTCATAACCGGTCGGTCCGGGGTTCGAGTCCCTGATGGCCCACCAATTTAATATAGGGGTATAGCTCAGTTGGTAGAGCAGCGGTCTCCAAAACCGCGTGCCGAGGGTT
>JAFQEL010000041.1 GCA_017399065.1 Clostridia bacterium | reverse complement strand
CTGCTAATAGCATTCTTTTTGAATGTTCTCCTTTTGCTTAGCTGTGCTGTTGGTAGCCGCACTCTCTGCAAGAGGAGTTTTCTTTTCATCGCTAAAGCTTTTTCGGAACCCCTGGCACAGCCAGGGGTTTTCAAATACAAAAAAAGCTGTAAAAAACTTTCGTTTTTTACAGCTCTTTTTACACTCTCACAATTTTTTTGACCGTCGGAATCTTTGACAGCACAAAACTGATTACAAACGACAAAACAAAAACAATTGCAAACCTCAGCAATATATGCACAACAGGATTAAGACCACTGAGCAAAAACTGAGCAGGTTTATTGATCATTATATGAACAATATACATTCCGAAAGACAGCTTGGATAAGAGAGCAAGCGACTTCGGATATTTATTGAAATGTATGCTGTTAATTGCCGTAAACACAGCAACCGAAGCCGTAAAAGTCAAAATATTGGTGTCAATATATATGTTTTCATAATCACCGAATATATGCATCAAAACCACTGTGCCGGCCGCAGATATCGCGCCCGTCACATAAAGCAGCCTTCTCAGGCTTTTTTTAATTCCTATATGCACAACATACCAGCCCGTAAGATAATACGCCGCAAAGCCCGAAAAGAAGTCAGCGTGAAATTTGTCAAGCAGTGCGTTTGCAAAATCAAATTTGTCATTGAGCCCTGCAAGCATTGAAATAAACGGTCTAAAAAAAACGAACATCAGTGAAAGTGCAATATAAAACAACACCATATCCTTATTCTCTTTTTTTACAAAGCTCCTTAGAAAAGGTGTTGCCAGATAAAGTGCAATCAGCATATACAGATACCAGAAGTGCACCTGACCTGCAATAACCGACTTGACAAAGCCGACTATGCTTACATTTTCACCGTGAATCAAAGGCGAAACCAAATCGAAGGCCACCGCATATATTACAGACCAAACAGCAAGCAAAAACACCGTATTGCCTGCAGCACGAAGCATATCCTTAAAGCTTTTCTGCTTGTTTTCATCAAGAAGCAGTGCACCCGATATCATAACAAATATCGGCACTCCAACCCTCGATAAGCTGTCAAAGATGTTGCCTGAAATAAAGCCAAGGCTGCCCGGCTCAGATTTTGCAACAAAGAACGAGCTGCTGTGTATCATCATAACACAGCACAGCGCAAATACCCTCGCAACATCCAGCGAAATATTTCTTTTTGAGCCGTTTACGGCAAGATTACTTTTTCTCAAAATTTCATCACTCCGTAAAGATTATCATCTGAAATTTCTTTTTTGAATATAGTACTTCAAAAAAGTTGAGAAATAAAAAATAGGAACGCTTGACTTTGCAAATTTCATTAAACCTTTATCCTGACCGAAAGGCACATGCAACACATCGGGACAAATAATTTTAATAAGCTCAATATGAAGCATTGATTTCATCCGCTCTTTTTTATCGGCAGCGGTCCAAACATAAATTATACTTCTTGAATTAAACACGTTAAGATTAACAAGGCCGATACCGTTGCGAACAAGGTGAGTGTTTGCCGCCCATACACCAAGCCTGTTTTCGACTGAAAACAGATCCATTATGTTCACCTGTTCATACGAAGCCTTCACATCATCCATCCACTCTTTCATACAGTGTTTGGCACCTTCACTGAAATTGTGTATTTTGCACCTGAAATAGCTCGGACTTGCCAAACGTGCAGGAATATTACGGTGAAGTGAATTTTTACCTATCTGCCCAAGAATATCGCCTTCGAGAATAGCACCGTCGCTGAAATGCTCATATAACGTAAGCGCAAGTAAAAAAGCTTCAGGCGAATATCCGTCAGCTTCAAGCAAATCATCCATCGCTGCTTTAGCATCATTCGAAACAATCTCAAATCTAACCTGCTTATGACTGGTTTTTCCCTGTTTTGCAAGCTCAACAGGTATATCCCAATCTTGTCCGTCAGCTTCAAATCTATCAAACCAGACAGTGTATGAATCCACATTTTCACCGCTGAGATTTTTCAGGTACGCATATATAACGCGGCTGTCCTTACCACCGGTCAGCGGACAGTACAGCTTAAATTTCGAGTCAAACATTTTTGTTATGTTTTCAACCATAGGTGAAGTGATATCAGCCGCCTGCTTCGCAGTAATCCGCTTTTGTTTTACTGAAGAATTTATGAATCGGACAGATCTGCACTCATCCATATCAAGATAATGATTTGGCAACAAACGCTTTATTTCCTTGTAAGGAGTGGTATCATACGGCATCGGTTGAGCCAGCTTACCGCTGTCTCTTATCTGCCTGAGATAAGGATCTTTCTCAAGTTCAAAATTCTGTGCAATAAGGCGAGTATAACAAGTACATACACCGTTACCGTAAAAAAGAGGGACACTGCAAGTTGCGTCACCAAGGCAGAAACACTTGCCGTTTTCGGCGTAGAAAACAACATACTTACCGCCGAGCTTTTCTTCACATTTGACAACACCGTCAATATCAGCTGCAGAATCGAGCATAGCTTTTGCAAGCCCATCACTCTTGCCGCTGAAAACATCAACCGCGTAACCGAACACTGCGAGCTCTCTTCCGTCAGACTCAGCATAATCTACAGGTGTTCTGCTATCTGTATAAAGTATATAATCGCCAAATCTGCGCGAGATCTCAAACCTCTCCAGAAGCTCACCTTTCACCATACCTTCTTTACAAAGGCAAAAAGAAAAAATGCTGCTAAAATAATTACCGTTCATCATTTGTCCTCCGGATTGGTTTCCAGAACTTTTTTTATGTAATTTGTAAGTTCCGTACTCGACACACCGTCAGTATGCGGCAGATATACTATTTCAACACCGAGAGGAGCGAACTGCTCCTCGATTTTTTGCCATTGGGGCGTACCCTGCCAATCCGTTCCGACAAACATTTTATCGAAGCGATACCGTTCCCAAGCGGCAAGCTTATCTTTATCGGGCTGTACAACGACCTCATCAACATATCGTATTGCTTTTATTATTTCCGCTCTCTCGTTCCACGGAATGACGGGCGTTTTATTTTTCTCTTTCAAAACAAGCTCATCCGTGCTGACACCTACAATAAGATAATCGCACTGCTCCTTGGCACGTCTGAGAATATTGAGGTGACCGATATGAAACATATCGTAAACACCCGTTGTATATCCGATAATTTTTTTCATATTTTTCACCTTCAATGCTTGAGTTTAACAAACAATTTTTTTATTATGCCCAATAAAAACCAAAGCTTCTTTCGGCAACAAACAAGCGAAGTAAGCAATGTTACCAATACCGCAACAGCGCAGCAAATGCCGCCTGCCAATACCCAATTCATCCACGAATCTATTGTTATTAAAGCCATCAAAGGCTTTGAAACAAACCAAACGACCAAAACGTTTGCCGCTGTCCACAGCATCATAAGCACAGGCTTATGTAAAGGTCGGTTAACAACATTTTTACTAAGATAAACCGCATACTGAACTGTACGGAAAAGATTTGCAACAAGTGTACCGACCGCAACACCAACAAGACCGATACGCCACGTAAGAATAACCGACAAAACTATATTTACACCGGCTTCAGCAAGTGCACCGTTTTTTGTCTGTTTATAGTGACCTGATGCTTGTACAACAGTAAGATAAGGCTGACGAATACACATAACCATCTGTGCGATAACAGCAACTGCAGCAAATACAGGCTCAATATAGTTAACGTCCGTAACATTACTCGTATAAAGCTTTACAAAAGGTACAATCAGCACAAGTGAGACGGAAAAAACAACCGAAACAAAGCAGCACATAAAAAACTCGTACATTTCGAGATTCCTGTACGCTGTTTTTGTTTCTTTCTTTGCAAACATATTGCCGAACGCAGCTTCAAGGCTGCTTGTGAATATTGAAAGGATTTTGTACAGACCGTTAATTACAAGGTGATAGACAGTATAAACAGAAACCATCTTTATATCAGTCAGCACTGTAAGTACAACAAGGTCGGTATTATTGTGGACTATATTCGCCACGGAATGCCACATAACATCCCAACGACCTTTAAGACCCGTTTTGTCAACAGGTACAGATCGATCTATCTTATATTTACGTCTTACATACAGTGACAGCACTATTGGCACAAGCACATAAATTATTGCGCTGCCGAGTTTTACAATAAAAATATTCTGACCGTTTTTCATCAATATAACTGCAATAACGGTATTCAGCACAGTAGCAACGGTTGCTATTATGTGATAAACATATTGCCGTTGATCAGCTGTAAGAAGTATTTGATAGGTTATACCGAAAAAATACTGCGAAAATGAGCTTGCACCTACAATCACAACCAACAAACCTGCCTCAAACGCCGGTATAGAGGTTGAAGATATATAAGGATATATAAAGGAAAGAATACCGATATACGCAAGCAACACCAATCCAACCTTGCGCATATATTTTTCAGTTGCCCTGATAATGCCGCTGACACCCTTTATATCGTTATCAGCTAACACTCTATACAGAGCAAATCTTGTTGAGCCGGCAATACCGACCTGCAGTATTGTAATAAAGCTCAGAAACTGATTGACGGAGGAAACTACACCGTTATAATCTGATCCAAAGTGAAGCAGAAGATATCTCGGCAAAATCAAGCCGCATACAAAATAAACTGCCTGGTAAATTCCAAGCACAGCTGTATTTATAAGAGCTTTCTGCCCCCTTGATTTCATATAGGTTTCCTCCTTTCACATAATTTCAATTAAAACTTATTTATCAAAAACAACTTTCGTAAACAGTTCTAGGTTTGATTGACGTTCTTCCTCAGGCGGCAGCTTCATATAATCACCGTAAATACGCGTCAGATAATCGTCAAGCTTTTCGGGTGCATAGTACTCCCTGTTTTCAAACTTTATAAGCTGAGGTTTACCGTAAACAGAAGCCGGCATACACTGCTTAGAATATTTATAGTGGCTTGCCATTGAGCAAAGTAACCCCGTATCAACATCTTCATATCTCCTGCAAACAGCATCAAACTCAGCATTAAGTTTATTCATATCAGTCCAAAACAGCAGTAACGAAAGAATTTTTTTAATATACAGATTTTTAAAATCTTTTCTGTAACATCTTGCATGCTTTATATATTTTTGTTTCCTTATTCTATTTATATCCTTAGATTGTTTTTGTTGAAGAGTCTCATCTGCAGGTGCATTATCAAGAGGAAAGATATCAATATAAATCGGTAATATTTCTTCTTTCGGGTTAATATCCTGAAGCTTGTCATAAAGCTGAGTGTTTTTTATTCCAACCCTCGCGTGAGGATAAGAGTATTTGGGTGTATTTTTATAGTTTTTGAGAAAATATCGTCCGTCAAGTTTAGTTGCAGAAAACTTTTCAAACTGTTCATAATCTCTTCTGGGCATAGCGATGTCAATATCGACATCCCACGGTATAAATCCTCCGTGTCTGACTGCCCCAAGAGCTGTACCGCCTATGATATAGTACACCAGACCGTTTTCAACACAGACTTTGTGCACCTCGTCCATTATTTCCATCTGAAAGTCTTTTATTTTTTTCATTTCGGCTACAGTCATTTTCACACCAACCTAAACTAATTACAATTATACAATTTATATTGTTTTAAGTAGCTTTCTAAGCTTTGACTTAAAAAACTTAAGCTTCTGTCTTACAGTTGATTTAATCAAAAAGCTCTTACTTTTCACACTGATATCTTTACCGTCAACCGTACCGAACAGTTTTGCCAAATCGCATGCCAGATCGTAATACACACGCTTGACAAAATGATTTATTGTATCAATAAAATCACCTTCACCTTTAATATATCTATCAAAAGGTATCAGCACAACATTGGCTTTTCCAGTAGCCCATTCTTCAATCGCACGATTCATCACGATGTGCTGAAGATGACGACCTGCGTAAGATACTTCACACTTTTTTTTAAACTCGCGTTCCGAGCCGAGAAGAAGAACCAACACCGTATTTTTGTCGAGCAAAGACCTTATTTTATCTAAATTTTGTATAGTTTTATGAGCGTCTGAATTATCTTCAAAACAATATTTCTCGCTAAAATCGCAAAGCAATTCTTCCGTAAAATCAATTTTTGATGTAAAAATTTTACCGGACAAATAATCATCCTGATTTTTAGGGTCGGTAATATCGTAGTATTTCTCACAAAGAGCTATTTCACAGCCCGTATTTTTATTACGATAAATACCAAGATTACCGTCAGTCAGCATTGAAAGCACAATAAAATCATATTTATCTTTGCCCATTGAGGTTTCAAAAGCACCGACATCCCAAAAATCGCTTTCCGACAGCAGGGTGTGTTTTTGTTCTGCAGTAGCTGTCATGGCAGTTACAATCTGCGAAGTATGATTATGACCTTCAATGTAAATACCTTTATCATTTACATAGGCAAATTCCGTAACGGCATATTCGCCAAGATTCAGAAACGCATGCATCTGCGACATATCGCAAGGACCTTTAAAGAGAATTTTTTTAGACATATTTTCTGACACAAGCGATGATTTATCGGCAGAATTGCAATTGTTATTTATCCAATGCGGATTTTCCGTTTTATTAAGAGGCGAAACAACATCACCGGAAACATCCAGTTCAGGACAACCAAGTAAAAAATATACGTACTGTTCTACTTTCATACCGAGCGTACGGCACGAAAAAGCAAAATGAATCAGACGGTTATTTTTAACGGCAAAAAAACCGACTATACCGTAATCGCCAAACTTGTCACTGACTTTTACGTAACCGCTTCTAATACCGGGATCTGCAATCAACTTTTCAAAATCTGTTTTATCTTGTCTGAATTTCGTATAATTAAGCTGGTTACTGCGCATTAAAAGCTCATATATACGTTCTGTCTCGGTAGCACAATCATAAAATATATCGACTTCAATTGCACAAGAGCTCAGAAATTCTTCGTTTGAGCCAAAATCATTTCGTGCCTGCATTTTTGATTCGAGCAGCTTATATTGATTAAGGCGCTTGTTATCCTTATCACTTTTTTCAGCTTTTTCAGCTTGTGAAATAAGTTCTGATATTTCATCAGGCGACGCCGTCAACAGACCGGGACAAAAAGCTTTAGCCTCTTCAAGATTTTGAATGTTATCATCTATAAACAAAACATTTACAGCTCGCAGCTTCATTTCTTCGATTATAGTCTTCACGCGATAACCCTTAGGTGTCCAATCAACCGACGGAAAAACAAAAAGCTCCCAAACACCTATATTTTCCAAGAACTTACGCACAACAGCTTCATCATTCTTTGAACAAATCGAATTAACAATACCCATATCGGTTGTATTCTTCAAAAAATGTATGTTTTCATCCAACAATGTAACGCTTTCTTCACTGATGGTGCCCTTCCAAAAAGTTTCATCCAAGTCCCATATAATAAGCTTTATATCCGTTAAATTCATTCGCAACACCTCTTCAGTATGCTATATTATTTTTTTAGTTTCAGATTCACCGTTTTCATAAAGCGGCAAATTCAACACCATAAACGCCAACATAATCTGGAACGGAGGATCAAAATAAAACAGCTCACCAAGAAAGAAATACATAATACAGATACATAAAATAACACTATAATTCAAAAAGCTTTTTTTATGTTTTACTATCACGCTCTGTGAAAGTATAAATCTGAGTGTTAACAATAATAATGAACCACCTGCAATTCCAAGGTAGTAAATAACTTCAATATATGTATTGTGTGATCCGTGATGGGCAATTAATTCTGCAGTAATGCTTCCGCCAAAAATTCCGACAGCAATATTTTGTATTAAATACTTAATATATGTTACCCACAAATCAAATCTGCCTGTTGTGAGTGAGCTGACATCCATACCGTCTGCTGAGTCGCTTGCCATAAACCGGTCTACAACCGTTTGCAAAAAAGGTATCTTACCGGAAAATGCAAGCACAACCACAACAACTGAAGACACCGCAATAAATACAGCAGCCACATAATTTCGTCTGCGCACAAACGAATACACAAGAAATAACGCTGTGACCACAAGCATCAGTGCAGCAGATTTGCTGTAAGTTATTATGAGAAAATAAACAATCGGTGCGGCTAACACAGCAGCAAAATAAAACTGAATTTCTTTTCTGTGATACAAAACAATCAGCAAGCACAGCGAAATTATAAGACCGACTGCATAATAATTCGGGTCGCTGTAAAGTCCTGAGAAGCGAATAGCAAAGTTATCGGAATTTATATTACCTATACTTTCAGAATTGATATAAGAGCTTATTTTAAAAATCGATGAATCCGCAAGCTTGAAGAATGAGGCAACTATATTGCCGATAATATAACTTAAGAATATCTCTTTATGTCGGATTTTGACCTCACTGTTAAGAATACTTGAAAGAAACAGTACGTTACATATAAGCTTTATGGTCCTGAACAGATTGAACTCTCCGCCCACAAGCTCACCTATAACAACATAGGCAGCAAACAACACAACCAACAACGTAGCCTTACGCGGAAGCACAAGATGCAGCACTACATAGGCTAACAGCAGAATTGTTAAAAAAGACTGAGTGGTCGGCGATATACGGAATATATTCGCCATAGGCATTATAAAAAACATCTGCAAAAGAGTTGATTCACGGTCACAAAAAACAACCATAAAACAGCAGACAAGAAAGGCCGCCAACGAAAATACACTTCTGTACGTGCCGAGAAGTATCAGTGCGGCAAGAGCGGCAGAAATAGCCCATCTTATTTTGTTGCTTCTGATTTGCAGCACTGCCGCTCTCCCTCCTTTTTACAAAATCTTAAGCCTCAATAATTTCGGATATTTTTTCAAGCGACTGCGTATTCGTAAACTTCTTTGTATTGATATTTTGGCTTGCCTGCTTCAAAAGCTCTCTGTTATTAACAATAGCCTCAAATCTTGTTTGAATACCATTGTCAGAGTTTTCGCATACAAAGTCTTCTGCACCGTCAGACAACATTTCGTATGACGAAAGTGTCTCGGTTGTAAACACAGACGTTCCCAAACACTTTGCCTCCATATATACAACCGGAGCCGCCTCGTGATATGAGGTCAGCATAAACAGGTCTGCATTTTTAATATACGGATACGGATTAGCAAGATTACCGAGCAAAACTACTCTGCCTGACAAACCTTCAGCTTCGATAACGGAAAGTATGCTTTCACGTTGAGGGCCGTCGCCTGCGATGTACCAAATTATATCCTTGTGTTTATGCATTGCCGGAGCTATTGCCTTAATTGTACGCTCAATGGCTTTACCCTTGCTTAAGCGACAAGCGGAAAAGCAAGCAAAGCTGCCTTCCGGATAAGCAATACCCTGCGGCTCGTTGCTTTTTTCAGCAAGCATCTCACTATCTATAAAATTATAACAATAATCAATTTTATCGCTAATTATCGGGTTCATTTTTGCAAATGCATCGGCAACTGCCTTTGAAACACCGATTATTTTATCAACTTCACTGTAATATTTGTAATTAAAAGCGTGATAGCCTTTGAAGTAAGTAGCATCATAATGTATCCAAGCAACCTTGCGCTTAGCCTTCACACAGCGGTTGAGCACTCTTACAAAGCCGGATATTATATCGTGTCTGTCTACCTCTTGACGGTATGCAACCGCTAAATCATATTCGCCGAGCTTCGACTGAAGTTTTGTTGCTATCCATATCGGCAACCGATTGTCAAAAAGCTTTGCCCAAACCGAAGCGAAAAGCCTAAACAAAAAGATAAGCAGACTTCGGCTGCGAAAAGCTTCGCCAACAGACATACCAACAGCCCGCAAAGCAAAGCAGGACTTAAGTATGTTAACCCTGCTGTCAAGACGCTCTTTCATGGGTCCCGCAGGATTATATATGAGCAGGTCAACATCATAATACTTGCACAGCTCATTGGCCATATTGACCATCGCAGACTCAATACCACCCATTCCGAAATGGCTGTTTATGAGAAGAATTCGTTTTCTTGAATCTTTCATTATTTTCTCCGTTATCGGTTGTTTTTAAAATCACTGCTGCCTTTGAGCATCAATTTAAATGCATCAGCTACGGTAAGCTCCTCTTTACAAAGGTTGGAATATCTGATTGCAAAACGTATGCTTCGCAAAACTGCTGTTTTCGGATTTATCGCCGCAAAAAGAGCACCTTTATCATAAAAAAGCTTGGCGTTGTTTCCCTCAAACCAAGTAGATGTTGAATCGTCAATTTCTGCAACCGTTATCGGCACAGCATAAAAATGCATACCCGATTTTACCGCCTGATTGGCAAATATAACGTCTTCACCGGCAGAATATCTCGCTCCGCCGCCGAACAGCAGACTGAAGCAAAGGTTATGCCTGCGTGCGCTCTCAAGCTTGACTGCCATTCTCGGTGCACCGTATCTGCCGCAGTTGAACCATCGGATGCGTTTATTTTTCTGTATTTTTGTCCTCTTCCTTGTGCCACCCTTGAAATCGAGATTGAAGGCTATCATATCAGCATCGGGATTCTCCTCAAACGCCTTTATTATCATTTCCTCATATCCGTCATAATAACGCACGTCATCATCAGCAAACAGAACAATGTCTCCGCTCGCTCTCATAAGTGAGAAATTTCTGCTCTGACCTATTCCTCTTTCGGGAAGAGAATAAAACTCAATCTGCCTTCCTCTGTGCTCAAAGACCTCTTTTGAAAACGTGTCGCATTGATTAACAACAATTGCATCAGTCTGAATATTCATTTTATCAAGAATTGAAAAATCCGTTTGATGCATTGTGGGTATAAGGGTCTGCACCGTCATCCGGGTACACCTCTCTGTCAGGAATTGATTAATATATCGGCAATTCGTTTACAGGCGTTGCCGTCGCCATACGGATTGGATGCCCTTGACATCGATTCATAGGCCTGCTCATCAGTAAGCAATCGCCTGAACTCATCGTAAATTGTTTCCTCATTTGTTCCGACAAGCCTGAGCGTGCCTGCAGCAATACCTTCAGGACGCTCTGTTGTGTCACGCATTACAAGAACGGGTTTACCAAGGCTTGGCGCCTCTTCCTGTATTCCGCCGCTGTCCGTAAGGATAAGATAGCTTCGTGCAAGGAAATTATGAAAATCGAGCACATCGAGAGGCTCGATAATATGGAATCTGTCATGTTCACCAAAAATCTCTGCAGCAGCCTGACGCACAGCGGGATTCATGTGAATCGGGTAAATCACCTTGAGATCTTTATGCTCATCAACAATGCGCTTGATCGCACGGAACATATTGTGCATAGGCTCGCCGAGATTTTCTCTGCGGTGTGCAGTGAGCATTATAAGTCTGCTGTCTGATGCCCATTCAAGCTCGGGATGCGTGTAGCTTTCACGCACTGTTGTTTTAAGTGCGTCTATAGCTGTATTGCCTGTAACATATATATTATCCTCGCATCTGCCTTCGTTGAGAAGATTCTGCTTTGACATCTCGGTAGGTGCAAAATTATACTTTGAAATAATGCTTACCGCCTGGCGGTTAAACTCCTCTGGATAAGGAGAATAAATATTGTAAGTACGCAGACCTGCTTCAACGTGACCTACGGGAATCTGCAGATAGTAGCAGGCAAGTGCCGTAACAAAAGTTGTGGATGTATCACCGTGCACAAGCACGACATCGGGCTTCTCGCTCTCAAGCACAGACTTGATACGCTCGAGAATATTGGTAGTGACATCAAAAAGAGTCTGCCTCTCTTTCATTATGGAAAGGTCGTAATCAGGCACTACATTAAAAGCATTGAGCACACTGTCAAGCATCTGGCGGTGCTGACCGGTTACACAGACAATCGTCTGAAGCTCACTGCGTGTTTTTAGTTCATTTACAAGAGGACACATTTTTATCGCTTCCGGTCTTGTACCGAAAACAAGCATTACTTTTTTCATTGAAAGACCTCAGAAATTATAATTTTCTTCAGATATAGTAAACCTTACCGATATCGGGTGAGCAGACTTTGCGCGTATCAAGCACAATTTTGCCGTGAAGCTTGTGCTGATTCTGCTTTATTTCATCGTGACCTACCATTACAACAACCATATCTACGCTGTCAATAAATTCATCAAAATCATAGTATTGATGCTCAACCATTTCCTCTGTAACATACGGATCGTAAGTTTTAAGCGGATCTGCAAGGTGACGGCTCTGACTTTCAAGCAGCTGAAGAGTCGGTGACTCTCTGCAATCGTCAACATTTTCTTTGTATGTAAGGCCATATAGACCGACACGGCTGAGATCACTCATATGGTTTTCAATCATTATCTCGTGTATTCTGTCGAGTACAAACTCCGGCATGCTGTCGTTAACAGCCATAGCCTGCCCTATCACCTTTGTAAGTCCCGGATAATCACCGACAAGGAACCACGGGTCAACGCTGATACAGTGACCTCCGACACCCGGACCGGGCTGAAGAATATTTACTCTCGGATGCATATTACAGATTTTTATTATTTCATAAACATCCATATCGTCGTGCATGCATATCTTTGCAAGCTCATTCGCAAATGCAATATTTACTGCACGGAATGTATTCTCAACGACCTTTGTCATTTCTGCTGTTCTTATGTCGGTAACTACTATTTCGCCCTGACAGAATGAGGCATAAAGTTCTTTTACTTTTTCGCCGATTACTTTATCGTCTGCACCGATTGTACGGTTGTTATGAAGCAACTCATAAATCATATTACCGGGAATAATTCTCTCCGGAGCGTGAACAAGATGAATATCTTTTCCTATTTCAAATCCTTTTGCCTCAATTGCAGGGCGCACAAACTTATCTATTGTACCGGGCGAAACAGTTGATTCAATAACAACAACCGCACCCTTGGGACAAACAGCCATTACACTTTGAACAGCCGAAATAACATAGCACGCATCTATTTTCTTTGAGAACTTATCATACGGAGTCGGAACAGAAACAATGTATGTATCCGTAACCTGATACTCGGTTGAAAACTCAATTCCGCCCTTTACCGCATCAGCAAACAGCTCATCAAGTCCATCCTCTTTAAATGTAGTCTTTCCGCTCTTAAGTGTAGCAACCAGCTCGGGATTATAATCAGTTCCGACAACCTTTACGCCGTGTGCCGCCATCATAAGAGCCGTCGGCAATCCTATGTAACCAAGTCCTATAACATTCACCATAATATATTCACCCTTTAAAGAATTTCTTGCAGTTCCGTTTCGAGAAGCTCAGCTGCTTTCTGACGGGAATATTTGTCAAGCACTACCCGCTTTGCCTGCTCAGCTTTATTCAGAATTTCACCGTGATCATTATAAAGCTTCAAAAATCCTTCCCATAAAGCTTTACTGTCATTGGGATAAACAGCTATGCCGAGCCCGCACTCCTCCAGTATATCGACTGAGTCTCCTGCAGCTGCCAGCAATACCGGACACCCTGCACCGAGAGCCTCAAACAATTTGGTCGGTACACTGTCCTTAAGCTTTTCATTTACGAGCGAAACAAAGCTCATATCCGCCAAGTGAAGCACAGTATAAATCGAAGCGTTGGGAATCCTGCCCGCAAACACTACGTTGTCCAAACCGTTTTTAACAGCATACGCTTTCAGCAAATCCTCTTCAACACCGCTTCCAAACAGATAGAATCTCGCATCAAGTCCGCTTTGCTTTGCACGCTTAGCAACATCAAGCAGCTGACTCAATCCTTGAGCCCATCCGAGATTACCTATGTAGACACATTTAAAGTTTTCATCCTTACCGTAAGCATTAATTATTTCATCCTGAATGGTGTTTTCAAGAAACCTTTCATCCAAGCCGTTTGTTATCAGTCTCAGTCTCGCCCGGGGTGCATAGCCTTTAAGCTTTTCGACCTTACCCGGACTGACTGTAGTAATAAGATCAGCCTGTCTGAGCAAAAAATCGCGCACACAGGCAAAAATTTTGCTCATAACATCTCTCTCGGAAAGTTTACCCATTTCCAATGCGACATCAGGCCATATATCACGCACATCATAAACAAGTGCCGCCCGCTTAAGCTTAGCTATAATCCAACCTGAAATACCTATCAGCGCAGGAGGAGAAGTAGTAAGTACAACATCTGCTTTACCGGTACCCAATGAGGAAAACACCGAAGTAAAGCTGAACACAAACTGATTGAGAAATCGTCTGAGTGAGGTTTTTTTCTTCAATGTAACCGTCGGACAATAACGCACATTTTCAGTTGTCTTATCCCACTTACCGCTTTTGGGTGCAATCACGGTTACTTCATGACCGTGTTCTGTAAGGGTTTCGCTGAATACCCTCATACGGTTGGCGGCAGGTCCTTCGTTAGGGAAGGAATCACCCATATGAATCAAAACTCTCATCTGTTAGCTTTCTCTTTCTCTTGACATTTCTTTTTCTGTATTATCAAATCCTTCAACAACATTTTCTCCGCCGAAAACCTTCGGCACTGTTGCCAAAAGAATCTTTATATCTGTTTTAAAGCTGATATTATTCAGATACTTTTCATCCCAAGCCACTTTTTCCTGCGCAGACACCAGATCTCTGCCGTTTATCTGTGCAAGACCCGTCAGACCGGGGCGTAGGCTGTATACACCGCATTGCTCACGAAGAATATGTATCTCTTTTTCATCGGGGATGAGCGGTCTCGGGCCCACAATACTCATATCACCCTTAAGTATATTGATAAGCTGAGGCAGCTCGTCTACAGAGAGCTTGCGAAGTATTCTGCCTGTTTTTGTTATGTACTTATCTGGGTCGCCTACATCTTTTGTTGCAAGATATTTCGGCGTATTCTTTTTCATAGTTCTCAGCTTGTAAACGTTGAACAGCTCACCGTTTCTGCCTACACGCTTCTGTGAGAATATCGGACTGCCGGGGTCGTCAATAATTACCATAAGCATAATTAACGACATAGGCACAAGCAGTATAACTATGCCGATAAACGACAGCACTATATCAAAAAATCTTTTGATGACACGATATCCGCCTTGATTGCCGGTCTGAACCTTTTTATCCATATATCTATCGCTCTTTCTACACAACAGTTTGATTTTATCAAAATATTTTTTCAAACAATGCCGCTGTTTTTTCGGCATAGCCTTCAGACAGCTTATTTATTCTGTCAAATTGCTTTTTTCTCACTTTTTTCTTTTTTCCTGCCACAAGTGAAAACAAACGACAAATTTCGCAGGCAGGGGTCAAAAAACGGTGTTTTTCCAATACGGGATACTGATATTTGAGCTTGTCGTACGGAAGAAATATACGTGAAGCAACATATTTTTTCTTGCCGCCCGCAACGCTTTCCCATGCGGCAAGGCGACTTTCATCCGAGCCGAATTTACCGCCGTCAATGATAAATTCCTGCATTTCAAGCGTTACCTCATCGTGCTCGCCGTTCCCGAACCACACATTACTGAGTTTCGTCACGCTCTCACCGAATTTAACAAGACCTGCCCTTTTCAGCAGACCGTAGGGCAACCTTTCGGGATTTTTATCAGTTATCAAATACAAATCAAGAAACGGACGTATACCGCAGCCGCCGCAAATAAAATGCCGTGCCATATGCACGATATGGTAAAAGCAAAGCATCTCACTGCTGAGCCTGTATTCAAAGCCGCCCTCTTTAACGGGTGAAGCACAGCTCCACACCCGAGACAGCACTTCCGATGCATCGCGGAAATCATCATCCTCAAGCAAGGTAAAGTGAAGCTCAAGCGAAATTCCTTCTGCTGATGTAAGCACCACATCGTGCCTTCCCTTTTTACCTGAACTGAATCCGAGCTTCTCTGTCAGCTCATCCACCGCGCGTTCCGTATCCTGTTCGTGCACAAGGATATCGATATCACAGCTCGTCCTCATCCACGGCTCGGGATAGAGCTCTGAAATAACAGCACCCTTAAGAGGTATAAACGGTATACCTGCCGATTCAAGAGCAGCTGAAACATTCTTTAGCGTAAAGCTCATATTTTCATATCGGTATATCGCAAAAAAAGTACTGTCTCCGTAAATGCTCGGTACAGTTACGCAATCAACATAGCCAAGCGCCGCACCGACAAGATGAGCTGCATCATGGTTTCTTGAAACATTGTACAGCTCAAGAAGTAAATCTTCACTCAACTCACATCCGTCAGGCAATACAGGCTCACAACCGTGCACCGCGCCCGATATTAAGGATATCAGCACCTCAGTTTTCAGAGCATCCATACCGTTACTCCAATTCATTTTGTCAGCTTTCTCCAAACCTTGAGCAAAAAGGGTCTGCAGGGCTTGGAAAGCTGCCATATTTCACTGCGAAATCTGAAGCCGCCGCCTGCACAGTTTATTTTACTGCCGTTACGCTCAATATAACGCACAACAGCAATAACCCTTGATGCCTCAACAGCTTCGCACCAGCTCTGAGCATCACCGTTAACTGTCAGTTCACCGTCAGACTTTACACGGTGTATCCTGTGAAGCACGAGCGTTCCGTCACTGCGTCTGAAAAGCACTATACTGCCACGCTTTATATCTTCGCTGCAGCAGCGGCTCAGCCACACTGTATCCCTGCCCTCAAGCAGAAACGGACGCATACTTGTACCGGTAACACAAAGCGGTACAACAGCACCGTCGTTTAAGGTATCCTCAAGCATCTGCGTAAAGTCAGATGCAGAACAAACTAATTTTTCCATCACTTGTCAAAAACCGTACCGTAAGTCAATTTCACAGCCTCTTTATCGGGCCTGCACTCAAGAAGCCATACCGATATCTCAGTCTGCAGTGTGTCAAAAGCAGAAAGTGCAAGCTCAAGGCTACGCTTGTCCCAATGCGGGAGAAAAACGTGCGGCATAAGCTTCTCAACTATACCGAGCGTATCAAGCCTTGTTATCTTATTTACTGAAGAGTGCATCGGTATTACTATCGCCTTTAACCTTGTCCTGCGGTTCAGGCAGTATTCAGACGAGCCCTTCCACGGAAGACCGTATGCCAAAACTTCACCTTCTGCCAAGCGCACAAGCACCTTGTCTCCGTTTATAATCTCTGCGCCGAGATACTCTTTCCACAGCCTTGCCTGAGTTGTTTTGCCTGCTCCCGAAAAGCCTGCAAACACAACACCCTCACCGTCGAGCTCAACACACGAAGCGTGAAAAAGAAGTCCGCCGAAATAAGCAAGCCTTGAGCACACAGCTGCAAGCGGCAAGGCATACTCACTGTTGTCATTGTCGAAATAAACAGTGGCCTCGCTCCAATCATCTGCGGCGCACAGCAGCTCACCGCCGGACAGTCTGAGAAGATGTGAAGTCGGCGTATCGGCATACTGTATACCGTATCCCTCGGGCATAGCATCGGCAAAGCTTAGCTTCATAACCGGACTTGATTCATCTTCCGAGGCAAAATCTTTTACAAAATCCGTATTATCCGCCTGCCACTCAAACGGCAGACCGCACAGCCCGATCCTCATCCGAACTTATAGCGGAAGCAGTTAAAATACGCCTCTGCGCCGTAGCCCATAAGCTCGTTATAATAATCAATAAAGCCGGTACCTGTAGTTTCAACTTTAGCGGACTGAATACCGGAATAGTAAGTTCTGCAGCCGTCCATAGCATCGGTAAACTGGATAACGGCCGATCCTGAAATTTCAGATGTACCGCCGGAAACCGCAATACTTTCACTCAGGTTGATCGCAAAAAGCCTGCTTTCGGGAGCAATATACTTTTTCTTCATACCTTTTCTCCTTTTTTAGTTAAATATATTTCATAAAGCCTTTTCGCCATATCACAAAGACCTTTTTCTGTTTTCTCCGGATCCGAGCTCTCTGCACAGAGAATACCCGGACACCGCTGACAAAAATCCGCCCATTCGCAGTTGCTGCATTCCAACGGACTTTTTATGTCGTCGAGCAAGGACAGCATACGTTCATAATCATGCGAAATGTCGCCCGAATAGTTGATATACGGCTTACACATAAAGGCACAAAGCTGCATATGGCCGTGCCAAGTCATCCAGAATGACACATCCTTACTTGCACACCAGGCAAACGGAGAGGCAAGCGGAGGAAATTTACTGCGCTCAAGCTGCTCGAGTGAAAGCTCATCAGGGAAATCGCTCAAAGCAAAACGAGAAGACGCAACCGAGTTAACAGAGCCGCGCGAGGATTTAAGCACACTGACCGTATGCTGAAGTCTGAGACCCTTTCCTGCCGCAAACCTGTATATCGCCTGCAGGTCATCTGCGTTTTCGTGTACAACAGTAGAGGTAAGCGTAAGCGGCACACCCTCTGCTTTGAGAAGATCTATCGCTTTTGAAACTTTTGTAAAGCCATCGTGCGAGCCGCAGGTGCGCAGATATGTTTCGTCGCTCGCACCGTAAAGAGTAATTTTCACCCTGTACGGCATACCGTACATACGAAACTTTTCTATAACAGCTTCATCTATAAGTGAACCGTTTGTCAGTATTGAAAGAAGAAAGCCCATTTTGTTGAGCCTGCTGTATATATACCAGAAATCGGGATGAGTAAGCGGCTCACCGCCCGTAAGTGCAAGGTTGAGTGTGCCCATAGCCTTAGCCTGTGCAGCAATATCGAGCCATTCATCGGCTGTCAGCATTCTGCCCTGAACTTCTGCCGACTTCTTATCGAGCCGAACATAGCACATTACACAGCTGAAGTTACAAAACGGAGTCAGCTCAAAATTCACTGTAAGCGGCACACGGTTTTCCTTAGCCCAGCTCCCCAGCAAATCCGTATATTTTGAATTAAAGCTGTCGCATTCCATTATTCAAGAGCCCCCTGCTCGCGCAAGCCTTCAATAAATTTTTCGACATCAGCAAGCGCAGTGTCGTAATCCGTTTCATATTGATCTGTCAGCAATTTCGCAAGTTCGTGTGCTTCCGCGCCCTTTTCAAGTGCCGACCACAAGCAGACTGCACTCTCGCTGAGTGCTATCATACCGTGTATCTCCGATGTCATTTTACCCGTAGGTACAGCCATCGTCTGCGGACCTATACGCCGTACAATAAAGCCATCCTTGATCTTAAACATAACTGCAACACCACATTTTATCATAAATCATAATAAACCAAATTGATTATATCACGTCAAGAAAAATAAAGCAATATATTTATATAAATATATACAGTAATTCACTTAAAAAAAATAAGCAGAAGGCCATATACACCTCCTGCTTAAAACAACTATTATCCTGCAGCTTCCTCAGCACTCACCTGAGTCAGCGTGCCGTCTGTGCTTATTCGGTAAATACGCGTACAATACCTGAGCATACTGGGTCTGTGCGTTGTTATAATTCGTGTGCGGTTAGGATATGCCTTCATCATATTTGCAAGCACCCTCTCCTCCGTAGCGGCATCAAGTGCACTTGTAGCCTCATCCATAACAATAACAGCTGCATCACGCAAAAGAGCACGTGCAATTGATATACGCTGAATCTGTCCCTCGGAAAAATTAACACCTTTTTCATCAACAGGGGTGTAAATGCCGAGCGGCAGTCTCTCAATAAAACTCCACGCATCTGCCGCTTCAAGAACGCATTTCAAATCATCATCACTTGCCTCAGGGCAGACGATGCGCAGATTATCCGCAATACAGCCCGAAAACACCGCATTCTCCTGCGGTACATATGAGCAAAACCGCCTCGTGCTCTCTGAAGCCTTAATAGCCTCACCGTCATCCGTACGCATTATAATCGAGCCTGAATCCGGCTCAAGCAAGCCTAAAATAAGCCGCAGAACCGTAGTTTTGCCTTCTCCCGAAGGACCTACGAAGGCTATTGTTTCTCCTGCACGGGCAATAAATGAAACATCTTTCACAACGGGTTCCGTGCCGTCATCATAAGTATATGTCAAGTTTTCACATTCTATTGTAACCCCGTTTTTTCTTACGGAATCGCTCATTCGAGCTGCCTTATCCGCATCGCCGCCGTTTTCAAGAGGCATCTGTGTGATCTCCATAATTCTGCCGGCAGCAGTAGCTATTGAGATTGCACTCGGTGCAAGTGAAACGAGCGAAGAAAATGAGGCTGTCAGCTTGCCGGATATCTGCAAAAACAGTGTCATCGTACCAAAGCTTATTATGCCGTTCCAAAGCCTCCATACACCCCAGCCGTAGCAAGCATACGAGACTATAAGACCTATTACAGCCATACAAGCCGTCATTATTGTAGCGAATTTGTCATGATCGAGCCTTATTTTTCTGTAAAGTGCAAGATTTCGGCGTATCTGCTCTACATATCGTGAGGTAATATCAAAAGCCTTTATCATCTGCAAGTTTTGTATAGACTCAGAATAAAAGCTTATCAGCTTACCGTTCATTTCACGACTCTCTTTGTTGTATTTACGTGTCATTTTGGCAGTAATACGTGAAGAAAGGGCAAGAAAAGGAGTGCTCAAAAACGCAAAGATCGCCATTGTCGGATCATAATAAAGCACAAGCGCAAGACAGCCGACAAACTGAGTAAGCTTGGTAAAAACACCAGGTATAAAAGTAACTATGCTGCTTGCCACAGCACCGGCATCGCCTTCAATTCTGTTAAGCAGATCACCCGAATGGTAACGTCTTACAGACTCCCATTTTGAAAACACAATATGCTCGTATATATTCTCACGTATTTCACTGCTTATCTTGGTGCCAGCCATTGCAGCAACCCTTGATATTACGGCGTTTATGACTATCTGTGCCAGCCCCAGAAAAACTGCAGCAGCCGCACTGGTCACAATGGTATGTACATTTTTGTCAAGAACCGCATCTATAAGATATTTTGACGAAACGCTCACGCCCAGCCCCATCGCCGCAGCAACAATGCCCATTATCACATAAACCGCAATATGAAGCTTATAACGTGAGATATATCCGAGAAGCCATTTCCACTCAGAGCCGAGAGAGCGAAACAGCTCATTATACTCGCCGGGCTTTTTCATTCGCTCACTCACCTCCCGAAACGAATTACAGCCGCTTATTTGTTTTCTTTTGTTTTTTGGGTTTTACTGTATCCGTAACCGTATCTGCGTGAATAACTGCCGCGATAATACTTGTTATAGCCGGAATACCCGTTATAGTTGCCGTATCCGCCAAAGCCACCTGTTGCACCGTTGAGAACACAGCCGGCAAATTTTATTTCTGTTTCGAGCATGGAATTTATACCTGCCCTGATGCTGGTCTGCAAAACAGCATCCTGTCTTATAACATAGAGCAGCGTGTCCGCAGCACCGGCAATTATTGTTGCATCCGAAATAATTCCGCAAGGCGGAGTGTCAACAAAAACAAGGTCATATTCCTGCTTCATCTGTTCAAAAAGATTCTTGAGCTGTGAGGTACGTATGATCTCCTGCAAATTATCCTCACCGTTTTTAAAACTGAGTATATCGAAGCCCAACGCTTCAATACTGCTTACTGTATATGTTTTCTTTTCATCTGTTACCTTCACTCCGTAATCATCGCCCGAAAGTATTGTATCTATTCCGGAGTCGCGCAGGTCACAGTCAACCACAAGCACCTTGCTGCCGCTTTTAGCAAAAGATGCCGCAATATTAAACGTTACAACAGACTTGCCCTCACCCGGAGCAGTACTTGTTATCATTACAACCCTGTCCTTTTCATCAAGGCACTGCCGTACAGAGCCTCTGAGAAGTCTTAAGGCTTCAAGAAAATGGTTTCCGATAAGGGGATTTGTAAGTATTATGTCAGAGTTAATCTGGCGACGGTACTTTTTGAAAATGACCTGCGGCAGTATGCCTACACAGTGCTGATTCAGTATCGTGTGTATATCTTCCTTAGTACGTATCGTCTTGCGAAGTATTGCATAAACCATTATCCATGCAACACCTATTACGAGACCTATCAACGCTGCCCTTAGCACAGCAGAACGCCACGCCAGTGTATTGGAAGGCCCGTCAGGCATATCAGGTTCATTTATCATAACAAGCTTGGTACGGCCGATAATATAATCGGCAACGGAAGAGTAGTTATTGATAACACTCATAAGAACATCATAGGTCATTTGGGGATCTGAACCCTTGGCTGTGAGAGTTACCATATTCGTATCTGCAATACATTTTGCCGTAACCGCTGCAGGCATCGACTTAACGCCAAGCTCATTGCACACCTGATTTTTGAGCAACGAGTTATTGACAACGTGCGGAAAAACATTTGCAAGCTGGTCAGCGGTATTTTTGTTATAGTAGAACGAATATGCAGAAACGCCGTTGTCACCCGAAAGCACAGCATTTTCCGTATGCACCGTAAACGTTGCGGAAACGGTGTATTCAGGTTTATACCGCACATAGCTCCTGTAAAACTGTATCCCTCCGAAAAGCACGGCAAGAGCCAGAGCAATCCAGCCGAACTTGATTACCCCGCGCCATATATCACTGATAAGCACCCTTATTTCCACGGGTGAATTAGAGCTATTCACATCGTTGTTTTTGTTGTTTTTCATACGGTATCCTTATCCCTGTTTTTATCTGTTTTATCTTCGAGTGATTCTTCCGTAAACACATCTGCATCTCCTACGGCAAAATTGCCTCTGCCGTATTTAGAGTAACCGCGGTAATATGCCGCGTAGCCGTGATAACCGGTTTCGTCAACTCCTATCTGTCCGAAAAGTGTAAACGGCTTATAAACATCGTTGAGCACACAGCCTGCAAGCTTACCGCCCGCGTCGGATACAGCGAGTATCGCATCGTTAATATCACGTACCGCAACGCAGTCCGTCCTTACAACAAGCAGCGTTCTGTCAACAAAAGCCGATGCCATAACACTGTCTGCCGAAACAGATGACGGAGGAGTATCTATAATTACAAAGTCAACCTTTTCGCGAAGCGCGGTAATGCAGTTTTTCAGTGCAGTGGCGTCATATTCACTGTTTTTATTCGTATGAGATTTTTTGTTAAAAGCAATTATAAGATCAGTCTTTCTGTAACGTACAAAGCTGAAATCGTCAAGCGTGACACGGTTTGTAAGCACGTCCGAAAACTCATTTTTCATTTCCTTACCGTAGTCAAATATTTTATACATTGACGGTTTATGGACATCAAGGTCTATAAGCGCAACGCGGTATCCTCTGCCGGCAAGTGCCAATGACGTATTGGCGGCTACCGTAGACTTACCTTCATTCTCAGCAACGCTTGTAACGACAAACACCTTATGTCCCTTGTTTTTATGCATATATTCAAGCTTGGTTGCAAGCTTCTGGTAATCCTCGGTAAATCTCAGACTTGAATATGCATCATTTATAAGCAGTGACCTTTTCTTTCGGTGAAGTCTCTCCTTAAGAGAGAGATGCGGACGCTCGTGCGAGATCGTCGAAATAATGTGCGAATCTATTTTTTCCGAAAATCCTTTTTCCTCCTTGACCGTTTCGCGAAGCAGCGACAGCAGCACTATGAGAGCAGCCTCAAAGAGCATTGCAAACAATACGATATGGTTACGGTATCGCGTAAGCACGGAATTTGACGGAGCAGTCGGCATTTTAGGTGAAGAAATAACGTCAATTACCGCATTGGTAAATACCGCATCTGATATTTCCGGGTAAACCTCCAGCACAGATGTCAGCAGCTTAAATGCAAGCTCCGGCTCGTCCGACTTGACGGATATATTCAGCAGGTTTGTCGAACCGTTTACCTCAGCGGTAATATCGCCGTCAAACGAATCAAGCCCAAGGTTCTCAGCCGCAAGATTCTTCATCGATACCTGATCAAAAACCTTCGTGAATATCGTAGCCATTTCACTCGAGGCCGACAGGTTACTGTAAGCACCGCTGCTGCTCACCTTAGAGCGTACTACAAGCACCGCGCTGCTTGTGTAGCTGGGTGTATATATACTTTTTTCAAAAATGCTTACTCCCATAGCCGCAATCAGACCTGCAAGCAGAATCGCCCATATATTTCTTACCAGGTCTCTTATCAGGCTGTTCAATTCAAAAGTTATCGTAAACCACGATCTGTTACTCTTCAAATCTCATCACCTCTCGCACTAAGGCGAAACAAAATAATCATTATTATTCAACAACAACCGTAAGTATAGAGTGGCCCTCGTAGCCCTCATTGGTGGAAATATAGAAATGTACGTTATATGTACCTTCCTTGTCACAGTCATAGTTAGTTGAAACAAGAAGATTGTAATTTTTCATAAGCACACCGTTGACCGTGACCTCTTTTATATAGTCTTCAAATACAGGTGTTTCGCCCTTCTTAACATATATAAGGCTCTTTTCAAGCTGAATCTGAGGTGCCATCGTCTCATTACCTTCAACGTGCACGGTAACATCAAGATATATCATATCGCCCATACTGTTTGCCGCCGATACGGACACAGTGAAAACTCCTGCCGTATTCTCAACAAAATCAGTCGCGGTTATGGTGACCTTGTCGCTGATATCACCGTCAATACAGTCTCTCGCACCGATGGCCGAGCGTATATCAACATCCTCATCCACCGAGTAGACCAAAGCACGCTTCATATAAAACTCCGGTGTTGTGTAATCGGTATAGCGAAGCGTACGCGTGACCTTGGAAACGTGACGGTCAGAATCAGAAACAGCATAGGTTACCGTACATTCACCGGGAGTTATAAACTTTGATACCGACTCTACAAGCACCTTATCCGTAATATCTCCATCCTTCTCATCAAACGCCGTAACGCCTCTGAGAAGCATCTCCTTGCTGTCTCTGACACTCATCTCGATAGTATCAGACTCAACAGTGATAACCGGAACGGTAGTATCGGTTTTTATCCTGTCTATAACCGAAAACGCAATAAACGCAACAAGCGTTACGGAAAACAGCAGAAGAGTTATTTTTTGAAGCCATTTTATCATACGATTTTCGCCTTTCTTTGAAGCAACAGTCTTCAGACCGTTTCATTTTTAATTATTTTTGTCGGATTTATTTTCAGAAGAATATCTGCGTAATCATAAGACCAATTCTCGCATATCGCCTCATGCACATCGGAAAAATCAGGTATTCTGCTGTATTGGCTGTGTGCATCGCTTGCAACCGCATCGGCAAGCCCGTTATCCAATATGTATTTTGCCGCTGAATATATGCGTTGACCGAACTCACCTACTATGCTGCTTCGGTTGAGCTGGAGCAAAGCACCTGCGCGGCAGAGCTGCACTGCACGGTCGGGCCGTTCAACAATAAAGCCGTACCGTTCAGGGTGTGCCGCAACAGGCACGACACCTGTTGAAGCAACGCGATTTATGCTTTTTATCGCTTCTTCTTCACTTATCTCAAAATCAAGCTCTACCAGCATATATCTCGAGCCGTTGAGCGTTAAAAAATCTCCGTGCTCAAAATGTTTTTCAAAGTCATCCGTAAAGAAAACTTCCTGACCGTAATACAAATCAACAGGAATCAAATTACGTTCCAGTGCATCATGCAGCTCATTGAAATTTGATATTAATTTTTCACTGCGGTAGTTTTTACAAAGCCCCGGTATATTGCAGTGAGGTGTTGCAACAATACTGCTTATTCCCGAAGCTGCTGCAATGCGTGCCATTTCAAGAGAATCGCTGAGAGCACCCGAGCCGTCATCAACGCCGGGCAGAATATGGCAGTGGATATCTGTCACGGAAACACCTCCTGAAAATCATCCGTAAATAAAGCTGTTTATACGTCGTGCAGCATCATCAACATCAAATGATATAATAGCCATGCCGTTATATCTCTTGTATGAAAACGCACCGTCATACGGCACGTGCTGTGTCCGGATATTCAGTCCGCCTCCTGCCGCTTTATCAGTCCGCTCTTGAGTCTGAGTCGGTTCGGATATGTTTGCTTGCGCGGAATAATCTTTTTCATACTCTGTCATTTCTTCCGATTCCGTCATACCTTCAAGTCCGGTGATTTCATCCTGAGCATCTTCGTCTTTATTACCTTTATTCGCCCCGGCTATTGCCGATATCACACCCGTCAGCTCCGGAAGCGTTATGTTGGTTTTGACCAATTTGAATGCAAAATCAGTCAGCTCATAAATTTCAGGCAAGGTTTTTTCCTCAAGAATTTTGTCAACCAAAGCCTGTATCATCTTTTGCTGACGGCCGGTTCTGCCAAAATCACTGTCAAGCTTCCTGGTACGCATATATGTCAGTGCCGGCGCACCGCTGAGATGACATACTCCTTCCTCAACCTGCTTGCCGAGCGTACCTGTTCGATTAAAATATTCAGCCTCCGCCTTTGTAAGTTTTATGTCAACGCCGCCTACCTTGTTAATAAAATCTTTAACGCCGTTGAAATCGACTACCACAAACCGCTGTATATCAAGGTCAAATATCTGATTAACTGTATTGACTGCAAGACCCACGCCGTCAAATGAATACGCGGAATTAATCCTGTTCCATCCGTGGCCCTCTATAGGAACAAGCGAATCGCGAAGCACCGATATCATTTTCACCTCATCGGTTTTCTTATTGTAAGAAAGAATTATAATTGCATCGCTTCTGCCGCGCTCACGTGTAACATCCCTTGAATCCGTACCGAGAACAAGTATATTTTCTACATCCGGGTCTTTCTTTTCAACCTTGAATATAGGTGTTTTGCCGTAAACACTGACAGCATTTGCAGAATTTCCGAAGGAGTTAGTGCTGTTATAGCTGTTGGAATTTCCGCTTTGATTTACACTGTTCGGCAAAGTTTCGTGCTCCTCCGCAATATCTTTACCGAGCTCATCCTCGCTTAATGTAACATCCTCCCATCCGGACGGCTGTTCGTCCATCTCGGGACGTATATATTCATCAGTTCGCTCAACAATCTCCGCTTTTTCGTAAGCGTTATCATAATAGCTTATAATTATCGGCAAAGTGAGCCCGAGAAAAACACCGATGATAAGTACAAGCGGCACAGTAATACCGAGCGCTGTTTTCAGTTTTTTCTTGTCTTTTTTTCGCTCAACAGAATTTTTATACTTTTTCAAAAAATCACCTTTTTCGATAAAAAAGCGTATATTTCCAAAAATACAGTATAAATAATATCATATTATTGAGAAAAAAACAACAGTTAGTTATATGTATTTTGCGTTGACAATATTTTAGCAAATTGTTAATATATAAAAATATCAATAAAATTGAAACGAAAGGTATAAAATATTATGAAACGAACCCTGATTTTATCGGATATTCATGCAAATTTACACGCACTTGAAGCAATTTTAAAAGATGCCGACAATTTTGACCGTTTGGTTTTCCTTGGCGATCTGGCAAATTTCGGATCTCACCCCGGCGAATGTGTTGACCTGCTGAAAAAATATAATCCTCTGTGTATAATCGGCAACCACGATGCACAGATAGTATCGGAAGCTCCCAAGCACTTTTGGGACAAATGGTCTCGCAAACAGCTGACGGCAGATCAGCTCGAATGGATAAAAACTTTTCCGGAAACCGCAGTGCTTGACGGACACATACTGCTTCTGCACGGCTCATATACAGTAGAATATGACATACTGCCAAACACTTCCGATGATGATATTGAAGCTGCTTTCAAGCCGTATATCCAAGCGGCAGATGCTCAAATTGATGAGGTTTGGTTCGGTCACTGCCATTATCACGTTGAAAGAAAAATCAACGGCATAACCTATCGCTGTATGCGACCTGCAGGCTTTCAGTGTGATAAAGATACGCGAGCAAGTTACTATATTTTTGAAAACGGAGAAGTCACCCATCAACGTGTAGAATATAATCTTGATAAAACTATTGAAGATTTTTTAAAGCTCGATATCTTCCCCACCGAGGAAAGAAAATATAAATTTGCAGAAATTCTGAAGAATGCCTATCAGCCTGACCTGTTGAAAAAGACCATACAACAGATGAAAATCAACGACGAAAAGAATAAGCAGCCTTAAAAAATCAACCTCACGGAAACCGTGAGGTTGATTTTTATCAAATCGTATTAATTCTGATTTTTAAGTATAAATCAGCCGTTATTATCTGCATCAGGGTTAAACTGAGGAGCAACGGGAGCCTGGGGTGCTACAGGAGCCTGAGGCATTACAGGAGCCTGGGGTGCCTTGGGAGCAATCGGAGCCTGGGGTGCCTGAGGAATGTTTACGGCAGCAGGAGCCTTGGGAGCAGCAGGCTTTTTCTTAGCCATTTTCTTAAGGTCGATCTCTTTTGTAAACTTGTTTGCAAACATAAAACCTGCAAGACCGAGTGCGATTGCAATTATCGTGCAGAAGAAGCCGATAAAGAAGCAAAGAACAGCACCGACATCATTAACAGCTGCATTTACATAGTAGCCTTCGATAGCGAAGATTATGAAGCCCAGAACCGTTTCGCAGAAGTTTTCGATAATGTCGCTGATTCTGATTGCTATATAAGCAATGCCTACGAAAGCAAACATACCCGAAACCTTTTTGTTTGCAAAGAAAGCACAGGCAGCATAAGCCAGAATATAGAAGAACGGTGAAACAATACTCAAAAGATCGCTTATGATATTGTAAGCATCCGAATCATAATAGTAATAGCTGCTGCCGCCGCAGATTTCATTTACCAGAGACATTATAAGGTTGTGGGTTACGGGAAGCACGGAAGCAACGACGAAAATACATACCGCCATAAGTATGTAGGGAAGAGTAAGAAACTCCTTGAAATTGATGTTGAGCTTTTTCTTGGCCTTGGGTGCGGGAGGAGTTACGGGCGGTACAGGCGGAGTTACGGGCGGTACAGGCTGCCACTGCTGTGAAACGGGAGCCGATGCCTGATTATTTTGAACAGGCGCGGGATTGGGGGTTGGAACGGAATTGAAATTAGGATTAAAGTTGTTTTCCATATCGTAGTCCTCCGATATATAATATTTTAAGACTATTATATTACCATTAGCCTTTACTGTCAATAATTTACAGGACAGAAAACAAAGAAATTTATCAGATTTATGTTTATTTTTAACAAACATCATATACTTAATGCATAAAATATGTATAATTATGATATTATTACTTGTAAAAGCTCCGTCCGTTATGATATAATGTAAGTTATCAATAAATCAAGGAGCGGATTCCATGAGCGACAAGAAAAAGACCTTGTCTGTGGATAAGGTCAAAGACTTCATAACCGAAGTCAAAACCCACTGGAACACCCCTGCTGAAGGCAAGTACGTACCGTACAAAGAGTACAAGGACGTTGTGCTCGCCGTTGGCAGTAACTATGCAGGCTCAAAGGTGCTTGAGTACATAGGCTTCTTCTCAGCATGCTACCTTATTATGCACCATTACAAGCTGCCCTATCTCACATTCTCCATCATAGGCATTATCAATATGCCGCTCGGCTACATATCTGCACTTATGTGGTGGCTCGTATGCGACAACCTCGGCTTCCTGCCCAGGCGCACGGAAAAGAAATTTTACGGCGTATACTTTGCAATGATACTTTTCGGTATATCTACGCTTGTCTTCGACTTTGCGTCGCTGTTTGACCCAAGCAGCGGATTCATACGCTACCTCAACAGCCTTGAAGGAATGAATGCCACAGCGTGCTTTAAAACCTTCGGCACCCATTTTTTGTATACAGGCTGGGTCGGAGCACGAAATATTTTCTGGCGTAAAAAGCTTCTTCCCAAATACGGCAGATACAAGTACTCACTTTACTGCGACGTTATACCCAAGTGCATAATGGTCATTCTCATCGGCTGGCTGCCCGTATATAATATCCCCGACGTTGCAACACGCGTATGGGTTGCAAACCTTCTCTTTGCTACGTATAACGTATTCGGCTTTGCAAACAATATGGAAACCTGCACAAAGAGCATAAGCCCCAACCTGCAGGAGCGTATTTACGTGCGCAGCTATCCCGTCAAGCTTTCCCACTTTTTCAACACAATCGTCGGTATCATTATGCCGGTATTTATCGGTATGCTCCGTAACGAGTGGGCAGATATCAACGTTTACCGCTACGTAATTCCGATAACATTCATAATTCTTGCCGCAATGACTATGATTTTTGCGGGAAGAGTCAAGGAAAGAATACCGCAGCCGCCCGTTGAGAAAAAGGTTCAGATCAAATTCTGGGACGGTATGTTCGGCGTTCTCAAAAACAAATACCTTCTTATAAAAAACGTCGTCGGACTTATAGACGCACTCGGCAACGGTATGCTGCCGTTTGTAACCGTACTTTATTTCTATACGTTCCGTCTGAGCGGTCTGCCCTACAGCCTTATCGTTATGCTGATTTCGTTTGCAGGCACTCCGCCGGATTTCCTCTCCCCCTACTTCCTCAAACGCTTCTCATATAAGCAGATAATGATTTTCTATCAATTGACCAGAGCACTCGGCAACGCCGCTATAGTTGCGGCAATATGGTTCTGCGGAGACAACCTTATGCTCTGCGGTACGATATGCATCGTCGTGCTGTTCTTTATGGAAATGACAAAGACGGTTCCCACAACGGCAGGTCACGATATGGACGTTCGTATTGCCGACTATCAGATGTATATTTCGGGTGAGAGACTTGAAAGCTTTGCAGGCGTTTTCGGTTGGTTTACAGGCCCTGTAGTTTCTTTTATCGGTCTGCTTATCCCGATCTTCCTTCTCCGTTACGGCTTCAACAGCAACTGGGAAATCCTTTTTGTGGATGCTACCCGAAGAAACATTATAGCAATTCCGCTTATTGTCGATATCATAGGATTTGTGCTTATGACTATTCCCTATTTCTTCTGGGATTATGACAGCAAAAAGCAGAATATGGTTATGGAAGTACTCAAGAAGCGTGCAGAAGTAACCGAAAGACAAGCCGAAGAAGCCAACGAAAAGGTTTCGGGTGGATACAAAGGTTAAGAAAGGAGGCAACAGAATTATGAGTAAAAAGAGCAAGAAAAACATACCTGTGCCTCCCGTAAACGATAACGAGATAAAGCTCGACATTCCGGAGGATGAGATATGGACTTATCAGGTGCCGGGGCTTGCCGCACCGCATATCAACAAGCCGTATAAGTTTTTCACTCTCAAAAAGATTATTTTTATCGTCACGATAGTTATTGCCGTAAGTCTCTCATGTTATTTCAGTATTCTTGCCATAGCAAACAAAGATACTTACGAATACGAAACAACAGCAGACAACTCATACCGTCTGACAAAATTCAGCAACACGGGTGAAATAACCGAGCTTCAGGTTGACTACGTAACTTCAGTCAGTTATGATCAGATAACCAAGGAATACGTTTTCACCAAGGACGAAAGCAAAAAGGTTACCGAAATACGTGAATATGCACTCAACTGCGACGATAAAATAAAAACGATATATATCGGTGCAGACGTTGAGGTAATTCAAAGCAATGCCTTTTATTCCTGCTGGGCTCTCGAAAACATAGAGGTTGATGAAAACAATCCCTACTACTGCGATATCGACGGTGTTCTTTACAACAAAGATAAAACCGTACTCATCAACTACCCGTGTAACCACGATGAGTACCTCAGACAAAAGTACGGCTACGAAGCAGAAATGTACCGTGACGATGTTACGGAGCAGTACAGACTTGATATACAGACATACGTTGTGCCGTCTACCGTAACAACACTCGGCGAGCTTTGCTTCAGCTACGTAAATCTCAGAGACATTTACCTGCCCGAAGGACTCAAAAGAATGGAAACGCTCTCTGTTTTCAAGCTTCACGAGCCCAAGGACCAGTGGGGAAACACACCCTCACTCGAAAACATCTGCACTTACAAGACAGACACTGACATTTCCGACGTTACGTACAAATCAATCGACAGCTTCAGTGAAGTCTATCCTTCACTGCCCGAAGGACTTGAGTATATCGGCTCGGATGCACTCAGCTACAACCAGGCTCTGACCTACGTTTATATCCCATCAAGCGTCACCTATATAGGTCACCACGCATTCTGGGATAACGTATACAAAGAGGACGGCGAACTCAAGGGTCTTACGGAGTTAAACGTTGCTGTAAGTGAAGCTGAACTTGATGAAATACATCTCGGAGATCAATGGAAGCCGCAGTACGACTATATGCTGTTTAAAAAGAACGTAGATGTAAATTACGGTGTGCAAAGACAAAAAATGAACTGACTCGCTCTTTAATTTCAAATTTATCAAGCAAAACGGTGTAATCTATATGACTATGGTTTTACTGACCGCTCTCGGAGTCGGCGGTGCTACGCTTATCGGCTCCGTAATCGGTTTCATTTTCAGAAAAATTTCACATAAGTTCTCCGACATTGTGCTCAGCTTTGCCGCAGGCGTTATGCTTGCCGCAGCGGTACTGGGTCTTATTCTGCCATCAATAGAATACGGCGGTAAATTCGGTATAATCATTACCGTCGCAGGCATTTTTACAGGTGCGCTGTGTCTTAACCTTATAGACAAGCTCGTACCTCACCTGCATAAGCTTGTCGGTCCCGATACTGAAAAGCACAACAACGCCAACCTGAGCAAAGTGCTCCTTTTCGTCACCGCAATAGCAATTCACAACCTGCCGGAAGGTATTGCCGCAGGTGTCGGCTTCGGCTCGGGCGATACGGCTCAGGCTCTGCTTATCGCAGGCGGTATAGCACTTCAGAATATACCCGAAGGTATGGTTATCATCGGTCCTATGCTTGCCGCAGGCGTCAGCCCTAAAAAAACTTTTATCAGTGCACTTATAACAGGTCTCGTCGAGGTTGTCGGCACGCTTATCGGCTACTTTGCCGTCAGCGTTTCTGTTGCAATCCTGCCCTTTGCTCTCAGCTTTGCAGGCGGTACGATGCTTTACGTTGTAAGTGATGAAATGATACCCGAAACTCACGCTCACGGCAGTCAGCGAGGTGCAACATATGCACTGCTTGCAGGCTTCTGTGTAATGCTCGTTTCAGATATTCTGCTCGGATAAAACCAACGGGTTGCAGCTGTTTTTTGTCAGATGCAACCCGTTAATTTTAAAGCATTGTTTTCCACAGCCCGTGCTTGTTACAGTAACTGTATACGGCTGTAGGCTTTTCGTCACACAGTCTGAATTCAACCTCGGGTTTGTCGCCGCTTATAAGGCATTTGCGCTGTCCGCCCCTGTCAGTCTGCAGATAAACCCAATCTATTCTGTGCTCTTCATCCATCGGATGAAGCACACTGCCTACTGTTACCTTTACACTGTCACCGTCTACGGTTACGGCAGGGCTGTGCTTTTCACCGCCCTCATTTTCGGTTGAAGCCTCAAGGTGCTCCATTTCACTCCCGCAGCACATAATCGGCACACCTGCACCGTGTATAAGTCCCACGATATTGCCGCATTTACGGCAAAGATAAAATCTTGATTCACACATTGAACATACCTCCTTTTGGGAATAGTATGCTCGTTATTCCGATATTTATTATTCAGGTGAATATGATATGAACAAAGTTGAAACCATAACCCAATACGCCAAAAATTATGCTGACCCGCCCGAGGGTGTGCGTCAGGCAAGCCGCGCTATTATTGTAAAAGACGGTAAAATTCTGCTGACCTACGAAGCCAATACTGATGTTTATATGTCACCGGGCGGCGGTGTCGAGCCGGGCGAAACGCTCAAAGAATGCTGTACGCGTGAACTCAGCGAAGAAACAGGTTACACCGTAAAACCTCTCAGACAGTTTCTGACGGTAAACGAGTACTGCTTTGAAACAATGTATGTCAGTAACTACTTCATCTGCGAAATCACAGGTGAGGCTGAGCAGAAGCTGACCGAAATTGAAGTCGAGCACGGTGCAACTCCCGTATGGCTCGGTTTTGATGAAGCTCTCGAAATCTTTTCGCACTACCCGGAAAAACGCGAGGACATATCAAGCCTTTATCTGCGTGAGTATACCGTGCTCACAAAATATAAATCAGAAAGGAAATAAAAGTGAAAATTACAGCACTTACGGAAAACACACCGTTTAACGATAATATATCCGCCGAGCACGGCCTGAGCCTTTATATTGAGACCGAGAATCACAATATACTTTTTGATATGGGTCAGACCTCACTTTTTGCAGAAAATGCAGAAAAGCTCGGCGTTGACCTTACTCAGGTTGATATCGCCGTGCTCTCTCACGGTCATTATGACCACGGCGGAGGACTCGGTCTATTCCTCAAAATAAACAAAACCGCACCAGTATATATCAGCCGATACGCTTTCGGCGACTATTACAACGGTACGGAAAAATATATAGGTCTCGACAAATCGCTGCAGAATGAAAAAAGAATTATTTATGTTGATGATATTCTTGAAATTGATGCCGTGCTCAGTCTTTTTTCCTGCAATAACAACACAAGAAATCACTATCTCGGCAGCTTCGGTCTGAATATGAAGTGTAACGGTGAATTTTTGCCGGACAATTTCAAACACGAGCAGTATCTGCTCATTAACGAAAACGGCAAGCGTGTGCTTATCAGCGGTTGTTCGCACAAAGGTGTTATGGATATTGCCGATTGGTTTGAGCCTGATGCACTTGTCGGCGGCTTTCATTATTCAAAGCTCAATCTTGACGAAAAGCTCGCCGAATACGCCTCAACGCTTGCGGCACATAAAACAGCTTACTACACCTGTCACTGTACGGGCACAGAGCAGTATGAGTTTATGAAAAAAAATATGCCGCAGTTGAGCTACCTCTCCTGCGGCGAAAGTATACTTTTATAATTTCAAAATAACATATTATCAATAAATAAATCCGAAAAGAATACATCGGCTGAAAGGTCGATGTATTCTGTTTTTTTTGCCAATGATTCAAGGTCATTTTTTTCGGTTGCATATTTAACCGTACCAAGAAGACTTGAATTACTGAGTGCAACACACTTGTCTTTGAACTCAGCCGGCAGCAGACCGGTCTTAATCGCACTGTCAACACAGATTCCCGATGAAAATCCGCCCGAAATATATACGGTTTCTATATCATCAGGTGTAATGGTGCAATACTTTACAAGAGCCATAATCGCGGAGTAAACGGCAGACTTTGCAAGCTGATATTGTCTGATATCCGACTGAGTAATATATACACCCTCAGCAAGCTCAACCTGCTCACATTCCATATATCCCGAGCTGTCGATTATACCCTTATCAAGCATATAAGCCACAGCATCAATAAGACCCGTACCGCATATTCCTACGGCTTTTGTATTTTCAACGGTAATCAATTTGCCGTCTTTAACCGAGCATATTGCACCGTTTACGGCACCCATACCGCACATGATACAGGCTCCTTCAAAGCAGGGTCCTGCCGCCGCAGAGGTTGATACAGAGCCGTTTTTATTCATCAGCACTATTTCCGCGTTTGTACCGAGGTCTATAAGCAGACTATATTTGCCTTCAGACGGCATACCGACAAGATTCATTCCTGCAACTATATCTGCACCGACAAACGACGCTACGCACGGCAAGGACTCAACAGTGCTTACACCTGCTATACCGAGTGACGTCGCATTAACACATCTTCCATCAAGGAAAACAGGCTCATACGGTGCAACGCCAAGCGAAGAGCAATCCTCACCGAAAAGGATATGAAGCATCGTCGTATTGGCAGATACGTAAAGTCTATCAGATTTACAACCTTTAAACTTTGCTATCATATTATTAATCTCATCCGTCAGCACTTTCTGCAGCTTTTCTGTTGAGTTTTTAGTACAGTAATCAATTCTTGATATAACGTCGGCACCGAAAACACGCTGAGGATTGAGCGAAGTTACCGTTTTAATTATTCTTTTTTCAGCAATCGACACAAGTGCAAGAGCGAGAGTAGTTGTACCTATATCAAGCACAAAACAGCATTCACCGTCAACAGCTTTTTCATAATCGATTTCGGATTTTTTATCTGTACCGTAAGTTTCAACATCAATATCAGAGGTAATTCTATATCTGCAGGAAAGCTCTTCATTTCCGTTAACGTATACCCTGCATTTTCCGCATACTCCCCTGCCGCCGCAAGGATGTGCTGTGCCTTTGCCGTAACGCATCAGAACAGATGATAAGGTTTCACCGCTTTCAGCAAGCAAAATCTCACCGTTAATGCTGACCTTGTACATACTCTCACCTCCGTCAAAATATTATATCAAAAAGGGACAAAAAAATCAACGAAGACGTAACGCCTCCGTTGATTGCAGATTTTTCTATTTATTCACAAAGGAAGAAATAGCCGTAATTGGTTTCGATTATGAAAACCACGAAGCCGTAATCAATGTCGTCGCTATCGTAAGCAAAGGTTTCCATAAGAATAAGGTCATAATATTCCATATTACCGCCGTAATACTCATCAAAAGCATGCTCGGTCATTTCATAGAGACCCCAGTCGGTATTATCTCTATACTCTTCATCCTCTGCATCAAGTGAGTGATAATAATAATCTGTGGAATAAATTGACGGAATATAAGCAAAGTTAAAAAAGTATTCATTGATATATTCGTTTCCGCCTTGATAAGCGTAGTTAGCGTAACCTTCTTCATCCTCAATTTCATACATAAGGTCAAGAATGTCGATGCTGCCGGGGAGTATGTATTCGCTAAGGTCAGTCCAACTACCGGTATAGAGGAAATCATCCATAGCAGCTTCTAACTCATCGAGAGTGTAGCCGTTTACGGGAGGATAATAATCATCGTCATACCAATACTCATCCTCATTTTCATTATAGCCGCTGTCATAACCGCTATCATAACCGCTGTCATAGCCGCTGTCATAACCATCATTATAGCCTTGGTCGTAGCCTGCATTAAATCCGTCATCATAAGAGGGCGGCGGTGCTGTTTCGGGAGCCTTTGTAACCTCAGTCTTGGGTACGGGAGGTCTTGTGGCAACTATTTTCTGTGTGGTTGAGCTTTTTGTACGAATTTCCTGCGTAGTGGTTTCTGCGGTGGTATCGGACTCTGTAGGAAGAGTACCTGTTTCTTCGGCAAAGAAGTCATCCATAGCGTCTTCTACTGCAGCGTATGCCGTTGTAGTTTCTTCGGGCAGCTCTTGCTTTTTGCCGACAAAGGACTTGAGAGCGAAGACAGACACGATACCGATAACGAGAACGCCGACAACGGCGAGAACAATTATAAGCCAGACGGGAAACTTCTTTTTAGGTGCACCTGAGGGTGCGTGGGGAGCAGGTGACGGTGAAGGTCCAGGCATCGGCGGAACCGGGGGAGCCGGCTGATGAGCTCCGGCATCGATTTTTGTGCCGCATTCACCGCAAAAAACAGAATTATCATCAATAGTGCTTCCGCATTCGGGACAATACATAACATTTTACCTCCGTTATTGTCGAAATGAGTTGGTTTTATTATATTACTGTCGATTTTTCAATTCAACATTTTTCGGCAAAAAGCGGTAATTTATAGGAACATTTTTTGTTTACTCCCTAGTAGAGAGAGCCTTGGGTGCAGCAGTTTTCCAGAGAGTTTTTGGGGATTAAAATCCTCCGTCACGGCTACGCCGTGCTGACCTGACGAAGCATCCCCTTTGTTACTTCGTGACATTTTCCAATTATTGTATCGTATTTGCGATATTATCTCGTGTAAGAGAATAGCTGTTTTCGTGATGAACCATAAGCTTATTCTCATCAAAATATTTATTAACCATATTCATATATTCTGATTCGGAAACAACTTCACCGTTGGAATAAAAAATTTTAACGCTCTCATCGTAAGCCGAGCCGAGATTATCCTCTCCTTGCCAAATACAATCCACCCTGCCGCCGAATATACTGTAAGCGGCATAAACGGAATTACCCTGCCACATACCGCTGCTGCATATTAAGCCATTACGCTCAATATAACTAACTGTACCTGAGCTTCCGAACTCTCCCAAACTTCTGAGCACACCGTTATACAATGTAAACACCTTTACGGTAGATGCATGCGAACTATCGGAAGCGTAAAGCAACTCCGGAATATCGTCATCATCAATATAACCAAGTGAAAAGGATGCATAATCGGGATTATCGTATTCGAGTCTTTGCTCAAGGTAACCTTTGTAGGCAGCCTGCCAATCGGTAGTCGAAAGCTCTGCTTTTGTTATTGCCTCATCAAGCATCATCTGCTGTTCGGCAGAGAGCGGCTGTACGATATCGTTATCGGAAAAGCTTGTAACACGGTAGAAAGCGGCATTGCTCGAGTCGCTCTTTACCAGCGCATCAAGTGAAGCATCGTATTCATACTCACCCTCACAGCCTGTTGATGATAACACGCCTGTGTGTGCGAAACTGATATTCATAGCATCGCTTTCATCATAATGCGACAGAACGCCCGGTGTATAATACCATTTTTCATCATAGGTATCGTAATAAAAGCCTTTCATATTGCCGTAGGAATCGTCAAATTCAACGCTGTGATTGAAAAACTCATATATTACAATGTTTCTGTCAAGACTGTATAATTCCTGACGGAAATCCTTGTACTTAGCACCGTTTGCAGTAAAGCCTTCCGATGAAAAGCCGTTGGTATAGCGCGTTTTACCGTTTTGAGCTGTGCTCCAATAATCAAAGTAGCATTTGATAGTAAAATCCGTATCGGAATTTCTCTCGATATGACGAAGATAGACCTCGTTGGTTTCCTCGGGCGGCCATTCGTTTATATAATCACAGCCTGCCTTTGTAGGTGTAAGAATCAGATGATAACCGACCATATCCTGGCCCTCTAATTTTTCAATCCGTCCGTTAAACATATGGTCATAGCATTCATCATCGCTGTTGTATCTGAACATCATTACAACACCGTCACGGACAACATAAGGAAACTCCTCTCTGTCAAGAGAAACGGCTATGCCCGACTCTTTATCAAAGGGCTTGAAAACAAAGCCGACACCGTAATCTTCAACATCATCGAGCATATAAGTCGCATCACTCATCCAACAGCCGTCTTCAAGCAATGATGAGGTTTTATCACCATTAGCAGAAAGAACAACTGCAGCCGCGACACCGGACACTGCAAGCACTGCACACAAGGCTATTATTATAAATTTCTTCATGAAGCTTACCTCCGTAATTTAAGCAACAGATTTTTTCTTGCCGATTACGATTACAGCAACTGCACCTGCGACGGCAACTATAACAACAACAGCCGCTACAAGAATAATCGTGCCGATGGGATTTTTGCCGCCATCGGAATCGGCGCTTTCCGACGTATGGTTAAAGCCGTTGTTTATTGCGTATGTTTCGGCTGCGGAGCCCGAAACACACTCCAGCTCTACACTGTCGTCAAAGGCTTCGGCACCGAACTGAGTAACGGTAGAGGGAACCTTGATTTTCTGAACGCCCTTATCCTTGAAGGCTCTTTTACCGACACCGACAACGGTGTAGTTTTCGATATACTCGGGGATAGTGACATAGGTATCGCCGCCGATATAGTTGACAATAACAACGTAGTTATTGATAACGGTATACTCAAAATCAAGATAGATATTGATTGTAATATCGACATCAGCATCCGGGTCGGGGATTATGTAGCTATCATCGCCCGGCTCTACAAGTTCGGCAGGAGGAGCTGTTACATCCTCGGGAGCGTTGTTATCGGGAGCCTGTGTGGGACGGTCGGCAGGCGGTGTTGTGTTGTGTTCGGCAGAGGGAGGAGTTGAACCGTTTGATACGCTGAAGCTGTAGTTGCCGAGATAGCCATCTTTTTTGAATTTGAAGTAATATGTTCCTGCACTTAAATCATATGATTTTGTCCACTGCAATGTATCTGAATTACTTCCGGCATTCGGATACACTTTATCTATCTGATTTCCGCTTGCATCGTACAGACATACTTCCAACTTCCACATTTCACTGTTTAAGTTCACATTTATTTTTCCAGCCGAGGATAATGTAAATTTATAATAATCGACCTCATCATTTTCAGCTAATTGGCCCTTATAAGTTGTCTTTAAGTTAATCGAATTTGAGCGTTCAAAAGAATTATCCGTTTTTTCTTGACTTTCTGAAAAACTTTCGCCGGAATTATTAAAGCCTACATTTAAGCTATAATTTCCTAAATAACCTCCGTACTTACGAAATCTGAAATAATATGTTCCGGAAAGCAAATCATACGACTTGTTCCATCTCATTGTATCTGAATCGCTACCTGCATTGGGGTACACTTTATCTATCAGGTTTCCGCTTGCATCGTACAGACATACTTCCAACTGCCACATTTCGGTGGTGAAAGCAATTATTATTTCGCCCGATAAAGACAGTGTGAATTTGTAATAATCAACTTCATCATTTTCGCCTAATTGGCCTTTATAAGTTGTCCCCAAACTAATCGCATTTGAACGTTCAAAAGAATTATCTGTTTTCTCTTGACTCTCAGAAAAGCTCTCTCCTGAGCTAACAAAGGTTACAGTAAAACTGTAATTCCCTGTATAGCCACCATACTCTCTGAATTTAAAATAATATGTTCCGGAAAGCAAATTATACGATTCCGTCCATTTTAAAGTATCAGAATTGCTTCCGGCATTCGGATATACTTTATCTATCTGATTTCCGCTTGCATCATATAAGCATACTTCTAACTGCCACATTTCTGTGCTGAAATCAATCGTTATCTCACCTGATGAAGGCAATGTTATTTTGTAGTAGTCTGCACCGTCTTCAACCATTACACCCGAATAGCTTGAACCGAAGCTGATAGGTGTCGCGGTATCCATACTTGAGCCTGCGGCATTAACTGCAAACGTAAAGCACGTTGTCAGTAAGATGCTCGCAATAAAAAAAGCTGTGATTCTTCTCATATTTTTACCTCCTAAGCTGTCGCTTTGATTATAAATTTGCCGACATTATAGCACAAAAAAACGGCAAAAACCGCCAAAGGGTACAGAAAGCGGTTTTAGGGGTATAAAAAGTTGCTTTTAAAGATTTTAATGCTTGAAAACGTGTAAAAAATACAATATAATTATTATATTATGTCGAAAGGAATTATAATAACTATGCACATTGCGGTTTGTGACGACGACAAAATAACACGCGATCTTGTTTGCGAAATGCTCTGCGATTACGCAGACAGATCAACGGTAAAGATCACCTTTGAAGCTTTCGAAAGTTACGGAGATATCATCAAGAGGACCGATGATTTTGACGTATTTTTGCTCGACTACAAAATGGATGACGTCAGCGGAAACGAAAATGAAACGGACGGTATGCAGTTTGCAAGACTGCTGCGCCGGAAGCACGGTGCGGAAAAGAACATAATTTTCATAACGGCTTACGATGAATTTGTTTACGAGGCATTTGAGGTAAGGGCTCACCGATTCCTCAAAAAGCCCATTAACCGTGAAAAGCTGTTTGAAGCACTTGACGAATGCATAAACACAAACGCACTCAACAGCACCGTTGTAATAAAGATGAACGATGAGGCTCAGGTATTCAGAGCAGACGAAATCTACTATCTTGAGGTTTCGCTGAAAAACACCTTTGTGCATACAAAGCAGGATACCTTCAAGTGTCACAAGACAATAGCTTCATTTGAAGATGAGCTTGCTCCCTTACGCTTTTTCCGCATACACCGCTCATTTATCGTAAACTTAGCTCACGTAAAATCATACAACAGCAAGTACGTAACGCTTGACAACGGTGTAAAGCTGTTTATAAGCTCGAAAAAATATCCGCAGCTTTGTGAGATAATGCTCAAAAAGCCGATTTCAAAGCCGACGCAATACTGCAAGCCGCCTCACAACAACGAAACCGAAGAGGATAACGACAAATGACAACAGCCCTAAACTGCATAACCGAGCTTGGCAAGAACGCACTCGGAATAGTTGCCGTTACTCTGATGCTCAAGGATATATTCGGCTACAGACTCAACGTACGCAAGGCCGCAGTAATAATAACCGGCATACTGTTCACCGCAGCAAGCGTACTGCCTCACATACTTATACAAGACAGTACATCTGCCGCAGATATAACGGATTTTGTTTCGCTCGGTGCTTTTATCCTGTTCCCTTATCTGCTCTTCAAATCAAAGAAGAAGCTGACTTTTCTGCTCTTCGGAATAATCATGAACGCAACGGCTGACTTTGCGGTGCTGATAATAACAACTACCTTCGGCATAACATCACAAACCGTTACTGCCCTGCTGTTCTGTGCACTCTATGCGGCATGCATACTCATAATCTGCATAGCAAAAGCAAAGCAAAAAGTAATACCGCCCCGTAACTTCTTCGAAAACATTCCGACCATTGTTTACGTGGTAATTTTACTTGCAGACCTTTCAACCTACTACACCGTAACGCTTGCAACCAACACGGAATACATAAAAGACATTTCAAACTTCCTTATGATACTCTCAGCCGTACTCGTGGTTGCCTGCATAGCTTTCATTATATTCCGTTACTATCTGCTTTCGGACAAGCACAAGGAAACGGAAATGATGCTCAACGCTCAGCTCGAGCACAACGAGCAGATAATGAAGCACAATGCAGATATAAGGCGATTCCGACATGACTACACCAACAATATTTTTGCTTTAAATCTGCTGCTTGAACAAAACCGTACCGATGAAGCCAAGGAGTTTATTGCTAAAATGAACGACCTGCCTGCACTTACACAAACACGGTATGCAACAGGCAACTACCTGGCTGATGCAATAATCACGGCTAAGGCTTCACTTGCCGCAGAGAAAAACATTACGATTGAATTCAGCGGCACGATACCTTATGCCAAAATCAGCAACAACGACATATGCACGATACTCTCAAACGTGCTCGACAATGCAATAACAGCCTGCCCGAAGGGTGCTGAAAAGCCGATAAGCATAATCTCAGCAGAGAAAAGCAACGGCGTGCTCATAACCGTAAGCAATCCGGTTGTAGGCAAAGTAGAAATAGTAAACAACTCTGTAAAAACATCAAAAAAAGATAAAACAAACCACGGCTTCGGAATAGCAAACATAAAATCCGTAGCCAAAAAACATGACGGATTTGTAAACCTGAGCTGCAGCAGCGGCTTGTTTACAATCGAGATCGGACTTATGTTCAAAGGAGATAACTGATATGAATAAGTTTTTCACCAAAGCTGTTTCGATAATTACGGCAACATTCCTGCTTGCGGGAATGCTGCCGTTTTATGCTTATGCACAAGATATTACAGAGTATCTCACTTATTCCGTAATTAGAGATGAGATCACAATAACAGACTGTGACACTTCCCTTTCGGGTAATATATCAATACCTGAACAGATTGAAGGGCTGCCCGTAACCGTAATCGACGAGCAGGCTTTCAGACTCTGCAAATATATAACCTCGGTAACAGTACCCTCAACCGTACGTGAAATAGGAATGGAGGCTTTTGAGTATTGCAATGCGCTTGAAAGCATAAATCTTAACAGCGGCTTGGAAAAGCTCGGCTCTTTCCTTTTTTACGATTGCAAACTTCTCAAAAACATTGATTTGCCCGACACGCTAAAGGACATAACCGAGCGTGCATTCGCGGGTACGTCCGTAACGGCGTTCTCCGTATCTAACAGCAACCAATATTATACGGCTGACGAATACGGTGTGCTTTTCACAAAAGATATGAAAACTCTCGTTCAATATCCCCTTGCAAGCACGATTACCGCATACACCATACCTGACAGCGTAACGGATATTGCAAACTACGCTTTTATGGACGCAAAAAAGCTTGAAGCAGTAACCATTCCGCAAAGCGTAAAAGTAATAGGCGAAGAATCCTTCCGCTCCTGCTCAAGACTCTCGAGCATAACAATACCCGACAGCACTGAATCTATAGGAAGATATGCTTTTCAGGGTTCCGGCCTGAAGACAGTACATATCGGTGCGGGTGTAAACTCAATAGGCATATCTGCTTTTGATTACTGCACAAGGCTTGAGAGTGCAACAGTTTCAAATAACAACACCGTTTTCTTCGCTGATGCAAACGGCATTATATATGACAGCAACAACGGACTTATCACCATACTTCCCCAAAGGCTGAAGATACAAGACTACCAAATCCCCGACGGCATAACTACGCTCAAAAGCATAACTTTGCCCTCTTCTCTTGAAGAGTTATCGATTCCTGCATCGGTAACACAAATAGACACATATTGCTTTGAAGAGTGCACAAAGCTAAAAAGAATTACAGTTGATGCAGACAACACAGCATACAGCAGTGACTCAAACGGTATTTTGTATAACGAGTTTAAAACGCTTCTCATACTTTGTCCCCCTAACAACCCCGCGGCTTCAGTAAAGATTCCATACGGTGTAGAGATCATACGCACCGAATCCTTTATGAACTGCACCGCACTTGAAGAAATAACCATTCCACGCTCAGTAACCTCTATAAGTGTTGATGCATTCAAGGGATGCTCTTCGCTCTCAACGGTTAATTACACAGGCACGCAGGAGCAATGGAACAATATCAGTATCAGCAGCGGCAACACCGCACTGACAGACCTTGAGATCAACTGCAACACAGCTGACCCGGATGAAGCTCCGCTTGGAGGAACCGAAGGCTTTTTCACATTCAAAACAGCTGACGGCAAAGCCACAATAACCTATGTTGACCCATCTGCTGAGGGTGAGTTGATCATCCCCGAAAAAATCTCAGGCTGTCCGGTTATTGCAATTGCAGACCAAGCCTTCAAAGATGTTGACAATTACAAAATCACGTCGATATACATTCCAGAGTATCTTGTTACGCTCAGCGATATTCTGAATGCACCATACGAAGTATCATCAGCAAATCTTGCTTTTTCAAGCGACGAAAGCGGTATACTGTTCAACAAGGATAAAACAGAGCTTATAAAATACCCGAGTACAAATAAACAGACACATTACACAATACCGACAAATGTCAAAAAAATTGCAAGAGATGCATTCGAGCGCTGTACCGCACTTAAAACTATTGACATTTCACCGTCAATCACAGTAATAGACGGGTACGTCTTTAAAAACTGCAGTTTTGAGAGCATCACTATTCCTGACACGGTAACCAAACTTGAGAGCTGCGCCTTCAACAACTGCCGTATAGGCGAAATATACATAGGCAAAGGTGTTGAAAAAACACACTCCTCCAACAACTATGCACCTGCTTTTTACAACACAAACGGGCTGAAAAGAATAACTGTTTCACCCGAAAACACGCACTTCTGCAACGACGAAAACGGCATACTTTACAGCAAGGATATGAAAACTCTCGTGCTCTATCCTCAAGGCTGTGAGCTTGAACATTTCACAGTACCTTCTGAGGTAGAAAACATATCCTCTCCTTTTGGTACAATTGAGGCAGGAGGCAATATTACTGCACTCAAAACTATAACCGTTACCGAAAACACAAAAGAAATTGAAAGCAACTTCAAATACGTTAAATCGCTTGAAAAAATAGAAGTCAGCCAAAGTAATCCTTACTTCAGCAGTAACGAAGACGGTATGCTTTTTGACAAAAAAAAGACCGTTCTTATAACTGTACCATCTATGTGCTCTTCTGAAGAAATCATTATCCCCGACTCGGTTACAGACATAGGCAGCGCTTTTTACGGATGCACCGAAATTGAAGCCGTTAATATGCCCGACTCCGTCGTATCATGGGATATAGAAGCATTTTCAGGCTGTAAAAAGCTTAAATCGATCAAGCTGTCCGACGGACTTGTCAACATCCCCGTCAAAGCGTTCCAAAGCTGTGAAAAGCTTGAAAGCATCATTATTCCAGACTCTATTCTCAGCATTGACGCTATGGCATTTGCATACTGTGCAAATCTGAAAAGCATTTACTACACTTCTTCAGAGGAAAGCTGGAACAATATAACCATATACGAAGCGTACAACCAAAACTTACTCAACGCTGAAATCCACTTTAACTACGGTGCCGTAACGGGCAGCTGCGGCGAAAACGCCGAATGGAGCTTTAACGAAATAAACGGAACGCTTACAATAAGCGGCAACGGTATCGTTGAAGAAAAAGCAAGCTTTGAGGAATACGGCTGGTACAGCTTCAGAGACAGTATTAGATATATTGAAGCTTATGACGGCATTGAAAACATACCTGCAAATGCATTTACAGGCTGCCCGTTGCTCAATGAGGTTTATCTCGGAAAGAATGTTACAAGCGTCGGAGACAATGCATTCAGCGGATGTGAAAATCTTAGGGTATTCACTTCTCACGCTGACAGCATAAATATTGCAGACGGTGCGCTTAACGGCTGTCACAGCACGATTACCTTTGCAGGCAAGGCTGAAAGCTCAGAGCTTACGGCTTATGCTGAAAGCATTGGAGCAAAGTGCATTGAAGTGAGCTTTGACGAAGAGGAGAAGATACTGAAATTCAACGGTGAGCTCACCGTTTACTCTGCTCCGCGCTACAGCTTCCTGAGCAAATTCCTCGCTGAGCATCTTGATGCAAGCTACATATACTTTGAAAAGCTGATTTTCGACGGTGTTGAGCCGGACATAATACTGCCCGACTTTGAAGGTGCGGATGCAAGTGCGCAACAGCTCACACTCACAAACCTTTACGTAAACCTTGCAGTCGTAAGAGGTGACACGCAGAAAAACATAACCTTTGAAGAAATGCTCGAGCTGCTCGAAAGCGGCGATTACGATGCTTTCAAATACGTAATTGACTCAGATGATATTGACACAGAAAAGACATTTATCCAGAAGGTCGAAGACTTTTTTACAAACCTTACAAATAACGCACTGCGTGCAATATCAAGCGTAATCAACTTTATTGCAAAGCTTTTCAGAAGAAAATAAAAATTCAGCGGATGTAAAGTGCTCGCTTTACATCCGCTTTTTATTGGTTTAAACTATTGATATATTTTCATATATTTGCTATAATTAAATCTAATAATCAAACTCGAAGGGAGCTTGAATAAAAATGAAAAAAACAAACTGGTATAAAGAAGCTGTGTGCTATCAGATATGGCCTCGCTCATTCTGCGACGGCAACGGCGACGGTATAGGCGATCTTGAAGGCGTGCTCTCAAAGCTCGACTATCTTCAGGAGCTGGGTATCACCTGCATCTGGTTCTCCCCTCTCTACTGCTCACCCAACGCAGACTTCGGCTATGACATCTCTGATTACAGAAACATATCACCCGATTACGGTGATAACGAGCTTTTCAAGAAGGTTCTCAATGAGGCTCATAAGCGCGGTATCAAAGTAATTATGGATCTTGTTGTTAACCACACGTCCGACGAGCACGAGTGGTTCAAGCAGGGTATTGACAAAAACAGCAAGTACCACAACTACTACATCTGGCGCGACGGCAAGGGCAATAAGCGTCCCAACAACTGGTCTTCTCTCTTTGAGGGCAAGGCATGGGAATACAACAAGGAGAACGGTCAGTATTACCTGCACCTTTTCTCCAAAAAGCAGCCCGACCTTAATATGGATAATCCCGAAGTTCGTCAGGAAGTTAAAGACATTATGCGTTTCTGGCTTGATATGGGCGTTGACGGCTTCCGTGAGGACGTTATCACCTTTGTATCAAAGCGTGAAGGTCTGCCCAACGGTCTCCCCATTCCTCAAGCCTGCGGTATGGAGCACTATATGGACGGCCCGCACATTCACGAGTATCTTCAGGAATTCCGCGAGGTTCTCAATGAGTACGATTGCTTCGTAGTCGGTGAAGCACCGATGATGACACCTAAAAAGGCTCTCAAGTACATCACAGAGGGTGACGGTATGGAGCTTGATATGATGTTCCACTTCCAGCATATGGAAGCTGACTGCCTCTTTACAGACTTTATGGCTATGCCCTTCAGTCTCAAGCGTCTCAAGGGTGCATTCACGAAGTGGCAGGAAGGCCTTTACGGCAAATCCTGGAACGCTCTCTATATGGAAAACCACGACCATCCCAGAATTATTTCACGCTACGGCTCTGAAAAATACAGAAATGCAAGCGGTAAATCAATTGCAAACTCATATATGCTTCAGTGCGGTACACCCTTCATCTATCAGGGTCAGGAAATCGGTATGGTAAACATCCACCTTCCCGAAGTTGAAGATTATCAGGACGTTTTTGCAATCAACAACTATAAAACACTCAGAATGCTCGGCTTCTCCGAGGAAAAGGCAAAACAGCGTCTCAAGACCTCCAGCCGCGGTAACGCACGTACACCCGTACAGTGGGACGACAGTGCAAACGCAGGCTTCACCACAGGTGAGCCCTGGATGCCCGTTAACCCAAACTATGCTGACGGCATTAACGCCAAGGCTGAGATGGCTGACCCCAACTCAATTTTCAACCACTATAAGGCAATCATCAAATTCCGCAAGGAAAACCCGATTGCAATTCACGGTGCATACAAAGAGTACAACAAGTCCAGCAAGGATCTCTACGTATATGAGCGTACATACGAGGGCAAGAAAATGCTCGTAATCTGCTCATTCACAGAGAAGGCTGTCAAGTTCACAGCTCCCGCAGGCTACGACCTTACAAAAGGCAAGGCAATCCTCTGCAGCCACGAGAGCAATCCCCTCAGCGGTAACGGCTTCACCACAAGACCTTACGAGACAAGAGTTTACTACTTCGACTGATATGGATAAGTTGATTCCGCGTAATGATATGTCGGTGCAAATCGTATTTGTACGTCACGGTGAATCCTACGGCAACATCGGTCTGCCTGCTCCCGAAGGCTTCAGCGAAGAGGATACTCCGCTGACCGAATACGGATTAAGGCAAGCTGATGCCCTTGCCGATTATTGGTTTGACGGTATCGACGTCGCAAAGATTTTTGCAAGTCCGTTCACGCGTACAATACAGACAATTTATCCTACGGCAAAAAAACTCAAAATGCCTATTGTCCTTTCAGCTGACCTGCTTGAAGTAGGGTCAACAACAAGCGGTGCAGATGCACACAGAATCAATACTGATTTTCCGCTGTGTATCCCCTTCTCCGAAAAATCACTGCCCGTACCTGAAACCGAAGAGCAAAAAGCAAAAAGAGCAAAGCGTTTTGTTGATTTTATCGCCGGCAATTACAAAAGCGGTGAAACAGTTGTTGTTGCTACACACGGAACTTTTTTCAGTTACCTTGTAAGAGCGGTGCTGAACGCCGAAGGTGATAACTGTTTCAACTCACAGATTGATAACTCTGCAGTAACGGTTGTAGCACTGAGGAAAAACGAGCCTCCTCTGCTCCGTACCGCAAACAACACTTCACATCTAAAATAAAAAATCCGTTGTGCGTAAATTCTACGCATAACGGATTTTTTTAATAGTCATTATTTTCGCCCTTAACGATTGAATTCAGTCCGTAATACTTCGCCATATCCTTGTTAATACGGCTTTCCGGATTATCATTAAGGTCTGCTACACCGTAATGAGGCGAGCGTTTTTCATCTGGCGATATGAGCCTTACTGTGAGGTCGTAATTGCCCTGAGCCATCTGCTCTTCAATGTATGCATCTCTTGCATCAAACTTGGCATCTACGATATAAGCATCGTAAGCTGTACGGGCAACCGAATATGAGCCCCATATAAACCAGAAGACAGCGGCAACACTGACACACTGCTTCACAAACTGCTCGGAAGCTTTAAGCTGATAAACCAGCATACCGACCGACACGGTTGCAGCTATGTGCATACCAAACCACGCACGCTCGGGGAAATACGGTGAGAAAAGCATTACTGCATCACCTGCAAACGCCGCAAGCATATAGCAGGCAGGCAAAAGAATATTTACCTTTGTCTTATCCTTGCCTGTAAAATAAAGCACGAGCGCAACAATTATAAACACTGACACATACGGGCAGAAGACCTCGATTGAATTACAAATCATTACAGCAATATACTTAAGCTTAAGAATACCGCCCATATCGTTCATTCTTCCGAAGGTTGCAGGAGCAAAAACCATAAACGCATATCCGCACACGGCACTGATTATCGAAGAAAAGCCCCACACAGGAAGCCTATGACCTCTGAGCTTATAAAGCACCATAAACAGCACACAGAGACATACAAATGCCGCCGACGTGTTTTCATTGGTCGCACCTGCAACAAACGAGGCGACAGCCATAAAGAGAGACATAGGTATTATCTTGCCGCGCTTACCCGAATCATAATAAAAACGGAAAGGCAACAGCACAGCCAGACGGATTACGGAGCCCCAAAGATAGTTGACACTACCGTCAAGCCAGAAAACAGTTACGCCAAGACCCGGTGCAAAGCTCCACACGGCCAGGGCAAGCATAATAAAAAGCGTCGCATTATGCTGTTTTGCTCTGCCTTTGCAATGAAGATACATAAGCATTATCAACGCAACAAACATCAGTGAATTAATCACATTGAATACCGATTTACCTGCAAGCATCATCAGTTGTACGAGGAAGTGAATGACGACTCTGCCGTTGATAGTATTATAGTGAGCCTGCATTGAGCGTAAAATATCGCCGACCGACGAAAGCCTCTCACCTGTTACAAAATTGCCCGCCACGTTGGTGCCGTCATCGATGAATACAAAATTATATGCGTAATCGTCCGCCGCAAGATGTGTTGACATATTAAAAAACAGCATAACGCCGAAAACCGCAACGCATATAACAGCAATTAGCGCAAGATTGAGACGGTTGTTTTTTTCAAGCTTATCCGTAACAATGCAGGCTTTCTCATAAAGCTTTTTACCTGCCTCATTAAAACTCTGCTCACTAAGCTTTTTCACAGAAGACAGCACCTCCTTTTCGGCAAAATTCGATAAATATGATACTACAGTAAAAAACAAATGTCAATCACATAAAAGATTTAAAACCTCATTTAAATTTTCGTCGGAGTATTCTATTTCGCACGAATACATTCTTGCCGCCTCTTCTGTCGAAATAAATAAAGAAAGGGTGAAAATAACTCTGCAGCTCAATACCGCAAATGCTGCGCGGCTTCTCATATCCTCTCTGTCACAAGCAGCCGAAAGATGACGGTAAATAAAATAACAAAGCAGATTCCCTGCCGCTTTTTCGTTTATTAAAGAGCCTTCAAGCTCAGTTCTGCTGCCTATAAAAGCAAGGCAGTTATCCCACTCGGGTTCAAGACGCTCAAGCGATGAAAGCCTGTCAGCCCATACTGCGGGTGACGTATCATCAGACTCTATATCAAATATTTTGCAGAGTCTGTTTACTCTGTCTTCAAAGCTATGCTTACTGTCGCTCGCAACTTCAAGCGCAAAATTTCTGAGTTCAAGTATCTCTTTTTCATCTTCATCTGTTTCGTCGTCAAAGCCGTCGTCATCAAGTATTTCAAGTTTAAACGGCTCATCGCAGTTTATTATCAGCTCCGCCGCCGCTTCACAGCAAAGACCTAAGCCGATTTCTGTGCGGTCAGAAAAAAAGTTGCGGAATCGCGGATGATCTGCACATATATCGCACAGGCTCTCTTCACCACACTGTATTATTATATCGCAAAGTCCGTTTTCATTAAGGAAAGGACAGCGTTCGTTTTCATCAAGAATAAAATGCGGCTGACCGCCTGAGACTGCTATATTCTTCTTCAGCCTGTCTCCAAGCTCTCCGTCTATAGTGCCGTAATAGCTGTACGTGTCAGCATCAATGTCAATCTCCCAACCGATACAACAACTGTGTCGGCAGGAAGAAGCTATACATGAAAAATTTTTATAATAACCCGGGACTATAAATTTCATAATTTCACATCCGTTAATTTTTTAACGCCGCTGCATTCAAACAGTGCACAGATAAAACTGAAAATATCAATCTGCGGCGGACACATTCTTACATATTCATCGGGAAAATTTATTTTATCGTAGCTTCTCTTTACATCGTCAGCCGTGACGCATATGTCGGCATTTATTTTTTCCTTATCGCTCACAGCAATATCGTATGCAACAGCAGGATCTGACTGACCGCATATTCTTATTACAGCTCCGAAGTCTTCCATAATTTGTGCCGCGCATTCAAGATACATCTCGGGACAATCGGTTACGACCGTAATCTTAGATGCATAAGACACAGCTCTCGGCAGATAATCGGCAAGCACTGCTTTACTGTCACACACAACCATGCTACGCTTGTGTTTGTCTTTTTCATCGCATAATGAAACCGCTGTGTTGAGAGCTATCAAAAGCGGCATCACCTGCGGCTCAAACCTTGCTACATTCACACTCAGCGGCAGCTCAACCGATTCGGGCAACAGCATACTTTGGCTGCTGCACCCTGCTGCCAGACAGACCATTCTCCAGTCTATCCCCTTTTTACCGGGCGTTACGTTTATCACCTTATACGGTGCCGCACCTTTCACAGGGCTGAGAAGTGCCTCTACTGCACACTTTCTCGGTAATCTACGACGTCTGACTTCATTGATACAAAGAACCGAAAACATACGCTCACTCCATTTCAAATAGTAAAGCATATGCCGCAGCTCATAAAAAAATCCGCTTAACGCAACTGTAAAGTTTCATTAAGCGGATAAAATTCAGTTTTTGCTCTCGGCTTGTTTCTTCCTCTTTTTTGCATCTGCAAAGGCAAAGCAGAACATGCCCGTGAGAGCACCGCCTGCACCAAGGATGAAATCCCACATTGTGTCTATAAGGCCCTCGTTAGTAAAGGGACTTGACACCTGCAGATTGAAGCCGTATATCTTATCCATTGTGAACTCGTAGAATTCCCAGCCGACAAGTATCGCAACACCCATTCCGAAGCCTGCCATAGCGGCAATCGACGGAGCAAGCGGAATCTTTTTCTTTTCCTGCATTATTACAAGAAGTCTTGCACTCCAGCCTGCGGAAATGAAGCCGGCGAAGAAATGAGTTACAACATCAGAATAAGTGAAATCCGTACGGTTGTTGAGAGTAGAGCCTATACACACACCGAGTGTTATAAACAGCGTAAGGTGAGTCTGAAACTGCCACGGAAGCCTTGTAATGAACGACTTACCGCCGAGAATCTGAAACATATCCCACAAATGGGTAAAAGCAATTGCAAAAAGGCCTTGTAAAAATTCAGATGTATAGCCTCTGAAGAGACCGTTTATACCCCATATAAGCAGAGCAGCTCTGCAAGCCCACCAAAGACCTATAGTCTTTTTGGGCATACGGGGAATGGGATTGAGAGTTTTTTTCTTCATGGTTTATTCCATTCCTAAATATTCTTCAAGCGTTACACCCGAAGCCTTTATCTCTTTTGCAGCTTTGGTGCCGACATAGCGCCAATGCCACGGCTCATAGGTAACCATCGTGATATCCTGCGCATCCTCGGGATAACGGAGGATGAAGCCGTAATCTGCCGCATTTTCGCTCAGCCACCTGAAAGCTTCGGTCTTTGCAAAATTCTCATCAAGAGTATAGTTGCCGTTTGTACCGAAGTCCATGGCAAGGCCGGCATTATGCTCGCTTGTTGAGGGCATCAGCACAATCTGAGAAGCAAGACGTGTTGCCTCTGCCTTGGAGTAGCCAAGGCTCTTGTAGTAATTTATCTTTCGCTCAAAATTATTACGCTGACGCTCTACGGAGCGGTAGCCCGAAACCGGGATAAGCGAAATACCGTCCGCCTCAGCAGCAGTAACCATATCGTTATAATGAGGTGCGACACGGTAATCAAGCGACTGTCCGCCGCCCTTGACGGGAGTTGTTTTGACCGTAAATCCATCGGGCAGTATATAATTTCTGTTGACGAGAAGAAGATTCCAGTTTTCTTCGCTTACGGCCGCAACGGAAGGGTTGAAGCCTGCATAAGCATACTCGTAATCGGATACGGTTGTCTCCTCCTTCGGGACAGTGGTTTTTTCAGCCGTTGTTCCCTCAGTCGGATCGGCAGAAGCTGTAGTAGCCGCAACATCATCACCAGAAGGCTTTATTGCAGGCTTAGTATAAGCCTCAGCATCCGTCGTGACAACGGGCTCATCAGATGCACTGTCATCCATACCGACCGTGATATAGCCTATGCAGAGCAGCGCAATAAATATGCACAAACCCATAAGCAGAATCAGACGCAGTCTGTTCATCCCGTTATCATACCTTTCTTAATAAAATAAGCTGAAAATCAGCAACCGCCTGAGTAGTTGGGTGCTTCCTTTGTAATGAATACATCGTGCGGATGGCTCTCGATAAGGCCTGCACCTGTTATGCGGATAAACTTAGCCTTGTCCTGGAGCTCCTTGATAGTGTGGCAGCCGCAGTAGCCCATACCTGAGCGGAGACCGCCGAGGAGCTGGAAGATTGTGTCAGCAAGTACTCCCTTGTAAGGAACACGACCCTCAACACCTTCGGGAACAAGCTTGCGGTTGTCTTCCTGGAAGTAACGGTCTTTACTGCCGTTAGCCATAGCACCGAGTGAACCCATACCGCGATAGACCTTGAACTGTCTGCCCTGATAAATTTCTGTAGCACCGGGAGACTCCTCACATCCTGCAACAAGTGAGCCGACCATAATACAGCTCGCACCTGCAGCAAGAGCCTTGACAATTTCACCGGAGTACTTGATACCACCGTCACCGATAACGTTGATGCCGTGCTTTGCAGCCTCTTCTGCAGCATCAAATATAGCAGTGATCTGAGGAACACCTATACCGGCAATAACACGAGTAGTACAAATAGAACCGGGACCGATACCGACCTTGACACAGTCTGCACCTGCATCGATGATAGCCTTTGCGCCCTCTGCAGTTGCGATGTTACCTGCAATAACAGAAATGTCGGGGAATGCAGCCTTAACCTTTGAGATTGAGTTAAGGATATTCTTGCTGTGACCGTGTGCAGAGTCAAGAATAAGTGCATCTACACCTGCAGCAACAAGAGCACTTGCTCTGTCAAGAACGTCGCTTGTTGCACCGATAGCGGCGGCACAAAGAAGTCTGCCGCTTTCATCTCTTGCAGAGTTGGGGTACTGAACAGCCTTTTCAATATCCTTGATAGTTATAAGACCTCTGAGGTTGCCTGCCTCGTCAACAAGAGGAAGCTTTTCGATCTTATGCTGCATAAGGATATCCTGTGCTTCGGCAAGTGTTGTACCGATGTGAGATGTAACAAGATTTTCACTTGTCATAACAGCACCGATTTTAACATTGAAGTCAGTCATGAAGCGGAGGTCACGGTTTGTAAGGATACCGACAAGCTTGCCGTCCTGACAGATCGGAACACCGGAAATGCGATAACGCTCCATAAGATCGAGCGCATCGTGTACCATATGCTCAGGAGAAAGGAAAAAGGGGTTGGAGATAACACCGTTTTCGGAACGTTTTACCTTGTCAACCTCTTCAACCTGAGCCTCGATAGGCATATTCTTATGAATAACGCCCATACCGCCTTCACGCGCAATGGCAATAGCCATACGTGACTCCGTAACGGTGTCCATAGCAGCGGTCATAATGGGCATATTGAGTTTAATGTTTTTGGTAAGCTGAGTAGAAACATCAACATCCTTGGGTAAAACATCGGACTCTGCAGGTATAAGCAGAACGTCATCAAATGTAAGACCCTCTTTGCAGAATTTTTGTTCGCGGCTCATCATAATTATCTCTCCCCACTTATTTATAGTTATTAGAGTTAATTATAGCAAGCACAAAGCAAAATATCAATACAAACCTAAAAATTAATGATATAAAATATTTAAAACATTTTAGGTTGGTATTTGTTGAAAAAATCAATAATATCGGTGGAGAGCCACTACTTTGCCGAGAATCACCGCTTCATCAACAACAATCGGCTCATAAGCGTCGTTTTCGGGTTGAAGCCTGAAATGACCGTTTTCTTTATAAAAAGTCTTGACTGTAGCCTCATCACCGACAAGAGCAACCACGATTTCGCCGTTACGTGCAACGGGAGTACGCTCGACAACAACGAGGTCACCGTCAAAAATACCTGCGTTGAGCATACTTTCACCTCTGACTCGCAGAGCAAAAAGAGACTTATCCTTGGCGGCATAGCCGGTATAAGGCAGATACCCCTCAATCTGCTCAACAGCAAGGATTGGTGCACCTGCGGTAACCGTACCTAAAATAGGTACCTGCTTGATATTTGCGGTATCCTCCTGACCTACAATACGGATAGAACGCTTGAGCATAGGGTCACGCGAAATAAAGCCCTCACGCTCGAGAGCATCAAGACACGCCTGAACGGACGAAGTTGATTTGAGACCGACGTTTGCACCTATTTCACGAACCGAAGGCGGTACACCGTCCTGCAGACGTTCAAGAAGAAACTCGTATATTTTTCGTTGGGTATCGTTTAACATAAAGCTAACCTCCCGATTAATTTTTTGCATCTTCACGCATAGAACATATGTTTGATTTGATTATATCACAGTATTTTTAAAAAAGCAAACATTTGTTTGTGTTTTTTTGAAAAAATTTTTAATGACATCAAAAAAACAAGTTGTTTTAACAATTTATTCATATCAATCACACAGGATACTGCTAATATATAGTTGCACTTGAAAGGAACGAAGCCGCATTGTTCTTTTCTGTAATGTGCATTTTTTACCCCCTCAAATTTTTTGGAAAAACGTCCGATGTTACGTCGGGCGTTTTTTCATTTTTCTGTATAAACACCCTTTTCGCTGACAAAAATAGGTGCGGAGGGATAAAATTATGGATATCAAATTTAAAAAAGCAAGCGGATTTTCTCTGATAAAAGCAGGCATTTACACGGCAGTTGCAGTATTCGTTGCCGCCTCGGGAATAGGCACATATTCATTTATCAGAAAAAGTATGAACGCAGTCAGTGAACATGAGACCTCGATTGACTGGGATAACCAGGGAGGAAGGGTTGAAGCAGACGTACCGGCAACAAAGGTAACCGTTCCGCAGACAGAAGAAGAAAACGTAACACAGGAAACAACAGCTAAGCCCGAAAACCTGCCATTTACAGGGTCATTTGCACTGCCTATGGGTACGGAAATACTCAAAGACTATTCAAAAGGAGAAATGGTAAGCTCCAAAACAATGGGCGATTGGCGAGTACACAACGGTATTGATTTTACGGGCACGGAGTCGGATAATGTGTTCGCGATCCAGTCCGGCAAGGTCACAGATGTTTATGATGACCCTATGTGGGGAGTTGTAATTGAAATCGACCACGGTAACACAATGACCGCAAAATACTGCGGATTCAAAAGCGGCACAACGGTAAAAAAGGGCGATACCGTAAAAAAAGGCGGCACGCTCGGTCAACTCGGCATCATACCTGTTGAGCAGGCAGACAAGCCTCATCTTCACCTTGAAATCACCGTAAACGGAGTGATTGTCGATCCGCTTGCAGCAATGAACAGAGCATCATAAATCAATTGTGAATTAGGAATACGGAATGTATGAATTAAATATTTCTGATTACGTATTTCTAATTCGCTTTACATAAGGTATGGTATATGTTAATATTTCTATGGTGATAAAATTTGAACAGGACACTTACATACACCGTACCCGAAGAATTTGACGGTGAAAAAGTAAATAATTACCTGCGCGGCGGTATCGGGTTATCCTACCGTATGGTGCGTTCTCTCAAACAGATACGTGGTTCGATGCTGCTTGACGGTGAGTCTGTACGCACCATCGACCGACTGCGTGCGGGTGCTGTGCTGACGCTTAATCTGCCGCAGGATAAAAGCACGGCAGAGCCTCAGCCTGCAGAGTTTGAAGTAATATATGAGGATGAGGACATACTTGTTATCAACAAGCCTGCAGGACTTGCAATGCACCCTACTCACAACCACCAGGGTGACACGCTTGCAAACGCAGTTGCATATTATCTTACGCAAAAGGGAAAGGATGCCGTATTCCGTGTTGCAGGCAGGCTCGACAAAGGTACGTCGGGTCTCGTGGTATGTGCTCTGCACAAAATGGCGGCATCAAAGCTCAACGGCAGCTATGACAAAACTTACATAGCAATAGTTGAAGGCAAATATGAAAACAGCGGCACAATTGATGCACCCATAATAAGACCCGACCCGATGAAAACACTGCGTGCCGTGGGTGAAGGCGGCGAAGAAGCCGTAACGCACTGGACAGCACTCGGACACCGTGACGGATTGACAACAATGGAAATCACGCTTGAAACCGGCCGCACACATCAGATAAGAGTGCACTTTGCTTCTCAGGGCACACCGCTTGCAGGTGACGAGATGTACGGCGGACATACGGATAAAATAAGCCGTCACGCACTGCACTGTGCAAAGCTTGAAATGCCGCACCCGGTAACGGGAGAAAGAATGATTTTTACCGCTCCCCTTCCTGAAGATATGAAAAAAATACGCAGCTGACAAACGGAGTGACCACACAATGAAGCCGATTGAAATAACCGTAAACTTCAATAACAAATGCTGCAGAATCCCTGCAATCGGTTCGATATTTGCAGGACTTAAGGTTCTGGAGAACAACGGCATTGTAAAAGTTAAAAAATATAATATGAGCTCCAATTTTGCTTCAAGTGAATTTTATCCGAACAGATATATCATTGAACTTACTGCAGACGGCAAAATACTCGCTTACGATATATCGGACGGATATCAGGATTTTGATTTCCCTCAGACTTTTAATGACCAGCTTGAGCGTATTGACTTTTATTTTAAATCAAGCTATGACCCTGATTTTGCTTTAAAGCTGAACAACAAAGAAAAGTTTCAAAATCTTGCGATGTCCTTTGGTTGTTCATACCCCGGAAGCTACTTTGAAAAAGCAAAAATCAAAAACGCAATCAGCGAAAAAAGCTTCAAAGAAGCGGCTTACATTTCTCTTAAAGCTTCACAGATTCAGGCAGAAAACGACTACAGAAAACTTGAAAGCAACAAACATTATGACTGCTACAATCTGCTTTTCTGGACAAGACTCTGGGAATACGGTCACCTGACTGCAGAGCATATAATGAAAGCCTATCCGACGCTTACTCACACTCAGGCTGAAGAAAAATGCGACAGGCAGATTGAAATGCTCAGACAGACAAATAGCGAAAGAATAAAGACCGTACGCATACTCAGAGAAGCTTTCGGCGATAAATTCGTAGGCGGACTGAGTGACAACGAAACAAGCCGCAAGGAAGCACCTGACCTCATAACCTCTGACCCCCGTGTTGTAACAAGACAGGGATACCTTGATTCGCTCAAACAGAATTACATACATATTCTTTCAAAGGGTGTGCACGGCTGTGTAGGTGCACGCTACGGAGAAACCTTTGCAGCAGGCAGGGCACTCATAACAGACCCGTTTGTTTATGAGCCTGCAGGAGGACTCAAGGAAGGAGAAAACTACCTGAGATACACTTCGCCCGAAGAGGTCTTAAGCTGTGCAACCGCACTTATAAATGATGTTGATACCGTGCATAGAATGGAAGACAACAACTTCCGTTATTATAATGAATTTGTGCGACCCGACGTGAGAATGCTCAACACATTAAAAGTCGCATTTCCTGACAGATTTTAATAACAAAAAACACAGCAGAGGTTTTACTTACTTCTGCTGTGTTCTTCTTTTATCAGAATTTAATTACTTCGTTCTTTTCGGCGGATTCAAAAATTGCCTCGATAAGTTTTATGAGTTTACGCTGCTGATCATGGGTAACATTCGGAGTTTTACCGTTTAACAGTGCATCGCAGATATCGAGATAATAGGCATCCCATTCATCAATTCCGTCAGGAAGCGGATAATGCTCTATTGTATCTTTATCTCTCGGTGCCATTGTTTTTGTAAGGCCGACACCTGCTTTTATCGGCACAGAATCACGGTTTTCCCAATCGGAAACCATTACGATTTCGCCGTTACCTTTCCAATCTTTGATTATAGCCGTACCGTTTTCGCCGCAGACATACCAAAGAGGCATTTCGATGAAATTATTGGTAAGCACCTCAATCTGCCAGCTGACGTCGCCCTCAAATTTGATTATAGCCTTGAAGCCGTCGTCACACTCGAAGTTAGTAATATGCGTACACTCGGCATAGACGGAAATCATCTTTTTTTCCGCCATAAGGGTGAGCATCTGATCAAGCAGATGAACGCCCCAGTCGAGCACCATACCGCCGCCGTGAAACTTTTCGCTTCGCCAGCCGCTCGGTATACCGCGTGAGCCGTGGACACGGTGCTCAAAGCAGTGAATCTTACCAAGAGTATTATCCTCATAAATCTTTTTGATGCGCTGATAGTCACCGTCCCAGCGTCTGTTCTGATGAACAGTGAACATTTTACCTGTTTCGTTTGCAACGGCAATCATCTCTTCGAGGTCGGCACTTGACATTGTAACGGGCTTTTCACAAATAACGTTTTTACCTGCACGCAGTGCATCAATTACAATTTCCTTGTGCACCTCATTCGGAGTAGCAACCGTAACAAGGTCTATTCTTTCATCAGCAAGGAGCTCTGCACGGCTTGCGAAGCTGTGTGCACCTTCTTCTGCACCTTTCTTCTGCACCTCGGGGTCGATATCGTAGAATCCGATAAAATCAAGCATATCGATGCTCTGACAGCGTCTGCCGTGAAAGTGACCCATACCGCCGTAGCCTATAACGGCGTGACCTATTTTTTTACCCATAACCATTACCTTCTTTAAACTAAATATTTGCCTATGGCAAATACGATATAATCTCATTAACATTCGCTTGCGATATAGTTGAGATAAATCTCAACTGCGATATGATATAAATCCCTCATATGCCACAGCATATATCGTACCGTAAGGTATATATATCACAAATCCCGCAAGGGATTTATATCGCCGCGTGCCTTCGGCACGCTTACACCCACCACATTGTACAGGGCTCTTCTCTGATAACTGCACGCTTGAGCATATCGATTGCCTTTGAGAAGCCTTCATTCTGACTCATAAGAGAATCTTCGTGCTCAATGCTGATAGCATAGTCATAGCCGACCATACGGAGGTTGGAAATAATATCCTTCCAATAGGTTTCATCGTTGCCGTAGCCGACGGAGCGGAATACCCAAGAGCGGTGAATTTCGTCGCCGTAGGGCTTTGTATCAAGCACACCGTTGACGGCGGTATTGTACTTGTCAACCTTTGTATCCTTTGCATGGAAGTGGAAAATCGCACCCTCAAGAGCACGGATAGCCGCAACAGGCTCGATACCCTGCCAGATAAGGTGGCTGGGGTCGAAGTTTGCACCGATTTCGGGGCCGACAGCCGCACGGAGCTTGAGCAGAGTTTCGGGATTGTATACGCAGAAGCCGGGGTGCATCTCAAGAGCAATCTTATCAACACCGTGAGCCTTTGCGAAGGCGACGAACTCTTTCCAGTAAGGAATGAGAACCTCGTTCCACTGCCACTCGAGCATTTCGCCGAACTCGTTGGGCCACGGACAGGTTACCCAGTTGGGATATTTTGCATTCTCACTGTCGCCTGGGCAGCCTGAGAAAGTATTAATCTGATGAACGCCGAGCTTCTCTGCGAGAAGAACAGCCTTGCGCATAGCGTCGTCAAACTCTTTTGCAACAGCCTTATCGGGATGAACGGGATTTGCGTGACAGCTGAGTGCACTGATTTCAACATTGTACTTTTCGATAAGAGCCTTGAACTCCTCAAGCTTTGCCTCATCGTTAAAAAGTACGTCGGGGTCTGCATGCTGTGTGCCCGGATAGCCGCCGCAGCCGATTTCAACCATTTCAATACCCTTTGATACGAAGTACTGAAGAGCCTCTTCAAAAGGGAGATTACCAAGAAGGTTTGTTATAACACCGATTTTCATTTTATTCTCTCCTCTCAGCCGACAAGTGTTTTAAGGTAAGCGATACTGCGTTTTACGTCCTCGAGACCGTTCGGTACGGGATCGTCATTCTCTACTACAAGCCACTCGATACCTGCATCCTTTGCAGCCTTTACAACCTTTGCGATATCGCAGTCGCCGTCACCGAGCGAGAGAGGCTTACGGTCAAGACCGTCTTTAACGTGAAGCAGACAGATTCTGTCCTTATTCTCCATAATGAAGTTGTAGTTATCTACACCTGCACAGTGGCTCCAGTATGTATCAACCTCAAGATATGTGTGCTCAGCAAAAATCTGCATACCGATTTTTCCGTTTTCAAGGGGAGTAAACTCCTCAGTATGGTTGTGATAATATGTAGGAACACCGAGCTTTTCCGCGCCGTAGGCAAGAGTCTTAGCCGCATACTCGCAATCCTCAACAGTATCGTGTGCGGCACCACCTACACCGCAGTAAAGACAGCCGAGAACCTTATTGAACTCAACTGTTTTTTCGATGTTTTCGGGAAGATAATCGTTTATACCCATATGTGTACCTACGGGAACAAGGCCGAGCTCGTCGAGCTTTGCACGGATAGTTGCGGCATCAACGCCGTGGTAACCTGCAAACTCAACGCCGTCGTAGCCCATGGCCTTGACTTCTTCAAGAGCCTTCATAAAATCGTCTGCACTGTTTATACAGTCGCGTACGCTGTAAAGCTGAACTGCTATTTTCATAATTCAAATCACCTTTTAACTCTGTTAGTCGTTGTTTATGTATACGGGAGCACCTGTCTTTGCAGACTCATATATAGCCTCAAGAATCTGAGTAACTACAAGTGCTTGCTCGGGCTTTGTCTTAACCTCTGTATCGTTGAGGATTGCATCATACCACAGACGGCACTCGATATCCTTCGGGTCGGGGTGACGGTCGCCCTCATAGAAGGCTACGCCGCCCGCATCGAAATTGGGCGTTTCGATAACCTGTCTGCCGTACTTGACATAGTTGAAACGAAGGCTTTCATCGGGACCGTCAAAATCGGCACCTGCCTTATCGCCGCAGAGCATACATACAGCTTCTTTCGGGTCAGCAACATTGAGTGCCCATGCGGACTCGAGAGTAATTGTCGCACCGTTTTCCATAACGATAAAACCAAATGCGGAATCTTCAACGGTAAACTTCTCGGGATCCCAATCGCCCCATGAGTTTGCGGCACGTCTCTGCTGACCGAGCTTTTTGAATGTAGTACCTACAACCATTTTGGGCTTATAGTTATTCATCATATAAAGAGTGAGGTCGAGAGCGTGTGTACCGATATCGATAAGCGGACCGCCGCCCTGCTCATACTCGTTGAGGAAAACGCCCCAGGTCGGAACTGCACGGCGACGAAGAGCGATAGCCTTAGCATAGTAGATATCGCCGAGGTCGCCGTTATCACAAGCTTCTTTAAGGTAGATGGAATCATCTCTCCAGCGCTGCTGATAGCCGATTGTAAGCTTCTTGCCTGTACGCTGTGCAGCTTCAAGCATAAGCTTTGCATCTGCATATGTCTTTGCCATGGGCTTCTCACACATAACGTGCTTGCCTGCCTCAAGTGAATCAACAGTAATAAAGCTGTGTGAGCGATTAGGTGTACATACATGAACTACATCGATGCTCTCATCCTTGAGAAGCTCTTTGTAATCCTCATATACCTTTGCACCCTCAACGCCGAACTTTTCTGCAGCTCTCTCTGCTCTTTCGACAACGATATCACAGAAAGCAACCATTTCAGCCTCTTTAATTTTTGCAATAGAGGGCATATGCTTACCGTTGGCAATACCGCCGCAACCGATAATACCGACTCTGAGTTTTTTATCCATAATATATTCCTTTCTGCCGCTGACAAAAGCGACGATAAACTACAACTTAATTATATAAAATGCTTTTTTAAAATCAACACTTTTCCGTCATTTGAGTTGTAAAATATTATAATGTTTTATTGGTCATTTTCAACAACAAAGCATTTACTTTTTATTTCTGTCCAGACGAAGCATACCGATAACAATTGAAGAAAGTACAAAAATTTCTGTCGCCACACCCGAAAAAGAGCGGTTAGGGATATTGTAAACAAGCCAGCACGCAGAGGTGGGCATTGAAAAAGCACGGTTGATTTTAGGCGAATCGATCCACAGCACAACAGACGATGCAACCATAGCTATTATCGGGAAAACGGAAAAGATATTATCCCATGTCATAATACCCGAAACAGTAAATACCACGCTGAAAATAACCGGCCACAGCTTGAAGTCGGTAAATTTATTTTTACCGCGGTTAGCATATATCAACGAACGAAGCGCACCGATAAGGTTTGACACGCAGCCCGTATATGCACCGATAAGCAGAAAATGCACAGTAAAGAGCAGACCCGATATCATCTGAAAAGTCAGAATATTTTTATGCGATTTTTGTTGGTATGAAAACACGATAATTGCCATTGCGACAAAGCCTACAATCTGGCCGATTATTTCTTTCATTTGTTATGCTCCGTTCAACATTTTACCTTAATTATAAAATTTTCATAAATAAAAACAATAGTCATTTTGTTTGAAGTTATGTTTTAATTTTATGAAAAATCAACAAAAGATTCAGTCCGGATACAATTTGCCGCCGAATATTATCAAACTGATTGAAAAAAATTTTTTCGCGTGATATACTCTAAACAGTTTATCTTCAAAAGGAGAAATAAATATGGAAAGAACCAAGCCCTTACGAGGCTCAACACCTCAGCCCGACCATATAATGATAAGCATTTATGACGACGCAAAAACAACAATGGCTGTCACCTGGCGCACAAGCACAGATGTTAAAAACGGCTATGTGCTCTACCGTGAAGACGGAACAGACACCTTAATTCGTACCGAAGCTGCAACCGAGGTTTTCGAAAGCGATATTGACATCAGCAATATGTTCTGGGCACACCTTGAAGGTCTCAAGCCCGGTACAAAATACTACTACACCTGCGGCAACGACACAAACCGCAGCAAAGAATACTTTTTTACAACTCAGCCTGAGGGTCTGACAAAGTTCAAATTCCTCTGCGTGTCCGACCAACAGAAGGGCGACCCGTTTGATGCCCCCGACTACTCATATTTCAATTCACTTATCAAGCGTTATCTCAAGGAGCATCCCGACACGGCTTTCATCCTCACTGCAGGCGACAACACCGACTGCGGTATGCACGAGCAGCAGTGGAACGGTGCATTCCTCGGTTGGGAAGGTATTGCGGAATACATCCCCGTTATGTTTACCGAGGGTAACCACGACACAAGAGGCTTCAAGGATTACCGCAACGGTGTCGGCAGATACTACTCCGAGCCTGCAGAGTTTTTCTGCAAACAGCTCAAAGGCAGCTATCCTTACAACGGTCCCAAGGGTTGGGAAACAGAAAACTACGCATTCGACTACGGCAACGTTCACTTTACCGTACTCGGCGTAAACGGACCCGAGGATGTAAACGAGTGGCTGAAGGCTGACCTTGAGAAGTGCACAGCTGACTGGAAAATCGGTACATACCACTTCCCCGTATGCTATACGGGCAGTGACTGCCAGAACTACGACTGCTACCCTGTTATGACAGAGAGTATGGAAATGCTCGACCTGCTCTTCTCGGGTCACGAGCACAGCTTCGGAAGAAGCTTCCCGAGAAAGAACGAAGAGCTGTTTGAAAACCCGTCAAAGGGTATGATTAACTACGTGCTCGGTAATTCAAACCAGAATCCGCCCGGCACAAGATCACTCAGCAAGGTATGGCACAGTGCGTTCTACACTATGGAAGACAGAACCTCTATGATTGCAATCGCTGAGGTTGACGGCAAGAAGCTGACAATCACCGCATCACTTGAGGATGGCAGAATTGCAGACCGCTGTGTTATCGACAAAGGAAACGACATTATAGAGCCCCGTGCTCTTGCGCCCTACTTCAACCGTACACGTATGATGTACAAGGGTGCCGACCTCGGACTCTGCCAGTATCAGACAACCTGCGAAAATATCGACGGCGTATGGTACGGCTGCCTTAGTGTACTTTTCACATATTTCGGCGGTCGTGTTGAGAAAACCGAAAATCAGGTATATCTTGAGGGCTACGGTCACTGGGCACGCTTCACGCAGGACAGCAAGGTAGTTGAGACCGACAGAGGTACTGTTGAACTTGAGAATGCTGTTTACCGTAACGCAGAGCGTAAGAATCAGCTCTACATACCTATGGATGCAGTAAAGCTGTTTGATATGCGCTGGGCATACGCCAAGCGTAACAACTTCATACTCGTAGAGCACGAAAGCGAAGACAAACCGATTACGGTTCAGCCGTAAGCAATTCGGAATGCGGAATTATGAATAAAATTAATGTCATCCTGAACGTAAGTAAAAGATCTCATATAAGCTGAGATTCTTCACTTCGTTCAGAATGACATTTTTAAAAGGTGATAAAGTTGCAGTATTATGTTTATATGCTTACTAACGGCAGCAACAAGGTTTTATACACCGGCGTGACCAATAACCTCGAACGAAGAATATATGAACATAAGAACGGTACGGTTGAAGGATTCACCAAAAGATATAATGTACATAAACTCGTATGGTTTGATTGCACCAGTGATATTTACTCTGCAATAGAAAAAGAAAAGCAAATTAAAGGTTGGACACGTGCAAAGAAAAATGCTCTTATAAAAGAAATGAACCCAACATGGCGTGACCTGTCCGATGATTGGTTATGTATATAAAAAAGATGTCATCCTGAGCGTCAGCGAAGGATCTCATGTAGGCTGAGATTCTTCACTTCGTTCAGAATGACATTTTTATTTTTTAAATCACTCGGTTATTTCTGCCATTCGGTCATTTGTCAAATTATAATACAAACCCGTCTCTAAACCGGATAAATCGACTGTGAAATATCCGTTTCTTGTCTTTTCTACAGGAACTGTCACCTTTTCATAAGTATCCTGATACCAGAAAGGAACATCTGCATAGAAATCATATTCAACCCACTTCGTACCCTCGTATCCTCCTATTGTAAATCTTTCGCCTTTTTCCGCATCAATAAGTGCAAAATAATTCGGAACATAATAATCTTCTCTTAAACTGATTGCATGCTTATCCAGAAAATCATCATAATTCTCACCGTTTATCTCTACCTCATCACTATTGCAGAAATTATACAGAGGAATTCCAAGCCAATTAATCGTACGCGGAGCTTTTTCATATTCAAATTCATCATACTTTTTAAATCGTATATCCGGTGCGTAATGAATATCACTTGTTATTTTTATGAATGTAAGCTCATCCACATCGGTATATATAGCAATATTTGCGTTCTTACTGAAAACCGGAATTCTGACATCACTGTTACCATACACAAAAAAATGTCCACCTTCATCGTATCCGCTTTTATCATCCAGCATATACCTTACTTTGTATCTATGATATGCAGACCAGTCATAGTCTCCCTGCAACAAATCATAAACACCGTCTTCATTCAATTCAGCTTCGTATGTTAATGATTGTGTATCATCTTCTGCGTTTTCTTCGGGAGCTTCAGGCGTTTCATCTTCCTGATACTCATTATTATTTTCATCATAAACTTCATCTTCATACTCTGCCGGATAATCCGATGAATAATCATCACCGGATGAGCCGCAACCGTACAAAGCAGACAACATCAACGACGCTAACGCCAAAAGACTTACAAATTTTTTCATAAAGTACAACCTCCGATTTTTGATTATTTGCATTATAGCACAAAAAATTGACAAAAACCGACAAAGGGTACAGAAAGCAGTTTTAGGGGTATGAAAAATTATTTGTTATAAAAAATTGTCATCCTAAGCGTGAGCGAAGGATCTCAGTCAACCTGAGATTCTTCACTTTGTTCAGGATGACATTTTACGTTTATATTATAATTGCACCTTGACAAACACTGTTAATGTATGATACTTTAATTCTTGCATTCCGTGTTAATGCAAAAAGTACTAAAGAAAGGAGACGGATATAATGATGATGAATACTTTTGACAAAAACAAATTTCGGGTAATTGTGTCCGCTTCTGTCTGCTGAGACACACTTTTGTATCACTTGAACACCCGGAAAACGCAGTGGTTTTTCGGGTGTTTTTTTGTCAAAGCTGACGGCAAAACGGATAATTACTCCGACAATCAGGAGGCTGAAATTGAAGAAAAAAACACCTAAAGAGCCTAAAGAGCGTTTTTTAAACCTCAAAAACACTTTTTACGCTGTCAAGACAATTCACAGGTGTGCACCGTTACTGCTCACTTCCTTTATCCTCACGCAGACCGCATACTGGTTTTTCACGGGCTTCATTCAGGAGATACTGTTTCTCAAGCTCTTATTATCTCTGATTGAAAACGGCGGCAGCTACAAGGAGTACGTGTTACTCGTGCTTATGTTTGCCGCTTCCGGTCTGCTTGCAAAGGCAACAGACTGTATAACCGACTACCTTGCGTGCACGAGGATGAAGCATTTTTACAAAAATCTCAATGACCGCATATTCAAAAAGGCGGTCAGCGTTGATATGGCTTGTTTTGAAAACCCCGAGTTTTACGACAAGTACAAGCGTGCAACAGAGATTATCACAAACGACCATTCGAGCGAATTTGCCTATTACCTTGCAAGCGTTTTTGCAGGCGGTCTGACCGGTATTTTCCTTGTTATCTACGTAGTATCCATCGACCCGAAGATACTGCTGATTCTGCTTGTCATATTTGCCGTAGTTATTGCAGAAACGGTAAAAGGCAAAAAAGGAATCGAAAAAGATAAAGAAATGACCCCGCACAAGAGGTCAAAGGAATACGTAAAGCGCACCGTTTTTCTCAAGGATTTTGCCAAGGACATGAGGACCTCGGGCATCTTCGGCGTAATGTACGGCAGATTTGAAACAGCCGTTGAGAAAAACCGCGAGATAATCAAGAAATACGGCGTAAAGATGGCTGTGCTCGAGCTTATCGCAGGCTTTTTCGGCAAAGCTATGCCCGTAGCCGCCACATACACCTACGCAACCTACCGCTTCGTCGTAAAAAAGAACCTTGCAATATCTGACTTCTCCGTTATTATGACAGCTATGAGTAACCTCAAGGACGTGCTCAATGACCTCGGCCGTGCCGTGTCATTTATACGCAAGGAGGCTGCTTACTTCGGCAACCTCAAGGAATTTTTTGAGTACGAATCCAAAGTAACGGGCGGTGACAGAATCGCTGAAGAATTTGAAAGCATTGAATTCAAGGACGTACACTTCACCTACCCCGGTGCAAAAAATTCCTCGCTTAACGGTATCAGCCTTAAAATTGACAAGGGTGAAACTATTGCCGTAGTAGGTCACAACGGTGCAGGCAAGACAACGTTTGTAAAGCTGCTGCTGAGATTTTACGACCCCGACAGCGGTACAATACTGTACAACGGCACCGATATAAGAGAATACGATATAAATTCAATCCGTGAAAGGCTTGCAACCGTATTTCAGGATTACAAGGTATTTGCTCTTACTGTCAGCGAAAACGTACTCTGTCACGAAGAAGAAAGCGAATCGGATAACCTGCTTGTAACCGATTCACTCAAGGCGGCAGGAGTGTACGAACGCGTTATGGCGATGCCTGAAAAGGAGCAAACCGTTTTCACGCGTGAATTTGACGAAAAAGGCATAGGACTTTCGGGCGGTGAACAGCAGAAGCTGTGTGCAGCAAGAATGTTTGCAAGGCAGTTTGATTTAGCTTTGCTTGACGAGCCCTCGTCTGCACTTGACCCGATTGCAGAATACAGAATGTACGAAAGCCTTATTGATGCAACTAAGGACAAAACGGTCATATACATATCACACAGACTTTCAAGCGCAGTACTTTCAGACAGGATATACGTATTCGAAGGCGGCAGGGTTACCGAAAGCGGCACACACGAGGAATTGATGTCGGCAGGCGGCAACTATTTTGAGATGTTTACTCTCCAGGCCTCAAGCTACAAAAATGAGGAAAGGAGTGTGAGCTGAAGATGAAGAAAATAATCAAAACAAAACACAATACGGTCTCAAACGTGCTGTACATACTCCGTCTGATGTTCAAGGTCTCTCCCGGACTCGTAATAGGTGAATTTGCCGAGCAGATAATGTCCGCACTGCCGGGCAAGCTGATTTCGGTTATCGGACTCAAGTACGTTATTGACGCAGTGCAAAACGGCACAGAGCCCAAGAGAATAATCATTGCCATTGTCATAATGCTCGGTATAATTGTAGTCTGCGAGGTTTTTGCAAATATTTTCTACGAGCTGTACGTATACAGAGAGCGGGAAAAGCTTGATCTCGGAATACAGTCTCTTTTTTACAAAAAAGCCGCCGAGCTTGACCTTGCAAGATACGATGACCCGGGATATTACAGCGATTTTATCCTCTCTATCGAAAACACGTCGGACAACATCCGCTCAATCCTAAACCTTATACGCGGCTATACCGAGCAGGTCATATCGTTCATTACAATTTCAGCCATAATGCTGACTATTGACCCGATATGCCTCGTAATAGTAATCATATCCGTCGCGCTGTTTATACCTTTAGGAAAATACACGGGCAACCTGCAGACAAAAAGACGCGAAGCGATAACTGAAAAGCATCGCCGCGGCGACTACTTCGCAAGGCTGTTTTATCTGCCGGATTACGCAGGTGAAATTCGCACAAGCGGCGTATATCCCCTGCTGAGAAGAAGATTCAACGAGAGTGCCGACGACGTTATCGGCACACAGAGGAGATTTGTCAAAAAACTCGACTGGCTCTTTTTTGCTCAGGAATTTACGATTCAGGTCGTGGGTTTTATGCTGATTCTCAGCCTATATATCGGATATCAGACAATAGTCACGGGCAATATGTCGGCAGGTGACTTTGTGGCTACCTTCAACGGCTCGGTTCAGATAGGCAGCAGTATACTTTTTCTGACCGTTTACAGCCTGCGTAACTTCACGGAAAGATCGAAGATGATTGAGAAATGCCGTGAATTTCTCGCCGAGACTTCAAAGATCAAAGACGGCAAGCACGTTGCGAAATGTGACAAACCCGAAAAGATTTCACTCAAGGACGTCAGCTTTTCATACGAGGGCAGTGAAGCAGACTGTATAAACGACGTTTCATTGGATATAATGCCCGGTGAAAAAATAGCCCTTGTCGGCTACAACGGTGCAGGCAAAACTACTCTTACAAATCTGCTTCTCCGTCTTTACGATATAAAAGACGGCTCAATCGAAATAGGCGGCAGAGATATACGCGAAGAAACGGTTGACTCACACCGCGCACGCTTTGCCGCAGTGTTTCAGGATTTTTGCATTTTCGGTGCAACGGTAGGCGAAAACGTTGCTCTCGAAAAAGATTACGACTCCGAGCGTGTGCTTGAAGCACTGAAGCTTGCAGGATTCACAAAGGAACTGCCGCACGGAACTGACACGGTACTGTTGCGTGAGTTTGACGATGAAGGCTTGATGCTTTCAGGCGGTGAACAGCAGAAAATTGCAATCGCTCGTGTATTCTACAAGCAGTGTCCGTATATAATACTCGACGAGCCTTCCGCAAATCTCGACCCGGTATCCGAATATGAGCTGAACCAGGCAATCAGCCGCAACTGCGAGGAAAGAACGGTAATATTCATTTCTCACCGTCTTTCAACCACACGCCATGCAGACAAAATTTTTATGCTTGAAAACGGCAGGATAATCGAAAGCGGCTCACACGATGAGCTTATGGCACTCGACGGTAAGTATGCCTATATGTTCAAGCTCCAGGCAGAAAAATATAACGACCAACAATAACGAAAAAGGAGCACAAAGCAAATGAAAAAGCTTATCAGAGCAGTTATCTGCATTACGCTTGCATTGTCACTGACATTTGGTGCCTCTGCGGCAAGTATGCAGGGGATCGGCGACGCTTTCACATCATTCTTTGACGGTATCGTACGCTTTTTCTCAATAGTTTTCGGCGATATATCCGACATATTGGCAGGCGGATATACACGGATTAACATTGATGAATATACCGATTTTGCATTTGACATACCGGGTCTCGGCAGTGGCTTTGTGCCGCAGGGACTTTGCTACAGTGACGAGCTTGGAATGTTTCTCATAAGCGGTTACACGAATGACGGTAACTCCAGAATTTACGCGGTTGACGCAGAAACAAACACGACAAAAGAAATCATACTTAAGGATTTCACCGCACACGCAGGAGGAATCTCCGTAAAAGGTAATAATATCCGGGTAGCTTCGGGAGGAAACTCAGAGAAAGGCGGATACCTCTATCAGCTTTCTGCCGACGACATTATCAAAGCCAAAAGCGGCGACGAGCTTGCTTATGATGACAAATTTCAGGTACCCGTCAAGGGTTCATTTCTCGGCTGCTCCGATGATATGATATGGGTCGGTGAGTTTTATACAAAGAGCGGCGGTTACGAAGTAAATCCCGCACACGCTTACGGTAAGAATCACTCATGGGCTTGCGGCTACAGCGTTGACAGCGAAGGTAAGCTGAAGCTTGAAGCTGTAATTTCAGTGCCTGACGAGGTACAGGGTATGTCTGTGCTTCCCGATAAAACCGTTATTTTCAGCACGTCATACGGCAGATACAACGACTCGGCACTGCAGATATATGCACCTTACACCGAATGGAGCATCGGCACCGTTAATATTGACGGTGAGGACGTCCCCTTCTACGGCTGCGACAAAAGTGACCGCGTAGCCAAGGTCGAGATGCCGACACTTATGCAGGGCATCGAAATTGTTGATGAAAAGCTCTGCGTTATATATGAATCAGGTGCAGAGAAATACTCCGACGCCAAAGAAGTTATCCCCTATGCTCAGGTAATTGACATTGATGCAGTATTAGAACAAGTCAGCTAAAAACAAAAAGCGGCAGAGGCTTGCACAGCGCAAACCTCTGCCGTAATTTTAATATTATTTAATATCAATTGTATATTCGTAAGCTGTGTACCAGACGTTACTTGAGTAGCTTCTGCCGCGTACAAGCACGCAGTCTTCATAAACCTCAAAGACAAAGCCCGTGCCGCTCATAATCTGACCCATAGGGTTGAAGTACATATAGGAAGGCAGATTTACGGATGTAATGTTGCCGTAGGTTTCAACGCTTCTGTAATTCCAGAGCTTCGGTGTAATCTTGTCGCCCATACCAAGGTGAAGGTGACCGCTGATATAGATTACATTCTCATACTTCTGCAGTACAGCCTCAACCTTGTCTGACTGCTCACCGATACCGCCGTCCATCGGCTCGGGCTCATCGTCACCCCAGGTAACAGGCAGACCGTGGCTGCTGTTTATCGGCTGATGGAACACAAGGAATATCGGCAGGCCGTCAGCAGAAGCCTCAGCCATAGTTGCATCAAGCCAGGCAATCTGCTCGTCGCTGACATAGGCGTCTGTGCCGTCGTCCTCACTGCTCATAACCACAAACGTATAGCCGTTGACCTTTGTTGAGTAGTAAGTCTTCTCAAGCTCCGTACCCATAATCTGACCGCCGTACTTCATAAAGCGCTCCTGCGACTCAGGGAATCGGTCATCTTCTTCACTGCCCCACGTATCGTGGTTGCCGACAGCGAGAATGATATTATCAGCAGGGTCATACTTTGAGAAAACATCAACCGTTTTCTGCCACTGCTCCTCATAAGCGTGGTCGGTGATATCGCCTGCGTGGACAAGTGCATCAAGTCTGTAGTCGGAGTTTTCCATATCGGCAAGACCGAGCTCGAGCATAAATGCACGGGTTGCCGAATCCTTCATATGCGTATCGGAAAAAGCCGCAAAGGTCAGCTTGACATTTTCGGCATCCTTCGGTGCGAAATCCGCAGAAATATTACCTGCGATGGGGAACGAGATAAGAGTTGTTATCGCCATAAAAAAGGCAGATATTATTCTGAATACTGCTACCATAACTTTTTACCTCTTAATGATATTTAGGCATCCAGTCGCCGTGAACCTCGATAAGCTCGTCAACCATCTTGACTATATCGTCAATGCTCAGCTCTGAGCCTGTGTGCGGGTCGAGCATAGCAGCCTGATAGATATGCTCTTTCTTCTTTGTAACGGCAGCCTCGATAGTGAGAAGCTGAGGATTGATATTTGTCATATTCATTGCGGCAAGCTGTACGGGAAGTCTGCCCATATGGCAGGGTGTAACACCGCTTGAATCGATAAGGCAGGGCACCTCAACGCAGGCATCGGCAGGAAGATTGTCGATAAGGCCTGTATTGAGCACATTACCGCCAATCTTATAAGGCTTGTTGGTAACAATAGACTCCATAATATATGAAGCGTACTCGTGTGAGCGAGTATGAGTGACATTACCGTTGTCAAGAATCTCTGCCTTCTCCCTTGCCCAACGCTCAATCTGGTTTACACAGCGGCGCGGATACTCGTCAAGAGGAATGTTGAAATCAGCAACAAGGTTCGGGTACTTATCCTTGATATAGAACATATTGTACTCTGCATTGTGCTCGCTTGACTCTGTGCAATAATATCCGAGGCGCTTGATATAGTCAAATCTTACCATATCGCTGTGCTTCTTCTCGGGGTCAGAGGTTGCAAGTGCGGCTGCGTTGATTTCCGCCGCTCTGCGTCTGATTTCGGGATAGAGGTCGTTGCCGTCCTTATCGTGGATTTCGAGCAGCCAAGCCATATGGTTGATACCTGCAATACGGTCATATCTGCCCTCGATTTTGTCATCCATACCGACGTGATGAAGAAGATCTTTTGAGCAAGACTGGACAGAGTGGCAAAGACCGACAGTCTTGATACCTGTATAACGGGTCATATAGCCTGTAAGGATTGCCATGGGATTTGTGTAGTTGAGGAACCACGCATCGGGGCAGACCTCCTGCATATCGCGTGCAAAATCCTCAAGCACGGGGATTGTACGCAGGCCACGCATAATGCCGCCGATGCCAAGCGTGTCGGCAATAGTCTGACGAAGGCCGTACTTCTTCGGAATTTCAAAATCGGTAATTGTGCAGGGGTCGTAAAGACCGACCTGAATTGCATTGACAACAAAGTTTGCACCGCGGAGTGCATCCTTGCGGTTTTCAACGCCGAGATATGTCTTGATTTTTGCCTTGCCGCCGTTGACATTTTTATTGATTGCGCTGAGGATAATTTCAGAATCCTCAAGACGCTGTTTGTCTATATCGTAGAGAGCAATTTCAGACTCGCAAAGAGCCTCTGTGCACATACAGTCGCCGAGAACATTTCTTGCAAAAACGGTACTGCCTGCACCCATAAATGTAATTTTCATTGTATATCATCCTTTCGTTTGAATAATATTAATTATTAAAACAAATATACAACAATTCTTCTTGCAAGGTCAAGGAAAAGAGGTACGAAAAACTGTACAAAATATGGCATCTGTTTTTGTGCAACAAAAAACTGTGTAAAGCATAAATACTTCACACAGCTTAAATTATTTCTATATTTTGTTGAACACAGATTTTAATCAACATACATATTGTTAAAATTCATATTGTCCTAAATCTGTTGCCAAAGCTCTGTTTTGTAAAGTCTCACGGCTTTACATTGTTTAAAGACAGATTGCGACAAAATTATACCGTTTTATTTTGCGTTAGGTAAATACGCACCCAAGCTTTTAAGCTTAGCTTGCAGTTTCGGTATATCTATCGCCCTCACATCCTGTGTTTCGCAGGCAAGTGCCGCTGCAATACCCGCCGCCTGACCTGTTATAAAGCAGCCCGGCATAACACGTACCGAAGCCTGCATCTGCCTGTCAGTACCTATACAGCGCCCTGCAACCAACACATTAGAAAACGAAACGGGCACAAGGCTGCGGTAAGGTATACCGTAAGATTCTCCGTTACCGTAGCGAATGCTGTATTCATTTGAAAACCGCTCAAATTCTTCATCATCAGTGTTCATCACATGGATATCGACGGGATAGCAGTAGCGACCGATTTCATCATCAAAGACCGCACGCTTCATATAATCTGCAAAGCAAAGCGTATAATCACACACTATCCTGCGAGATTCACGCACACCAAGCACGGGAGCAGTAACACACAGCACCATATTCTCATAGCCGTTAAGATAGGTTTTATAATACTTCTCGTATTCGGTCATTGACTGTCTGCCCCAGACCATTGATTCGGTCAGGGATTTTTCATCAACGGGATTCACGCCGAAGGTATGTCCGATATTTCCGCCTGCCATACCGTTGCGACGAAAATACATGCCCGGCAGATGTCGGTCTTTGTATGTAAGAACACCGTCGGCATAAGCTTTTTCGATAAATTCGCTTTGATCGTTACCGATTTTATCATCATCAATATAAGCCCAAAGTGAGCAAAGAGTGCCCGGCATAACACAGTTATTCTCATCACCTATCTCAAACTCACCGCCGCCCAAGGCGCACAAGTCGCCGTCGCCCGTACAGTCGATATAGATATCAGCTTTTACGGCAAACATACCGCTTTTGGAAGTCAGAATTACAGCATCAATTTTTCTGCCGTCACATACAACATCACACACAGATGTAAAAAACGAAAAATCAACACCCTCAGCCTTTAACAAACGGTCATACTCTCGCTTCAATTCTTCAGCATCAATTGTTGACCAACGGCTGCCCCATTCTGATGAATTGACGGGAACAGTGTTTTTAAGAGCTTGTTTTATTTCGTAGCCGATACCTGATGCAACGATATTCACTCCATCACTGAACGGAGCAAAAGCAGGCACAAGACCCGTTGTACCCATACCGCCGAGGCAGCCTGCCGCTTCTGCCAAGAAAACCTTTTTCCCCGAACGTGCCGCAGCAACAGCAGCGGCAACGCCTGCCGCACCGCCGCCTGCAACAAAAACATCAACACTGTATTTTATTTCAAGCTGTTTAGTGTACTGCATGATCAAACCTCTGAAATCATTGAAAAATTACCTGCCGCATCGCACGCAACAACAGCATAAATGTCAGCTTCCGTACCCTGCGGGTCGGTAATCTCAAGCGGATAATCCCACTTGTAGTTTTCTATTCTTGTAAAGAATTCGCCGTTTTTTGTAACTCTGTAATATGCGATACCGAAATTATCGTTTGACTCATCCCAAGCAATTGTTACACCGTTTTCATCTGCCGACTTTGCAAGGTTTGCAGGTGCTGTCGGTGCCTGTGACTCGAGCACATAGCCGTTTGAAACATAATCGTGATAGGTTTCAATATAAAACGGCTTTACCATAGACTTACTGTAATAATGAGAATATGAGAAGGTTATAATGTTTTCACAGTAACGCGAAGCTATATCCATCTGCCTTACAAAGCGGTCAAGCGTCGCCGTTACGGACTCAATATTCTCAGTTTCATCACGAAGAATTATGCCTCCCAGAGGGCTCGGACCTATTGCGATATCAAAATTCTCAACATTTGCCCAGAGCTTTACATCTGCATCAATTCTATCAACTGCGGCAGAATACATCTCCCATATACGCACAAGCTCACTTTCATCAATCCAGTCTGCACCTACAGCATCCTGCGGAGCAATAATATCACCGTCACGCCAGTTGACTTTTTCAAAGAAAGTGAGCCAATCAGCGTATGCGGCAGCCTTACCGAAAGAAAGATAGTCGGCAGTAAACGGACTTATAAGCAGAGGAAGTGAAGCCTCTGTTTCGTTAATTGCATCAATTACCTTGTTAAGGCCATTTGCCATCTTGCCCATAAGCGGTGCACAATTAATCATATTGTTGACCTCGGGTGTAAAATACCAACCGTAAAAAGCATCGGAATAATCGGTATAATATTTATTATAAATATCCCTTACCATATCAGCGGCAACATCACAAACACGAGTATAATCGCCGAAGAAATTGCCAACTGTCCAGAACGAGTCACACATTGCAAGACCTATAAACACCTTGATTCCGCTGCCCTTGCAGGCTTCAAGTGCCGCACCGACAACATCACCACCGTCAGCCGCATTATCAAAAGCAGGCAAACTCTCGTCGTAGTAAACAGTCCAGCTGCCGTTCGAATCCATATTTGCTATATCCTGCAGAATAAGGTATTCAATGCCGTCATCAAGCATATTGTCGATCTCTTCTGCCCAGCGTGCTTCATCCCACGAGCTGCTTGCCCAGGATTGCAGAAATGTGCCGTTGAATTCGGGATTGCACTTGCGTTCTTCGGGCAACTGACCGCTGAACGGTGCTGCACCAACTATAAGGGCAAGCAAAGCTGTAAAAAGGTTTTTGATTGCAACAAACATAATATCAACTCCAAAACGATCTCCGTAATGCCGCCTTGACATTACGGAGAAAAATTATCAGATGCTTATAGCTGAGAATGCAAACATAAGCACTTCAACCACCATTGTAATAAACTCATAGAGCCCGAGAGACTTGAGCAGATTTGCAAGAGCACCACAGATAACAGGTTCACCGCCAACGTTCACAAGAGCACCGCCGCCCTCAATGGCTTCACCGTTCATCACGGTATAGCCCTGTGTGCGGTAGCCTGCAGGAGTGAGATTATCCGCAAGGTAGTAAACCGTAATGTCAGCCTGCTTACCGCTCACCTGCGGTATTTCGCCGACGTACTCAAGCTCAATACTCTCACCGGGGGCAAGCTTTACGGTAGGGTCAACCTTAAACTTAATGTCAAGCCCCTTGCATACAACTGCAGTAACATTGATATTAGAATCTGCACAGATATTTGTAACAACAAGCTTCTTTGAGTCGGAATTCACATAGCCCGAAACGTTGTTATCGAAATGTGCCCAGACAGAATGGCAAAGGCTTGTCGAATCCCTGAACTGCGGAAAACGCCCGTCAGAATAAACGTCGGTTATCTCATCGGTAAGAAGAAGCTTCATAACAAGCTCCATTGTGTAATCGTCAAACACAACAAATGCGTGGAACATACCCTTTATAAACCAGGTATTGTCGGGCAGATAGCAGGTTGAAGCATCCACCGTCATATCGGGTGAAACTTTGTATTTGCCGTCGCAGTCATTGATCTGCACGTAACCGTCAGCAAATCTCTGACCGAAGGGAGGTGTTGTTGCACCCGTTGCACTTGAAAGAGTGATTATCGAATCCGAATCCTCATTCATACCGGAAATAATTCTGTTGCCGTAGCCTGCGATAATCGAGATATTCATACCGTACTCTTCGCGAAGGTAACGGAGTCTCTCGCCTATTGTTGGGAATATATCATAATGGAAACGGTCACTCTTTGCGATAAGACCTGCGTGCTTTGTTTCGTCGAGAAGAAGCTCTTTTGCACCGTCGTACTTATCAAGCGGCATAAAGTCCCATATGCTGCCCCAGTTGCCCATAACCTGATAGAAATAGGGCTTGACCGCATAAAGAATATCATCAAGGATACCAAGCCAATTAGCCTTGAGAAGCCAGTTTATATCTTCTTCAATCATAACGCCCTGTTCAATAAACCTGATAAGAGTTTCCTCATCAAAATCGATCTCACCTGCAAACGGGTCGTATGCAATACCTGCACCGCCTATCGCGGGAGACGTCATAATAACATTGTCAACCTTGTTATCGTCGCCGTAGAGTGCAAGATAAGTCGCAGTAACCTGACCGCCGTGGCTGAGAGAATAGATATTTACTTTATCTGCACCGCTGTGCTCAAGCACGCTGTCGATATAATCACGCAGCATATTTGCGTTATACTCCGCGCCCATTCTGAAATCGCACGTAAAATTATAGATGCGTGACGGGTCGAGATACTTCTTCAGCTCTGTCTGAATCTCAAGCTCGTATGTATTGGCACCGTCGGGGAATTTTTCATTCAGTGCCGCAGTATTGGTTTCAGCCGCCTCAACAGAAATCGGGCTAAGCGGATGAGCACTTGTGCCGTCATCGTTACAGCGCAGAATACCGAGCTTGTCAACGACTTGCTCACCGACAACTTCACCGATAAGCTTAGCATCACCCGCCATAAGATTACCCAGAGCACGCCCTGTTTTTGCTATATTCTCAAGCAAGCCGAGTGCCATCGCGCCTATATCGGGTCCCCAGACTCGCTCACCGTCTTCGGTAAAAAGACCTGCTCCGCCGTAGCCCGGCACAATAATAACGGGATATTCGGAAACGCCCTCATCAAGGTCATCAAAGCTGTATCCCTGTGCAAAGCAAAGGCACGAAGCTGCCAGAATAATTACCGACAGAAAAACGCAGAGAAATTTTTTCATACCAATTCGCCGCCCTTTCAGATGTTATACGTATATAGTAACACAAAACATCAGAAATTGACAGTGAATTTTTTGTAAAGATAAAACTTTTATATCACGTTCACAGCGACTCTGAACCTCCTTTTCAAAGAAGGTGTCACGGTGTATGCCGTGACGGAGGATTGCAAAGTTAGATATTGATACATTTAAACTATCACCCCTCAGTCAGCTTCGCTTACAGCGCCCTTCAAAAGGAGCTTTTGACAAACAAATTCGCAGACATATATAAACAATGTCATCCTGAACGAAGTAAAGGATCTTAATACGTCGCCCTTGTTGTGAGAGCTGTCAAAGCATCAGCTTTGATTGAGGGAGTTTAAGATTCTTCGCCTTCGCTCAGAATGACACTGCAAGTACAAGTATATTAGTTGTCTCTAATTTGTTTTAACCAATTATTGAAATTACAAAAGCAAATATTTTCTCAAACAGAGAGAATATATAGCTGAATATCGCTACTATATCGAGCTTCGTTTCAGGCTCAGGCTGAGTTTCAACTGTGGCATTATCTTCCACAATAAAGCCTGCTGACTGGTCAATTACCGAGCAGTACTCAATATAAACCGAGTCAAGGGAAAGCTCTGCCTGAGTTGCACTCTGATTGACATTGTCGAGCAGTATACTTGCTCTTTCAAGAAGCTGTACATCAAGCCCGTCAACAACACCGTCGTGGTTGCAGTCAGCAGCCCTGTACGCCGCCTCGCCTACTGCCTCACTTGTCAGCAATCCAACCTCAAGCATCCTGACAAGAAACGCATCGTTAGCATCATACCAACCGTTACCGTCAATGTCACCGAAGATGACTGCAGTATACGAATCTACAACTTCGCCGTTTTCAATGACGCTGATTGTTGTTCCCGTTCCTACAACAGAATCACTGAGTACAATACTCATACTATCGTCGGCAGGTTCTAAATAATCATCAACGCTGTTAAGATTGCAGGATAGGCCGTAAACAATGTTGCTGTCATTGTTGACTACCGCACCGTTGATTGCTGACAGGCTCAGCACCCTTACAAGGCAGAACGCAACGTATCCGCCGTCTTCGGTTGTTGCCACAATTGCAGTTGTACCGGGCTTAACAGCAGTAACCTTACCGTTTACAACTGTTGCGATTTCCGGATTTCTCGATGACCAGATAACATTTTTGTTCTTTGCAGTGTCGGGTGTTACGGTTGCCTTAAGTGTAAATGTACTGCCAACCTTAACCGTTTCTTTTTCCGATGATAAAGAAACACCTGTTACATAATCGGGTACAAGAGAAGGAATTATAAATTGCTCGAGCACCTTGCCGCAATGGTCACAGCGTTTTTCTGCCAGACCGTCTGAGCTTGCCGTGGGATTAATTGCAGTATACCATGATGAAGTGGGGTGGTTGAGCGGATCAGTAAAAGATGTATTATAGCTGTTATCACAACGTGAACAGGTATAAGTCGTAAATCCTTGTTCAGTACAAGTCGGCTCGGTAACACTGCCGATGTGATTGTGGCCAAGTGCAGCTATATCTTCGGTATATGTATCACCGCACGAAGAACAAGTGTATTTTCTTATACCTTTTTCGGTACAGGTCGGTTGTTTGGTAACGCTTGAGGTATAGCTGTGAGTGTGTGCAAGCTCCCACATTGCGTATAAAGTTAAATCCGCATTTTCGGTATATGTATCACCCGGCTGGTACGTTGTACCCGTACCGTCAGCCTTGGTGTTCCAACCGATAAAGTTGTAGTTTGCTTTGGTGGAGATTGCTGTGCTCAATGTCAGATCTGTACCGTAGGTTTTTGTCTGAGCAGAAGGTGCATTACTTCCGCCGTTGGAGTTGTAAGAAACGTTATATGTTGCAGCTTCGCCTACCGAAAAGCTTATAGTATCACTTTGTGTATATGTAAAATAATTTAAAGCCCTTACAAAAGCAGTATATTCTCCGCTCGGCAACATAATTTCATATAAATTATCACTCAGATAAACACTTTTGTATTCCACACCGTCTTTATAAATCCTCAGATTATATTCATACTCGCCATACACGTCATCCCAAATAAACGTAGTTTCCTTGCCTGATGTATTTCCTTGAACTTCTATTTGAGGACTCTTTAATTGCACCTCTTGTTGGTTGTAAATAGCCAAAACTTGCGACTCACTGCAATTAAATTGAGCTGCTATAAGATGTGTTCCGTAATCAGAGGACTGATTTTCTAAATCTAAGACTAGATTTTTATTCACATCTTGTTTTGAAAGCAAACAAAAACCACCAAAAGCCGGGCATATATACCATCTTTGATAATCATACCCACCATCAAAAGAACTAGTAAAAACAGGATTAACACTGTTTGAACCATAATAAAATTCCAATACTTTACCGTTTAACGCAGATGTTATAACATAAGAACCATCCGTTTGCCGTGTGAAATTCCATACTTGCTCGGCATTTCCTGATTCTTTTTGCAATGATATATAGCTATTTTCATCAACGGCAATCGGTCTCCACGTTTTGGAGTTTAAAATAATTCCGCAAAAATCATTTCCTAAATTACCATAAACAAAAATGTTGATATAATTTGAGTCACAATGACCAAGGTTGTTATAACATGCAACATGAACAGAATATATTCCTGATTCACTAAAGTTAATAGTATACCAATCATTATAACCATTATCTATAATTGCATACTCTTTATTATCTTTCCATATTCCTATTACAAAACGGCTCGCATCTGTTGCATTGAAATTTAACCGTATATCTTCCCCAACACCTGCAACTTCTTTTTCTACCCAAAGCCAGCCGTCGGTTGGGGGAGATGTGTAATTTACAAATATATTCGCAGGTAAAAATGATGTGTTTTTCAAATCAATACATGATGATTGACTTGTACCAGATCGAATTTCAAAATGCAAATGTATTCCAGTAGAAACACCGGAATCACCCATTAAGCCTAAGATTTGACCCTGTGATACACGGTCTCCGACTTTCACACATATAGAATCATATTTCAGATGACCATATACCGAAGTTGTACCATCATCGTTCAACACTTTAACTAAATTGCCATACGTATCTCTATGATCTAAACATGTAACCATACCTATATAATTGCCTTTTGTATCGTAATACGGATAATCTTTACCCGTACAAGGACACACATTAGATACTTGCGTTACTGTCCCGGAATAAGTCGATATTATTTGCGGATTTTGAACGTTTCCGCTATTGGTTATATCCACTCCGTGATGCTCACTATTATTCCATCGGCTGACACTATAGTTACCAACAACCGGCCACATATATTTAGCTGCTGCACTTGCCTCCAAGTATGTTCCGGTAAGAGGAATGACCGTAAAAACCATTATCACAGCCAAAAGCATTGACAACGCTTTGCGAATAATTTTTTTCATATTTATCGTCTCCTTATATTTTTCGCCGCATATTATATCACTATTTCAGGCTCAAAACACAAAAGCGGCACCAAAAGCGGTTTTAAGGGTATGAAAAGTTTATTACTGTTGCATAAACAGCTTAATTATACACTAAACGTTTAAAATAGTCAACCACTTGGTACACTACCTGTAGGTTAGTTATATTTATGGTAAGGTAGTGGTAAAATTCAATTGGTGATGCGATTTGATTAAAATGAACGTACAAAAGCTGCTTGACAGCAAAGGCAAAACAAGATATTGGTTAGTCAAAGAAATGCAGACAACATACAAAACGGTCAACAAAATCTGCGACAATACGCTGACAGGATTACAGCTTGAAACAATAGAAAAGCTGTGTGAAATACTCGAATGCCAGCCGAATGATTTGTTTGAAATCGAATAACCCAAGCTGTCGGAAATACCGACGGCTGATTTTTATATATGCAGCTGTTTTTCCTTTTGCACACCGAAAAACTCAACAAAACATATTATAAATTGCACTTCATTTTTATAATTATTTGCGATTGACTTTAAAGGTCATTGTGCTATACTTTTTTAGGATTTTTTTAGAGGTTTTCTCTGTCTTTGCCAACAAGTTATATCGGCAAACACGGCAGGAGCAAGCCCCTGCCCTACTTTCAGGATATTTTAAGAAATGAAGGCGAATTTTTCATGGAAATACTTTTAGGCTTATCCTTCGCACTCGGTGCAGGTCTGCTGCTTTCTCGTATTGCAAAGCCGCTCGGTCTGCCCTCAGTCACATCTTACCTCGTTGCAGGTATACTTATCGGCCCCTACTGCATAGGCAGACTCGGCATTGAAGGTATCGGTTTCACATCAATGGAAAGTGTAAAATCGTTTGAGCTTTTCTCTCAGGTTGCTCTCGGCTTTATAGCATTTGCAATCGGTAACGAGTTCAGACTTTCGCAGCTCAAAAAAATCGGCGGCAAAGCTACATTCATTGGTATTGTACAGGCTTTAGTCGCAACTTTGCTTGTTGATGCTGCACTTATCGGGCTTCACTTTATTCTCGGTGAAGATAAGCTTCCGCTCTCAATGGCAATTACCCTCGGTGCTGTTGCAGCAGCTACGGCTCCTGCCGCAACACTTATGGTTGTACGTCAGTACAAAGCAAAAGGTAAGCTGACAGATTTACTCCTTCCCATCGTTGCTATCGATGATGCTGTCGGTCTTATAATCTTCGCTGTATCATTCGGTATCGCCAAGGCTGTACAGCACGGCAAAGTCAACTTAAAAGCAATCCTTCTCGAACCGATTATTGAAATTGTCGGTTCACTCCTCCTCGGCTCACTTATGGGTATGCTCTTCTCGTGGTTCGAGCGTCATTTCAGCTCAAACAGCAAGCGTCTGTGCCTTTCAATCACCTGCGTTATTTTTACCGTTGCAATATCAATGTGCAAGTTCGAAGTATTCGGTGTGCACGTCGGTTTCTCAGTACTTCTTGTATGTATGATGCTTGGCACAATGTTCTGCAACCTCTGCGATTTCTCTGCAGAAATCATGGACAAGACAGATGCATGGACAACTCCGCTTTTTGCACTCTTCTTTGTGCTCAGCGGTGCAGAGCTTGAGCTGAGAGTTTTTACCGATATAGCAATAATCGGCATCGGTGCCGCATATATAATCAGCCGTTCACTCGGTAAATATTTCGGTGCATACGCCAGTGCAAAAGTTGTAAAATGCGACGAAAAAACTACCAAATATCTCGGTATCACGCTTTTGCCCCAGGCAGGTGTTGCACTCGGTATGTCGGTTACAGCTATGGAACTTGGTGAAGTAGGCTCAATGATAAGAAACATCGTCCTTTTCTCTGTACTTGTATATGAACTTGTAGGACCTATGCTCACCAAAATCGCACTTACCAAGGCAGGCAACATCGAGCCCAAACCTCATCACAAAGAAAGAAAGCACCGCACACCCCCTGCCAAAATATAAACATCTAATCAGCGATTCGCTACCGAGTCGCTGATTTTTTATTGATTTAAAACAGAATAAATGATAATATAATGTAAAATAGTGCTATAGGAGACATAAATATGGCCTGCAGGAAGCGAACCATTATCTTAATTGCAATTTTGATTATCATCGTTGCCGCGTGTGCTTTAGTCATAGCATTCCTGTCATCTTCAGACAGTCCGCAGACTGAAGTTTTCAACGCAATAAGAACAACACTTTTTGAATCGAACGAATACAAAATAGGCATTGACATCACGGGTAAAAACAATTACCACCACTCTGTAAAAATTTATGCCGCACTCGGTGATGATCTGAGCACAAGCAAGCTGAATTACAATGACTCTGAAACCGCCATTTCACTTGAAGGTGGTATAATATCCGAAAACGGAAAGCCGGGTGTACCAATCAACGATTTACTGAAAAACACAAGCAACTGCAAATTACTGAGCTATTCTCCCGACAATTTAAAACTCACTGATGAAATAAACAATATTATAAACGGAAAGATAGATGAAACTGCTCTCGAAAGTGCTGTAGACAACCTGATAATACCGATCATTGAAAAAGCTGTATCGGAAGAAAAGGGCATGGAGTCCAATCTGCCCGAATACCGCAAGCTGTTAAGCAAAGCAACGAAACAGCTAAATAAACAAGATATCTCCGACACCATTCAGCTTGAAATTATCAGCTCCGATACCACGGTTACAACATACGATTACTTTATTAATCTTACTCAAATTGCACTGAATCTCACAGAACGTATTCTGTCAAACAAGCAATTCACAGCTTGTCTGGAGGTTATGGGGAACGATTCTGCCGATGAAATTGTGCAGAAGGTCATAAAAGCCGCAGAACATGAAGGATATTTCAGCGGCACTGTTACCGCAAAAAGCGGACGAATAACTTACCTTACAATATATCTGCCGAGCCGTAATATGAATATTACCGTTACGATTGACAGTTCAATATAAAAATGAAGGGATGCAAATGTTTTGCATCCCTTCATTTTTTATTCTTCCATCTGTCTGCCAAGGAAATTTGCCGCAACCTGCACAAGCTTTATATCGGCAGGTACCGGCACAGACAGCTTTTCGTCACCGAGCATAACAACTGCACCCGAAACGTCACCTGCAGCTATAATCGGAGAAGCCACGCAAGCCTTACGGTCAACACCGATTGCAGGAGTCATACCGTCGCCCTCACGCTGAGTGATAAAGCTCTCCCGACGCTCCATATAATCCTCAAGCTCTTCGGAGAGCTGACGGTCAATTACCTCTTTCTTTGAGATACCCGCACAAGCAATAACCCTGTCACGGTCACAAATCAGTATGGGGCTGTTTGCACCCCTGTAAAGCACCTCTGCATATTGAGCGGCAAGAGTTGACAGCTCACCGACCGGCGAATACTTTTTAAAGATAACCTCACCGTCCGGTGCAGTGAAAATTTCCAGCGGGTCGCCTTCACATACAACATTGACACCGAAAGCCTTGTCCGTCCGGTGATTAGCCTTCTGGACTATTGTGGCTTTTGCGATACTCTCGGTGTCCCACTTAAAATTTACGGCTTTACCTACAAAATCCGATTCTTCAAGCAGTTCTTTCGTCACCGTTCCGCATTCAAGCAGCATCGCTATATCGGCTTTAAGCTGAATTTCAATGTTATTTTCAAACACCGTAATTCTGTCAACAATCAGCGATAAATCAGTTTTATCGAGCTTATCCTTTGCCAGAATTTCACGGAAGATTTCAATTGCTGTTTTTGCAATCCTGTTCACCTGAATAGTCATATTTCTATGTTCAGAAGCAAAAGCAATTTGTTTTTCAAGCCCTTCAATCTTCTTCTGAAGCTCTTCCTCTATCTCAGCAAAGGTTTCTTCAATAAGCTCCTGATTATCTTCGCTCTTCATCAATTCCCTGATTTTCTGCTTTTTGGTAGCTTTGAACTCTTCCTTTGCTTTCGCCAAATCTACTTCGAGCAACTCAATTGAGGATTTTGATTTTTTCATCATTTCCGGCTCGTTTCTGATAGCCTGCTCAAGTTCAGCAATCATTCTTTCCGAGTTCATCATAACGCGCTCAATATATTTCTTTATCATTATATCAAGCGTATCTGTTCTCGTGTGATGAGATGTGCAGCCCTTAAGCCCCCGCTTGTGATATGTACCACAAGTATAGGCAGGTGATAAATCCGGTCTGCTCATCGAAAACATCGGACTTCCGCAGTCACCGCAGAACAAAAATCCCGAATACGATGTATCATATTTCTTTACACCACGGTAATTTGATTTTGACCTTGCCTTGAGCTGCTCCTGTGCTTTCGCAAAGGATCTGACATCAATAATCGCTTCGTGGTTATTCTCAAAAACGATGTTCTCATCAGAATCAAGCTTTTTATCCGAACCGTTGATTTTGGTTCGGGTATATTTTTTCTGACGAAGTGTACCGATATAGAAATCGTTTGTCAGAATACCGCTGATGCTCGGAATCGCCCACACGGCACTTGCTTTGATTTTGGTTTCTGCTCCGTCAGCCTCACGGCGTTCCTTTTCAAGCATTCGGGGAGTTGGAATTCCCTCTTCAGTCAGATAATTGGCAATCTTTTTATATCCCCAACCGCTATTGTAAAGCTCGAAAATCTTTCTTACGATTTCTGCCGCTTTTTCATCAACCTCAAAGGTCATTTTCTTCGTGTTGGTGATATGGTAACCGTAGGG
>JAFQEL010000040.1 GCA_017399065.1 Clostridia bacterium | reverse complement strand
ATCGGGAATACCCTCGTACTTTTCTGCAAGAAGACTCTTATCTGTCTCAACAAGCTCTGCGGGCAGAATCGGCTTGCCTGCTTCCCTTGCCATCGGATATTCTGTTGTCATAACGTAGTTTACTTCGTTGACGAGGTTAGGCGTAACGGCAAGCACAAACAGACCGCTCTTTTCAAAAGCAGCCTTGATTGAGTCGTTGAAGTTTTCGCCAGGTGTGAGGAATTCATCATACCATATTGCAATATCGCGGCAGAAATCGTTCTTATGTATGAGCTTCATCAATTCCTGTGCGTATTTTCTGTCCTTCTTACGGTAGCTCAAAAACACGTAAGCGTCAAATGCGTTACAGATTTTCTCCGCCATTTCGTCACCGATAAGCACGGAAGAGAGATATTTCTCCAGCTTTTCATCATAGCTTATTGCAGTAATATCGGTGGAAGTTTTGTCAAGATACTGAAGGTCACCGCATTTTTCATTAAAGACCTTGTCAAGTCCGCTCTCCTGCATAATTGGTAAAACAGGAATATGGTTTTCGATTGCAAACGGAAACAGCTCGGAAAGTGCAGTGTTTTCAATATAAAGAAGCTCACTTGTTACGGGTATTACGAAAAGTTGCATCTGCTTGAGGTCGAGATAAAACTGCTCATCACGCTCTGCGTCAGGTGTGCTGTCATAGAAAACGGCACAGTTCTGCTTTGCAAGTATCTCATCAGAAACCGACTCAAAAAGGCGGTCAAAATCCTTGGGGTGACCACAGAAAAACACCCTCGGTATACCCTGAGGGCTTCTCATACCGCGTGTTTTAAATTTTAATCTTTCCATAACTATCCTCCGTAAACACAATATAAATCAATTATACCAAAAACCGACAGTAAATCAACAGATATTACTTTGTAAAAATATAATATCACACAATCCGATACACAAAGTGGCAATTCTTACACTTTACGGTAAACAAAGTCATAAAACAGCAACTAAAAAAGCCCGCAAAATTGCGGGCTGAATTTTTAGCTTTTCTGTTCAGCAAGCTCCTCGAGGTATTCATCATAAGTGATTTTTTTATCAAAGAAGCTGCCGGGTGTAACATCAATCAGTCTGTCGGCAATGGTCTGGATAAACTGATGGTCGTGTGAGGTGAAAATAACACTCTCCGTAAACTTGGTGAGACCTTCGTTGAGAGAAGCGATCGACTCAAGGTCGAGGTGGTTGGTAGGCTCATCAAGAAGAAGCACATTGGCACCGCTGAGCATCATCTTACAGAGCATACAGCGTACTCTCTCACCGCCCGAAAGCACCTTTGCCTTCTTGGTTGCCTCTTCACCGGAGAACATCATTCTGCCAAGCCAACCTCTGACATCAGTTTCAAACACAAGGTCTGAATAGCGGCGGATCCAGTCGGTAAGGCTGTCCTCAACACCGTCAAAATACTCGCTGTTATCGCTCGGGAAATATGAGCGTGATGTTGTTACACCCCATTTGATTGTACCCTCATCAGGCTCAATCTCCTCTGCAAGAATCTGAAGCAGAGTTGTTTTAGCAAGAGTATCGCTGCCTATAAGAGCAACCTTCTCACGCGGAAGGATTGTAAACGAAACGTTATCGAGAACTTTTTTGCCGTCTATAGTCTTACTGACGTTGCTGACAGTAAGCAGCTCGTTGCCGACTTCTCTGTCAGGCTTAAAAGAAACGAACGGGAAACGACGGGATGAAACCGGAATTTCCGCAACATTGATATTATCGAGCAGCTTCTTACGGCTTGTAGCCTGCTTTGACTTGGAAGCATTAGCACTGAATCGAGCAATAAATTCCTGAAGCTCTTTAATCTTTGCCTCAGCCTTCTTATTCTGCTCACGAAGCTGACGCTGAGCCATCTGTGTATATTCGTACCAGAAGTCGTAGTTACCTACGCTCATTGTGATTCTGCCGAAGTCGATATCAACGGTATGTGTACAGACCTTGTTGAGGAAGTGCCTGTCATGCGATACGACGATTACGGTACTGTGCAGGTCTATAAGAAACTCCTCGAGCCAATGGATAGCATCAACGTCGAGATGGTTGGTAGGCTCGTCCATAAACAGGATATCGGGCTGACCGAAAAGAGCCTGAGCAAGAAGAACCTTAACCTTTATGTCACTCGGCAGATTTTTCATCTGCTCATAGTGATATTCGTTTGTAACACCGAGACCGTTGAGCAGGATTTCCGCATCGCTCTCGGCACTCCAGCCGTCCATTTCGGCAAAGGTTTCCTCAAGCTCACTGATTCTCATACCGTCTTCTTCGGTAAACTCTTCTTTGGAGTAAAGAGCCTCTTTCTCGTCAATAATCTCGACAAGCTTCGGATTACCGAGAAGAACGGTACGTATAACATCGCAATCGTCAAACGCAAAGTGATCCTGTCTGAGAATAGAAAGACGCTCACCGGGGGTAATTACAACCTCACCCTTATTGGGCTCGATTTCACCGGAGAGAATCTTGAGAAATGTGGACTTGCCTGCACCGTTTGCACCTATGATGCCGTAGCAGTTGCCGCGTGTAAATGTAAGGTCAGCACCCTGAAAAAGAGTTCTGCCGCCGTATTGAAGTGTAACATTAATTGCCTGAATCAATTCTTTTAATTTCCTTTCTTATTTTGCTTCCCAGAGCTTTATCATTATTTTACCTGCTTTGTATATATCGCCACAGCCGAGGGTAATTACAAGATCACCGCTCTCGGCGTTATCTACTACATAGCGGGCAACTTCATCAAATGTATTAAACCACACGCTACCGGGGATTTTCTCGGCAAGCTGTGAAGTATAGACACCAAGTGTATTGACCTCGCGTGAGCCCATAATTTCGGTCATAACAACCTCATCTGCAAGGCTGAGCACACGAGCAAAATCATCCATAAGAAGTGATGTACGGGTGTAAGTAAACGGCTGATGGACAGCCCACACCTTTCTGTACTGCATCTCTTTTGCAGCTTTGAGTGTTACCTCAAGCTCTTTGGGGTGGTGAGCATAGTCATCAACAAGTGTAATACCGTTCCACTCGCCGATTTTCTCAAACCGTCTGCCTGCACCGCCAAAAGATTCGACTGCAGCTGCGCTGTCTTTAATATCAACACCGCTTACCCATGCAGCAGCAACAGCGGAGAGTGTATTGAGCACATTGTGCTCCCCGGGCACTGCAAGCTGTACCGTACAGACATTTTCACCATTATGGCAGATATCAAACTTTGCATATGCACCGCGTGTATAACTTATATTTTCGGGGTAAAAATCGCAATCAGGAGTATAGCCGTATGTAACAACATTCTTTGCTTCGGCATTTTCGACCGCTTTAATTACATTCGGGTCGGATTTGTTGATTACAAGCGTACGGGTTGTAAGGTTGCAGAATTTTGTGAAAGAGGCTATAAGATTATCCATTGTCTTGAAATAATCCATATGATCCTCGTCGATATTGAGAATAACAGCAACATCGGGTGAAAGGTCAAGGAAAGTATCAACAAACTCGCAAGCCTCGCATACTATGTTCTCAGTCTCACCTACTCTGCCGTTAGAGCCGGTAAGAGGAAGCCTGCCGCCTATAACAGCACTCGGGTCAAGACCTGTTTTAATCATAATATGTGTAAGCATTGAGGTTACGGTAGTTTTGCCGTGAGTACCGCATACGCAGACCGCATTATTGTAAATTCTTGTAATTGCACCGAAGAGCTTAGAACGCTCAAAAGTAGGTATACCCGAGGCCTTTGCCGCGCACAGCTCAGGATTATCGGGCAGAAGCGCTGCAGTATACACTATCATCTCGGCGCCTTCGATATTCTCTGCCTTCTGCGGCATTGATACGGGAATTCCGAGTGCACGTACTCTGGCTAAGGTCTCGCTCTCATTGACATCAGAGCCTGATATCTCGTAGCCCTGTGCGTGAAGAATTTCGGCGAGGGGGCACATACCGCTGCCGCCTATACCTATAAAATGAACACGCTTTATCTCCTTGAGAAGCTGATCTATTGTCTTCAAAAGTCATCACCTCTTGGTAATTTCTGTTTCACAACTAATTATTATAACACATATTATGGTTTAGGGCAATTTATTTTATATAATATTTTTCGACAAAACGGAGGCGGTGAAATGAAAAATTACCTTTTTGTCGGCGGTGACGAGCGTCAGGCTTTTGCCGCCGAATATATAGAATCCTGCGGTAATACGACAGCCTTTGCCTACACCTACGAAGAGCTGAAAAAACAGATAACGCAAGCGGACATCATCGTGCTTCCCTTGCCTCTGACACGTGACGGAAAGCACGTTAATTCCAACCCTAAAAACGGACTTATAACCATTGAAGAGCTTCTTTTTCTTCTCAGAAGCGGTATGACCGTAACAGGTGGAATGATTGACGAGGAACTTTCACAAGCAATATTATGTAAAGGTGTATTACTTTACGACTATTACAAATCCGAAGAGCTCGCTATCCTCAACTCAATATCCACTGCCGAGGGTGTAATTTACGAGCTTATCGGTAGCAGCAAGATCAATCTTCAAGGCTCAAAAACCCTTGTAACAGGCTACGGTAAAGTCGCTTCAGCTGTTTGCAGACTACTGTATTTGTTAGGTAGTGAGGTGGTTGTTGCGGCACGCTCGGAAAGAGACCGTGCAAACGCAAAAGTGGACAATTGTAAAGCTATTGAACTTTACGATATGCACGCAGTTGCAAGCGACTTTGACTTTGTTGTAAACACTGTACCTGCACTTTTAATAGATGAAAAAGTGATATGTAAGCTCAAAAAAGATTGCTTTATGCTCGAAATCGCCTCAGCTCCCTACGGGATAGATTTCGACACTGCTGAAAAGTACGGAATAAGAGTCAGAAAAGCGCCCTCACTACCCGGCAGAATATCCCCGAAAAGTGCAGGCGAAGTAATCGCCAAAACAATTCTTAATACAGTGAGAGGTACGGTGAGCGTAAAATGAACAATCTTAAAATCGGCTTTGCAATGTGCGGCTCATTCTGCACCTTTGACAAAGCAACAGAGCAAATGGAACTACTGAAATCGAAGGGTGCCGAAATAACTCCCGTAATGTCACAGACAGCTTACTCAACAGACACTCGTTTCGGCAAAGCATACGACATAAACCGCCGCATTGAAAGCATATGCCAAAAAAGTATAATCCATACCGTAGAGGATGCGGAGCCTATCGGACCGAAAAAAATGTTCGATATCCTTATTGTAGAGCCTTGCACGGGCAACACACTCGCAAAGCTCGCCTGCGGTATAACGGATACCGCGGTAACAATGGCTTGCAAGTCGCACATACGAAATTCCAGACCAATTTTGCTTGCAGTATCTACAAATGATGCTCTCGGCAGCTCAGCAAAAAACATCGGTCAACTGCTCAACTTTAGAAACGTATACTTCCTGCCTATGCGTCAGGATAACTGCACAGCAAAACCAAGGTCGGTTGTTGCAGATTTTTCTTTGACCGAAAATGCAATGCTTTCAGCCCTTAAAGGAGAACAACTTCAACCAATAATAACGGCATAAAAAAAGAGGTAATACGGCAAAAACCGCATTACCTCTTTACTTATGTATGAAGATTATTCTTCGTCATCAAGGCCGACAAGCCAGTTTATGCTGACACCGAGAACCCTAGCAATAGCAACAAGCTCAAAATCGGTAACATATCGAAGCTGTCCCTCGAGCTTGGAAAGACCCGAAGCATTAAGATCAACACCGTTTATCTGAAGCTGTGTAAGAAGATCCTTCTGCTTGAGACCGATAGCCTTGCGGCGCTGTTCAATTCTTGCACCTACGATATTTCTGTCACCAAGCGACTGCTTTCTGATTCTCATATTGATAAATCTCCTCTCAGTATACATCTTGTATATTAAATGCAAAACAAATTCTGCTAATTGTAATAACTCTTAATTTCAGCATTATTATAACACTATTAAAATAAAAGTCAATTACTTGAGATACTAAATTTTTATACTGCAAATATAACTATTTTGGTGTTGTCGGCATTTGTCTATACATTTTGTATTATTAATAAAACTGTTGTAAATTTATATATTTATGATATAATATGCTCAAATCGGTTTAAAGAGGTAAGCCGACACATATTTACTTTTATGAGGTGTTGCATCATGACGTTCAAACGTGACGGTGAGCGTGGCAGAAACCTTACTGCACTTATGGATTTTTACGAGCTGACTATGGCAAAGGGCTACTTCAACAACGGTTTAGGCGATACTGAAGCCGTCTTTGATATGTTCTTCCGCCGAGTACCCGACGGCGGTGGCTTTGCAATTATGGCAGGTGTTCAACAGCTTATCGAGTATCTTGAGTCACTTGTATTCAGCGATAACGATATAAAAATGCTTCGCAGAAAGGGATTTGACGAGAATTTTCTCAACTATCTCAAGAATTTCAAATTCACCTGTGACGTATGGGCAGTACCCGAAGGTACACCTATATTCCCCGGTGAGCCTATAATCACGGTAAAGGGACCTGTTATCCAAGCTCAGCTTATTGAAACAATGGTACTGCTGTGCATCAACCACCAAAGCCTTATTGCAACCAAGGCAAACCGTATTGTGCGTGCAGCTGACGGACGCACCGTTATGGAGTTCGGTTCACGAAGAGCTCAAGGCTTTGACGGTGCTATCTACGGTGCAAGGGCTGCTTATATCGGCGGCTGTGTCGGTACAGCATGTGCAATGAGTGAACGTGATTTCGACATTCCCGCACTCGGCACAATGGCTCACAGCTGGGTACAGATGTTTGACACAGAGCTTGAAGCTTTCTGTGCTTATGCACGTGAATACCCGGATAACTGCACATTGCTTATTGACACATATAATGTGCTCGAAAGCGGTATCCCCAATGCAATCGAAGCCTTCAGACGTGAAGTGCTTCCGAGAGGCTTCCGCCCCAAGGGTGTACGAATCGACAGCGGCGATATAACCTACCTTTCAAAGAAAATGCGTAAAATGCTTGACGAAGCAGGCTTTGAGGATTGTGCAATAGTTGCATCAAACTCACTTGATGAAAACATCATCCGCGATATGCTGATCCAGGGTGCAAAGGTTGATTCCTTCGGTGTCGGTGAGCGTCTTATTACCGCTTCATCAGCTCCCGTTTTCGGCGGTGTATATAAGCTTGTTGCAATTGAGCGTGACGGTAAATTCATACCCAAAATCAAAATCAGCGAAAACGTTGAAAAAATCACGACCCCCTGTTTCAAGGACTTGTGGCGACTTTACGACAATGAAACAGGCAAGGCCATTGCCGATGTCATAACCCTCAACGGTGAGATCATTGACGATTCTGAACCCTACGAGCTGTTTGACCCCGTATACACCTGGAAACGCAAAAACGTCACAAACTACACTGCGAAGCGTTTACGTGTAAAGATATTTGAAGACGGCAAAAGTATTTACAATTGCCCCAATCTCAAAGAAACTCAAGTCTTCTGCAAAGAACAGGTTGAAACTCTTTGGGATGAAGTAAAACGATTTGAAAACCCGCACAAGTACTATGTTGACCTCTCTCAGTCTCTGTGGGAAGAGAAAAACAGCCTGCTTGCTGCTAAAACAAAAAAATAAATCAGGAGTGATAAAATTATGAATAACATCCCCCGTTTAGAATATCCCCGTCCCCAATTTGTCCGTGACAGCTACATCAACCTCAACGGCGAGTGGGAGTTTGAGTTTGACTTCGGCGTAAGCGGCAAGGCGCGCAAAATGTACGAAGCCGATGCAGAGTACACAAAGAAGATAACCGTTCCCTTCTGCCCCGAAAGCGAGCTTTCAGGAATCTGCTATAAGGATTTTATGAACAGTGTCTGGTACAGACGCAAGTTTGAAATTGCCAAAGGCAACGGCAGAACTCTGCTTCACTTTGAAGCCTGCGACTACGAAACAACTGTATGGGTAAACGGTGTTGAGTTCCCCGTACATATTGGCGGATACACAGGCTTTGTGCTTGATATAACAAAGGCTGTAGTTGACGGTGAAAACACGGTTGTTGTAAACGCTGTTGACCGTCTGCTCCCCGGCACACAACCCAGAGGTAAGCAGAGCGAAGAGTTTTTCTCACACGGTTGTGACTACACAAGAACAACAGGTATCTGGCAGACTGTATGGATCGAGCAGGTTGCCGATACATATATCTCAAATTCAAAAATCAGAACTGCAGACCTTTCAGGTATCATCAACTGTGATATTTCAATTGTCGGTGACATTACGGACACAGAGCTTCAGCTTACGGCATATTATGACGGTGAAGAGGTCGGCACAGCAGTTGCAGACGTTATGTGCAACACTGTCAACGTTTCAATGGCACTCAACGAAGCTCATCTCTGGGAAGTCGGCAACGGCAGACTCTACGATATCAAATACGAGCTTATCAAGAGCGGCGAAGTAATTGACACCGCAAACGGATACTTCGGTCTGCGTACTGTATCACTCAACAAAAATGCAATCTGCATCAACGGCAAGGTTGTATTCCAGCGCCTTGTACTTGACCAGGGCTTCTACTCCGACGGTATCTACACCGCACCTACAGATGAGGCACTTGTAAAGGATATTGAGCTTTCTCTTGCAGCAGGCTTCAACGGTGCAAGACTTCATCAGAAGGTATTTGAGCAGCGCTTCCTCTACCACTGTGACCGCCTCGGCTACATCGTATGGGGCGAATACGCAAACTGGGGCACAAACCATACCGAGCCCTATTCACTTGCACAGTTTGCTCCGCAGTGGCTCGAAGAAATCGACCGTGACTACAGCCACCCTGCAATAGTTGGTTGGTGCCCGTTCAACGAAACATGGGATATGTTCGGCCGTCAGCAGTATGACGACGTTCTCAAGAACATTTATCTCATCACAAAGGCTGCCGATAACACACGTCCCTGTATCGACACAAGCGGTAACTATCACGTTATGACCGATATTTACGATATCCACGAATACGAGCAGGATGTTGAGAAGTTCACTGCTATGATGGCAAAAAACGACCTCGCTGCAGGCAAGGTACACGAGCCGCATCCGCACCGCCAGAGCTACGGCGGCCAGCCCTATTTCGTCAGCGAGTACGGCGGCACGTGGTGGGCACCGGGTGAAGCAGGTTGGGGCTACGGTCAGACTCCCAAAACAGAGGAAGAAGCCGTTGAGCGTATCTGCGGCCTCACAAAAGCAATCCTCGACTGCGACCAGTGCTGTGCATACTGCTACACTCAGCTCACAAACATCGAGCAGGAGCAGAACGGTATCTACTACTACGACCGCTCAATGAAGTTCACTGAAGAAAACTTCAAGAAAATCCGCGATGCATTCGCAGCCCCTGCAGCAATAGAAAAGTAAATTTTAAAAATATCCTGTTTTCTTAACCGAAGACAGGATATTTTATTTTTTTATCCGAAAATCAAACCAAATTGCATTCTGAAACGTATAATTATTGAAAGCAAACCGTTCCATTTAATATGTAAAAATGTTATTATAATCCCGACAACAATATTTCTGAATTGCGGTGACTTATCGTGCAACGAAATGAAAAAATAAAAAAGCTGATATGCAAGATAAAAAAAGGTGACAAAAAAGCCTTCAATGAGCTATACAAGCTTACAAGCGGACATACATATTTTTTCATACTTAAAATAGTACAAAACGAGCAAGATGCTGAGGATATATTACAAGAAAGTTACGTAAAAATGCTTGAGAAAATTGATGAAATAGATCCCGAACGAAATTTTACAAGCTGGTTTTATCAGATTGCAATTAACAAAAGCAAAGATCTGCTCAGGAGGAATAACAAAGTGTTTTTTGAAAGCATCGACAACGAGGAGTATGATTACATTCTCGAAGAAAGCACGGAGTTTTACCCCGAAGAAAAAGCTGATAAAGATGAGTTGTGTGCGCAGGTTATGACCGCTATTGATGAACTCACAGCAGAAAAACGTGCTTGCGTAATTATGAAATATTACGCACAGATGAATATAAATGAAATTGCCGAAATTCTCAATGTTCCCACCGGTACAGTTAAACACAGACTTTTCAGTGCCAGAAAAGATATTAAGTCAAGCTTTGAAAAGCTCGGCAAAACTGCTATCTACACTGCCGCACCTATAGGAGTTATTGTTTGGGCACTAAACAGGTCTTCCCTCACCGTATGTGCCGCCTTTTCAGCAAGCACAGCTTCTTCATCTGTTATGACTGCACTCAGCAGTTCCGTATCTACCGTAAGCAGTTCAACAGCCACTGCAAGCACGGGTGTTGCCGCAAAGCTTGCAACAATGTCTGTTACACAAAAAATTGTTGCAGGTACCGTAGCCGCAACACTTGTCGGAGGCTCAACAGTCGGCACGGTAAGCGTAATAAAAAACATCGTTCAACAAGACCAACCAACCTTGGCTTACACAGAATATGTAACCACGTCAGAACAGTTTTCAGATAATATACTTTATAGCGAAACATATACCACAGGAACAACTGTTGAAACAGCATCACAAATACCCATATTAAATATTATCGACTCAATTACTCAAAGCAACACAAAACCGACAGACAGCACAACCCGACCTGTTACTTCGTCTACAATACCACCGACAACACAAGTCGTAACCACGACACAGCCTTCAACTACTGCTGTTACAACCACTGCACCGACAACTGCTGTACCCCCAACCGAAAAGCCGACAGAAACGACTACAGCCGAGCCTCAAACCACTGAAAAAGTCACGCAGGCACCTGCAACACTTATTATTAGTGTTTTGGATTATGACGATACTGTTGTCGACACCTTAACTATAAACGTCGAAGCAGGTACAGCCCTCACGTGGGATTATCTTATTACCCTTGTCAGCCAAAACGGCTATGAAGCTATGGCAGGAATCTACGGTGACGGCATTGACACTGCCGCCCAAGAAGGTAAAACTTACACATTTGAAGCATTGCTTTAAACACAACCGTTATGAAAGGAGGCTTTAATATGAAGAAAATATTATCTTTATTATTATGCTTGGTGATACTCTTCATCTCTGTCCCAACTGCTTTTGCAAATGATGACACGGATACTGTGCAAAGCACCCTGCCCGAAGACACGGTAATAAAAAGCGGACAGAAATACTACATAAGCACCGTTGACGATTTAAAAGCACTTGCAAAAATCGTCAACGAAGACGGCAACAAATGCGAGGGTGCCAGCTTTTGGCTCACAAATGACATTGTTGTGAACAGCGGTGAATTTTCACTTTCCGAATCAGGAGAACCACTTTATAACAACAAACCTGTTGAAGAATGTACAGACCTTATTGTTTTAGAGTCAATCGGCAACAAAAGCAGTAAAGGATTCAAAGGCACATTTTTAGGCGACGGTCACACAATAAGCGGCCTTTATCTCAACAGCCTTTTCGGAACTTACTTTCAACCTACTATAACTAATCTCAGCATAAAGAACTCTTTTGTAACATCTAAAGGTATTCTTGCAGATACCTTTTCCAATTCAGGATATATAAGCAATTGTTCAGTCGAAGGTATTGTTATATGCGAAGACGATAAGGTCGGCTTATATGCAGGTTCAATGTTGGGAACATCGATAAGGGATTGTTATGCTGAAGGATATGTTAAAGGCAATTCTATAGTTGGCGGATTTGCAGGATATATGTCTGTATGTGAAGTCAGCGGCACTATGAGCAACTCACATATCACTGCAAGCAGTACAGCAGGTGGATTCGCAGGAAAAATCACAGGTGATGACACTTTGTTTGAGCATTGTGCCGCAATAGGTACAGTTAACTGTGCCGACGAAACCGCAGGTCAGTTCGCTTCGTCAATAGATCTTTACTATTTTGATGACGGTTATGACATTCTGAGAACACTGAATATAAGTTACGCAGCTGTCGAGACAAATAACAATGCCGGTTTTTGCCACAGCTTCACCGGTAACACCTCAGGCGTTAATCAGTGCTATTATATGGGCGAAAAAGAAGAAGAAAACATCTTTAAAGCTTACACCGAAGAAGAGATGAAAATGACAAATTTTGTGGATGTTTTACACGCTGATATTTTTGCACAGCTTGAAGAATATCCTATGGAATGGGGTTATTTCGGAATATATTTTGCCGGTAAGAGCGGTGAATTCCCTGTTCCTTTCGGACTTCACTATGATGGCATCGGCGTCCCGAGCTGTGATTACGGTGAATGGGAAATGTATAGTAGCTCTGAAAGTCGCCAATGCATATATTATGCTTGTGACGGTATAGAAAGAAGATCACATTATCACACATGGGGAGAGTACGTTTATAATAACGATGCCGCTAACGACGTTGACGGCACCAAAACAGCACATTGTACCAAAGAAGGCTGTAACGAAACAAACACTTTGCCCGACGAACAACATTTAAGATTAAATGCTGTTCCGCTCTCGGAAGCCGTAAGCCTTGAAAAAGGCAAGCTTTACACTATCAGTAATTTTGATGAGTGGAAAATCTTCACAGAAATTTGCACACAAGACACAACCGACGTTTCATTCGCACTTATAAACGATATTGAAATCCATTCTGATAACGGATACAAAATGCAGCCTATTGAAACCTTCTGCGGTACATTCGACGGCTTAGGACATTCCTTAACCAACGTTGAAATTAACACTGAGCAAGCTAATCTCACAGGGATTTTTGCTCTATGTGACGGTGCAGAAATCCGTAATATTAATATTTTGGGTAAAAACAGATCCGGTAACAGCGAAGCAGGTGAAGCAACAGCCGTTTTGTGTGCAAAAGCAATAAATTCAAAATTTGAAAACTGCAATATCGAATGCTCGGTAACAGCCAACAACGCCTATACAGGCGGAGTAATAGGCTATGCCGAAACCTGTGAAATCATCGGTTGCAGAAATCTTTCAACAGTTGAAGGCTCTGCAAACAGCTGTATCGGAGGTGTTATAGGAAAAGCTTCAAACTGCACGATTGAAGAATGTTGTAACCAAGGTGATATTGCCGGCGGCAAAACAACCGGCGGTCTTATAGGATATATTGATAAATGCCGAATATCATATTGCTACAACACAGGTAATATTGCGGGTAACAACTACGCCGGCGGCTTTGCAGGCGGGATATACCCTATTGACGAAGACAACACAATAAACTATTGCTATACGGCAGGTACGGTAACCGCAATCTACAGTGGGAAATTCTGCGGCTCTTATAACACATCAAACATCTTTGCAATGAACGGTTGCTTTTTTGTAGGTAACGACGTATCTGAAGCAGACTCGGACGGTATTATCGACCTTATGTACGATATGTATCGGGATTCGCTATATGACGACGGTTATAATTATGCGGTATGGGAGGGCAAAGATCTCGGCATATCAGCATTCAGTGAAGCTACTTTAAAAATGCGTTATTCAGACGGCTCAGAAAAATTTATCGGCGACGGTGATAATACAAACAAAGGTTTTGCTCAGCTGAGAAGATTCCATACAGAACATATATGGGGCGAATATAAGCTCACTTCAGATACTGAATTAACAGCAGAATGTGTTTTCGGTGGTTGCAGATATACAAATACCCAACTGCACGAGCACTGCTTTGAAGATTATATTGTAAACCTGGATAAAAGCACTGAGACCGCAGAATGCTCCTGCGGTGAAACCAATATCAGAAATCATAAGCACGAATGGGGAGAATATATATACAACAACGATGCGGATTGTGAAAATAACGGCACGAAAACCGCCGTTTGTATCGCCAACGGTTGCGGAACAACAAACTCTGTCGAAGATACTGAACATCCGGCAAAAGGGCACAATTTCAATGACTTTGTGCCTGACGAAAACGGTCTTGGTGAAACTGCATTTTGCCGAAATGAAGGCTGTACCGAAACAGTCACCCGTGAATATAAGGTATCTGCTTCAACGGCTTACGGTGTAACCGCAACATACTCGCAGGATTGCTTCAACGAAGAAGTAACTCTCGAAGTAAGTGAAATAATCGGTGGCAGAGAACCAGGCGGAATTTATATGGTAGAAGGTAACACTTACAAGCAGATAGGTATATACAATATCAAAACAGTAAGTGAAAACGGTAACGTCGTTCAACCCAACGACGGTTTTACCGTCACCGTAAAAATGCCTTTACCCGACGATTATAAAGAAAGAACCGACGTTGTTATTTATCACCATTTCACTGACGGTGGCAGAGAAAAGCTCTCATCTGCGGACGGAACGTTGAAAGTTGAAAACGGCTATATAATTTTTGAAGTAAGCCGATTCAGCGAGTTTGAAATTCTTCTGCCTGCTGCATCTGCCGAGATAACCAAGCTGCCTGACAAAACCAAGTATATTTATAAGTCTTCAGCTGTGGATTTGAGCGGAATTGAAATTACAATAACCGAGCCCGACGGCACGGTAAAAATCATTGAAGACATATCACTTATGACGGTAAGCGGCTTTGACAGTAATGTAAAAGGGGTACAAACCGTCACCGTAACGTACGAAGAATACAGCGTACAGTTTGAGGTTGAAGTTTACTACTCCTGGTGGCAGTGGATAATAAGAATTATTCTGCTTGGTTTTTTCTGGTTTTAAGTTAACATAGAAAAAGAGATGTAAGAAGCTTTCGCTTTTTACATCTCTTTTTTAACATCGTTATCAATATTGCTCTAATATATCTCTCAACTCGGGGTCATCAAGGCCTTTGTGTTCATCCGGCCAAAGCTTATCGGGCCACTTCGGCTTGGTATTTGGGAACGGATACGGCTGTAGTGTACCTGCCATATTCCATCCGTCAGCCGTCCTTGAAGTGTAACGCAGATTCGTGGGACACTCAACCTCGCCTTCTTCATTATAATATCCACTATAAACACCTATAAGACCTGCATTCTTCTTCCAATAAAAACGCATATACAGGTTTGAATCATCACCCGGTATTCCCTCCATAACCACAAACTTATCGTCTGTTTCAATTTTCACCTTATAATATCCGTCTTCGCATGTCCATTCATAATCTGTTTCGCTGTAATAAGTTCTGCTACGTTTGAATTTGAGTACATCATACCCTTCTGAATCCTGACTGTTTTCTATGTCATATATAAGATAAATCTGTTTTGCAGTATTATCATAATAATAATGCCACCAATTCTGCGGACCTGTCACGTATTCAGTCTCGGCTTGATTTACGGCACCTTTCTTTTCCATCAATCCAAGTATCGACGGCGTAAAGAACATAACACTGCCGTCTTTAGTATGATATTTTATATCCAATTCGTTAAAATCACCTGAGAAACGCTGGCCTGCGTACAAACCTGCATAGCTGCCGATTTCATCCGCATGAACATCCCAGTACGGGTGTAACGATTCTATTTCGGATGACTGCGTAACCCTTTGAGCAGAAGCTTCGGTTTCTTCCGTCTGAGGCTGCGGCTGTTTTTCACCGCACGAGCATAAGCACAGCAAAACAGCAAAGCTGAATATCACCCATATTTTTTTCATTTCACACTCTCCTTTATCTTCCGATTATATTTTAAAGCTGCAGATTACGTAAATCAAGTTACAAATAATTACACAGTGGATACAGTTTTGTAATATATCAATTTCATTATCATATCTCTTTCACGGTGGATGCCCGATGGGCGCCCCTACATGTCATTCTGAGCGCAGCAAAGAATCATAAACATTACACCATTGGCACTGTTTTGTAATATAAAAACTGTAACCCCCGGCTGAGCCGAGGGTTATAATTTTATTCAAACAGCTTTTTGATTTTTATTTTCAGTTCCACAAACGGTCTGAATCCACCGTACTCCTGCGATAAATCCGGTCTTTCATTCCATTTGTATTCGGAGCCGAGTTCGTAGTTGAGCCACTCCTTAGCTACCTTGACAAAGTAGAAATCTTCATTCTTCACATAGCCGTAAGCTCCTGTCTCCTGGTCATAACCGTAAACTGTAATCAGCTTTGCGTTACCGAGTAAGCTCTCCTCGAAGTAAGCACGGCAGGTTTCCTCATTATCATAATGTGCATAGCCCTCAGCGTTTGCATATTCGTTTCTGCCGTTCTGAGCAAGGTGCATATAAAGCTCATCAAGGTCATACGGACAGGTTTTGGGGCTCATCGTCCAGCCGGGTGTACAGTAATCGTTAATACACACCTCAACGGGAGGCCGCATTGTACTGCATTCCTCTGTATGAGAAGAGAGCGAAACGATATGTGAAATAATCTTATGGCGTTCAATTCCCGCATCGTAAAACATCTTGCAGGTAAACTCAATATAATCTGCCAGCACACCGTAAAGCAGCTGCTTTGTATAATCCTCAACAGACATCAGATTTTTGCGTGCTTCTTTTTTAAGACTTTCTTCATCATAGCCCATATTGTGCAGTGCGTGCATACCGTACTGAGCTCGTTCAAAATCCTCCATTGATGCGTAATCACTGCCTGTGTAATCGGGAATCTGAGTTTCCCAGCCCGTATTGATTCCCGCAAAAAGATAACCCTTGCCTTGCTCTTTGAGCCTTGTGTAATTCTCAACAAGCGGCTCAATAAAGCCCTTGGTCACCTGGTTTGAATACCAGTTCAAATATTTTTCTGAGTTAAAGCACGGGAAACCTCCTGCAGTGGCAAACGGCACACCGCTCCAGTCACAATGCCACCTCGGCAGCATTCCGTAGGACTGGCCGCCCCATTCTTCGCCCTCTTTCGGAAATTCTATCCATTCGCACATCTCAGGGTCGTTATAAAACTTACCGCCGTCAGCTGTTACGGCACCGTCGCCGAAATAAGTTGAATAATTTGTGCAGTCGTCCATCTGAAAATAAACAGGTACATTGTATTTTTCGGCAAGCATAAAAACATGGTTTACTTCTTCATTCATCTGCTCAATTGACTGTGTCAGGCACATCGGACCGACTACACCGAAAGCATACATACGTTTGGAATCGGAATCAATTTCACCGTGAAGCTCAACCATCTGCTTTACATACGGCTCAAGATCAAAATAATGAACATTGGTAACCATAAAGACAACGTACTGAGGGTCGTCTTCAGTGTATTCGGGAGCTGCCGGTTTTTCACCCAAAGAAGGGAAAAGCATAACAGCCAAAGCTGTCAGGAAGCTTATAATTTTATTTAAGAAAGACATATTACTATCCTTTATTTATAATACTCTTTATACCACTCTGCAAATTTTTTCATACCCGTGCGTATATCAGTTTTGGGAGTAAAGCCGAAATCGTTCTGCAGTGCAGATATATCGGCATAGGTACGGTAAACGTCACCTGCCTGCATAGGCAGATATTCAATTTTTGCTTTCATACCTATTGCCTCTTCAATCGCTGCGACGAACTCTTTGAGCGGCACGGGATTGTTATTGCCGATATTGTAGACCTTTACCCTTGCATCATTCTGCTTTTCGGGCGGTGAAGGAATAATCCGCATAACCCCTTCAATAATATCGTCAATATAGGTAAAATCACGCTCAAGCTCACCGTAATTGAACAGAGTTATGGGCTCACCTGCAAGAATTTTACGGGTGAAGCTGAAAGCCGCCATATCGGGTCTGCCGTAAGGACCGTAAACGGTAAAGAAGCGAAGACCGGTACAAGGTATACCAAACAGATGGCTGTAAGTATAAGCCATAAGCTCGTTTGTTTTTTTCGTTGCGGCATAGAGGCTAATCGGGTTATCAACCCTGTCGTCAACGGAAAACGGCACTTTATCGCTGTTACCGTAAACCGAGCTTGACGAAGCATATACAAGGTGCTCGACCGGATTTGCACGGCAAGCCTCAAGAATATTGAAAAAACCGACAACATTACTGTCAATATAAGCCTGAGGATTTTCGATACTGTAACGCACACCCGCCTGAGCCGCAAGATTCACGACAACATCGGGCTTCACCTCGGCAAAAATCCTGTCAACTGCCGCTTTGTCGGAAATATCGATTTTCACAAACGAAAAATTATCGTAAATTTCAAGCTCAGCAAGCCTTGATTCTTTCAAGCTGACATCATAATAGTCATTTAAGTTGTCAAGCCCTGTTACTTTACATCCAAGGGCAAGCAACCGTTTTGCAAGGTGACTGCCGATAAAACCGGCAGTACCTGTGATGATTATATTTTTATTTTCCATTTTTCTTTTTCGCTTTCTTTTTTGAGTCTTCCGTATTATCTTCTATAAGCTTTTCATCATCGGGATGCGGCGTCCACATTGTAAAAACAACGCTCGACTCTCTATCACCTGCAAAGCGCTGACGGCTCACTGTATAGAAATTACTGTCGAAGGAAACGGTGTACGGTCTGCGGCAATTATCAGCCGTAGAAATGACCAAAGCCCGCTCCTCAAGCCATTTGTACTGACCGTCAAGACTTATCATGCTGCGTATCGAAACCTTCTTTTCAGGCTGAACATAGGTAAGAGCCATAATGCCGTCGTCCCTCATACAGATATTGGGAGATATACCCTTTACGTTAAGCATATGCGGCAAGCTCCAGCGCACACCCATATCATCGGAATAAGAAATAAACAGCTCACCCATTGAAGAAAATATACATATAAGTCTTCCGTTTTTAATTTTTGCACAACTGACCTGCGACACAAGTCTGCCTCCGGGAATAGCGGGCACGCTGCCAATTTTTGTAAAGGAGTTGCACTTGTCAACAGTTTTATATACAACAGCAACGCCATTTTCAGTACCCATCCACAAAAGCTCGTTATCTGACAGCATAATTGCGCCTTGAGTAATCTCGCAGGGTGCTTTTTTGATATTAAGCTCTCCGTTTTTATCAGGCAAAAATGCATAATATGTGCCGCCGGCCTTTTCTTCCGGCGAAAGAGCTGCAAAAAGCTCAGCATTTTTATTTTTGCAGCTCTGCACAACAGCCTTCTCATAAGACGGCACGTGGAGACTTGAAGCCAGCTTTGTACGCCAGCTGATAAGCACGCCGTAAGGTGTAGAAGTCGCAGTAACATTACCTATTTGCATAGGTGAATCAAAAATAAAACGACGGTCAGAGGGTGATATCTTAAGCTTATTTTTGCTGTGGCTGTGACAGAGAGAATAAATAAGAGCTCCGTCAACAACGCGGCTGCAGGCAAAAACAATATCCGCCCCGCCTTCGGCATTTACAGCAACGGCAGGTGAACCGCAGCCGCCTGATATCTCATTACTCTTGCGGCAAACAAAACCCTGTTGTTTGATATTCACCAATGCCGCCTTATCGTCATCTGTATGGCGGCGGATTACGGTAATAACCAGAGATACGATATAAGGTATCATCTGTGCCGGTGCCTTGAGCATTTTTATAAAGGCTATTATACTTTTGATTGCCTTTTTATTCATCGCCGTACCTCACAAAATTTAATTATGTGCTTATAATAACACTTTATTTTTAACATTTCAACATAATATTTTTTACTGAATGAAGATACCGCGAGGAGTCACAAAATCGGCAAATAGTAACCCCCCGGCTTAGCCGGGGGTTCTTCATATGCGGGCAAAGCCCTATGTTACTGGCATCGCCTTAAGGCGTACCCAACGTATTCCTTTTGCAAAGGATGCCTTTTTAAAGACAGAGTTGACATTTAATTTCTT
>JAFQEL010000039.1 GCA_017399065.1 Clostridia bacterium | reverse complement strand
TAGTCTTGTACTGCTGACATTTTCTGCTCTGCTGAATATTTCTTGTACTTATATCCTTTTCTTCCCATAAAACAATCCCCTTAGTGTAGTCTCGAAAATTTTTCTTTTTTCGAGTGTCTACTCTAAGGGGACTATATCATAATGCAGAGAGTGCCTGATATATTTTATGCGTTATTATTCAACACCGAGGTATATTGTTGACTGTGCCTTTGCAAAATCAATATTTGTGAAATCCTGTGTTGTGCCGTCCTCAAAAACAAAACGCAAATCGAATACATTTGTATCATTTTTAACGTATGTAAACTCAACCGCAACACCTGCACGCAAAGAATCATCTGAAAGTATTGACGATGACCAGTCTTCTGTGCCGACAGGTCTCGCAAGAAGCTCAAGAGCATCTTTGCCCATCATATTCGCAAGTGTTACCTTACCTTTTCCGATTTCAGCATCCTCAACGTCTTCAATACCTACGCCACTTTCTTCGGTAACATCTGCTCCATTATCAGAACAAGCCGAAAAACAAACCAGACAAAGCATCATAACCAGAAGAAATGCAATTGTTTTTTTTGTTTTTTTCATTTTTTCTCCTCCTTTTTATCTGTTAATGTTATTTTAACACCTGCAACTCACAAATGCAATCATAAAATAAAAAACACTTGAAAACAAAAGACTTATAGTCTATAATAACAATATTATGTAAAAAAACAATGGGAAGAAGTGTAGAAACAATGGATTACAAATTTGCAGACTGCATATCAACTCTGCAGCCCTCTCTCATCAGAGAGTTTTTCAAATACAACGGTGTGCCCGGAATCATTCCGTTTTCCGCAGGTAACCCCTCACCCGAATCTTTCCCTGCTGCTGAAATTGCAGAAATAGCAAAAGATATTTTTGCCGAGCACGCACTTACTGCACTCCAGTACGGTATTACCGAGGGCTATGCACCTCTTCGTGAAACACTGCGTACTTTCAGTAAAGAGAGATACGGCATCGGCACAGAAAGCGACGAGCTTATAATTACTTCAGGCTCACAACAGACAATGTACCTTGCAACAAAGGTACTCGTTAACCCCGGTGACACTGTTATATGCGAAGAGCCTTCATTCGTCGGCTCACTCAACGCTTTCCGCTCATTCGGTGCCAACCTCTGCGGTGTACCTGTTGACAGTGACGGTATCAACATCGAAAAGCTTGAAGAAGCACTCAAGACACAGAAGAATGTAAGATTTATCTATACAATCCCCAACTTCCAGAATCCCTCAGGTATCACAATGAGCTTAGAGAAGCGTAAGGCAGTATATGAGCTTGCAAAGAAATACGGCGTAATGATTCTTGAAGATAACCCCTATGGCGAGCTTCGCGTAACAGGCGAAGATGTGCCGCAAATCAAAAGCCTCGATACAGACGGTATAGTTATATACGCCGGCTCATTCTCAAAAATTCTCGCACCCGGTGTTCGTGTAGGCTACTGCGTTGCTCCTGCTCCCGTTGTCGCCAAGATGACTGTAGGCAAGCAGGTTTCCGACGTGCATACACCTGTATTCTCACAGATACTTGTTGACGAGTGGATGAAGAGATACAACATCGACGAGCATATTGAAAAAATCAGAGCAATGTACCGTTCAAAGCTCAACCTTATGTGTGACCTTGTCGAAGAAAAAATGCTCGACTACGTATCGTACACACGTCCCGAAGGCGGTCTGTTTGTATGGTGCAAGCTTAACGACAACATCCCTATGGCAGAGTATTGCAAGAAAGCACTTGACAACAAGGTCACAATCGTGCCCGGCTCAGCCTTCCTCGGAGATATGGCAGCTACGACACAGTGCTTCAGAATGAACTTCTCTACACCGAGTGACGAAGCAATAGTCAAGGGTGTAAACATACTTGCAGATATTGCAAAAGAATATTGATCAAAACGGAGAAAAGAAAATGGAAAACAAAGCTCCGGAGCGTAAGCCCCGCGTATTAAGTCTTATACAGCCCACAGCTGTGCCCACAATAGGTAACTATTTCGGCGCACTTAAAAACTGGAAGGCGATGAGTGAAGATTACGACTGCCTTTTCGGCGTTGCTGACCTTCACGCAATAACCGTCCGTCAGGAGCCTGCTATGCTCAGAAAACAGTCAACAGAAATGTTTGCGTTGCTTCTCGCAAACGGTCTTGCCCCCGAAAAGAGCATAGTATTTATGCAGAGCCACGTGCCTCAGCATTCACAGCTTGCATGGCTTCTCAACTGCTACACACAGTTCGGCGAGGCTTCAAGAATGACTCAGTTCAAGGACAAGAGCCAGAAGCACGCTGACAACATAAACGTCGGCCTTTTCTCATACCCGACACTTATGGCGGCAGACATATTGCTCTATCAGGCTAACTTTGTACCGATAGGTGCAGACCAGAAGCAGCACCTTGAGCTGACACGAAATATTGCAGACCGATTCAACGGCATACACGGCAACACATTCACAATGCCCGAGCCGTTTATAGGCAAGAAGGGTGCTAAGATCACGTCACTTCAGGATCCGACGTCAAAGATGTCAAAGTCCGACCCCAATCCGAAAGCATCTGTTTCCGTACTTGATGAGCCGAATGTAATAATGAAGAAATTCAAGAGTGCGGTCACAGACTCTGAAGCCTGCGTACGCTATGCAGACGGTAAGGACGGCATAAATAATCTTATGACAATTTACTCCTGCTGCACAGGCAAGAGCTATGAAGAAATCGAAAATGAGTTTGCGGGCAAAGGCTACGGCGACTTTAAGGTTTCCGTCGGTGAAGCTGTTGTCGAAGAGCTTCGTCCCCTGCAGGAAAACTACAAAAGAATTATTGCAGATACGGCATACGTCAACGAGTGTATGGCAAAGGGTGCCGAGAGAGCATCCCGACTTGCACAGCGCACACTCGACAAGTGTATGAAAAAAATCGGATTCAAGCAAATCTGAATTTTTTAAGTTTTTTATTTCAATTCTTAAAAAAACTTATTGACAAGCTGTAAGTATCTGTTGTATAATGCAATCTATACAATGAGAAATTTGCCCCTGCAAATTGCGGAGGGAGGGAATAGTCAATGAGTAAAGTAGAAGTTAAAGAAAACGAATCCTTGGACAGTGCGCTCAGAAGGTTTAAGAGACAGACCTCCAGAGACGGTGTTATTCAGGAGGTTCGCAAAAGAGAACACTATGAAAAGCCTTCTGTAAAGAGAAAGAAGAAATCAGAGGCTGCTCGCAAGCGCAAGTATAAGTAAGAACCGAAAGACGGGCAACAACGCCCGTCTTTTTTCTTTAAAAGCTACATATTATTTCAAAGGATTATAACTATGCTTGATGACCGCTATATGCCGAAATACCGTTTCAGAAGCGTATGCGACATAACCGCCGAGTTTCTTGAACAAAACGGTATCAGAGGACTTCTGCTTGACATCGATAACACTCTCATATATGACGAAACGCTTACTCCCCTACCCGGTGTAAAGGAATGGGTACAGCGTATGAAGAGTGCAGATATACCTCTTGCAATTGTCTCAAACGCTATAGCTCCGAGAGTTTATATAACAGCAAAACGTCTCGGCGTCAGCAACTACATATACAGTGCAAAAAAGCCTAAGCCTGACGGTCTGTACCGTGCGGCAGAAAAGCTGGGATTACCTATTAAATCTCTCGCTATGGTTGGCGATCAGCTCAAAACCGATATGCTTTCCGCGAACACGGCAGGAGCAACTGCAATATTTACCGACAGAGCAAGAGACGAAAAGATATTCAAGTTTTATTTCAAAAAAGCAAGAGACGGCGAAAAAGAGCTGCTCGAAGAATTTGAACGCAGAAAAAACGGAGTGTAACCTATGGAACTGTACGAAATTACACAAATGCTGCCTAAGGATATTGACGGCGGTATCATCGAAAACCCTGCCTCAAGGCAGTACTTTACAGGCTTCACTGCCGATAACGGCTACCTCATCGTATCCAAAAACGGCAACGTATTCCTCACCGACAGCAGATACATCGAAGCTGCTCAGGCTCAGGTGGATTGCTGTGACGTTGTTTTGCTTACAGATGCAAAGGTACAAATACCGAAATATCTGAAAAAATTCAACTGCTCCAACGTTGCACTTGAAGCAAACTACGTAACAGTCAGCGGTCTGCGTGAATACAGTAAGATGTTTAAGGCAGAAAGCTTCAACGCAGTTTTTGACAGCAGATTTGACAAATGGATACGTTATCTCCGTTGTGCAAAAAACGAGGAAGAAGTAAAGAACATCAAAGCCGCTCAGACAATAGCAAATGCCGCTTACGAAAACGCAATCCGATACATACAGCCCGGTATGACCGAGCGTGAGGTTGCACTTGCTCTCGATTTTCATATGCTTCGTAACGGTGCCGAAAAGGTTTCGTTTGACACTATAGTCGTCAGCGGCAAAAAGACTTCACAGCCTCACGGCGTACCTACGGATAAAAAGATAGAATTCGGTGACTTTGTAACAATGGATTTCGGTGCCGTAGTAAACGGCTACCACAGCGACATGACACGCACTGTTGCCATTGGCGAAGCAAGCGATGCAATGGCTGAGGTCTACGGAATCGTGCTTGAAGCACAGCAGGCGGCAATCGAAAAAGCTGCCGCAGGTGTTGCCGCAAAAGACGTTGACGCAGCTGCAAGAAACATTATCGACGAAGCAGGCTACGGCAAATATTTCGGTCACTCAACAGGTCACGGCGTAGGCGTTGAAATTCACGAAGACCCTACCGTATCCCTAAAGAGCGACTATATTCTCCGCGAAGGCAATGTAATCACGGCTGAACCCGGCATTTATATTCCGGAAAAATTCGGTGTAAGAATTGAGGACATGCTACTTATAACCGTAGACGGCTGCGAAAACCTCACCTCTACTCCCAAAGAGCTTACCGTAATTCACAACCAATAAAACACACAAGGATGTGCTTAAATGAGTAACACAGGCAAAAAAGTACTTGTTATTATCAACCCCTGCTCCGGCAGATACACCGTACGCAATCAGCTGCTTCACATTGCCAACGAATTTACAAAGGCAGGCTACGAAACAACTGTTTACACCACGCAGAAGAGAGGCGATGCTACAGAATATGCCAAGCATCTGGCTGATAAGTTTGACCTCATCGTCTGCAGAGGCGGTGACGGCACGTTTAACGAAACCGTAAACGGCATACTTCAGTCAGGCATCGAAGTGCCCCTCGGCTATATTCCCAGCGGTACTACAAACGACTTTGCACACAGCCTCGGCATACCTACCAATGCTTCAAAAGCAGTTGACCTTATCTGCTCTGTCGAGCCAAAATGGCACGATATGGGCCAGATGAACAACGACCGCTTTTTCTGCTACACTGCTTCATTCGGCGTATTTACAAAGAGTTCATACAACACATCTCAGAAATCAAAAAATCTCTTCGGCTACTCTGCTTATGTTGCCGCAGGCCTTAAGGAGCTCAAGGGCTTCAAGCCGATACCGATGAGAATCGAGTGTGATAATGAAGTATATGAGGGCGAATATGCTTTCGGTGCGATCTCGAGCTCACTCAACATCGGCGGTATAATCAAATACAAGCGTGAGGATATAGGCTTTGACGACGGCTTATTTGAGCTCAACCTTGCCAAGATGCCCCACGGCGCAAAGATGTGGACAGAGCGTGCTAAAGAGCTGCTTATCGACCACACATATAACGAGGATATGTTTACCCTAACCAAGGGCAGCCACTTCGTAATAGAGAGCAAGGGCGAAAATATTGCATGGACTCTCGACGGCGAATACGGCGGTGCCTATAAAATCACCGAAATTGATTGCCGTAAGCAGGTAATTAAGGTGTACAGAAGCTGATTTACTCTTGACATAATGTAATAAAAGTGATATATTGGCTTTAATATGTATTATAGTATAAAGCGATGAAGCAGAATGTGCATCGAAAAGGTTGATTTCAGAGAGTCCGCCAAATGCTGTGAGGCGGATATTCACCCCGATGACGACCACTGCCGAGTGCCTGCGAAGTTGATCAACATCAAATAAGCTGTGCCGTACAAGCTGCGTTAAGGCTTAAAGAGCGGCGTAATTAATTTTACGCAACACGGGTGGAACCGTGGAGTATTGCATTACATACTTCACCCTGTATTTTACAAATACAGGGTGAAGTTTTTTTATTTTTCAGAAAGGATGAAAAACGATGATTAACGTAACACTCAGAGACAACGTTGTTAAGGAGTACGAAAACGGCACTACCGTTGCCGATATTGCTAAAAGTCTCGGTATGGGGCTTTACAAGGCTGCTTGCGTTGCAAGAGTAAACGGTGAGCTCTGCGACCTTCGTACAGCACTTGATGCTGACGCTCAGGTTGAGATTCTCACATTTGACGATGAGGAAGGCAAAAAGGCATTCCGTCACACCGCTTCACACATTCTCGCTCAGGCTGTAAAGAGACTTTATCCACAGGCAAAGCTTGCTATCGGCCCGGCAATTGATAACGGCTTTTATTACGACTTTGACTGCGACGTTTCCTTCACTCCCGAAGTTCTCGAGAAAATCGAGGCTGAGATGAAGAAAATTGTTAAAGAGGGGCTTGCTCTCGAGAGATATGAGCTTTCTCCCGCAGATGCAATCGCAATGATGGAAGAGAAGGGCGAAATCTATAAGGTTGAGCTTATCAAAGAGCACGCTGATAAAGGTGAGAACATCTCCTTCTTCAAGCAGGGCGAGTTTGACGAGCTTTGTGCAGGTCCTCACATTCCTGACACTTCAAGAGTAAAAGCATTCAAGCTCACATCCGCAACTGGCGCATACTGGAGAGGCGACTCCAAGAACAAAATGCTTCAGCGTATTTACGGCACAGCCTTCACAAAGCAGGCTGATCTTGACGCTCACCTTGAGGCGATTGAAGAAGCAAAGAAGCGTGACCACAACAAGCTCGGCCGTGAGCTTGAGCTCTTCACAACCTCAGATATTATCGGCCAGGGTCTGCCGATTCTTCTCCCCAAGGGTGCAAGAATCATTCAGCTGCTTCAGCGTTTTGTTGAGGACGAGGAGCAGAAGAGGGGCTGGCTTCTCACAAAAACTCCCTATATGGCTAAAAGCGATCTTTACAAGGTTTCAGGTCATTGGGATCATTATCAGGACGGTATGTTCGTACTCGGTGACGAGGAAAAGGATGATGAGGTATTTGCACTCCGTCCTATGACCTGTCCTTTCCAGTACCAGGCATACCTCAACAGAGCACGCTCCTACCGTGATCTGCCTTTAAGATACAACGAAACATCAACACTTTTCAGAAACGAATCCAGCGGCGAGATGCACGGTCTTATCCGTGTACGTCAGTTCACAATTTCCGAAGGTCACCTTATGTGCCTTCCCGAGCAGCTTGAAGACGAGTTTAAAGGCTGTCTTGAGCTTGCAATCTATATGCTCAAAACTCTCGGCCTTTACGAGGACGTTTCTTACCGTTTCTCACAGTGGGATCCCGACGATAAAGATAAGTACATCGGTACGGTTGAGCAGTGGGATGAAGCTCAGGGTATTATGGCAAAGATTCTTGACCACCTTGAAATCCCGTACAAAGTCGGTGTCGGCGAGGCTGCTTTCTACGGCCCGAAGCTTGACATTCAGATTAAGAATGTTCACGGTAAGGAAGATACACTCATCACAATCCAGATTGACCAGATGCTTGCAGAGAAATTCGGTATGGAATATGTTGATGCAGACGGTACAAAGAAGAATCCCTACATCATCCACCGTACTTCTATCGGCTGTTATGAGCGTACACTCGCGCTTCTTATCGAGAAGTATGCAGGTGCATTCCCCGTATGGCTTGCACCCGAGCAGGTAAGAATTATGCCCATTGCTGACAGACACCACGAAGCAGCAAATGCACTTGTTGAGAAGTTTGCAAATGCAGGTCTGCGTGTAAGCGCTGACTGCCGCAGTGAGAAGCTCGGCTACAAGCTCCGTGAGGCACAGCTTGAGAAGATTCCCTATATGCTTGTTATGGGCGACAAGGAAATTGAAGAAGGCACAGTCGGCGTACGCAAGAGAGGCGAAGGCGACATCGGTGCTATGAGCATTGATGAATTCCTTGGTCTTGTACTCAGACAGAATGCTGAAAAGGTGATTTTCTGATGATAACCGAAATTAAATTCAAGAAGCTCAGAGAAAACGCAAAAATTCCGCAGCGTGCAACAGTCGGCAGTGCAGGTCTTGACCTTTGTGCCTGCATTGATGAGCCGATTACGCTCGATAATGGCGGTCACGCTCTCATTCCGACAGGTCTTGCAATCGCACTTGAGGATGCAGGCTATGCCGCAATGATATTCGCACGCAGCGGTCTTGCAATCAAGCACGGTCTTGCCCCTGCAAACTGTGTCGGTGTTGTTGACAGTGACTACAGAGGCGAAATCTGTGTAGGTCTTATCAACCAGTATGAAGAGAGCTACACAATTCAGCCGGGCGAAAGAATTGCTCAGCTTGTAGTTATGCCCGTATGCACAGCACCTGCTGTTGAAGTCACCGAGTTTGACGAGACCGAAAGAGGTTCCGGCGGCTTCGGCTCAACGGGTAAATAATGCAATTTATGCATATTTACACAAAAAAATCAATAAAAACGTGTATATTTATGCAATAAAACAGTTGATTTTCTGTATATTTGTTGTATAATAATACACATCGCTTGAATAAAATTAATTTTACCGAAAAGAGGAAACTACAATGAAAGAAATTAAGAAAGTTGTTCTTGCCTACTCAGGCGGTCTTGATACATCTATCATAATCCCCTGGCTCAAAGAGAACTACAACAACTGTGAAGTTATCGCAATATCCGGTGACGTCGGTCAGGGCACAGAGCTTGACGGTCTTGAGGAAAAAGCTATCAAGACAGGTGCTTCCAAGCTTTACATCGAAAACCTTCAGGAAGAGTTTGTAAACGAGTACATCTTCCCCACACTCAAGGCAGGTGCTGTTTACGAGAAGGATTATCTCCTCGGCACATCTTTTGCACGTCCCGTTATTGCAAAGAGAATTGTTGAGATTGCAAAGGCTGAAGGCGCAGACGCTATCTGCCACGGCTGTACAGGTAAGGGTAACGACCAGGTTCGTTTCGAGCTTGCTATCAAGGCTTTTGCTCCCGAGATGCAGATCATCGCTCCCTGGAGAATCTGGGACATCAAGTCACGTGAAGAAGAAATCGAGTATGCAGAGGCACACGATATTCCCCTCAAGATTAACCGTGAAACAAACTACTCAAAGGATAAGAACCTTTGGCACCTTTCACACGAAGGTCTTGACCTTGAAGATCCCGCAAACGAGCCCCAGTACCTCAAGGAAGGCTTCCTTGAGATGGGTGTAGCTCCCGAAGCAGCTCCCGACAAGCCCACATACATCACACTTTCATTTGAGAAGGGTGTTCCCGTAGCACTCGACGGTGTGAAGATGGGCGGTGTTGAGCTCATCACAAAGCTCAACGAAATCGGCGGCGCAAACGGTATCGGTATTGCTGACCTTGTTGAAAACAGACTTGTCGGTATGAAGTCCCGTGGCGTTTACGAAAATCCCGCAGGTGCAATCCTCTACAAGGCACATCAGGTACTTGAGACAATCACTCTCGACCGTGATACACAGCACTACAAGGAGCAGGTTGCTCTCCGTTTTGCAGAGCTTGTTTACTTCGGCCAGTGGTACACTCCCCTTCGTGAGGCACTCAGTGCATTTGTTGACAAGACTCAGGAAACTGTTACAGGCGATGTTAAGCTCAAGCTCTACAAGGGCAACATGATCAACGCAGGCGTTACATCTCCCTACACACTCTACAGTGAGGACTTTGCAACGTTCGATGCAGACGAGGTTTACGATCAGAAGGATTCCGCAGGCTTCATCAACCTCTTCGGTCTTCCGATCAAGGTTCGTGCAATCCTCGAGGCTGAGCGTAACAAATAAGAAAAACAATACAGTTAAGGGCGGAGTATCCCTCCGCCCGAATGTTATTTTTTTCGAACATAATAAAAGGCAGGAAAATGCAATGAAACTCTGGGCAGGACGCTTCGCAAAAGAAGCTGACAAGAGAACAAACGATTTCAACTCTTCCATAAAATTCGACAGCCGTATGTACCGTGAGGATATTGACGGCTCAATTGCACACGCAGTTATGCTCGGCACTCAGGGTATTATTCCCGTTGAGGACTGCGAAAAAATAATAAACGGTCTCAAGCAGATTAAAGAGGATATCGCTAACGGTGAGCTTCTCATCGACCCCGATGCAGAAGATATCCACACATTCATCGAGCAGACTCTCACCGCCCGCATAGGCGATGCAGGCAAGCGCCTGCACACAGGCCGCAGCCGTAATGACCAGGTTGCAACCGATATCCGCCTTACTCTCCGCAAGGAATGCGAAGAGGTTATGGATATGCTCCGTCACCTGACAGACACAATATTCAACAAGGCACACGAAAACGAAAACACTATTATGCCCGGCTACACTCACCTTCAGCGTGCACAGCCAATCACATTCTGTATGCAGCTTTCCGCTTATGTGAGTATGCTCGAGCGTGATATGGGCAGACTTGCCGATGCAAAGGCACGAATGAATTATTCACCGCTTGGCAGCGGTGCTCTTGCAGGCACAACCTACCCCATAAACCGTGCAATGACAGCACAGCTTCTCGGCTTTGACGGTGTAGTCGAAAACACACTCGACGGCGTTTCGGACAGAGACTTCTGCCTTGAAATTGCAAGTGCACTTTCAATTCTTATGGTACACCTTTCCAGACTTTGCGAGGAGATTATTCTCTGGTGCTCATGGGAATTCAAGTTCGTTGAGCTTGACGACGCTTTCTCAACAGGCTCAAGCATTATGCCGCAGAAGAAGAATCCCGATATTGCCGAGCTTATCAGAGGCAAATCAGGCAGAGTATTCGGCGACCTTATGGCACTTCTCACCGCTATGAAGGGTCTGCCGCTTGCATACAACAAGGATATGCAGGAAGATAAAGAGGCTATTTTCGACGCAATCGACACAGTCAAGATGTGTATGACAGCACTTGACCCGATGATCGAAACAATGCGTGTAATTCCCGAAAATATGCGCCGTGCTGCTGCAGAAGGCTTCATCAATGCAACAGACTGTGCCGACTATCTTGTAGGTAAGGGTCTCCCCTTCCGTGATGCATATAAGGCAACAGGCGAGCTTGTAGCACTGTGCATCAAAGAAAAGCTGACACTCGAAACACTGCCGCTTGAAAAGTATCAGAATGTTTGCGAGCTGTTCGGCGAAGACGTTTACGAGGCAATCAAACTTGAGACCTGCGTAAACAACAGAATTAAGAAATAACCCTGATAAGGAAAGATAAACTATGAAAATCAAAGTTGCCGTTATCGGCGCAACAGGCTACGCAGGTGCTGAGCTTGTACGCCTTCTCCTCAGCCATCCCGACGTTGAGCTTACTGCCCTTTGCTCCAAGAGCTTTGAGGGTCAGAAGCTTTCCGATATTTACCCCTCATTCCTCGGTCTTTGCGACAAGGTTTGTATCAACCAGAGCGAAGCTGTTGATATGAGCGACGTCGTTTTTGCCTGCCTTCCTCACGGTCTTTCAGAGCCGCTTGCAGCAGAATGTCTTGAAAAGGGCAGAAAATTCATCGACCTCGGTGCAGACTTCCGCCTTGAGAGCGAAGAGGAATACACCGAGTGGTATCAGAAGCCGTTTGACAAGCCCGAGATACATAAAGAGGCAGTTTACTGCGTGCCCGAGCTATTCAGAGAAAAGGCAGAGGGCGTCAGTGTAATCGCTAACCCCGGCTGTTACCCCACGTCTGCGGCACTCGGTCTTGCTCCTGCAATTATCAACGGTCTCGTTGAAACAGACAGCGTAATCATCGACTCAAAGTCAGGTGTAACGGGTGCAGGCAGAGGTCTCAGCCAGACAACCCACTACCCCGACTGTAACGAGGCATTCTCACCCTACAAGGTAGGTATGCACCGCCACACACCTGAAATCGAGCAGACTCTTTCAAAGCTCGGCGGCAAGAAGATCAAGGTTACATTCGTCCCTCATCTTCTTCCCGTAAACAGAGGTATCGTATCCACAATGTACTTAAAGCTCAAAGATGGCGTTACAAAAGAGCAGATTCGTGCGGCCTATGAAACAAAGTACGCCGATGAGCAGTTTGTTCGCGTGCTTCCCGACGGTGCAACAGCAAACCTCAGAAATGTCAAGTTCACAAATATGTGCGATATTTCACTTCATATAGACTCACGCACAGGCACACTGATTGTTGTGTCAACAATCGACAATATGGTCAAAGGTGCCGCAGGTCAGGCAATTCAGAATATGAACCTGATTATGGGGCTTGATGAAAACGCAGGTCTCAACCTCGTGCCCCCCGCATTTTAATAAGGTAACCGCTAATTAAATCTAAGCCGCAATTCTCAGCGGCTACTTTTCCGTCAGAAACGCCCAAAATACTCGTTAATACACAAAGTATTGCCTGCGTTTTTTGACATTTCTGACAAAAAATTATCTCGCTGATAATCACAGCCCGATTCAATCAGCGATTACTCAAGGAGCAACCAACCAATGACATTTATAAAAGGAACAATTACCACACCGCTTGGCTTTGTTGCAAACTCTGTCCACTGCGGTATCAGAAAAAATAAAACAAAGCACGACCTTGCACTTGTTTACTGCGAGAAGCCCTGCACTGCTGCGGCAATGCATACAAGCAACCTCGTAAAAGGTGCACCCAACAGAGTCACTGCAGCTAACCTCGAAAACGGCATTGCTCAGGCAATCATCTGCAACTCAGGTATCGCAAACACCTGTGCTGCAGACGGTATCGAAAAGGCAGAGGCTATGTGCTCACTTGCAGCAGATGCACTCGGTATCAGTGCAAAAGACGTTGTTGTAGCATCAACAGGTGTTATCGGCCCGTCTATCAATATTGAGCCTATTGCAAGCCATATCGGCATACTTAAAGAGGGCTTAAGCCGTGACGGCGGTCACAGTGCAGCAGTTGCAATTATGACAACCGACACGCACGAAAAAGAGGTCTGCGTTAAGTTTGAGCTTGACGGCAAGACATGCTATATCGGCGGTATGGCAAAGGGCAGCGGTATGATTATGCCTAATATGGCAACAATGCTCTGCTTCCTCACAACAGATGCTGCAATCAGTGCAGATATGCTCAAAAAGGCTCTCAACGCTATTGTCTGCGACACATTCAATATGGTTTCGGTTGACGGTGACACATCAACCAACGATATGTGCTCAATCCTCGCTTCGGGTCTTGCAGGCAACAGCGAAATCACAGCAGAAGGTGCAGATTTTGACACCTTCAAAGCTGCTCTTTTCGAGGCACTGCGTTACCTCTCACGTGAAATCGCACGTGACGGTGAGGGTGCAACAAAGCTTATCGAATGTGCTGTCAAGGGTGCAAAGGATATTGCAACAGCTAAAACAGTCGCAAAGTCCGTAATCAATTCGTCACTTCTCAAGGCGGCTATGTTCGGTGCCGATGCTAACTGGGGCAGAGTGCTCTGCGCAATCGGTTACTCGGGTGCTGACCTTGACATCAACGGTGTTGACGTTGACTTTGTAAGCTCAAAGGGCACTATTGCAGTTTGCAGAGACGGTGCAGGCATTGAGTTTGATGAAGATATTGCAAAGACAATTCTTCTCGAAAACGAAATCATTATAGACATCACACTCTCAGACGGCAGTGCTGAAGCTACCGCATGGGGCTGTGACCTTACATACGACTATGTAAAAATCAACGGTGACTACCGTTCATAAGAGGTAACAAATGGAAGTTTCAAATTTTGACCGTTCACAGATTCTGGTGCAGGCTCTCCCCTACATCCAGAAATATTACAACAAAATCGTCGTAATCAAGTACGGCGGCAACGCAATGATTAACGAAGACCTCAAGCAGGCTGTTATGGAGGATATTGTCCTCCTCTCACTTGTAGGTATCAAAGTTGTGCTTGTTCACGGCGGCGGCCCCGAAATCAACGATATGCTTAAGAAAATCAATAAAGAGAGCAAGTTTGTTGACGGTCTGCGTTACACAGATGAAGAAACTATGGAAATAGTCCAGATGGTGCTTGCAGGCAAGGTAAACAAAGACCTTGTCGCACTGCTTGAGCAGAAGGGCGGCAAGGCTATCGGACTTTGCGGTATTGACGGCGGTATGATAAAGGCTGTAAAGCACCGTGAGAAGGATATCGGCTATGTTGGCGATATCACCGATATCAACATTCAGCCCGTACTTGATGTGCTCAACAGCGGATACATTCCCGTTATTTCTTCCGTTGCAGGCGGCGACCACACATACAATGTAAACGCTGACCTCGCGGCATCACGCATTGCGGCAGTACTTGGTGCAGAAAACCTGATACTTATGACAGATATCACAGGTCTGCTCCGTGATAAAGATGATGAGAGCACACTTATCAAAGAGCTCAACGTCAGCGAAGTGCCCGCACTCAAGATGCAGAATGTCATCAAGGGCGGTATGATACCCAAGGTTGACTGCTGTGTAGAAGCTGTCAGACGTGGTGTCAAGCATGCAATTATTATGGACGGCAGAATCGAACACTCCATTCTCATTGAGCTTCTGACCGATGCAGGTATCGGCACAATGTTCAGATAATAAAGGACTTGAATAAAATGAATTTTGAACAGATTAAAGAAATAAACAACTCCTCTGCAATGCCTACCTACGGTCGTTATGACCTCGGTATTGCAAGCGGTAAGGGTACCGTTGCAACAGACTTTGACGGCAAAGAGTATATCGATTTCACTTCGGGTATCGGTGTCAACTGCCTCGGCTATGCAGATGAAGGCTGGGCAGATGCTGTTTCGTCTCAGGCTCACAAGCTCAGCCACATCAGCAACCTTTACTACACAGACGCAACTGCTCTTTTCACCGACAAGCTGACAAAGGCAACCGGCTTTTCAAAGGTATTTCTCGGCAACTCAGGTGCAGAGGCTAACGAGTGCGCAATCAAAATCGCACGCAAATACAGCTTCGACAAATACGGTGAGGGCAGATACGAAATAATCACTCTGCTCAGCTCATTCCACGGCAGGACAATGTCCACTCTCACTGCCACAGGCCAGGATGCACTTCACCCCGATTGCTTTGCCCCCTATAACGCAGGCTTTGTATACTGCGAAAAGGATATTGAGCAGATCAAGGCAGCAATCAGCGACAAGACCTGCGCTGTTATGATGGAAATGATTCAGGGTGAGGGCGGCGTTATTCCGCTCGAGAAAGATTTTGTTAACGAGGTCTGTGCCCTTGCAAAAGAAAAAGACCTGCTTGTAATCATTGACGAAGTACAAACAGGTATCGGCAGAACAGGCAAGCTCCTTGCCCACGAAAATTACGGTATCAAGCCTGACGTTGTAACACTCGCAAAGGGTCTTGGCGGCGGACTTCCGATTGGTGCCTGCCTTTGCAGTGAAGCACTCGGCGGTGTTATGAGTGCCGGCACACACGGCTCAACCTTCGGCGGCAACCCGATTGTATGTGCAGGCGCAAGCTATGTGCTCGACAAGGTCAACAACGAAGCTTTCCTCGAGAATGTAAGAGCTAACGGCGAATATATCCGTGAAAAGGTTTCAGCCTTCAAAAACGTCAAATCCATACGCGGTATGGGTATGATGATTGGTATTGAGGTTGAGGGCAAAACAGGTGCCGACGTTGTCAAAAAAGGTATTGATAACGGTATTATCTGCCTTACAGCAAAGACACTTGTCCGTCTCCTTCCTCCTCTTAATATTACAAGAGAAGAAATTGATCTCGGCCTTGAAAGGCTGAAGTCAGCTATAGAAGAATAAAAAATTACGCTGTGTATTGAATCAATACACAGCGATTTTTTATCTTCTTATCAACTTTTTAACCTTGCCTAATGCTCTTATTACAAAGGACTTAAGAACACCAAATTCTTTTGTTCTGAAGAACAGCAGGAAGAACACAAAATTTGGTATTATGCTACATATAACAACTTTGATTATCATATTGACAATCGGTATAAAATTTACAAGCGAGCAGGCAAACCAGCAAGTGCCACCCGTTACAGTAAGTACAACTGCATAAAATACGTATTTTATAAAATACGGTTTAACCGACATACCGAAGCCGTATCTGAACACTGCATACGGGCTGTACCACGTGTTTGTAACAAGCCTTGAAATTGCCGTAGCAAGCAGTATACCGAAAAGTCCCCAAGCTTTACCGAGCAGTATTGACAAAGCAATATTTATAACTGCCGTAATTAAAGAAACATATCTGCCTCTGCGGAAAAGGCCCTGCGTATTATAGTACGTCCAGACGGCATTCTGCATACCGACCATATAAAAATTGATAGCGATTACGAGCGGAATTTTAAAATCCATTACGTACTCAGCACCGAACATAACACTTACTACATCGCCCGAAACGACAAAAATACCAATTGCCGCCCAACCGAAAATCCAGAAATTAGCAAGGTTAATGGACTTGAAAAGAGAATATTTGTGCTCATTATCCTCAAGTGCATTGTGATTACCTACGCTTGCATTGAGTGAATTAAAAACTATCCTGAGCAAAGAATTTATGCTGTTTGAAAGCAATGTGTAGTTCGACGCTAGACCGGTAGTAGCAAGACCGTCAAAAAAAGTCGTTATGATATTATCCGTCGAGTTTACAAGCAGACCGCCTACTTTATTTATCGTAAGCGCACGCACGTTTCGTATGAGACTTCTTTTTTCTTCTTTCTCAAGCGGAGCAGGATGCTTTTCTTTTATACACGGATACTGCTTCTTTGCAATTTCTGATGCAATAATATTGGTAGTCATACCGCAAACAGAAGCAATCAGCATATAAACTATATAATTCTCAAAAAGGAATATAGCCGCAATCTGCACTGCATTCTGAACAATAATAACAATATTGCTCACAAGCGTCACAAGGTAATTCTTCTGCGCCGCAACAAGAAGAGACGAGCGATAAGCAAAGAAATAGCCGGAAACGGAATTGAAGAGCATTATCAGATAAATCAGGTAATAGCTTTCTTTAATATCAGGCGGCTCTTTTACAATAAACTTAAGAAAAGGAATCAATGCAAGACCGAGCACCAGCACAACAATCGCTATGACACGATAGCATTTACCGTAAAATCTGACAAGCGTTGCAATCTTCCCGTTGTCATTTTTTGCAAGCGGAGCATAAAGAGCATAAACAATCGCAGAACCGATACCGAGTTCAGCAAGTGACAGCATACCAAGCACGTTTCCGAAAAGCCCGTTGATACCTAAATATTCCGCCGAGAAAACACGGGTAAAAGCCATACGGCAAACTATGCCAAGCACAAAAGTTACCATATAACCGCCAAGACCCGAAACAATATTAAGCATAGTATAATCGCTTCTTGTTTTATTAGCCATAAATTACCTTTCTGCCACAGTAAAATACAGTTGATTTTTAAAAGTTATCAATATATAATAAAATACATTACTGATATTAAATATTATCAAAAAATAAAAATACTGTCAAGCAAAGCGGTGATTATCATTAATATTAAGAAAAGAAAAAGCGGCGTGCTGATGCACGTTTCATCCCTGCCGGGCGATTACTCAATCGGCAGCTACGGTAAAGAAGCAAAGCAATTTGTCGATTTCCTTTCAGACTGCGGATTTTCAATGTGGCAGGTGCTCCCCTTCTGCCTTGTGGATGAGTGCAACTCACCCTACAAATCCTATTCTGCCTTCGGCGGCAACCCATATTTTGTTGACTTGCCGACACTTAACGAGCAGGGGCTCCTGACCAAAGAAGAACTTGATTCCTGCCGTCAGCAAACGCCTTACAGTTGTGAATATGTAAGGCTCTACCACACACGCACTGCTGTGCTTATGAACGCGTCAAAGCGTGTTGATACAGCACTCAAAGAAAAAATCGAATTATTCATCAATGAGAACGTTTATCTCGATCAGTTCTGCCGCTTTATGGCACTCAAAAAAGCAAACAACGAAAAGCCCTGGACTGAGTGGGATACAGATGAAATTGACGAAAACGTGCTCTTTATGTGGAAATTCATTCAGTATCAGTTCTTCACACAGTGGGCAGAAATAAAAGAATACGCCAACAGCAAAGACATCAGCATAATCGGTGATATCCCGATTTATGTGTCTTTTGACAGCTGTGACGTATGGGCAAACAAAGAGCAGTTTCTGCTTGATAAAGAAAACAAGCCCTCCTGCGTTGCAGGTGTGCCGCCCGATTATTTTGCAGCAGAAGGTCAGCTTTGGGGCAACCCGATATATGACTGGAAAAAGATGCAGGCTGATGGCTTCAAGTGGTGGCGTGCAAGGCTCAGCCACAACCTGACAATGTTTGACGCTGTACGTATCGACCATTTCAGAGGAATTGAAAGCTACTGGAGTGTAGACGGCAACGCAACCACAGCTAAAAACGGCAAGTGGGTAAAGGGTCCCGGTGAAGCCTTTGTCGATATGACAAAGGAAATCGCAGGCGAAAAGCTGATTATCGCAGAAGACCTCGGCGACATCACACAGGAAGTTATTGACCTTGTCGAATACAGCGGATTCCCCGGTATGAGAGTATTCCAATTCGGTTTCCTTTCAGATAATGACAACCCTCATCAGCCGCATAACTATACTGACAACTGCATAGCCTACACAGGTACGCACGACAACAATACATTGCTCGGCTATGTTTGGGAACTATCGGATGAAACACGAAAAGGTATGCTTGAATACTGCGGCTATACCTCGCCCGACTGGAACAACGGCTACCAGAGTATTATCCAAACAATATTTGCATCTCACGCCGATACCGTTATACTTCCGATTCAGGATCTGCTCGGCTACGGCTCGGACACACGCCTCAACATTCCAGGCAAGGCTGACGGCAACTGGCAATACCGTGTAACAGCCGACCAGTTAAATTCAATTGATAAAAAACGTTGGCAGAGACTTAATTACCTCTACAGACGATAAATGAAACACACCGCCCGTGCTTCTCAGCTCAGGCGGTGTGATTGTTTATTTATAACTTAATATACGTATCTGTTGATACCAAACAGATCTTTAAAGAGTGAAATAATCATAAGGAAGAAGTTGGAGCGGGTTTCAACAGTAATATAATCGAAGTAATCTACTCTTCCATCCTCGTACTGAATACCGATATAAATATCTACAGAACCTGTATCGTTTGCACGGATATAGAAGCACTCATCAGATTCGCTGTATTCCATCTCAACACCGTAGCCTTCAGCCTCCCAATAAAGTGAAGCACCCTCGGGAATAACTGTTTCGGAATAAACACTGAGAACAAGAATGTCACCGTACTTTACAGGAACAGGATCTCGACCTTCAAAATAGAACCAAGGCTCTTCGCCGTTAAGATAAAGATCAAATGCGGCAAAATCAAATGTATCACAGCACTCGCTGCCGTATTCACCGTCTGAATAGGCAATATCGCACCATTCGTCTTCTGTTCCGTTGAAGATAACCATATAATATTCGTCAGGATCAAAATCAATTGAACATACGCCGATATATTCAAGTGTCGAAGGCAGGTAAAGCTTATTAGTCTCATCAAGCCACCAGAAAGCGTGGTCACCGATGCTTGTTACACCTTCGCTAACATATATGCTTGTAATATGTTCATAATAATCATTCCAGGGAATATCATCGTAATCGTGATCGAAATCCCACATATCGCCTTCGCCGTAAATCTCAAGCTCACCGGATACCCAGACGGTATACTCCAGGTCATTACCGCAATAGCCTGACTCTAAAACATCGCCCTCAAATGCACTTACGCTTGCAACAGCACCCGAACACAGCAGCATAACAGCTACCATTACCAATGAAACAATACGCTTGAATTTTTTTGACATTTTAAATTTCTCCTTTGTTTTTTATATTTCAACAGATTTAATAAACGTATCTGTCAATACCAAACAGGTTTTTGAAGAATGATATAATGCGCCAGAAGAAACCTGCGTTAGATTTAAGAGTAATTTCGCTGTAAATCTCGTTACCGTCTACATCAAGTGCAGGCTCACCGTTTTCGTGAACAGCTTTTATAGTTATAGAAACATCGCCACTTTTATCCGATGTAACATAACACATCTCACCATTACCAAATTCTTGAATTGTAACTCCGTCGCTCTCAGAATACCAAACAAGTTTTGAGTTTAAGGGCAATACTGTGCGATCTATTTGAAGAACAAGTATATCTCCATAATTCAATGTATCAACATCAGGATATACAAAACTTATCTCATATTCTATTTCATTATCTTTATTAATTATAAAAGATTCTGAATTATCTACTACTATAGGATATACCAAGCTCTCATAATAACCGTTCACTTCACAGTCATATAAGTTATCGCCATTAACTTGTATATATTCTTGTTTTTCATCCATTTTAATGTGATTCGAATCAGTTGCTGTTATAGAAATCATTTGCGTATTTTCGCCACTCATACCATAATAAGCTTGATAATCCATACTACTGCCTATTACTTCAACACCCGAATTCAAATCAATACTTATTTCCTCAGCGTTTTTTCCAACGAAAGCAGTGTAAGCACCCTGAGTATTGTATATGCTCAAATCTATATATTCGCTTATAGGAGTAATTTCATATTGAGAATTGCTATTTACCATAACTTGATAATCTACTGAATCCCCTTTATTACAATAACTAACCTCTAATATTTCCATATCTCCAGTTAATTCAGCATCGTCAAATCTTAAAAAAGCCCCATTCGATGATATTATTTCAAAGGAAGAATTTGAATTAAAAACAATAATATCAACATTATATGTATCATCGATAAAACCATTTGATAGTATTTGAGAATTCAAAACAAGTGAATTATCCGCTCCATCTATATCAATTTTCGAGTAATTGCTTAAAAACTCATGACCAATCCATGTTAACTTGAAAGAATAATATTCGTTACTGTTATACTTATCCTCAAAAACGATACTATCATAATCTTTGCTAACTCTTGCATAAATATATGCATTAAATGAATTAGGGTCTACAAACTGTAATCGAAAATATCCATCCTTTTCTTTTACTCCTACGCACACAATTGTATGTCCAGCAGTATCTTTTGGTAGTAGAAACCCAAAATTCCAACCAAACGAAAACAAAAACGGATAACCACTTTTCTCGCTTTCTTGTGCTAATTCAACAATAGTTTTAAGTTCTTTTTTTAACTCGTCATTATTAGAAACCGATACACTGATTGAGCCTGCATCAATTATCTGCAAATATTGAGATAATTGATAATAATTTATTAAATCTCTTAAACGGTTATTATCTTTCGGCTTTGAAAAATCAAAATAATTTTCAGCATAATCGTCAAAATTATTTATATCAATTTCTCCAATATGAGATAAAGCCATAGATACGCTTATACCGTGACATGATCCTCCCCATTGTGACTCACGTGCCTTTTGCAACTGATTTTTTATACCTATGGTTGAAATAATATTTTCAAACCATGTGTTTTCATAATATGTAGATAATTTATTAAAGTAACTATCACTAATTAAATATTTGTGTTTCTCTGAATCCTTAAAGAAATCACTAGAACAATTTTCAAAACTGCTATTATCTTCAAATATTTGCATTTTTTCGATGTTTCTATCGCTATTAGACTTTTCTATAGCATACAAGAACAAATCATCCATGGCTTTTCTTGAAAACTCGCCATAGTCATAAACATATGCATGCTCCCATGTTAATCCAGAAGCTATCACATAACCATTTCCAACAGGATACTCTACCAAAGTTGGTGAATTATCGGAGCTTGAGCGCAATATAACATTATGATTCGCCGGCAATGTATCTTCAATAAAAACAGTATGTGAGCAGTAGTTAGAAGATAAATCTGAATCAGACAATGACAATCCATCAGATAATTCTCCTGTTACTATCGGATTGTCAAAGTCAAATATATAATTATTATAAGCATTTTTATTTTGCTTTCTAACACCGCCGGGAAGTTCCCAATCAAAAGAGCCTTTGGCCCAACCATTATCGGCTGCTCCAAATATCAAAACGCCACCTATATTTACAAAATAATCTAATTGCTCTCTGATACTTTTGTAATTAGCATAACTCGATACAGATTGATCATTAGCTATTATAGCTACTTTATACGAGCCTAAATCTATTGACGATAATTTAGAGGAGCTAATTTTATCATAATTGGCTCCAATTCTTCTTAAGACAGTTTCATTTGCATTGCTATCCCATGGTAAATTATCTTGAATGAGCAAAATATCATTTTCAGCGTTTGATACTTCTGACATAACACCAATTGAAAAATCATTGCTTTCTTCAAATATAATTTCATAATCATCTGGTGGATTAGCCGAAGAAACGTTCGAATCCGAATGAATCATACTTGCACTTAATGGACTTGCAAATATAATCATCACCATAATTACTGCCAATAATCTTCTAAACTTCGTTTTCATACTTTAACCCCCTAAAGTGATTTACTTCATTATAGCACAAAAAAACGCAAAAAACCGAGAAAGGGTACAGAAAGCGGTTTTAGGGGTATGAAAAATATTTATAGTAATAAATCTATATTTTTCGCAAGAAAAAAACAAGTCAACATTTCTTCACAATGCTGACTTGTTCCTGATTTATATTATTCAGTTACATCCGCCGAAGATACGGCAGTTATGTGCACAGCCTGTAGGTGTTACGGCACAGCCGCCGAGAGCTGTTTCACGAAGCTCGGACGGGAGCTTACAGCCGACGCGGTACATTGCCTGCATCATCTCGGTAAACGGCACGACGGCCTTAATACCGCTGAGTGCCATTTCCGCACAGGTGAGCGCATTTGCGGCACCTACCGCGTTTCTGCTCTGGCACGGTGCTTCTACAAGGCCTGCTATCGGGTCGCATACCAGACCGAGCAGATTGCTGAGTGCTATTGAAGCTGCATCAAAAGCCTGCTCTGCTGTGCCACCCATCATCACAACAGCCATTGCCGCCGCCATTGCCGAGGCCGAGCCTACCTCTGCCTGACAGCCTGCCTCGGCACCCGAAACGCTTGCATGCTTCATAAGCAGATATCCTACTGCGCCCGCGGTAAAGAGTCCGTCGAGCAAGGTTTTTTCGTCAAGCTCAAACTCCTCTTCAAGAGCTAAAAGCACTGCCGGCACTACACCCGACGAGCCTGCTGTCGGTGCGGCAACGATTACGCCCATAGATGCATTGACTTCGGGCACAGCCTGTGAATAGATGAGTGCCTTTGTCATAACAGAGCCGCAGATTGATTTGCCGTGCCTTGCATGCTCGCTGAGCTTAGCCGCTTCGCCGCCTATAAGTCCGCCTGTAGAGGGCAAGACCTTGCTTATAGGTTTGTGTGCGGAGTCACGCATTATCTTAAGTGCCTTCTTCATACGAAGCTCGACCGTTTCGGCATCGGTTTCACCGCATACGATTTCCCTCTGCCGCATTATATCGGCAATCGACATATTTTCGCTAAGCTTTAGCAGCTCTTCAGCAGTATAAAAATCCACATCTGCACCCCCTTATCTCTTGACAAGCATAATATCTTCAATGGCTGTGTTTTTCTTAATTTCTTCAACAGCCACCTCTGATATCGCTTCGTCTGATTCCACTATGGTATAGGCCAGCCCGCCCTTTTCTTCACGGAAAACACGCAGGTATGCAATATTGACACCGTAGCTGCTGAGTACGGTGGTAATACTCGCAACAACGCCCGGATAATCTCGCTGAATAACAATAAGTGCATGAAATTCACCCGTAAAGGCAACCTTTACGCCGTTGATGCGTGTCAGCATTACTTTGCCGCCGCCGAGTGACTCACCGCGGACAAACAGCTTTCTGCCCGAGAAGCCCTCAACCTCCATATCAACGGTATTTGGGTGAATATCGTCATCGTCTGTATCGGCACATTCAAAGCTGAAATCAAGCCCTGCAGCCTCTGCAAGCTCAAACGAATCACGTATACGCTCATCGTCTGTCTCAAAGCCAAGTATGCCGCCGACAAGCGCCCTGTCCGTGCCGTGACCCTTGTATGTTTTAGCAAACGAGCCGTAAAGCGTAAACTTGATACGCCTTACCTTCTCGCCTATCATCTTTTTTGTAAGCAGTGCTATAGACGCCGCACCTGCCGTATGTGAGCTTGAGGGACCGACCATATTCGGACCTATTACATCAAACACGCTGATAAAAGCCATACAAAACATCTCCTTTTGCAAAAGTAAATATAACACAAATAAGCCACAATTACAATCTTTATTATGCCGTTTCACAGCTTTTTTCACAAAACAAAAGCAAATCTCAAAAGAATTTTTTTGCAGTTTTTGTTTAGTTTTTTTGCAAAAACTGTATACATAACAAAAAAATTGTGATAAAGTAATTATGTTATTTTTGATACAGGGAGTGTTCAAAATGAAAAAAATCTATGAAGGCAAAACTAAGGATGTATATGAGCTTGACAACGGCAACGTAATGCTCAAGTTCAAGGACGACTGCACAGGTAAAGACGGCGTTTTCGATCCCGGTGAAAACTCTGTCGGTCTTACAATAGAAGGTATCGGTAAGGCAAACCTCAAGTCATCTATTCACTACTTTGAGCTTCTTAAGGCTGCAGGCATTAAGACACACTATGTAAGTGCAAATATTGACGATGCTACAATGGAGGTTCTTCCCGCAACCGTATTCGGTCACGGTCTCGAGGTTATCTGCCGCCTTGTTGCTACAGGCAGCTTTGTCCGCAGATACGGTGAGTATATTGAGGACGGTACAGTTCTCGAAGGCGGCTATGTAGAGTGCACATTCAAGAACGATGAAAAGGGCGACCCGCTTGTTACAGGCGAAGGCCTTGCAGCACTCGGCGTTATGACTCCCGCTATGTTCGAGAGCATGAAGGAGCAGACACTCAAGATAACAAAGATCGTTGCTGACGACCTTAAGTCGATCGGCCTCGACCTTTGGGATATCAAGTTTGAGTTCGGCTACAACAACGACGAGGTTATCCTCATCGACGAAATCGCTTCCGGCAATATGCGTGTTTACAAGGACGGCGTTATTGTTGACCCCGTTGAGCTCACAAAGTATATCAACGAGAGATAAGTACAATCTATTATCTTTAAAAGGCACACTTCGTTCGGGAGTGTGCTTTTTGTTTTCTTGACAATATAAGTCTTGTATGATACTATAAATTCAGTATATTATTGGTGGTGAGGCAGTTGTCAGTCACGCTTATCGAGTTGCAACAAGCTTGCTACAGAATCCTTTGCAAGCTCGATGATATGTGCAAAGAAAACAACCTTCAGATGGTATTACAGTCCGGCACCACACTCGGTGCCGTACGCCATAAAGGCTTTATTCCGTGGGATGACGATATAGATGTTATGATGCCATATACGGATTACAAAAAGCTGAAGAAGATTTTTAAAAAAAGCAATAATATCATTGACGGATACTCTCTTTCGGATTTTGAGCTCGACCACGAAACACCTCACTGCCTTGCAAGAATGAGATTCAACAGCTCGTTTGTACCCGAATCAGGCACTGAGGGATTGAACATCAACAGCGGAATATGGCTTGACATATTTATGTACTGCTACTGTGCCAAGAATAAAAATCTTGAAAAAATTCAGTCATACCTGCTGGGCTTGACGATGATGCTCCACGAAAAATACCGCAACCGCTATAAAATAAAAAACGGTGATAATTCACCAACCACCGTTGCCGTTTACCGTATAGCAGACAAAATGCCTGAGGTCTTGAGAATCGCAGTTATTAAACTTATACAGAATACCATTGCTTTACTCGGCACAAAAAAATCCGAAAAATATTTTTGCATGTGTGATTATATACATAAATTCCATACCATTGACTGTAAGATATTTGATGAAACAATCCCCTGCAAATTTGTAGAGCGCGAGTTTGCTATCCCCAAGGATTATGACTGGTATCTCAGCCAAAATTACGGCAGCGATTATATGACCCCTCGAAAAACTCTTGTTCACGCTAACGTAGACCATGTTGAAATATATCAGGAGGCTTAGTTTTAATGAAAAAGTATAAAGTAGGATACACTACCGGAGTTTTTGATTTGTTCCATATAGGCCACCTCAATATTCTCGAAAAGTCAAAAGAGCTTTGCGATACTCTTATAGTTGCTGTCTGCACAGACGAGTATGTACAGGAAACCAAAAATCTCACACCCATTATCAGCTATGAGGACAGAGCAAGAATAATCGCTTCACTCAAATGCGTCGATAAGGTTGTACCTATGACGTATACCGATAAGCTCAGAGCCTGGGAAGAATATAAATTTGACGTACTTATTTCAGGTGACGACTGGAAAGGCAGCGAACGTTACAACCTCACCGAAAAGCAGCTTGCACCCCTCGGTGTTGATGTATGTTACGTCCCCTACACCAAGAGTATATCTACCACAATGATTAAAGAAAAGCTTAAAAACAACTGACAAAAAGCTATGTAAGCTCTGACTTGCATAGCTTTTTTATATAGCTTAAAGTTGACAGATAATTTATTTTTTTATATAATAAAAGGTAAGGTTTTTGTCGATTTTAAAAGAATCCGTAAGAGCCGTTTAAGTTCGAAGATTTGAAAGATAGCGGGGTGTTTGATATGTTGTTATATATCGATCCGGGTACCGGAAGCATGCTGTTCACGGTGCTGATAGGTTTACTGGGAGCGGCATTTTATGCAGTAAGAATGGCATTTATAAAAATACGGCAGAAATTGAGCGGCGGCAAGGCTGACGTATCATTAAAAAAAGAACCGTTTGTAATTTTTTCGGATGATAAAAGATACTGGAAAATTTTTGAGCCGATCTGCCGTGAAATGGACAAGCGCGGTAAAGAGATATTATACATAACAGCTTCACCCGATGACCCTGCTTTAAAATGCGGATACAAGGGTGTCAAAGCCGAATGTATAGAAGAAAAGAATAAGCTTTTCACTAAGCTTAACTATCTGAATGCGGGCGTTCTGCTTTCCACAACCCCCGGTCTTGAGGTTTACCAATGGAAACGCTCCAAGGACGTTATGTACTACGTTCATATTCCTCATGCCGCCGGTGAAATTACGCTGTACAGAATGTTCGGCATAGATTATTACGACTCTGTTCTTTACTCCGGAGATTTTCAGGCAAAGGATATACGGGCACTTGAAAAGCTCCGCAATCTGCCCGAAAAAGAGCTTGCCGAAGGCGGAATCCCCTATCTTGACGAAATGGCAAAAGTACTCGAAGCGGCTGAACCTGTCGGAGAACACGAGCGCACCGTATTGCTGGCACCCACCTGGGGACCGAGTGCTATCTTCTCCGTATACGGCGGCAAAATTATAGAGCTGCTTTTAAAAACAGGCTATCATGTCATCGTCCGTCCTCATCCGCAATCCTTCACATCAGAAAAGGATATGCTCGAAAAGCTGATGGCTGAATACCCCGAATCCGAACAGCTTGAATGGAACAGAGATACCGATAATTTCAACGTACTTCACAGATCCGATATTCTTGTTTCTGATTTTTCGGGTGTCATTTTTGACTTTGCACTTGTTCACAACAAGCCTGTCATATACACCTCACCCAATTTTGATCTGGGTGTATATGATGCCTGGTGGCTCAAGGATAACGATATGTGGGTTTATTCAGCACTGCCGAGAATAGGCTGTGAACTGACAGAAGACAGCATGAGCAACATCAAGGAGCTGATAGACAGGTGCTTAACCGATGAACAGTACTCCGAAGGTATACAGGCTGTAAAGAAAGAGTCATGGTATAACATTGGAACAAGCTCTGAAATAATCGCTGAATATCTAATAAACAAATACGAAGAAATATCAGCAGAAAAGGAGGGAAAGAAATGACGTTCGGTTTAATAATCGAAACACTGATACTGGGGCCGTTAAAGCTGCTGTTTGAGTTTATTTTTCATTTTGCAAACTCTGTAGTTGGCAATCCCGGCATAGCGATAGTTGTATTGAGCCTCACTATCAACATTTTGGTCTTTCCCTTGTACAAGCGTGCCGATAAAATGCAGGAGGAAGCGCGCGACATCGAAAACAAGCTCCGTGACGGCGTGCAGCACATCAAAAAATCATTTTCCGGCGACGAGAAGATGATGATGCTGCAGACATATTACAGGCAAAACAACTATAAACCTACGCAGGCTATAAAGGGCTCGACCTCACTTCTGCTTCAGATACCGTTTTTTATGGCGGCATACGGCTTCCTTTCAAACCTGCAGGATCTGAAGGGCACTCCGTTAGGTCCTATTGCTGATCTTGGCGTTCCCGACGGTCTCTTGGTTATAGGCGGTGTAGCAATCAATGTTCTGCCGATACTTATGACTGCCATCAACTTTATTTCAAGCACCATTTATCTGAAGGGCTTTCCGCTAAAAAACAAGCTTCAAATTTACGGAATGGCAATATTCTTCCTTATCTTCCTTTATCCTTCACCTTCCGGTCTTGTTTTCTACTGGACCTGCAATAATTTCTTCTCTTTATGCAAAACTATTCTTTACAAGATGAAAAATCCTCAGAAATTATTGGGAATCATCGCATCCCTCGCAGGAATCGGCATAATCGCCTTCGCTTTTATAAAATACAACAATGCTCTTTCAAGAAAGCTGCTTCTTATCGCTATAGGACTTTTAATGCAGACAGGCTTATTTCTTCCTCTGATCAAGAAATTCGCATTAAAGCATATAAAACCCACAACCGCTCAGCCCAATAATAAGCTTTTTACGGTAGGCTCATGCTTTTTAACGGTGCTGTTCGGCATACTCATATCATCTGCTTTAATTGCCGATTCGCCTCAGGAGTTTGTTGATGTTACATATTTTTACCATCCGTTATGGTATATTGTAAGCACATTCTGCTTTGCTGCAGGAACATTTTTAATTTGGCTGAGAGTTTTTTATTGGCTGTCCACCCCTGCCGTTAAGGTGTTTTTCGGCAGAATGGTATGGGTAATGTCAGGTTTGATGACGGTCAACTATATGTTCTTCGGCACTAATCTCGGCAACATCTCTGCTGACCTTATATATGACGAAGATATTGTGTTCACAGCCCAAGAACAGCTGATAAATATTGCTGTTTTATTCATTCTCGGTACAATAATGTTCTTTATCGTAAAGAAATGGAGAAAGCAGGCAACGAGCATTCTGCTGGTTGCAACCGTTGCACTCAGCGTAATGTCCGGCGTAAATATATACACAATAAAAAAATCTGTCGATTCTGTTTCGCTTGACGCAGGCGAAGAAATGCCGAGCTTTAATCTGGATAAAAACGGTAAAAATGTTGTAGTAATAATGCTGGACCGCGCAGTCGGAACATATTTACCGTACATATTCAACGAAAACCCAGAATTAAAGCAAAAATTTGACGGATTCACCTATTACTCAAATACACTTTCCTTTGGTCTTACAACAAATTTAGCTGTCCCGGCTCTGCTAGGAGGTTATGAGTACACTCCCGTTGAAATGAACAAAAGAGATACCGAGCCGTTGGTTGACAAGCACAATGAAGCACTGAAGGTAATGCCCGTGCTGTTTTCGCAAAACGGTTTTGAAGTAACCGTCTGCGACCCAACCTACGCCAATTACAGCTGGATTCCCGATTTGTCTGTTTTCGATGATTATCCTGAAATTGACACATATATTACAAAAGGTAAATTTGAAACCGACGAACAAAAAGAGCAGAGCATAATTGCAAGCCGCAGAAACTTCTTTTGCTTCAGCACTATGAAATGTATGCCGCTTTGTATACAGCGAAACATTTATTTCGGAGGCTCATACAGAAAAACCGAAACTGCCGGAGAGACCATTTATTTCGGTCAGACAGCAAATAACACTTCTGTTGCAAAGGGCTTCAACAAGCCTTTTATGAAGAACTACACAGTATTAAACAATATGTCCAATATGACCGAGATTACGGAGAATAACAAAAACACCTATCTCTTCTTATCAAACGATACAACACATGAGCCAACGCTTCTGCAGGAGCCTGAGTATATTCCGACGCGTATTGTTGATAACACCAAATACGATGCTGAGCACGCTGACAGATTCACATTGGACGGCAAAACCATTAATATGTCAACCATATATCAGATGCAGCATTATCACGTGAATACTGCAGCGCTTATTCAACTTGGCAACTGGTTGGATTATCTGAGAGAAAATGATGTTTATGACAACACAAAAATCATAATCTCCGCAGACCACGGCCGATCTGTCAACTCGTCTGATGATTATGAGTTTTTGAATTTCAGCCACAGAAGCCAGAATGCAGAAGCTTTCTATCCCCTGCTTCTGGTAAAGGACTTTAACAGCAAAGGCTTTACGACCTCGGATGAATTTATGACAAATGCGGATGTTCCCACCCTTGCTACCCAAGGCTTGATAAGTAATCCGGTAAACCCGTTTACCGGCAAGCCGATAAACAGTGATGAGAAAACCGCACATGACCAAATCGTTATCGTATCGACTTACTGGAAGGTTGAAGACCACAAGGGCAATACATTCCTGCCCTCAAGGTGGGCTTCTGTGTCCGATAACTTGCACGACAAGCATAACTGGAGCTTTTATGACAGCGAGGTTGTTTTAAAAGAGCATAAGCTTCCGTAAAATTAAACTGCATACAGCAAAACCGCAATGAAAGACTCTCGTTGCGGTTTTGTTTTTATTCAATATATTTCTGTTTAGCAAAATTATTGTCGTGAAAAGCTTGCTTTTATTTTTACAATGTGATATTATGTTCATTGAAAATATGCAGAGCGTTCAAAATGAACAAGAAAGAAGCTGATATGTTGACGAAAATTCAATTTGATGTAGTCTATTTGCTGTATAAGCGAGGTTATTTGTCTCAAAGGGAAATATCCGAAGCTCTTGATATTTCCCTCGGAACGGTAAACAAGATACTCAAGCAGCTCAGAGAAGAGGGGCTGCTTGATGAAAAAAACTGTTTAACCGACAAAGGGCTGTGCGTGCTTGACGAATACAAGGTAGATAACGCTATTATATTAGCAGCAGGAATGAGCACAAGATTCGTTCCTATCTCTTACGAATTTCCCAAAGGACTGACAGTTGTCAAGGGTGAAGTGCTTATTGAAAGACAGATAAGACAGCTTCAGGAGGCAGGAGTAGAAGAAATAGTTGTAGTTGTCGGCCATATGCTTGAAAAATTCATATACCTCAAGGAAAAATTTGACGTAAAGCTTGTTGTAAACAAGGAATATAAAGTCAAAAACACACATTCAAGCGTGTATGCAGCAAAAGAATATTTAAAAAACACATATATCTGCTGTTCAGACAATTATTACCCCGAAAACCTGTTTAACTCTCACGAATATCACAGCTTATACTGTGCACAGTTTCTTAAAGGTCTGAGCAGAACAGAACGCGGATTGATATTCGATAAACAGGGTCTTATAACAGATACCGCAAAGCCCTGCAAGGATATGTGGACGATGCAGGGACACGCTTATCTGAACAGAGAATTCAACAGCGTTTTTACTCAAATACTGGATGAGTATTATGACAAGCCGGATACCAAGGATATGTATTGGGAAGGCATTTATGCAGAAAATCTGGACAAGCTTCATATGTACATTGTCAAATGCTCACAGGAAGATATTCTGGAATTTGATTCCGTAGAAAACCTCAGAGAATTCGACCCCGATTATTTAGAGCACAACGATATTAAAGTAATTCAGAACATTTGCAAAATATTAAACGCCCGACCTAAAGAAATAAAGGATATTACTCCGATACAGGCAGGTCTTACCAATACATCGTTTGCATTTACTCTTCGCGGCGTAAGATATGTATACAGAAATCCCGGTAAAAACACAATCGGATATATTGACCGTAAAAGAGAAAAGTTCGCATTGGAAACCGCCAAAAAATTAGGTCTGGACAACACATACCTTTATGAAGATGAAAATGAAGGCTGGAAGATTTCTTATTTTGTAAACATCACAGAGCCTTTTGATTTTACGAAAAAGAGCCATATGGAAAAGCTTTGTTCTCATTTAAAAAACCTGCATAATGCAGGTGTACGGTACGGAGTCTCCTTCGATTATTTTGAAGAAGCAGACAAGCTTATCGAAAGACTCAAAATACTGGATTATACGGCTGCTGACAGAATAATACCGCTCAGAGAGCGCATATCCCCCCTTAACGAAAGCAATAAAAAAGATAACTGGCCTAATGTACTTTGTCACAACGATATTTACGAGCCTAATCTTCTGATATCTGTTGATAATCTTTATGTTATCGATTGGGAGTATGCCGGTGATTCCGACATAGGTTATGATATCAGTAAGCTTTTCACTTCCAACAATGCCCCTGTTGAAGAAATTGACAATTATCTGTCATTCTATTTTGGCAGATTGCCTTCAAAAGCAGAGAAGCTTCATATTCTCAGATGTGCAGCTATCAATTATTACTATTGGTTCGTATGGTCGATATTCCAGGACCGATCTGGCAATGATTGCTCCGATTGGAAACTGTTATGGTTTGAAAAAATGACCAAATACTACGACGAAACTGTAAGATTATCAGAGGAGGAATAACGATATGGAATATGCAATCGCAATTTTTGTCGGATTATGGATTTCTGCAGCAGGTATATTGGCGTATTACAGAATCAAAAAGGATTTTGCCGATACAGATAAAGCAGACAATAAACAGAATAAGGCAGGTGACCAAAAATGAATCCATTCCTTATTGGTATGATCATTTCGATGATTGCCTACATAATCATCGGCTTTTTAATAGGCAAAGGCGTCAAAAGCACTAACGACTTCTTTGTTGCCGGCAGACGTGCCCCCACCTTTTTGCTTGTAGGTTCACTTGTCGCTTCATATTGCGGAACCGGATTGTATTTCGGCGACGCAGGCGAATCTTTTGCAGGCATCTTCTCTCCGCTTATGATGTTGGGTGCAATGCTTATCGTCGGTTACGTGCTCGGAGGTGTATTCTTCGGTCGCTTCCTCCGAAGAAGTTCATGCAACACTATACCGGAGTTTTTCGGAAAAAGATACAACTCTCCCGCATTGAAAAAATTAGCAGCTGTAACTCAGCTTGTAACAATTATCGTCTATCTTCTTTCTACAATCCAGGGTATAGGCACTCTTATGGCTCTGGTTACGGGATTAGACTATAAGCTTTGCATTATTCTGGCTTTGATCACTTTCTCGGTTCTTACCGTTTCATCAGGCTCAAAGGGCGTTTTGATTACCGATACAATAATGTTCGGATTATTCACCATTGTAACTGTAGTTGTAATAATCATATGCACCGTAAAAGGCGGCGGATGGTTCAATATTGTTGAGGAACTTGCTCAGACAAAGCCTGAAATTCTTTCATGGGCAGGCGACCCCGATTACCTCTATCCGACGGGAACTCAGAATATGATCTGGGCTTTTGCATACGGTATTGTATGGATGTCGGTCTGTATGGTTGCTCCCTGGCAGGCAAGCAGATACCTTATGGCAAAAAACGAGCATTCGGTAATCCGTTCATCAATCTGGGCAGCATTTTTTGTTTTTGTTCTTGAGTTTATCGTCAAGTGCGGTGCGGCACTTCTCAACCATTTCAAGCCCGAATTGGCAGATCAGTCACATATCATTATATGGGCATCTACCAACCTCGTTCCGACTGCTTTGGGTGCAATAATGGTTACAGGTATCCTTGCAGCCGGAATATCTTCGGCAACAACGTTCCTTTCAATAATAGGTACGTCCGTTGTCAATGATTTCTTCGACATAAAAGACGAACGCAAGAAGTTAAAGACGGTAAGACTTGCAGTTATTGTAGCTGCTATAATTGTTATGCTGCTTGCATATTTCAATCCGCCTCAGGTATTCTGGATTATGTTCCTTGGCGCTACTGTTGTTGCCTGCTCATGGCTTCCTGTTTGTATTGCAAGCATCTGGAGCAAAAGAGTAACAAAAACCGGTGCTTTCTGCGGAATGCTCTTCGGCTTCCTTGGTTGCGGCGGTATGAAGATTTACGCTTCCGTTGCAGAGCTTGATCTACCTGTTTTCCTTGATCCTTTTTTCATCGGTCTTGCGGCAAACTTAATTGGTATGATTATCGGTACTCTTCTCACCAAGGTCACACCCGAAGAGAAAAAACAGCGTGAAGCTTTGTTTGTAATTCCTGAATCAGAAAAGGATATAAAAGAAGTAAAAAAGACCAAGAAAACCGTACTCGCTTCAATTATTTTAGGTGCTGTTGTAACCGGTGTGCTTCTTGTATTCTGGGTTATCCCCTACACCTCAAATCTTTAATACGACATATAAAAAGCTATGTAAATTCAAGTTTACATAGCTTTTTTAAAATGCAAACTAAAGTTGATAGACTTTTTTCGGAAACTTATGATAATATTAATCCTAAGTAAATGCAATTATTTATAAGGAGATAAAAATGGAAAAGCTTATTTCACTTTTTCTGTCTCTTGTCTTGGTTTGGTTTAACACTTTTCCGGGGTCGGGGGTCGCTAATTTCTTATATGGCAATCTATTGTTTGATTGGGAATCGGTTGCCATTACACCAATGGTCGAAGCAATCAAAAAAGAGGACGCAGAGGCGGTAGCAGAAATGGCATCGCCGACCCTGAAAAAAGAATATCCCGATCTTCAGGAACGTATTATGGCAATATTTGACGACGTCAAGGGAGAAACAACCGAAACCTCCGTTACTTTCAGCCGACTTGTAACAATGGACCGCTCTGAATATTTTGACGGCTATATTGAAATCGGTATAAAAACAACCGAAAACAGATATATAATTCAATACATCTGGAGAGGACTTGACCGCGAAACCAAACAGAAAGAAACAGGAATACGCAGAATCTCACTGACAGTGACAACAGACGAAAACGGTTCTTTATCAGTTATACCCAAACATTACATTGCTGTAAAAAGTCTCAACGAAACTACTTTCAATATGACAAGGATGTGGGTATGTGCACAAGGCAACTGTGCAGATAATCAAACATTTATGGTAAATGACGGCGGTGACAATACCGACTGGAATATTGAAATCCGTGCAAGCAGAAACAGCGGCGGCAACGAAAAGAATTACGGCCATGCTTTCGGTCTTAATGGCGAACATTTAAAAATATATATCATACCCGAAGGTGAAGACCCGCCCGAATCCGGAACACGAAAACCGGATATGATTGCCGACAATAAAAATATGTACATTAAATACATTGATGTACCTGAAGGTAATTACTACCTGTACTGTGAGCCGAGCAATCCGGATATGCTGTACACAATATATGTAACTACCAAAATATAAATTTTTAATATGGGATGTAAAAAGCTTTCGTTTTTTACATCCCATTTCTTTTTGCGAAATATAATTCACAATGTAAACCTGACTTTACATATCAAAGGATACAATAATTATAAATTCAAACTAAAGTTGATAGACTTTTCAGCAGATTAATATATAATGGTATGTTGTATAGTGAATTTTCGTGCGCAGAAATAAAAATGTAATGTTTGGTTGACGGATAATCACGATATATGCTATGCTTGTTATATAAAGTTTACATTATGAAAAGAATTCAGTTTACATAAATTTTTTGAAAAATGCCAAGTTAAATTGGTTGAAAGTTCCTTCGGAAGACTCTACAATTGACTTATCAAATTCTTTAAGGAGGAGAACAATGTCTATCGCTGACAGAATACTGAAGCTGAGAAAGGAAGCAGGTCTTTCTCAGGAGGCGCTTGCCGAAAAACTCGGCGTTTCGCGCCAGTCTGTTTCGAAATGGGAAACAGGCAACGTTATGCCTGACATTAATAAACTTGTGGCTATGTGCGAACTTTTCGGAGTAAGCAGTGACTATATTCTCTACGGCAAAGAAGATGTTCCGCCCAAATCCGAAAATCCCACCACGGAACTTGAAGAAATATATATAGTCGAAAAATCCAATGAAGAAACACTGGAGGAAATTCCTGAGAAACCGCCTGAGGAAGAACCCGAAGATAAAAAAGCAAAAAAAAGTGGACCTTCACGCAAGGCAAAAATCAGAGCAGTTGCAATTGTGCTCGCCACCTGCCTTCTTTTCGTCGCAATAATCCCTTTCCCTCTCGGCGGATACAAAAGGCTGTGGGCAAAACTTCACGAAGATCCCGTAGCCTATCCGTACGTACTTGTACACGGAATGGGCGGCTGGGGTGAAAGTGCAGGAATCAACTCCATTTCTCCTTACTGGGGCTCAACCAGCGGCAGTCTGTCCGATTATCTGCGCGGTGAGGGTTACAAAGTATATGAGGCAACTGTAGGCCCGTTTTCAAGTGCGTGGGACAGAGCGTGCGAATTATACGCACAGCTCACCGGCACAACGGTCGATTACGGTGCCGCTCACAGTGCTGCCCACAATCATGACCGCTACGGCAAAGTTTATACCGTACCGCTGTATGCGGAATGGGGAAAAGAAACTGAGGGCGGACAGATGCAGAAAATCAATCTTGTCGGTCACAGTTTCGGCGGCAATACCATAAGGTTGCTCGCAAGCCTTATGGAATACGGCAGCGAGGCCGAACAGCAGGCAAGCCCCGATGATCTTTCACCTCTGTTTGAAGGCGGCAAGGGAAGCTGTATAAACAGCATAACCACGCTCTGCTCTCCTCACAACGGTTCTACGCTTTACTATGTTGTTGACAGAGATAAGCTTATTCCCTCAATTCTCGGTCTGCTTCAGGTAGCAGGCGGCGTAACCGATGTTATAGACGGCGGTATGATAGATTTTCAGCTTGAGCATTTCGGTATTCTCTCAGGCTCGGAAGACACTATGTCTCTACTCAACGACAGCTTTATGAGCGGTAAGGATAACGCCTTTTATGACCTTTCGCCACACGGTGCAAAAGAGCTGAACGAAACCATAAAAACCGTAAACAGCATTTATTATTTCTCCTATGCTTACTGCACGACCGAAAAAGCTCCGCTGACAGGCAAACAAACTCCGATGCTTTCCACTATGATCGTGCTTATGCCTATAGCAAGAATGATAGGCACGTATACCAATACCGACGCTGATGCACCAGTAAAAATTGATGAAAGCTGGCTGCCTAACGACGGTCTTGTAAACGTTGTTTCCGCTCAATACCCTACAGGCGATGAACATATTGATTACAAAGAGGATACCGAAATCGAACGCGGAATATGGCACGTATTCCCGACCTTGAAAGGTGACCACGGCACTGTAATAGGAATGAACGGTAACGTTCAACAGACGCGTACATTTTATACTGACCTCATTACAATGATTGACGCATTACCAAGAATAAAATAAAAATTGAAGCCTTACAGAAACCACTCTGCAAGGCTTCAATTTCATTATTCACATAAATTCTCATTGCCAGTAATCAACGTCGTGCATCAGACCAATACTTGATTTCTTGAATTCGGGGTCTTTGCCCGCCTTACGCTGTGTTTCGTAATCCTTGAGCGCACGTATTGCATACTTGCTCAGTATAATTATCACGGGCATATTTATTATTGCCATAGCACCCATTGTTATATCCGCAATTCCCCAGAGAAGCTCCGCGTTAAGACCTGCACCAATAAATATTATCAGCGAAGCAATCACGTAATAAACACGCATAAAGGTCTTGCCCGGCATCTTTTTAAAGAGAAAAAACCAGCTTCTGTCAACGTAATAAAGGTTTCCGAGAAGAGTTGTAAAAGCAAAAAGTATCATCGCAACCGTAATAAATATCGGTCCGAAACCGCCGAGAGTTTTTGAAAGTGCAGCCTGAACGTAAGTTGCGCTTTCATCGAAATCACCGGGTTCAATACCTGAGCACATACACATAAACGCCGTTGCAGAGCAAACAAGAATAGTATCAATAAAAACTGAAAGCACCTGAACAAGACCCTGCTTTACGGGATGCTTTACATCAGCAGAAGCCGAAGCATTCGGAGCTGAGCCGACACCTGCCTCATTACTGAAAAGTCCGCGTTTGATACCGTACATAATACAAGAGCCCGTAAAGCCGCCAAAGATCGCCTTAATGTCGAAAGCCTCGGTGAATATGCGTACAAACACATCGGGCAAAGCCTTTATATTGAGTACTACGATAATCAACGAAACAAGTATATATGCAACACCCATTATCGGCACCATAAAGCTTGTAACCTTGATTACTCTCTTACCGCCGCCAATCAAGCAGTAGCAAACAAGAACAGCGAGAACAAGCCCTATAATCCACGGAGTTGTTTTCGCATCATAAAAGCTGTAAGCCGCAAAAGTAGACTGCAGATTATATGAACCGAGCATATTGAAACCTACACCGTAGGTAAGAATAAGAAATACGGTAAATACAATTGCAAGCGGTCTGCACTTGAGTGCGGTCTCGATATAATAAGCAGGGCCGCCGTAGCTTGTGCCGTCCTCACCGCGTTTCTTGTATATCTGTGCAAGCGTACTCTCGATAAGTGCTGATGCTGAGCCGATAAGTGCAATAACCCACATCCAGAAAACCGAGCCGAATCCGCCTGCAATAATTGCAGAAGCAACGCCTATAATATTGCCTGTACCGACACGTGATGCAGTAGATACCATAAGTGCCTGGAAGGAAGAAACACCCTTGCCGTCCTTCGGTTTTTCGGTTACCGCCTTAATCTGCTCACCGAGCAGCCTGAACGGTGCAAACCGTGTACGGAAAGTAAAAAAGATACCTCCGATTACAAGCAATGCAACAAGTATGTACGTGTACATTGCATCGTTGATTCCGCCTACGATTTTTTCAATAAATTCCATAAAATTCCCTCTTTAAACAAAATCCCGGTAATTATATCACAGCCTCGACTTTAATGCAAGAAAAAAGCGTACAGATAAAACCGTACGCTTCAGATTTTAAAGATAATCTCTTATATCAACCGCCAGACGCTCTTCAAGATTGATAAGCCGCTTTGTAATATCCTTTGACACTTCGTCTGCCGCCTTATATTCATTAAGATAACGGTTAAGCGACTTTACACCCATATTGCACCCGTCCGTCATAAGGTCGGCTATTGTTCCGTCAGAGTCATCAACGGCCATTTTAATTCCCGTCTTCATCCACGACATACTCTGTGCAATGGGGTTCGGATTTTTTCCGTCATCATGATATTTGTCAAGCAGTCCTCTTATCTCTTCGCCAAGCTTTTCATGTTCACCCTTGCAGTCAGTCAAATATTTCTCAAGTGAATCACTCTTAACGTGACCGAGCACGTCTTCAATGGATTTAATGCCCATTTTTACACCTGCATCGCATTCGCGAAGTAACTTTACTGTATCCTGTTCTATCATATAACAAAACTCCTTCTATTCAAGATAAAAGGAGTTTTGGCCATTTTATGCGTTTTTAAACATCAGAACAAGCTTTTTATCGGCATCCACAAGATTCTTAAGCCCGTCAAGAATATTTTCGGGCGTATAACCGTTAAGATATCTGTCACTCTCAAGCGTAAAATAGCCTTTGTAATTAATTTCTTTAAGCGCCTTTACAACAGCTTCAAAATCAATACCCATTGACATCGGTATCTGATGTGAATCGTGCCACAAATCATTATCGTGAATATGAAGCGCCTGCAGACGCGGACCGAGTGCCTTTATCATCTCAACAGCCGTTGTGCCGAGTCCTCTCATTTCAGCGTGACCGATATCAAGGCAGGCTACGAAGAAATCGTCGTCAACAGCATCAAGGTGTGCGTTGAAGCTTGCAGGATCAGAACAAGCCGCAGGCGCAGCCTCATCCTTTTCGTCGTTCCAGTTCCACATATTCTCGGTTGCGATTTTAACGCCGCAGCCTTTTGCAAACGGCAGAAGGTCAAGATACATCTGAGCGTTTTCTTCGGCACACTTGTTATTATCGGGATGAATTATACATATCTTGCCGCCTGCCTCCGCAGTACACTCAATAGCCCTTTTATAATATGAGCGTATTGCGGCACAGCTTGTCGGGAACGGTGCGTGCGACTGATTGCATACAATTCCGTTATCAAGACCGATCTGCTTTAACTTACGTGCAAAAGTAAGGTAATCGTTACCGAAAAGCGGATGATTATTTTCAAGCAGACACTGATTCCCCCAATCATACCTGCACATTTCAAACATTGAAAAATCCCAGGCATCAAAGCCTGCTTTTGCTATAAGCTCAACGGCTCTCTCGTCACCGACAATTTTGGAAGCAGAGCCTATTTCTGTTGAAATCAACATATAAAATCCCTCCGTACCTTTTTCTTAATTATAGCACAGATTAACTATAATTGTTTTCGGTATTGTAAATTTTTCGGTTTTATATTAAAATAATGTCAATGATTAAAATGCAGAGGTAACAGATGAAAGCTCTACTCAAAAAAATACTCAGCCCGAAGCTGAGACGTGCGGTGCTCAGTCTTTTAAACAGATTGTGGTGTGCGGTTTGCAAATGCCTGCCGCTTCAGAACCGTGTACTTTTCTACACAATACGTGCCGACGGCAAGCTCGCCGACAACAGCAAAGCCGTATACGATGCACTTGACGCAAAAAAGGTAATATTTGCACATATGCTGCCACACTCCATCAAAATAAAACCTCTCGCCTACTACTATCTGCTCACAAGCAAGGTTATAGTCACCGATGACTACGTGCGCTATATGCGTGCTGTAAAGCTCAGACCCGAGCAGAAGCTTATCCAGATATGGCACGCCTGCGGTGCATTTAAAAAGTTCGGTCTTGACGCCCCCTCACAGATTACACGTGAGGAAGAAATCGCAACCCATTCACAGTATACGGCAGTTGCCGTAACTTCCGAAAACTGCAGAAAATTCTACGCAGGTGCATTCGGTGTCAGCGAAGATATCTGTCTGCCTCTCGGTCTGCCCCGTACAGATTCGCTCATCTGCGGTAAAGACGATATGCATGAAAAGGTGCTGTCCGTTCACCCGGAATTTATCGGCAAAAAGCTCTATCTATACTGCCCCACCTTCCGTGAAGAAGACGGCAAACAGGTTGAATTTGACCCAAAAATAGATTGGGATGCTCTGAGTGCTGCTCTTGCCGATGATGAGGTGTTTATAATACGTCGTCATCCGATAATGAAATACTCGCTCACAGACAAAGAGTACACCAATATTATTGACCTGAGCAGTGAATCGACACTTGAGCTTACAGCCGCAAGCAGTGCTATTATCACCGATTACTCCTCGGTAATATACGATGCCTGCCTTATGGACGTGCCATGTGTTTTTTACTGTCCTGATATTGAGAAATACGAACGTGGCTTTTACCTTGACTTTCCCGACGGCCTGCCCGGTGAAATGACAACAAAAGCCGAAAGCCTGCTTGACGTAATACGAAGTGCTGTCAGCTCACCCGACAAAGAAAAAACAGCAAAATTCAAAACAAACCAGCTCAGTGCCTGCGACGGACACTCGGCTGAAAGAATTGCAAAGTTAATCAACGAATGGTTATAAAAAAATCTCTGAAGTTACTTATAACTTCAGAGATTTTTTTATCTTTTGAGTTTTAAGAAAAGCTTTGCACCAAGCTTAATTATACTATCGGGCAGAAAACCGAATTTTGACGAGCGTTTAAGGAGTGAAACGACCTTGAAAAGTCTCGGGTCGAGTGTTTCGTCACCCTTAAATTTCAGTGTAATCTTACCCTTAGGCTTGTCGCCACTCACAATCTCAAACAGCGGCATTGACTGCGAATGAAGCTGAGATTTAAACTCATCGTTCATATTATTCACACGCACACTGATAAACGGATTTGCGAGTATCTCAGCTTTTGAGAAAAGAGGCTTTCCTATATCCTTTATTTCGCGTGCACACTTCACCTTCGTTGCATCCGTCATGCGTGCCGTAAGGCTCTCACAGCGTTTACCTATCAGAGCAATTGCCTCGTCATCCTCAGCCTTCCACAACATACGGTAAAACTCATTCATAAGTGCAAGATAGTCTTTGAAAAGAATCTCCTGCAGATAATCTTCCTTTTTATCGGGTGCGTCTTCAAATGAGTTTTCGGCAACTGCATACACAAAATCCATTGACTTTGAAAATTCGCTCACAAGTGCGGAATTAACCTTGTGTGTAACAGAAGCAGAATGTCTGCGGTACATAAATAATGCATCGGAAACGCCCGTAATTTTCGGCTTTACGGTGTGAACAAACTGCATAAAGAACGCACCGTCCTCACTATAGCGCATAGGCGGAAAACGCACACCGCTCTGCTTTAGAAGCTCTGCTTTGTACACCTTGTTACTTACAAGGAAGTTGCGGAGCAGACGCTTATCATAACAGCTGATTTCAGTTTCTTTTATCAGCTCGTCTACTATCGGATTGTACTGATTGACACCGTCGCCAAAGCTCTGCACTCTAAATATAGCAAGGTCAGCACCCGTTGAGCAAAGCGCTGCATAGAGTCGCTCAAACGCATTATTACTCAGCAGGTCATCACTGTCGATGAAAATTATGTATTCACCCTGTGCACGCTCAATACCGTTGTTTCGTGCAGCAGAAACGCCTGCATTCTCCTGGTAAACGTATACCACCCTGCTGTCTTTAGCGGCATAACGCTCGGCAATATCTGCCGTTGAATCCTTTGAGCCGTCGTTTACAACAATTACTTCTATATCCTGCTCAGTCTGTGAAAGCAGGCAGTCAAGTGTTTCTTCAATATATTTTTCTGCGTTATATGCAGGTACGATTACCGAAAACTTCATTTTGTTTCCTCCTGTAACCATTCAAGTTCATCTGCAGGAATTACGATATAATTATCGGCACCCTCGCCTACCCTGAGATATACGTTGCGAATTCCCGCCTGAATTATTACCCTTGCACAAAGCGGACACGGCTTTGCCTGATGAACGGAATTGTCTTCGGGATTAACACCTGTAAGATACAGATCTGCACCTAAGGTCTGCTGACGTGAGCAGTTGAGCAGTGCATTCATTTCAGCGTGTACGGCACGGCATATCGCATATCCTTCACCCTGATGCATATCCTTTTCAATACGCTGACATTTACCTATCTCACAGCAATTCTGAAAACCTCTCGGTGAGCCGTTGTAGCCTGTGGAAATAACGGCATCATCCTTGACGATAACCGCACCGTACTTGCGCTTGAGGCATGAGCTTCTGTATGCAAACACCTCGGCACAGTTGAGATATGTGTCTGTTTTCGAAACAAGCCTTCCGTTTTCAGGGAATACCATTTTTACACATCCTTAATAAATCAATATAGTAACTATATCATTTTTTACAGTCTTTTTCAAGCTATGTACAGTATATATAAAAACAAAAAGGGCAGAACAATCCCACCTTTGTTCTGCCCTGTATTTTATGCCTTGATATATTTTTTATTTATCACCTGCCCTCTGATTCTCATATTTTTTACATACGGCTGCAGCATTGCCGTAGGTATCAAAATTAAGCTCTACTATTCCTACAGATTTTGAGCCGTCGGTATATTCAAGAGTAAAAGTAATAACGTCATTAAAAGTTGAAAACGGAGTGTTGGGGTTTTCTTCAAGAGCACTAATTAATTTATCGGTATAATCCCAATAAAAGCCTGCTGTTGCCGAATCAAATTCTTCACCGTTTACGGTTATATCATCGCCGTGTAAAGGCGCTGAAAATTCACGCTTACCCGAAGAATAAACCATCTGTCCATAAGGTGAAGAGTTTTTGACATTTATACTCTTTAAAGTTTTATCCTGCTGTATGATAAACCTGAATTCGTTCACCGAGCATATAACCATATAAATTTTATCTGTGGTTATAACTGTACTTCCGCCCATTGTAAACCCGTCTTCATTTATATATTTCTTCAGTTCTGCGCTCATTTCATTGACAAGGTTCTTTTTCTCGCTTTCGCTCATTCCGGTTACGTCGCAAAGCTTCATATGAACACCGTACGGATAAGCCTCGTTAACCTCAAGCGATTGGGCAGCTACGGTTGCCGCCCCCTGATAATCCCCTGCACTTGCCACTATAATAAACGCATCCATAATATCTGGTACTATACCGTTAACTATGGTATTATCTTTTCCGCCGTCAGCATTATTCTGAACCTTACCGTAAAATCCTGCTCCGACAACAAGTGCGGCAACAAGACACAGTGCAGTAACAGAACTGATGAATTTTTTCGGCTTAAATGTGCTTTGTTTACCGTCAGCAATTTTCGCCTTCAGCCTTGATTGCATATACAAATCGGGCTGAATACCGTCTATATATTTTACTAAATCTTCCTTTTTCAAATTTCATAATCCTCCAATCTGAGTTTCAACATTTCGCGGCCGCGTTGCAATCGCTTTTTTACGGCAGACTTGCCGATTTTGAGTATCACTGAAATCTCTTCGACAGTGTATCCGCTGTAATAATACAAATATATTACAAGCTTATATTTAGGCGGTAAGGCAATTATGCTTCGCCTTACATCCTGCTCAATGTCATTATGGCTTTGCACCGTTACGGATAAATCATCTATGTTAACATTTTTTCGCTCTGATTTGCGGAGCATATCAAGACAGCAGTTTTGAGTTATTCTTATAAACCATGCCTTTTCATGCTCAATGTTATTAAATTTCTTTTTTGATAAAAGATACTTGGAAAAAACTTCCTGCAATACGTCTTCGGCATCGCTTGCACTGTGAAGGTATAAAAAAGCTATTTTATACAGCATACTGCCGTAGCTGTTATATTTTTCTTCAAATTCTTTTTCAAAGTCCCGGGCTTTCATAACTTCCTCCTTTCGCTTATAAAACGATTGAAGTTGGCATCTGGTGACAAATTTTTTATTGAATCCGTTTAATTATTGTGATATCATTTTAACATAAACCGAAAAAACATAAAGGTGACTTAAATGAACATTATCTACGAAAAGCTCAGAATAGGAATCGACAAAGCTCTGCTCTCAATGGGCAGAGGTGTTTACAGTATCAGCGGCGGCAAGCTTGCAAAAATTATGTTTACCGCAAGCCTTGATATCCCCACAGTCGGTACAGACGTTAAAATCATCAGCGAAGACGAAGACAGCGTAACGATTGCAAAGTTTGACGAAAACGGAAAAATTCTCAACAATGGCTTTCGTATTCTCTCAACAACCGACCTGCACTTCGGTGACGACCCCATACTGCGTGACAAATGTATGGGTATGCTTATGCGTCATATAGCCGACACAAAGCCCGACCTTGTTGTACTCACGGGCGATATAATTCTCGGCAAATATCAGCACTTTGACGCAATTCAGTTTGCACAGTTTATGGAAAAAATCGGTGTTTATTGGGCATTCACCTTCGGCAACCACGAGGCACGCGAAGAAAAAGGCCGCTTCAAAGAGCTGCTTATGAAATGCCAGACCACATTTCCCCACTGTCTTGCAAGACAAGGTAAAAAAGAGCTTTTCGGCCTTTGTAACTACTGCATCAACATACTTAAGAGCGACAGCGAAATTCTCAAAACACTGTTTATGCTTGACTCGGGCAGAGATATAATCGACGAATACCGTGACGAGCACGGCTGTCCGTGGGAGTACGGCTCATACGACTTCATAAAAAACAACCAGATGAACTGGTACGAAAACAAGCTCAAATCGCTCGAGAAAAAATACGGCGAAGTAAAATCGTTTATGTATATGCACATTCCGATTCCCGAGTACGAATACGCTGTAATTCAGGATGAAAACAATAAATTCGGTTTCACAGACAAGTGCGAGATTCTCTACGGCGGTGTATACGAATCCGTAGGCTGCTCTAAGCACAACAGCGGAATGTTTGCACTTATAAAGAAGCTCGGCAGCACCGAAGCTTTGTTCAGCGGCCACGATCACGTAAACGACTTCTGTGCGGTATATGACGGCGTTTACCTCGTATACAACCAGTGCGGCGGTTACGAAACCTACACTCTCGAAGAGAAAACAGGCTGGGGCGAAGAAAAATGGGTGCAGGGTGTCACCGTGACAGATATCGCACCCAACGGCACATTCAAAATAAGCCCGAGATATAACAGAGATTATCTGTAAAAACCAATAAGAATCATCAAGGCTCCGTACGGAAACTATCCGTGCAGAGCCTTTGCTTTTTGCTGTAAAAAAATTACAAAAGTATTACATTTATCGAAAAACGATAAAATTATATTGACATTCATCAATTTGAGGTGTATTTTATAGGCAAAGGAAGAAAATATAAACGGAGGTTTATGATATGCTTAAAATATCAACCAAAGCATCAATCAATTTATCAATCGCCATATCCGCAATCTTTTTTGTGCTGTGTATTGCAGGTGCCTTTATCCTGCCAACGCTCGTACCTATGCTTATTGACACACCCGACAACATAGGCAGTCGCGACGGCATAAGCGATTCGGGTCGCACACTTGTTATGGTAGTAGCTTATCTTATTCTTACCGATATGTTTGCGGCAAACTGTTTTCTTTTCAGCCTGCTTCAAAGGGTCAAAAAAGGCTTGGTTTTTACAGAAAAAAGCGTATTTCTTATCCGCAGTGTTTCGTGGTGCTGTTACATAATATGCCTGCTGTTTATTGTTCTCGGCTTTTATTTCCAGCTTGCTTTTGTTGTCTCTTTTCTTGCGTTTTTCCTCGGACTTTGCCTGAGAGTAACCAAAAACGTTATTGACGAAGCAACACAAATCAAAAACGAAAACGATTTAACCGTGTAATAAGGGAAGATGATAAATGATAACAATAAATCTTGACGTAATGATGGCCAAACGCAAAATGTCACTCAACGAGCTTTCCGACAAAGTCGGCATAACGCTCGCCAACCTTTCCATACTCAAAAACAACAAAGCAAAGGCAATAAGGTTTTCTACCCTTGATGCAATTTGCAAGGCACTCGACTGCCGTGTGGAGGATATAATCGAATACACACCCGACGAATAAAGAAAGGAGTAAGCTATGGAACATAACATTAACAGCGACAAAAGCCTCGAAGAGCTTGTCGGTATGCTTGTTGAAAAGAAAATAGAAGAGCTTGCAGAAAAAAAGCTCAGGCAAAACGAAACGCCAAAAGCAGCGTATCAGCCTGTCGTAACAGTACCTGCTCAACAAATCCCTGTAATCAACAAACCTTTTTACCCCGAAGCCGTACCGGTAGCACAGCCGCAGATTATACCTGTTGCACCGCCGAAGCCTGTAAAAATAAAGCGAAGCTTCACCGTATCCGAAACTGTTTTCGCATGGCTTTCATATATTTTAAGCTACCTTTTCTGCAGGTCGGTACATACTGCATCATCACCTCTCGGTGCAACACTTTTTATTGCAATACTCTTTGCCGCTACGGGTGTTTTCCTGCTTATGACAAAACGCAAGCCGAACATCACGGCAAGTGCGGTCGCAACATCAGCGGTTGTCATTTCGCTTTCGTTCGTCTTTTCATCAAATACGTTTATCCACTTTTTTGCCTTCAGCTATGCCGTTATCGCCTATTGCTACTTCATCTATGCTTCGGCAGGCAGCAAATTCAAAGCGAGCTTTTCAAATTTCATAATAGCTGATTTTCTCAAAAGTGCGGTTTTACTTCCGATAAAATATATAAGTAAAATCGAAATGCTGCGAGCGGTATTTCAAGGCAAAACAAAGAAAAGTATGGGCTTTTTACTCAAGCTCATAATCGGTCTTGCAGCAGCCGCAATTCCCACAGCGGTTGTACTTCTGCTTCTGCTCTATGACGCATCTTTTGAAAGCCTTATAAACCGCATATTCGACTTTGATATAGTCACCGTCTTATCACACATCGTAAGCCTTATTTATGCCGTTCCGATAGGAATATTTATCTACAGCTTATATATTTCATCTGTTGACGGCAGGCAGATAGTATTTCTATCAGAAGAAAAAATCACACAGAGAGAAACAAAGATCCGTTTTTCGCCTGTCACAACCTCAGTTGCGGCATCAGTACCACTGCTTGCAGTTTATGTAATATTCTTCATATCACAGTGGAAATATTATATATCGGGCTTTACGGGTGTATTGCCCCAAGACTTCAGTTACGCAGAGTATGCAAGAGAGGGCTTCTTCCAGCTTTGTGCCGTATCTGCTATAAACCTTGTGATTATCGCGCTGATAATCGCATTCTCAAAAAAGAGCAGGTTTTACAGTGCTGTTATCAAAGTCCTCACCTGCGTTTTCTCAGCCTTTACGCTTGTGCTTATAAGCACCGCCATTGCCAAAATGGTAATGTATATCCAATGCTACGGTCTCACGCAGAAGAGAGTTTACGCAACGTGGTTTATGGCTGTGCTTGCACTGATATTTATCGCCGTTGCACTCAGCAGATTTATATCTAAAATCAAGATTGCCGCAGTTGCATCGGCCATACTTGTCATATCATTTGCAGGTCTCTCGCTTTGCAACGCTGACAGTATTATTGCAAAGTACAACGTAGACCGCTACCTTGACGGCACACTGTCAACGGTTGACGTCGCTGCGCTCAACAATCTAGGCGATGCCGCTGTGCCCGATATGGTTCGCCTTGCCAAGTATTACGACAATAAGTACGGAACCGACATCACCGAAAACTATTCAATTTTAGAGTATCATCCTACCGGTTATCTTGAACTCAGACAAGCACTCGTAAGAGCACAGCAAGCTGAACGTAACGACTCCGTATTCGGCTTTTCACTCAACTCAATGCGTGCCGAAAAAGCGCTCGAGGAACTGGGTGTAATAAAAAACACACACTATGACGAAGCTCTCGAAATAATCACACCGGAAGACACAGAAATATATTATGACAGATAAGATATGCCGACTTCTCTCAACGGGAAGTCGGCATTCTTTATAACGCATAATTTATCTGCTCCTCTTCAACAAGCGGATAGGTTATCAGTCTTTATTTTACATCGCTCTTTCTCTGTGCCGTATGGGTCGTGCACACAACGACCCATCGTAAAATCTACATCTTTGTAATTTAAAATCAGATGCAACTCAACTAAAATTGTCATTCTGAGCGTTAGCGAAGAATCTTACTCGACTCCCTCATTGATTGAGGGATTGTCAACATTGATATGCGGCAGTGCCGCAGTTACTTTTGTCTGTCGTTACAAAAGTAACCAAAAGAACTCTTGAGGCTATCCGCACTCCGCTACGGCTGACTCAATCGACTCCGTTCATTTAATCGGAACGCAAACGTGCATTCCGATTACCGCAACGGCTCCCAACGTAAATAAAATCTCAAAGCTCAATCTACCGCCTGCGGACACTCACTCACATAAAAAAATACCGTCTAATTCCCGTCAGCCTGCTCCGTTCAAAGCCACAACATTTCAAATTTTACGCAAAATCTAAAATCCACATCGTAGGGGCGGCCATTGGCCGTCCGCTCCAAACGTACACATCACTCTTTCTCTCTGCTGTATGGGTCGTTGCCTACAACGACCCATTAAAAACCAAGGCTCTCTTTTACACAAGGGTGCCTGAAAATCGCTTAACTTTTATACATCCGATACGACAAAACGCCGAGTGCATTGCTCGGCGTTTTTGATTACAACACATAATTCATCTTCTCTTCATCAACAAGCGGATAGGTTATAAGCTCTGATGAATTGAGGTTTGTGCGATGCATATCAACTGCGGTTATCCGGCGATTATTATAGGTTGTATAATAATAAATCCCTTTGTCTGCGTTACAGCAAGAAGTATACACAGTTATTTCGTATTTTCCGTTTTCGAGTGTACAGCAGCCCCTTGTCTGTTCAACACTGCCGAGAATATGAAAGAACTGCCCTACGCTCGATTTTTCATCGGTTTCGCTCACGCTGTTGAGCTTAGTAAACGCTGCCCTTACGAACCTCGACTGTGACGAAAGGTCACCCGGCAGACCGATCGCACCCATTCCCCTGCTGTAAACATCAAGCTTTATATCGGGTGCAAAGGTATTGCGTGGCGGCAAAGCCGAAAGCCCCATATAATTATTTAAATTAAATATCTGCATATCAAACGGCGGATTGTTTGTCAGCACACCTGCAAGGTTATCGTAAATTTTCAGCCCGTCTTTAACCGACTCGACGGTTATCGCCTGCTCTTTGTCTGCTATAATCCAATGAAGCTGTGATGCAGGTAAATCTTCACTGAAAACTTCACCCGTTATATTAATACGTGCGAGCAATTCTTTTGCCCGCTTTACACTCTCACACTGTGAAAGCACCCACGGTATAAACTCAAACTGTGCTATATTATCTTTGTTATCAGCAGGCTGAAAATAATGTGCATTGCCTACAAAATTGAGCCCTGCCATGCAAAGCCCTTTTTCATTCACCGCATCATAATATAACGGATATCCATCAACAACATAAGCCATACCGATTATCGCATAGTGCTGTTCAATAACTTTGCCGTTTCTGAATACAAATGAAAAATTACGCGGAGTTACTGTAACCTGCTCGTTATATGAAAAATCGTTATCAAGAGTTCTGCCGAAATAAAAGCAGTCTGTTTTATAAGTAACCGCAGTGCACATAGCATCACCTTCCAAATATAATATAACCAATACGATTCAAAATTGACAAAAAAGATTATCGCTCACGGAGAAATAATTCATATTGTATGTTTTAAAGTTTTCTATTTAAAAATGTATAATTGGTTTGTTTTATACTATAATATCATTGACAATATCACGATATCGTGATATAATGCAAGTGAAAGGAGAGAATATCCGATGCCTGTTTTATCAAGATTTTACGGAATTGTTATCCGTATGTATTTTCAGCAGTCAGAACACAATCCACCGCATTTTCACGCAATTTACGGTGAACATATGGCTGCGATATGTATCAACGACGGTACTGTTTTAGAAGGAGAGCTTCCCAAGAAAGCACTTGAAATGGTTCTCGAATGGAGTGCTATGCACAAGGATGAGCTTTTGAAGATTTGGGAAACACAGGAGTTTATCACTCTTTCTCCTCTCGAGTAAAGGAGGCTTGTATATGTTCCACAAAGTAAAAAATGTAAATGCTCTGCCAGATTACAAGCTCATCGTACAGTTTGCCGAGGGCGTAACAAAGATTTATGATGTTGCACCGCTCTTTGAAAAGTACAGTTTCTTTTTGCCCCTTAAAGATTCACCCGAGCTTTTCGGCTCTGTAATTGTTGACCAAGGCGGTTACGGCATTATATGGAACGATGATATTGACATCTCCTGTGATGAGCTTTGGGCAAACGGTGAAGAAATTGATACGCCCTTTGACGGACTTATGGCATTCAGCGATGCAACGTTCCTTTGGAATCTGAACGAAAGCACACTCCGTAAAGCTATAGCATATGGCAAGCTCGTAAACGGTGTTGACGTCTGCAAATTCGGCAAACAGTGGATAGTTTCAATGGAAGCTATGAAACGAGAATACGGTGAACCGGTAAGAGCATAAAACTTAATAACAAAAGAAAAAGCCCCGTTGAGAAAGCAAAAAACTGCAATTTCAACGGGGCGACTTGCTTTATTTAATCAGTTCTTCCGATAACTCTTCAACATTATCATAAAGCCAATTCAAAAAGTTATTTATGAGTTTTGCAATAGCTTTATAACTGTCAGGAATATCTCCGAGTTCATCAGGTCGGTAATTGCACATACAGTGCCAGTAATACAATACAAACGGCATTGCTTTTATGTCATAT
>JAFQEL010000038.1 GCA_017399065.1 Clostridia bacterium | reverse complement strand
CTACGTTATGACAACAGAATATCCGATGGCAAGGGAAGCAGGCAAGCCGATTCTGCCCGCAGAGCTTGTTGAGACAGATAAGAGTCTTCTTGCAGAAAAGTACGAGGGTATTCCCGATTGTACCGACGCATATAATGATGCTGAACTTTCTGCGGCACTTCTTGATTCAATAAAGAAAATCGCAATAAAAACAAACGATAATTCACCCGAGCACAATTTCTTTATCGGTCTTGCATACCTCGGCGGTGTCGACGTTGAAGTTGACCACGAAAAAGCCCTTGAGCTTATTACTTTCGCTGCTGAATCTGGACTCGTTGAAGCAATGAAATATCTTGTTGTGATGTATGAAAAAGGAAAAGGAGTGCAGATCAATTATAAATGTGCATTAGGCTGGCAATATAAAATAATGAATATTCTTTTTGAAAGGTTTATGCAACAAGAATCTGTAGAAGCATTTTCTGAATATTATCAAGAAACATTAAAATATATAGGGGATTTATACGAATTTGATAAATGTGGCTTAAATGTTTATGGTGCTTCAAAAGTTCTAGAGGACTGTGTTTCATTTGTTCAAAATTTTGAACAAAACAGACGTCAATATTTTAAAGATATCACGAATAGTTTTAATGAACTGATTGCATGTTTGGATAATGATGAAATGATTCAAATTTTGATAAAGTCGAGACAATTTCTTCGGTTTTTTGGCGATAAAATTTTATCAAGAACTTGCCAAACATATCGTGAGTTATTGGATTCAAAAAGAGATGAAAATTCACCTTCGCAGGCTACTGTACGGTATTTGCTATCACGTTGTGCAGAATATGCAGGAAATTTGAATGAAAGTTCAAGGTATAGGGTTGAAGCAGAAGAAATCATTTTGAAGATTTCTTCGGAAAGTAATAAAGATATAAATGAGTTGCGGTCAAAGTGCTTTGTTGATTTGAAGTAGGTGAGATTATAATCACGAAGCATGATGACAAAAAATTACAGAGGCTGTATCAAAATACCGTAAGCAGGTGTTTTGATACAGCCTCCTATTTTAGTTTATTTAGCCTTAACCTTATTTATCAAGGTTTCTTGTGCAGATTGTTACGTTCTTGAATACGTCCTCAAATCTGTTGAGTGCTTCGTCGATAACATCGTCTGTATCAGCAAGTGATGTGTAGAGACGGCTGCCTGCAAGAGTAACGATACCGTGTGCCATGTAAGCAGCGCCCATTTCTTCCATTGCAACCTTGCGGCGAAGCATTTCGGGCTTTGCCTTGAGGAGGGGAAGAACAGAGCCGAGAAGATTCATTGAGCTGAAGTCGTAGCTCATTGCGCCTGTACACTCGAGGTGAACGATTGAGCCCTGGTTGTATACAACGTAGGGGAGAGAATACTTGTCAACAAGCTGCTGGAGACCTGCTGTAAGTCTGTCGCCTGCCTGACCTGCCTTGACGCAAGCGTCTGTCTTCTCAATTTCCTGAATTGCGCAGTAGCCTGCGTAGGATGAAAGCGGGTTAGCTGCAAGTGTACCGCCGACGTATGCACGCTTCATCATTGTGCCGACGCCTGCTGCCATACCGCTGACAAATTCCTTCTTACCACCGACACCGCCTGCTGACGGATAACCGCCTGCAACAACCTTACCGAAGATTGTAAGGTCCGGAACAACGTCAAAGTAGCCTTGAGCACCGCCGAGACCTACACGGAAGCCTGTAACAACTTCGTCGAAGATGAAGAGACAGCCGTACTTGTTGCAAAGCTCGCGAACACCCTTGTTGTAGTCCTTATCGATCGGGCGAGTACCGCTTTCGGGACCTACGGGCTCTACGATAACTGCTGCTGTGCCGCCGCGCATCTTGTTAAGCTTGAGCATCTTTTCGAGCATGTGAAGGTCGTTGGGTCTGACTTCGTCAGTTGTGCTGTATGAACCGCTGGGGATACCGTGTGACTCAAGGAACTGACGGCTGCCCGGGATTTTAAGACCATAAACCATCTGATCGGACCAACCGTGGTATGCACCGCCGACCTTAATGATTCTCTTTGCCTTTGTTGCGTTACGTGCTACACGGATTGCAGCCATAACGGACTCTGTACCTGAGCCGAGCATACGGAACATCTCGACGTTGGGCATATGCTTGTTGATTTCCTTAGCAAGAAGAAGCTCTCCCTCGTGGAAAAGACCGGTTACGGGGCCGCAGGTGTTGAGAAGCTCCATAACCTTCTCACGTACGGGCTCGTAGTTGGAGCCGAGAATTGTGGGACCGCCTGCCTGGAGGAAGTCAATGTACTGGTTGCCGTCAAGGTCATAGAGGTATGCACCCTCTGCCTTTGTTACGCAGATGGGAAAGGGATAGTTGAAGGCGAGGTTGTGCTGAACGCCGCCGGGAATGTACTTCTTTGCTTCTGTTGTGATTTCCTTGGACTTTGCACACTTTGTCTCAAAGTGCTCAAGTACTCTCTTCAGCTCGTCATCCGAAACGCTGTAGATGGGCTGAGATGTGAGTTTGGCAAGCTTAGCATAAATGGTTTTAGCGTCCTGCCAGTTGCTGATTGCGTAACCGTTGCTCATTGTTGTTCCTCCTGATTCTTAAAAAATTTAATTAATTTTTGTATTTTATCGTTAGTTTCGGTCGGGTCTTCAAAAGGTTCATTGTTCATAAACTTCTGGAAGATAAGACCGAAATAAGCTCCGAATATAAAAGCTGAAATGTCTTTTGAGTCGAACACTTCAAGCATTTTTTGGTAGTTGCCCTGCCCGATTTCCGTACGAAGAAGGTGGTCAACTCTAGCGACTGCACTTTCGCCGGGCGAAAGAATGCTTCTCATAAAAAGCTCACCCATAAGGTAGGGGTATGCGTATGTGTCGGAATTCAGCTGACGGAATACCGCTGCAACACTCGGCTCAGCCTCGTCTGCTTCTATTGCAAAGAAGATATCGTTGATCTCTTCTGCGGCAATTTCGGTAAGCAGGCTGTCTAGTGAATCGAAATGAGAAAAGAAAGTCGAACGTGAAACGTCAGCGTTTTCGGCAATCTGTTCGATTGTGACGTTGTTGATGCCGTATTGCTCGAAAAGTACCTTTGCGCTGTGCATTATAGTGCGGTGGGTCTGTTCTTTTTTGCGTGAACGTCTTGCCTGCTCCATTACACACCCTCCGTTTCCGAGTGTACTCGGAAGTTTTATTTGCCTGACGGCAAGTTGTATTGTGCGCCGCATAGTGTTATTGACCTTCGGTCAGTTTTGGGCAAATAAAATATCACTATCGCCTTAGGCAATAATATCACTCTGCCGAAAGGCAGAATAAAACTTGTATTAAATTTATTATATAGTGTTATACAAATTTTGTAAAGAGTTTTTTGTACTTGAGTACAAAAATAGATTAAAGTTTATAATTTGTTTATTAATTTTGTGTCCTTCTCCAATGGAAAAGGTATTGCTGTGCTATGCCTTTTACCCCGTCTGCACATTCCGGGAAACCGTCGGGGTACATTTCGGACATAATGCGTTTTACCCACACGTCAACAGGGAAGGCATCAACCTTATAAAATCCGTAAAGCAGAGTGCATTCCGCAACCTTTGCACCGACGCCGCATATTTTCTGCAGCTCTTCTCTGCCAAATTCAATAGGTGAATTTTTGATTTTATAAAAATCAACTTCACCGTTTGAAACCTTGCGTGCCGCGTCAATAATATATTTGGCTCTGAAACCTGCACGAAGAGGCGCAAGGTCGTCCGGCTCAAGTACTGCAAGAGTTGGCGCATCAGGGAATGTGAATCCGCCGTCGGTTTCATCACCGAATGTTTCGCAAAGACGCTCAATTATACCTTTTATGCGGGGGATATTGTTGTTCTGTGATATTATAAATGAACACAGTGCTTCCCACGGTTCCTGCTTTAATATGTGAATGCCGGGGCAGCAGGTGACAGCCTTAAGCAGATTCTTGTCAGCGGAAAATCTTTTACAGATTGCAGAGTAATCTGTTTCAAGGTCAAAATAATCTTTCCAGAGAAATTCAAATTCCTCTGCAGACGTATAGAAAGTCAATTCACTTCCGTTTTGTTTTGCTTTAAGATGCTTGCCGTATGCTATACCGTGCCATATTCCGTTTTCGTCTTTTTTCCAGCGGAAAGCCTGACCGCAGTCGGCACTCAGACCAAGGTCAAACGAGCCGAAATCTTTAACCGTAATATAATTGTCGCTTTTTATAATTTTCATTTGTTCAACCTCAGATAAATAAAGATTCTGTAATAATTATAAATTTATATTGTGTATGCATTGTGACGAAAAAGAAAAAAGATGTGCAAATTTATTCAATTTTTGTCATACTTTGTAAAGAATAAATAACTTACTGTAATTTAACAAAATGTAAAGAGAATGCCTTTTCAGGCAACTTTTGGTGGAAAACTCACGTAGTAAAAGGGCTTTTTCACATTTTCCACACAGTTTTCCACATCGAACAAATGATTTTCACTATACAGTCAGTAAATGTTGAAAACTTTTTACAATTGTTTTTTTGTATAACAAAAGCTGAAAATGCTAAAAATATCTCTGCGTCAGACCGAAAAATACGGTAAGCAAAGAAAGGGAACTAAAATGCTCAGAGGTGTCAACAGACAGGTTATTGAAATAAGCGAAACAGATTGCGAATATTTTGAGCGCGTACTGTTTTTTGTCAAGCCGGAGTGTGTGAATGTCAGTGAAGGCAGGCTGAGAGAAAGAGCTAATGCCATCGCCGGAAAAACAGACAGACCGCCAATGACAAGAGCTGTGCGCAGTAAAATTCGAACGGTTGCTTATATGGCTGCGGCGGCAGGTGCCGGTGCGGGTGTTACCGCCCTTGTAACGGCCTTTTTTCATTGAGAGGAGAGTTTTTTACAATGATGTATGATAAAAACGACAGGAGAACGAAATTCAACAAGAATAAGCATATTGTTGAAAGTATGGTGTCGCTTTGGGAAACAGCAGGTGAAAGTGACCCTATCGATGTTCTGGGAAGTTACAGAGGCACTCCTTATGATGCCGATGACCTTGTTCCCGAACAGGACGCCGATGATCTTTAAGAAAAGAGGTTTTATACCGTGAAATTCAAAGCAGCATTAATGGGTTCGCTTCTTGTGCTGATGAGCGTTGTGTTTGCTGCGTGCGGCGGTGCCGATGACGGAAAGATAACGACTGAAAAGGTACCCGCTACGTCTGCAGTAACAACAACGAGAGCCAACACTACACACGGCGGTGTGATGAACGAAATGAGCAGTGCGGTGGGAGATGTCAGCGAAGGGGTTTCAGATGCCGCAAGCGAAATCAGAAGCGATATAAGAGGTATGCTTGATTAACAGGCAAAAGAAAGAGCTGACTCACTTTAAAGTGAATCAGCTCTTGAAATTTTATCAGTCGAATGAAGGTGCCTGAGTTTCAACGGGCTTTGTAGTAGATGTTGCGGGATTGGTTGTTTCAGGCTTCTTGGTTGTTTCACCTTCGACGGGTTTCTGCGTAGTTGTTGCCACGGGCTTGAGAGGTGTTACGCGGTCCTCATCAAGGTAACGCCATACAAGGTCAACCGTGCTGCCGCTGTATGTGTAGTATTCGGGCTTGCTGATAGAAATGCTGCTTGCATATCTGAAGCGGTTACCGTCAACGTCGTCTATCTTTTCAAGTGCATTACAGAACTTTTCGCGCTCTTCTACGCTCTTGAACTCAAGCTTAGCGACCATTGTAAGCTCTGTACGGTCAGAGAACTTCTTGAGCTTACCGGGAACGAATGCTGTTGTCCACCAGTGGGGAGCATAAGGACGTGTGAAGAGCTCTTTGTATTCATCTCCACGGTAAACGGACATCTGCATATTGATTTCCATATTTTCCTCAGCACAGTTGTAGTGAGGTGTTGTCTTTGAGGGATCTTTGTAGTAAAGGCCGATCTCACCGCCGAGGAAGAGAAGACCGTACTGACCCTTCCAGAACTGAACCATCCAGTCGTAGCCGCCATGGTTGTAGTAAACGTGGAATGTGTCAAGATACATAACGGTGAATACTGCACCGATATCATAGAGACGGTTGAAACCGAAGTTTCTCTGCCAGGGGTTGTCGTCAGTATAGAAGTAGTTACCTGCTTCGCTGTATGAGTAGCTGAGAGCAATTGTACCGTCGGGCTTGATAATGCTCTGTGAACCGTCGGGATTTTTCTGTACGGTGTTACCGCCGCTGAGACCGTCATTACCGCCGCTTGTTGTGCCGCCGCTGGGCTTAGTTGTGGGTGTAGGCGTAACACTGCCGGGTCTGGTTGTGCCATGAATGGGTCCCGTAACTACCTGGGTAGGTTTGTTGGCTGTAACCTTTTCACCGTTATTCTGTGTCTGGGTTTCGCCGTTTGCGTTTGTCTGAAGAACAACCTCGTATGTGCTTCCTTCTTCATCAGTGACGTACTCAACGGGCTCACCGTTTTCGTTGGTGTAAAATTCATCTGAAGGGGGCTCAACGATTTCGTAACCGTTTTCACCGAAGTCGGTTACTTCACCGTAGTTGAGAGTCGGTTCAGTTGTTTCACCCTGATTTCCGTTCAGTTTCTTGAATGCGAAAACACCGGCTGTTGCAAGACCGGCAAGAACGATTGCACCTGCAACGATGTAGATTATTACATTCTTTTTCATTGTTATCTCCTTTCACATAGTGATAGCTAATATCATACCTAAGTATATCAAACGTTCACAATTTAGTCAAATATTTTTTTACTATTCTTAAAAACATTTACTTTTTAGACAAATCAGACACGTCTTATTGTATGCATTGCACAACAATCTGACAAAAATGTTGTAATGATTTTCCATTTAATTAAGTTAAATTTAAGGTATAAGAATGTCGAGGTCTGTTTTTACGACACCATCGGTACCGATTTCGCGCAGATACGGCAGAAAGTACAGCCCCGGAGCTCTGCCTGAAGGGAACAAATCAAGCATGGGCACCATTACAAATGCCCGCTCTTTTATTCTCGGATGAGGAAGGGAGAGCTCAAAGCTGTCCGAGAAGTAACTTTCGTATATCAGTACGTCGATATCAATTGTTCTGGGTCCGTTTTTATGTAGCCTTACTCTGCCCATAGAAGCTTCAATTCCAAGGCAGGCACCAAGAATTGCGTGGGGTGAAAGATTTGTTTCAATACACACCGCGGCATTGAGAAAATCATCCTGTTCATCATAACCGACGGGCTTTGTCTGATAAATTCCCGAAACAGCAGTTATTTTTGTATCGGGCAGAAGTGACAGTGCGTGTACTGCCATATTAAGGTTTTTTCTTTTGTCGCCAAGGTTTGACCCGAGGCCTAAAACAACTGTGCTCAATTTCTGTCCCTCTCAATTTCTACAGCAACAAATCCGAAATCGGCTTTTATCGGCGCATCGGGCTTTCTCAGCCTGATGCGGATACGCTGTATTTTTTTATGTTCGTCAAAAATTGCATCTGCGGTACGTTGAACAGCGTGCTCAAGCAGCTTGCAATTCTTTTCGGTCATAGTGCGTCTCACGGTTTTTATTATCGCAGCATAGCTCACGGTATCGTAAAGCTCGTCCGTTGCACAGGCGTTTGTCAGGTCAGCCCACGCTTCAATATCCAGCATAAACCACTGTCCCATCTGTGTTTCTTCGGGATTAACACCGTGGTAAGCAAAAATTTTAAGTGAGTCAATAATTATCTTATCCATTTCTTGCCTCCGTGAGAAGCTTTGCCATTTTTACCGCGGCAAATCCCTGTTCAATATCGTGCACTCTTATTATATCAGCACCGCCGACAATACAAGCGGCGTTTGAAATAACCGTGCCCGTAAGTGCATCGCCGCAGAGCTTTGTTACTCTTTTTCGTGAAAGTGCGGCAAGCTTTGTACATCCATAGAAATCAATACGGGAAAAGTTTGCGATTATGTTGAGGTCGTCCTTGCGGGATTTACCGAAGCCTATACCGGGGTCAAAGCAAATCTGATTTGCTGATAATGAATGCATACTTGCTGTATGTAACGCATATCCAAAAAAAGAATTGATTTCGTCGATAATATCGATGTCCTGTTTTCTCTCTTCCGAGGAGGCTAATCCGCCCGTATGCATTATTATCCATCCCGCACCGTATTCCCTAACCAATTCAGCCATTTCGGGTGAAGCTTTTCCGCTGACGTCATTAATTATATCTGCTCCGTTTTCAAGTGCCGCTTTTGCAACCTTAACTGAAAATGTATCGACACTTATTGGTATATAACATTCGCGGCGTATCAGTCTTAACGGCTCAATAAGTCTTCCGATTTCTTCTTCATCAGTTATCGGTGAACTGTCTGGGGCAGTTGACTGTGCACCAAGGTCGAGTATTGCGGCACCTTTTTCAAAAGTTTGCTTTGCGTACTCAACGGCCTGCTGTAAATTATAACGGCTGCCCTCATAAAAAGAGTCGGGAGTAAGATTTATAATTGCCATTATTGCGGCACCGTTTTTGAAATCCAATGAAAAGTTTTTAGTTGTAAACGGCATATCGTAAACCTCAGCGTGTACCGGAAAGGAGCGAGAGCACCTCAGCTCTTGTCCTTGCGTCGCTTCTCATAATACCTCTCATTGCAGACGTTCTTGTCTGGCTTCCAGAAGCACGGGCACCGCGCATCGTCATACAAAGATGTTCCGCCTCAACAACAACGGCGACACCCTGCGGCTGAAGATTTTCGTCGAGGAAATCGGCAACCTGAGCCGTAAGTCTCTCCTGAAGCTGAGGTCTTTTGGCAAAGCAGTTGACAATTCTTGCAAGCTTTGACAGACCGATAACCTTGCCGTTGCCGGGTATGTAGGCGATATGTGCCTTGCCGATAAACGGAATAAGATGATGCTCGCAGATTGAATAAAGAGGTATATCACGCACGATTACCATTTCATCGTTATTATCTTCGTTGAATATTTTAAGATGTTTTTTAGGGTCCTCCTCAAGGCCGGCATAGATTTCTTCATACATACGGGCAACTCTGTTGGGAGTTTCAACAAGGCCTTCTCTGTCGGGGTCTTCGCCTATGGCAATAAGAAGCTCACGCACGGCTGCTTCAATTCTCGGCTTATCCATAAATTATTCCTCTGTTTCAAAAATTATTGTTATCAGATTTCCGTCTTTGTCTACCGCGTATTTTACCGAGTCTGTAATAAGCGGCATATCAGTTTCAAGAGCGGCCGTTTCCAGTGCCCGGTAAATTTTTTCTTTTTTAAAAAGGTAATCGAAAGCTTTGGACATTTCCTGTCCGTTTGAGAACATAATCTCAATTCTGTCAGAACCTTCGGTTGCTGCATTTTTGATAAGCTGTGATACACAGGGCAAAAAACTTTCGTCATAAGATTCGAAATAAGTGTTATTTATAATGTAATAATATAGTGAGGGAGTATTGCAGGTTTGGTTGAAGCTGAAGTCACTGTGAGTTTTGCGAAGCATATCTTCCGTCATATTGAAGTAAACGTGACGGCATAACTGCTTGCCTTCCTCAGTAATCGGGTCATTCCACGTAGGGTCCGTATAACACCAGCTGTCACCGAATCTTACAGCATTCCACATATGGCTCATGGAGTTGCCGCCGTAGTCTGTAGCTGTACCTGTTATGAGCACGGAATCCATACCGATACTGTCCAGCAGAAGCTTGTAGGCTTTGGCATAACCGGAGCATTTAGCCTTGTTATCGATAAATACGCCTACAACAGAGCTTTCCCTTGTGCTGTCAGTGTCACTGTAATCGCAGCTGTTTACGATATAATCGTGGCAGAAAAGCGCTTTGTTATATTCGCTTTTGCCGGATACAGTGTTCTTTATACTTTCGGTTTGCTCCTTTATACAGTCTGCATAGCTGGTGTATTCTTCAATACCCATACTGTAGTCAGGCGTAAAGAAAGCTCTTGACCCCTGAGCTGTAAGCTTGCAGGTGCTGAGCATAAACATCATAGGGTCGTCATAAACAAGCGCATTGAGTACGTCTTCAAGCTGAGACTTTGTAAGTACGGGAGTTTCGATTTTTTCAGGAAAAGTGTATATTACCTCTTTTACTGCCGTGTAAGCCTGCTTTTCCGTTTCGTCGAGAGTCAGGTAATAATAGCCGTCATAGCTGCCTGCTGAAAATTCTTTCGGGCTGAAAATACGGTCGAGTATATTGAATGCCGCAAGTGCTGCTGCAGTAAAGACCGTGAGGCATATCGCTGCATATTTTAATCGTTTCATAGGCTTAATCCTCTGTGTTGACAGAAACGCTGATGCTGTTGGTATCATAAAGCAGAGCACGGAAACTTCGTTTCATATCTTCGAAATCGACTATGGAAATGTTGCTTTCGGTGAGGTTTATTATTTTCTTATAATAAGTGTCAGCTTTGTTGAGGTGGTTTACGGTTACTTTCTGTTCTATCATATCCGAGATGATCTCGGCCTGCTTTTCAGGGTTGTTTTCAAAACAACGGATATATTTAAGCAAAACGTCACCCGTCATAGTCTGAGGACCTTTTGCAATAACTGCCGTGAGCTCCGGAGTGCGAATGTCGATTTGTTTTTCGACGTTTACTTCTATTCCGCCTACGTAGTTGACGATTGATTTGAAATCACTGTCCGTACTGCGTACGTACTTATCAATCACTATTCCGCTTGATTCTTCGACAGCAAGAACAAGCTGAGCCGTTCCGCCGTAGTCAAGCTGTTGACTGAATGTACCGTTGCATCCTGTTACGGAAACTTTTTCTGCAGGATCAAGGGGGCGTATATTCAACGCTTTACGGTCAAGGTCTGCTGTGACTATTGATATAAAGCGTATGCTGTTGTTGCCGTCTGCGGTGCATATCAGAAGATAGTTGCGTACACCTTCAACCTCGGGGGCGGGGGCAGTAGGTGTTTCTTCTGTGGTTTTTTCTTCGTCGCCGTGTGACGCAATGGCGGAAAGATCAAAATCGTAGTGCCTGAGCAAAAGCAAAAAAGATACTGAGGCTAAAAGTATAAAGAAACAGGAAAAAGCAACGGCAAAACGCCTGAAGCGCAGTGAACGCGAGCTTTTTTCTGTGCTGAATCTGAGTTTATGTTTGTTACCTTTTTTCAAGCCGTTTTCTCCTTGCTGTTAAATTAAGTAGTTAAGTAAGGAGTGTTCAGGATATCTGAATATAAGAGGGGGTGGCAGCGGTTGCGCTGGATATTGCCGCAACAAAAATACTGCCGACTATAAGAACGGCAAGCACAAGAGCGATAATTCTTATCATTTTCTGGTTCATTTGTCTTTCCTCATTCCTTTTATCACAATTACAGCAGAGCCGCCTGAAAGACGACTCTGCCTTGAGTTTTATTCTTAAACGCCGAGAGCTTTTTTCATATCGCTGATAATGTTATCGGCGAGTGCTGTTGCTTTTTCGCGGTCAGCGGCACAGGCTGTGATATATACCTTGATCTTGGGCTCCGTACCTGAGGGACGTACGATGGCACAGCTGTTGTTGGGGAGCTTATACTGGAGTACGTTGGACTTGGGCAGGTCAATTGCGGATGTTTCGCCGGTTACGGTGTTGTGTGCAACGCTTGTAAGGTAGTCGGATACGCCGATAACCTCAAGACCCGCAAACTCCTTAGGCGGGTTTGTACGCATATCGTCCATCATCTGCTTCATTCTTTCCATACCGCTTGCACCTTCAAAGGAGAAGTTGGAAAGAGTGTTGATATACATACCGTGTTCGGTATAGATGTCTTCCATAACCTCAACAAGGTCTTTGCCGAGAGATTTATAGTAAGCTGCCATCTCTACTATCATTGTCGATGCTACAACAGCATCCTTGTCTCTTGCGTGTGAGCCGAAAAGATAACCGTAGCTTTCTTCCATACCGAGAATGTAGCGATCGGCCTCGCCCGCGTCATCAAGCTGACTGATGATCTCACCGATGTATTTAAAGCCTGTGAGAGTGTTTTTGACCTCTGCACCGTATTTGTCGGCAACTGCCTGTGCAAGGTCGGTTGTAACAAATGACTTGATAACTATCGGCTTTTCGGGCAGAGTACCGAGTGCTTTGCGTCGGGAAAGTACGTATTCACAGAGCATAACGCCGACTTCGTTACCGGTCATAAGCTTGTATTCGCCTGCGTGTCTTACAGCGATACCTACACGGTCACAGTCGGGGTCGGTTGCAAGCAGAAGGTCAGCTGGGAAATCCTTGGTCATTTCTATTGCAAGCTCGAATACTTGATCGATTTCGGGGTTCGGGAAAGGACAGGTGGGGAAATTTCCATCGGGGTTTTCCTGCTCAGGTACGATTCTTACCTCATCAAGTCCGAGCCTGCCGAGCATTGTACGTACGGGGCGGTTACCTGTACCGTTGAGAGGTGTGTAGATAACCTTGAGACCGCTCTTCTTGCAGATATCCTTATCAAGACGCTGCGAATCGCAGTGATCATAAAACTCATTCAGAAGCCAGCCTTCGATATAGTCAATCATATCCTCTGCAAGCGCATCTTCGAAATCCATACGCTTGACATCGTTAAAAATATCAATATTGTTGATATACTCAAGTGTTCTTGCGGCAGCTTCGTCAGTCATTTGATATCCGTCGGGAGCATAGCACTTGTAGCCGTTATACTTTGAGGGGTTGTGGCTTGCGGTGATAACGATACCCGAGCTGCAACCGAGTCTGCGTACAGCAAACGAGAGCATGGGAGTGGGGACAAGGTGCGGGAAGAAATAAACCTTGATACCGTTTGCGGCAAGTACGCCTGCGGCTTCCTTAGCAAATACGTCGGACTTGATTCGGGAATCGTAGCCGATAGCAACGCTCGGTTCGTCAAAGGCCTCATTGAGGTAGTTTGCAAGACCCTGAGTTGCCTGAGCAACCGTGTATACGTTCATTCGGTTTGTGCCTGCACCGATAACGCCGCGCAGACCGCCCGTACCGAATTCAAGAGTTTTGTAGAATCTGTCAAGGATTGCTTCCTCGTCGCCGCTTATTGCATTCAGCTCGTCGGTAAGGTCGCTGTCAAGTACGGCGTTTTTCTGCCAGAGTTCGTAAAGTCGGTGGATGTTGTTCATTTTTAATCAGACCTCCGCAAATATAATTTTAAAATTAAATAGCAAAAGTAAATCAGCCGTAGATTATACCGATTACGTCGATTATCGGGCCGAAGCGGCTCTCATCAATATTAAGGTCGGCGACACTGCATGAGCGGTAGAATGATGCTAACGGACCGTCCTCTGCGCCGAGTGCACCCGTAAGCATATAGCCGAGGTAATGTATTTCAAGCTCGCCTACAAGATGGGTGTAATCCATAAGTACGTATTCGGTATCTTTATCAGCCATAAGCTGTTGCTTTTCGTCAAGCTGACGACATAGCTCACGCAATACACGGGGATTACTGAGCGCAAGTGCCTGAGCCGTCTGCAGATTGACCGCCATATAGAAAGTGTTTGTACCGTCTTGCAGACGTACGTAATAAATGTCACTGTTGTCGGCTATTTCCGAAGCAACGTCAGCTATCTCATCTCTTGAGATCAAACGGTAGCCGACTATCTTATCTGCAGTGATTGCGGCATTGGCAAGGGCGTTTCTGTGCCTTGTCGTAATCTCGTTCGGAGCCTTGGATTGCTCCGGTTTTGTTGACTCTGCTTTTTCAGTTGTAACGGCAGCGGTTGAAGTCGGTTTTGTTGTTGAGGGTCGGGTCGGAGTTTCTGCCGTGGTTTGTTCCGCCGTGGTCTGCTCGGTTACAGGCTCTGTAGCCGGAGGCTCGGTAACCGTAACCGTCGCAGAGCTTGAAGGTTCGGTCGTGCCGCTGTCAGGCTTTGTCTGATTGCAGGCACACAGCAATGAGCAAGCGACCGTGACAAAAGCTGTTACCTTTATAATTTTATTCCGGTTTGACTTCATTATACCGCTCATCTCCGAATCAGATTAATAAATATAATACTTACCAAAAACTGCAGCACAACCTGAAGGATTAAAGGCTGCAAAATCGTTTGTCTTTGAGTAGGTTTCACCGACGACTATATATGTCTGGCTGTCAAGCTTGCATATGTCGCGTGCGTCATCGTTGCCTGCGCCGGCAAGAGCTTTGACGTGTTCTATTGTGCCTGCTGAGTTGATAGACATGATAAAGCCGTCAAATTCTCCCTTGTTGCCGACAGTCTGGAAATCACGGTTGTTGGAGTTTGTAAGACCTACTGCCGCATATCCGAACTGAGTAGATGTGATCGCGTTGAAGGAATCGTTCTTCAGACCGCCGAAAGTGCGGAGCCATTTTACGTTACCCTGTGTATCGCAGAAGCCGATGAATGCATCCTTGCCGCCTCTGTTAAGCGTAAAATCACCGTCGTTTGATGTGTAGCTGCCTGCGAATACACAGCCGCTTGCACCTGCATAGATATCGTTAACGATATCGCTCTTGCTTCCGCCTATCATTCTTGCCCAGAGCTTTGTGCCTGAGGCTGAAAACTTGATGATACCGATATCTGCACTGCCGTGGTTACCCTTGCCGTCAAGGTCTGAGGATACGATCTGGCAGGCACCGTAGATATTACCGCTTGCATCGGCAGATATTGCGTTTACTGCGTCTGCACCGCTGCCGTTGAATGAGTTGTACCACTGGATACCGCCGTTGGCGTCAAATTTGACGAAAACGGGAGTAAGACCGTTGAGCGCAAGAGAAGCAAAATCACCATCTTGGGCGGTGAATCTGCCTGCTGCGGCGAAGCCGCCGTCAGGAGTAGCTGTTACACACTTGAAGTACTCGGTAGAGGAACCGCCGTAGTTTTTGATCCAGCTCAGCTTACCGCTTGAAGATACTTTTGCAACTATGGCTTCGTATGTTGCATCAGGTGTGAAGCCGAGGTCTTTTGCGGTTGATTCACCGACTGCAATAATGCTGCCGTCTTTAAGTAATGCGATATCGTGAATCTTTGTGTGACCGCTTGAGCCTATCGGACAGGTCCAGAGAAGATTACCGTCTTTGTTGTATTTTGCAAGGAATGAGTAGAAGCCCGTCTGTGTGAATGACTGGAAAGCGCCGTTTGTTGATTCTGTCTGGCCGAGTGCGATGAATGAGTTTGCATCGACAGCTATAACCTTTGCAAACGTATCGTTATCGGAAGCGTCAAGGCTTTTGAGCCAGCTTTGTGAAGCGACGTGCTTGTCGGGCTTGGGTGCCGATGAGGTTGTGGGCTTCTTCGTTTCGCGGTCGGTGTAGAGCGGATTATCGTAAAGCGAAGTTGTCTTCGGTTTTTCGGTCTTGATTACGTTATCATACTTTGTCTGTTGACCGTCAAGCGTAATTTCAATAAAGTTTGTAACTCTTTCAGTTACGATTTCCGTTACCACCTCTGTTACGACCTGACCGTGCTCTTCCGTAACGGGGTTACCGTCGTTGTCAACCTTTGTCTGTGTAACTTTGTTGCCGTCAGCATCGGTGACGTCTTTTATTACAACCTTAGTTGCAGGAACTTTTATGTATTCGCCGTTTTTGTCAGTGACGGGCTTGCCGTTTTCGTCGAGCTTAAAGTCACTGACTTCAATTATCTGGGTGATTGCGGGTCGCGTTTGCTTTACGGTTACCTTTTCGCCGTTGGCGTTTGTGTAGGTTTCTCCGTTTTCGTCCGTTGCATAGACGATGCTGGTGATCCATTCTTCGGTTTTGGGTTGACCGTTTTCATCAAGCACTGTGTTGCCGTGTTCGTCGGTTACGTACACGTGCAGACCTGTGCCGGTCTGCTTGTTGCATGCCGCAAAAAGCAGAGTTGCTGCTGTGATGAGTACAGCAAGAATGATTAATGATTTCCCTTTCATATTGTTTCTCCTCCGTTGTTGTATGGCATATGCCTAAACTTATACACAAGCATTATATCACAGTAAAAAAACCATTGCAAGAAAAATAATTATAAATATATATTAAAATAATCAGCCAAAAACTTTAAAAAATAATACATTTTTACTTCCGAAAAATGTATTTTGTGTTAATTTATGAGAAAACTGTTTACAACCGCAAAAAAATGATATATAATCATTTTTAAGTAAAAGGGAGTAACTCGCACTGTTTATTGGTGTTATATCGGTTGCCATTCACAGCTATATTGCTCGCCGATGTATTAAAGAGTGAGACTTTTGCCGCACGGGTGGATTATGCCTTTATGCGGTAAAAGTTTTTTTTATTTTCGTAACAGCCTGCCGTTACCCTTTAAATTTAAACAAGGAGTTGGGAAAATGCAATTTTATCTGAAAGAAACAGATGCTGTTTTTGAGGAAGTGAAAAGCTCCGAAACCGGTTTGACTTCCGAAGAAGCTGCAAAGCGACTCGAGCAAAACGGCAAAAACAAGCTCGCAGAAGCAAAAAAAGATTCTACCTTCAAAAGGTTTATGAATCAGCTCAAAGACCCTATGATCATCATCCTGCTTGTTGCGGCAGTAATTGCTGCGGCAACGGAAATTTTTGAGGCAGGCAAATTTGTCGTGCCGACAGACTCCATAATCATCCTTATCGTCGTTCTCATCAACGCAGTACTCGGCGTTATTCAGGAGAGCAAGGCTGAAAAGGCCGTTGAAGCTCTTCAGAAAATGTCTGCCGCAACAACCAAGACTCTTCGTGACGGTAAGATAGTAACCGTCAAGAGTGAAGACCTTGTTGTCGGTGACGTTGTTCTTCTCGACGCAGGTGACGCTATTCCTGCCGACTGCCGTATTTTTGAGTGTGCAAGTATGAAGATCGAAGAGGCGGCACTTACAGGTGAGTCCGTGCCTGTCAATAAGCTTGTCAACGCACTTATGGGCAAGAAGGATAACGAGGAAATTCCGCTCGGCGACCGTAAGAATATGGCTTATATGGGCTCCACTCTTGTTTACGGCAGAGGTAAGGCTGTTGTTACCGCAACGGGTATGGATACCGAAATGGGTAAGATTGCCAATGCTATTTCTCTCGCAGAAGACGGCAAAACTCCGCTTGAGATCAAACTTGAGCAGCTTTCCAAGATTCTTACAAAGCTTGTTATCGGCGTTTGCGTATTTATCTTCGCGTACGATATCATTACTAAGTTTGCAGTGCCCGAGCTTTTCGGCAGCGGTGCAGAAAACGCTTTCTTTGATATTGCACTTCATTCATTTATTACCGCTATCGCTCTTGCCGTTGCCGCTATCCCCGAGGGTCTTGTTGCGGTTATGACAATCGTTCTCTCTATGGGCGTTACGAATATGTCCAAGAAGAACGCTATCATACGTAAGATGACTGCGGTTGAAACTCTCGGCTGTACGCAGATTATCTGCTCGGATAAGACGGGTACACTCACACAGAACGTTATGACCGTTGTTGACCACTATGCAGAGGACGAGCAGAAGCTCGCTACAGCTATGGCTCTTTGTACAAATGCCGAGGTTGAAGAAGACGGCAAGGGTACGGGTGAACCTGACGAGGTTGCACTTATCAACTACGCAAAGACACTCGGTCTTAACAAGAACGAGCTTGTTGCCGCTTCTCCCAGAGTAGGCGAGGTACCGTTCGACTCAGGCAGAAAGATGATGTCAACGGTACACAAGGCGGGCGAGCAGTTTGCTCAGTTCACCAAGGGTGCTCCCGACGAAATCCTCAAGAAATGCACACACGCTTATGTCGGCGGTCAGGTCGTTGAAATGAACGACGAAATCCGCAACAAGGTTGCCGAAGAAAACACCCGTATGGGTAATAAAGCACTTCGAGTATTCGCTGCAGCATACAAGATGTATGACAAGGCTCCCGAGGTTTATGACTCGGCTTCTCTTGAGTACGATATGATATTTATCGGCCTTACCGGTATGATTGACCCCGTACGTCCCGAGGTTAAGGATGCTATAGTTGAGTGCCGCGGTGCAGGTATCACACCGATTATGATTACGGGTGACCATATTAACACCGCAAAGGCTATTGCACGTGAGCTTGGCATTCTTTCTGATGATTCTCAGGCTATGATGGGTGTTGATATCGACAAGTACTCCGACGAGGAGTTTGAGAAGATAGTTGAAAACGTACGCGTTTACGCACGTGTTCAGCCCGAGCATAAAACAAGAATCGTCAATGCATGGCGCAGCAAGGGCTACGTTACGGCTATGACAGGTGACGGTGTTAACGATGCACCTTCAATCAAGAATGCTGATATCGGTGTCGGTATGGGTATCACGGGCACCGACGTTACAAAGAACGTTGCCGATATGGTTCTTGCAGACGATAACTTTGCAACAATTGTTTCTGCAGTAGGTGAGGGCAGAAGAATTTACGACAATATCCGTAAGGCTATTCAGTTCCTTCTCGGCTCAAACCTTTCTGAAGTTATTTCAATCTTCTTTGCTTCGATTATGAATTTCACGATTCTTGAAGCTCCGCATCTTCTGTTCATTAACCTTATCACAGACTCGCTTCCCGCTCTTGCCCTCGGTACTGAGCGTCCCGAAGCTGACATTATGAGAAGAAAGCCCAGAAGTAAGAATGACGGTATCTTCTCAGGCGGTCTCGGTATTGATTGCTTCTATCAGGGCATTATTGTTTCCGTTCTTACGGTCACAGCATTCTATATCGGTGAGTTCCTTGAAACAGGTCATCTCATATGGAGAAACATTCCCGACAGCAATGAAGGTATGACAATGGCGTTCTTCACAATGGCTATGTGTGAGATCTTCCATTCGTTCAATATGCGTTCACAGCGCGGCTCCGCTGTTTCTATGGTATTCAAGGGCAGCCACAATCTGCTCCTTTACGGTGCAATGCTTCTCTCGTTTGTTCTCACAACAGCTGTTGTTGAAATCGACTTCCTCTCAAATCTCTTCGGCTTTGCACATCTCGATTGGAAGGCATACGGCATTTCTCTCGGTCTTGCATTCCTTATCATCCCGATAGTCGAAATCATCAAGGCAATCCAGAGAAAGACAGCGAAAAACAAATAATCAGACAACAAATTTTAACGGCTTGTATGGCAAAATATCCATACAAGCCGTTTTTAATTTTGTGAGTTATATTTTTCTGCATAGTGTGCCGCTACAGCACCGTCAGCGGCTGCCGTAATAACCTGCCTCAGTGCTTTCGTGCGTATGTCACCTGCGGCAAAAACTCCGTCGATATTTGTCTTTGTTGTTTCATCTGCAATTATATATCCGTTGCTGTCAAGTTCAATTTCATTACCAAGAAAACCTGTTGAAGGCTGTCTGCCTATACTGACGAAAATTCCGTCACATTCTATTTCTTTTACTTTACCGTCGTTTGATGAAACCACAATGCCCTTTATACCGTTATCGTTTATAATGCTGTTTACAGTGCTGTTAAATACAAATTCAACATTTTCGGCTTCACTAAGCGGCTTTTGATAAATTTTTTCAGCCCGTAACGTATCTCTTCGGTGTACCAGATAAACCTTTTTCGCAAGCCTTGCAAGATACAGTGCATCTGCAACCGCAGAGTTGCCGCCGCCTATGACCGCTACTGTTTTGCCTTTGTAAAATCTGCCGTCGCAGTGTGCACAGTAATGTACACCCATACCGGTAAGCTCTTCTTCATCGGGAATACCGAGCTTTTTCGGGTGAGCACCTGCAGCTATGATTATCGCCTTTGCGTGCCGCGTACCGTCGTATGTTGTAACGTGTTTGATTTTTTCGGAAAAATCAACGCTGATTATTTCTGTGTACTCTGTCTTTGCTCCGAATTTTTCAGCACCCTGCTGCATTTTCATACCTAAAGTAAAGCCGTCAATGCCTTCGTCAAATCCTGGGTAATTGTCGATATCCCCCGTCAGTGTCATCTGACCGCCGGGTGCCATCTTCTCTATGATAAGTGTGTCAAGTCCTGCTCTTGCGGCATATAAAGCAGCCGTGTAGCCTGCAGGGCCTCCGCCGATAATTATTACGTCGTAAATATGCTCCATAGTGATTCTCCTTTCACTTTGTTTAACTGTATTATAATGCTTTTTAACTCTTTTTTCTGTGACTCGGTCACTTTATTGACGTAAAAATAAAACAGTTGTATAATATAACCGATAAAGGAGGCGTAGTCTGTGGATATAAAGGATTTTGAGTCTGCTTATAGAAGCCTTTTCCCTTTTTGGGATAAGATATCCGACGAGGATAAAGCGACCGTTTGCAAAAATACCGCTTCGGTAAGTTACGAAAAGGGTACTACTATTCATGATGGTAATGAGTGTATCGGAATGGTTTTTGTGCGTAGCGGCTGTCTGCGTGTTTATATTATGTCGGAGGGAGGTAAAGATATAACCCTTTACAGGCTTCATCCCGGCGAGATGTGTATGCTTGCCGCATCGTGTGTGCTTCAGAGCATTACTTTTGACGTTTTTATCGATGCAGAAGAAGACAGCGAGTGCTATGTTATCAACGGCTGTGCGCTGACTCAGGTTAATGACAATAACCCTGACGTAAAAATTTTTATGCTCGAAATGGCGGTCAGCAGATTTTCCGACGTTATGTGGGTTATGCAGCAGATTCTGTTTATGAGTATGGATAAACGCCTTGCGATTTTTCTCTATGAAGAGTCCGTCAGGATTAATTCCGATACAATAAATTTAACTCACGAGCAGATTGCGAGATATATCGGCTCTGCCCGTGAGGTCGTTTCACGTATGCTGAAGTATTTTTCAAATGAGGGGATCGTCGAGGCTTCACGTAAAGGTGTTAAGCTTCTCGATAAAAGCCGACTTCGTCAGTTAGCCTTCTAACAGTGCGAGTATCTGGTGTTTTGGCTTTGCACCTGCCGATTTGTTGACGATTTTACCGTTCTTTACAACTGCAAGTAAAGGTATGCTCGATACTCCGAACTGTGCTGCAAGCTCAGGCTCTTCGTCTACATTTATCTTGCCAACAAGGTATTGCGGGTTTTCGTCGGCAATCTGTTCTATCAACGGGGATACCATACGACAGGGTCCGCACCACTCTGCATAGAAGTCAAGAAGAACGGGTTTATCGCTGTTGATAACGAGATCGAAATTATTTTTGTTTATTTTGAGTGCTGACATTTTATGCACATCCTTTCTTTACTTTGTGGCTTTATTATAACCGATTTTTCTGATTGTTTCAGTGACTAAGTCACATGTTTTACCAATATATTAATAGATACCGATAAAAATGAATGCTTTATTGTTGCTTTTCACAGGGAAAGCTGTGTTATTGTTAAATGAGGTGGTATAATGAAAAAATATATTAAACGAGTATTGGCTTTTGTTGTTCTGGCGGCTGTGTTTTCGACTAATCTGTTGACCCCTGTTAGCTTTGCCGCTGCAACGGTTTATGAACTTGCATTTGACAATAACTTTGTTTTTGAGCTATGGGCAAATAACTCACTTTCAGGCGGCGTGAGTGCCGGGCTTAGCGGCGGCACAATCTCCAAAGATCTGTCTGCAGGCAGTTTCACAATGACTAACAACTCTACGTCCGAAATCTACACAGGTCACTCAATGGACCCTAATCCGGCAGGTAATTCAACTTATTATTCGATGAAGGTTGAACCGAATACCGACTATGTTTTTTCTTATAACGTATCAGGTGCGGTCACAAGCTTTGAAAGCTTTGTTTTCTTTTTTGATAATACAGGCGCATTTTCCGGTCTCAATCAACACTCAGCACAGAATTACGGTATTAATGAGTGGACTTTTACTACACCCGAAAATGCGGAAAATATACAGATCCGCTTTGATGTCAACATTCCGGGCGAAAGCGCTACCGTTAAAGATATAAGAATATGTAAAAGTGAAGTTTATACATATGCTTCGGCGCTTCAGACCCGAAAGGCTTATACGTATTCATCAGCAGGTGTATACGGCACTTTGCCTGTGATTGAAAGGGATAATCTTGTTTTTGCCGGTTGGTTTACCGGGGAAAACGGTGCAGGTAACCACATTACGGCAGATACAGCGGTCAGCGCTTACAGCACAAGCGTTTACTCAAAATGGGAGCCTGTTACAAACTCGATAACAATTGTATCGATGCCTGTCAAGCAGAATTATTTCGTCGGTGAAAAACTGAACACGACAGGTCTCAAAATTGGCGTTACTTATCCCGACGGTTCAAGCGAAACGCTCGAATCCGGTTTTGTGTGTACGCCTGGACGTTTAACTCAGCAGGGCACTCAGACTGTAACTGTCAGTTACGGAGGCAGCAAGGCAGAGTTTGCGGTAACAGTCAAAGAGTCCGATAACAGAACCGTGGTTGTAAACAATACCGAGTATTCGGCTCAAGTAAAAAACAACGTATATACGCTCAACTGTACGGCAGACAGCTTTAACCGTTTTAACTTGACATATTCATCGGATGCTTATGTTAAGGGCACTATTGTTATGGGTTCAGCAAGTGAAGATTTCTTTATGGAGCCGTCAGCAAACGGCAGTTTTTCCGCATTTATTGACGGATTCCTTGGCGGCACAACACAAACAGAAATCACAAGTATCAGCTTTGTGTCGCTTGATAAAGATGAAATGGAGCTAACTCTGTTTTCTGTATCAACCGAAAAATCGGATATTCCCTCTGATATGCTGTACCTTACGGGCAGTGATTATAAAATCGGTGTTAATCTCAGCTGGGGCGGTGCGCTGACGTACTTGGAGGATTTGACTAACGGCGTTATGTCCTCAACGCGAAGAATCGGCTCTTCGGCAACTGAGGTCGATTTTTCATCAAAGGTCAGTACATCTGTTTTGTATAAAACGAGCAGTAACGTTAACCTTATAAACTGTCACGATACGGGCAGACTTGTTCAGCAATCCTATTACGGCACGGGAGCCTACCCTTATGAGCCGGGTATATATCAGGATGTCAACTGGCCTTACAACCCTGTTCAGGGCGGCAACCTTTATAATGAGGCAAGTAAAATTGTTGATTATCGCGTAACCGAAAAAGAAATATATATCAAGTGCCGTCCTCTGGACTGGGCTAAGCAGGCAACGTATATCACCCCGTCATATATGGAGGCGTGGTATACACTTGAAGACGGCAGGGTGAAAGGTACCTGCAGGTTTGTTGACTATTCGGGTTATCCGTCTACTACAACAACGCAGGAGTTTCCCGCGTTTTACTGTGTTGAGCCGCTCAATAATTTTGTCTACTACACCGGCGGCGAGGCATGGTCTGATGCCAATCAAAAAACAACTCTGAGCAATCTGGCGTTCTGGGGTACTGCTACTGATCAGCGTTACGACTGTAATGAAAACTGGGGTGCCTTTATCGGTGCGGATGCTGACAGCTTCGGTATTGGTATTTACGCACCGGGTCAGACGGAGTTCTTTGTTGGCGTTTTTGAACGTGGAACGGCAAAGACGGTTGATCCGTCTACCGAGAATGCAACCTCATATATAGGTGTTGTTGATACGATCAATTTCCAAAGCTATAATCCGACTTCCTACGTTTACTACATAACAACGGGAAATATAGACGATATTCGCGGCAGTTTCAGCTTGTTGGGGAAAAGCGACACGGATGACTGTAATGTAGGCTATACAAACGGTTTTTGTAATATGTGCTCGCGCTATGAGAAACCTATGTTTACAGCGGATAAATATGATCTGAACGGTGACAATGTGACCGACGGCGTTTATGAAATTGCAAATGCAGGACAGCTGTATTGGTTTGCTTCTCAGGTCAATTCCGGCAGTGTAAGTGCCAATGCAATTCTGGTAAACGATATTACTGTTAATGAGAATGTTTGGGTTAACGGCGTTCTTAGTTCTGCTGCATCATCGTTCAGAAAGTGGACACCTGTCGGCAGCGATACAAATAAGTACGCGGGTGTTTTTGATGGTAACGGAAAAACTGTCAGCGGACTTTATTTCAGTGATTCAAATGCGGAGAATGTCGGCTTGTTCGGCTGTTTAAGTTCTGAGGCGGTGGTGCGTAAGGTTGGTGTTGAGGATTCATTCTTTAACGCTTCGGCTTATGTCGGTGGTGTTGCAGGACGTTGTGAAGCTCAAGTTTCAGCTTGTTATGCCGAAGCAACGGTATCCGGCACATCTTATGTCGGCGGCTTGTTTGGTATGCTCAGCGGTACAGCAGCGGATTGTTATTATTCGGGTGCTGTTTCTATGGGTGATAACTCAGGAGCGATTTGCGGCTCGATTACTTCCGGCGCAAATGTCAATAACTGTTATTTTGACAAGAACAGGTATAGCGGTAATGCTTACGCAAGCAATTTCGGTACGGTGGAATCTGTTGCAGGCTTGGATTCTTTTAATACGGGCGAGGCTGCATATCTGCTCAATAACGGCGTTACCGACGGTACACAGGTGTTTTACCAGATGCTTGGAACGGATCCCTTGCCGAAGTTTTACGGAAAAACTGTTTATTATGGCTATGAAACCTGTACATCTGAACAGGCTGCTTACAGTAATGTCAAACTTTTGGAAAAGGCGGGTCATACCGGCGGAACTGCCACTTGTGCTGCATCGGCAGTGTGCGATAATTGCGGTGAAGCCTACGGCGGTAAGGATGCAACAAATCATATCGGCACAACAGAGCTTCGCAATGCAGTGGAGGCTACCGAAACAAAGTCAGGATATACAGGAGACACCTGCTGTGTTGACTGTAATGAAATACTTATCAAAGGTGAGGTAATACCTGCAACGGGAATACAGGATCCGAGCCGCTATGTTTTTGCCGATAACGGTGCCGTGATTGATTATGCCGACAGATATATATATGGGCTCAGAGCAGGTATTGATTCCTTGGAAGGATATGTGCGCTTTTCTGATGATGCGTGCAATATGAAATATGAGCTTACGAAAAACGGCTTCGGTACAGGCTTAAAAGCGATTATGCTTTATGAAAATGAGGTCTTTGCTGAGTATAAGGTTATAATCTTCGGTGATGTTAACGGCGACGGTTGGTATGATGCGGATGATGCGTTTCTTGTAAACTTAATGGTTAACGGTCTTATTCAAAAGGATAAGTTGCCATCGTATATGCTGATGGCTGCAGATTGTAATCACGACGGAGTGATAAATGAATTGGATGTTGAGCTGTTGATCGGTGCAGGTGTCAGAAAGAATGACATTGACCAGAATGCAACTCAGGCTGAACTTGCAACACAGACAGCGTATATCGAGTACGTTTCACTTGTCAGTCAGTCTGCAGACATTGATACAGATGCTTTGGAATCTCACGAAGTCAATGGAACTGATGAATTATATGAGTCTTCCGAAGGGAAAAGTACAGAAATTATCTTTGTGGGTATTATCGAACTTATCAGGAGGATTATCGCTTTTATTTTGTTAATGGGTGTCTGATGCCCCACGGTTTTGTACAGCGATAACTCCATCAATCAGAGATTATATAAAATCAGTGATACGGATAAATAACGAAAGGCTAAGGAATGATAAAAATAATGTTTGTCTGCCACGGCAATATATGCCGCAGTCCGATGGCAGAGTTTGTTTTTAAAGATATGGTGCACAAAGCGGGCAGAGCAGATGAATTTGTCATAGCTTCATCTGCTACAAGCACCGAGGAAATATGGGGCGGTATCGGCAACCCCGTTTATCCGCCTGCGAGAGATGAACTTAAAAAGCACGGTATATCGTGTGAAGGTAAGCGAGCAGTGCAGATAAAAAAGAGCGATTATGAGAAATATGATTATCTTATCTGTATGGATGAGAACAATATGCGTAATATTAAACGTATTATTCCTTCTGACCCTGAGAATAAGATTGTAAAGCTACTCGGCTTTACAGGCGAAGACCGTAATGTTGCCGACCCGTGGTACAGCGGCGACTTTGAAACCTGCTATAAGGATATATATAACGGCTGTAAAGCCCTGCTTGAAAAGCTTATATAAAAAAGTCGGACTGATTTTCATTCTCAGCCCGACTCTTTATAATTATATTATTTCCTAAGTGCTATAATACCCACGCAGTTGGGTCCGCAGTGTGCTGTTATTGTGCAACCCGCGCGTGCAACGTAAACCTCGTCAAACTTTCCGGTAGCTTTAACTGCATTTTTGAGTACCGAAAGCTGCTCATCTTCCATTGATGAATATGTCAGGAAAGCAATTTCTCTGTCAGTTTCGCCCATTGATTCTATGCGCTCATTCATGTATTGAAGCTGCACCTTGTCAATTTTACCTCTGTACTTTTTACAAACACCGAGTTTGCTGTCTCGCATTTCAAGGCTCGGACGGATACCGAGAATGTTTGCGCCGAGTGCGGCAACGGCAGAGCAGCGGCCTCCCTTCGCAAGAAACTCAAGGTTGTCGAGCACAAAGCTTATGTCAACCTTATCACGGAGCACTTCAAGCTCTTTTACTATTTCCGGTGCTTCCATTCCGCTTTCTGCCATATGAGCGGCTTTTATTACGAGCACTGACATTGCGGTTGTGAGGAGCATACTGTCTACAACATAGACATTTTCAAAATCCTCTGCAGCTATTACAGCATTTCTGTGGCTTGAGGATACACCTGAGCTGAGTGAAATGTGAACAACGCTCGAGCCGTCAGCCGTAAGCTTAGCAAATTTATCCGTATATTCACCTACGGGTATTGCTGATGTTGAGGGCAGCGTTTTGTTTTGTTTATAGTTGTCAAGCAAATCGTCCGGCGTTATGTTTACACCGTCCAGCTTGTCTTCACCGTTGAGGATTACGTGAAGCGGACATATTGCTACAGAATACTTTTTGACAAGAGCGGCAGGAAGGTCTGCCGGACTGTCGGTTGAAATAATTATCTTTTTCATTTTACTCTCCTTTTATAAAAACGGCGAGCGACATTTTGGTGCCGCTCGCATTTTAGTGTGTGGTTTGATTATGCCTTGCCTGCACAGCCGAGAACAGTCTGAATCTTGTGCTCAACCATACCCTGGATAGCAGCACGAGCGGGAGCAAGATACTGTCTGGGGTCGAAGTGAGTGGGATTTTCAGCCAAGTACTGACGGATAGCAGCGGTCATAGCAAGACGAAGGTCTGAGTCGATGTTGATCTTACAAACAGCCATTGTAGCAGACTGACGAAGCATCTCCTCGGGGATACCGATAGCGTCGTCAAGTGCACCGCCGAACTTGTTGATGATCTCAACAAACTCGGGAACAACGGAGCTTGCACCGTGAAGAACGATCGGGAAATTGGGAAGGCGCTTACCGACTTCCTCAAGAATATCAAAGCGGAGCTGGGGCTTCTGGCCGGGCTTGAACTTGTATGCACCGTGGCTTGTGCCGATAGCAATAGCAAGTGAGTCAACGCCTGTTCTCTCAACGAAATCCTGAACCTGCTCGGGCTTTGTGAAGGAAGCATCCTCAGCACTTACGTTGACATCGTCCTCAATGCCTGCAAGCTGACCGAGCTCACCCTCGACAACAACGCCGTGAGCGTGTGCGTACTCAACAACCTTCTTTGTGAGAGCAACGTTCTCTTCGTAGGGGAAGTGAGAACCATCGATCATAACTGATGTGAAGCCGCCGTCGATGCAGCTCTTACATGTTTCGAAATCGGGACCGTGGTCGAGGTGAAGTGCGATGGGGAGACCTGAAGTCTCGCTAGCAGCCTCGACAAGCTTTACGAGGTATGCGTGGTTAGCGTACTTGCGTGCGCCTGCGGAAACCTGAAGGATGAGGGGAGCGTTAAGCTTTTCGCCGGCCTGAACGATACCCTGGATGATTTCCATGTTGTTAACGTTGAATGCGCCGACAGCGTAGCCGCCCTTGTAAGCGTCTTCAAACATCTTCTTTGTTGTTACAAGTGCCATGAGATTCACTCCTGTTTCTTATTGTATTAAGTATTATGCATACTGTGTTATTATACACCAAACATTGTACGCTGTCAAATATGATAGTTATAATTATTTATGGGAGTAAACCTTGAAAATATGTTGGAATTGAACAAAAACAGGCGGTGAAAACAGGTGTAATAAAAAGCGTTTTCAGGTGCTGAAATTTTTTTGAAAAAATTTTAAAAAAGTGTTGACATTTTGAAATCCCTTTGCTATAATGTCACTTGTTCGAGCGAGAGTGGCGGAATCGGCAGACGCGCACGTTTGAGGGGCGTGTGGTAATCCCGTACGGGTTCAAGTCCCGTCTCTCGCACCATATTGAGTATTCATAAGGGATTTGACCTGTGAATACTCAATTTTTTTGCTTAAAATAGAGTTTAATATATATTTTTGTAGTTTTTATGTATCGTCGCATTCCTTTCGGAGTGCGACTTTTTGTTATGCT
>JAFQEL010000003.1 GCA_017399065.1 Clostridia bacterium | reverse complement strand
CGACAATGCGCTTGGTGACAAAGCACTTGCGGCAGCGATTGCAGTTGGACTTGCGGCAGCGGCCGGTGCAATCGGTATGGGCTGGGCTATTGCAAAATCTGCAGAAGCGATTTCCCGTCAGCCTGAGGCTGAAAACAAAATCCGTACAACATTGATGCTTGGTCTTGTTTTCGTTGAAACAGCTATTATCTACGCACTTGTTATTGCAATACTGATTATATTCGTATTGTAAGGAAGGAGGAAAATCAATGAATGTGCCGCTTAATATTGACTGGCAGCAAATTCTTCTGCATTTGTTAAATTTTGTAATTTTGTTTGCAATACTATATTTCCTTCTATATGACCCCGTAAAGAAATTTATGGATAAAAGATGCGAATATTACAAAAACATTGACGATGAAGCAAAGAAGAATTTAAAGCAGGCAGAGGAACTTAAAAAGAAGTATGCAGAAAAATTACATTCTGCCGATAGCGAAATTGAAGAAAAAAGGCAGGCTGCAAACAAGTCATTGTCTGAGAAAACCGCTCAGAGTATGCTTTTAGCAAAGCAGGAAGCAGATAAAATCGTTTCTGATGCATATAAAAAGGCTGAAGGAGAACGCAAAAAACTTCTTGAAAGTGCTCAGAATGAAATAGCCGATATGGTAGCGGATGCTACTGAAAAAATTGTTGCAGGCGCAAGCACTTCGGATGCTTACAATAACTTTTTGAATTCGGTACAAAGGAGCGAGGCGGATGACTGATAAAATTTATACCCAAACTGCCGTTTTGTATTCCAATACACCGCCAAGCGACGAGCAGGAGAAGAAATTTATTGATTTCTTAAAGCAAAGATACAACGAGGACATTTCCCTGGTCTGGAAGAAAACAGATATACCCGAAGGCGGCTTTAAGCTGGAGATTGGTTCTGAAGTTTTCGACTGGAGTATCGACGGACGCCTTGCTCAATTCAAAGAAGCCTTATCTAAGCTTAAAAATAAAAGTAATGACATTATTCCTTTAATCCGTGAAACAGTTGAAAACTGGACACCTGAAGCTATTGCTGAAGAAATTGGCGAAGTTTTGACTGTCGGTGACGGAATTGCCACCGTCAGCGGTCTTAAAAACGCAACCTATGGTGAAATTTTGCTTTTTACATCAGGTGTAAGAGGTATGGTACAGGACTTAAGGGATGGCGAAATAGGCTGTATTCTTTTCGGAAGCGATGAAGAAATCAGTGAAGGAAGCACGGTAAAAAGAACCGGCAAAACTGCAGGTGTTCCCGTTGGTGATGAATTTATAGGAAGAGTAGTAAATGCTCTCGGTGTTCCAATTGACGGACAAGGCGAAATTCATTCAGTTGACTATCGTGCGGTTGAAAATCCGGCACCCGGTATCATTGACAGACAGCCTGTTTGTGCACCAATGGAAACCGGTATTCTTGCAATAGATTCAATGTTTCCAATCGGCAGAGGTCAGCGTGAGCTTATTATAGGCGACCGTCAGACAGGTAAAACTGCGATTGCAATAGATACCATTCTGAATCAAAAAGGCAAGGATGTTATTTGTATATATGTCGCAATTGGTCAAAAAGCAAGCTCTGTTGCTCAGCTTGTGCAAAATCTTAAATCGAGAGGTGCAATGGAATACACGATTATTGTCAATGCCTCTGCAAGTGACTCGGCACCGCTGCAGTACATAGCACCTTATGCCGGATGTGCATTGGGAGAGTATTTTATGGATAATGGGAAAGATGTTTTGATTGTGTATGATGATTTATCAAAGCATGCTATTGCTTATCGTTCCTTGAGCCTTCTTTTAGAGCGTGCTCCGGGACGAGAAGCATATCCCGGTGATGTGTTCTATCTGCATTCAAGACTCCTAGAGCGTAGTGCACACTTAAGCGATGAAAAAGGCGGCGGAAGTATGACGGCGCTTCCTATTGTTGAAACACAATCAGGCGATGTATCGGCATATATTCCGACAAATATTATTTCCATTACAGACGGTCAGATTTTTTTGGAAAGCGATTTGTTTTTTGCAGGTCAGCGTCCGGCAGTAAATGTAGGTCTTTCTGTTTCCCGTGTGGGGGGCGATGCACAGACAAAAGCAATGAAAAAAGCAGCAGGCGCTATCCGTCTTGATTTGGCACAGTACCGTGAAATGGAAGTGTTCACACAGTTTGCAAGTGACCTTGATGATGCGTCCAAAGCACAGCTTACTTACGGTCAGGGACTTATGCAAGTGCTGAAACAGGAACAGTATAAACCGTATAAGCATCACGAGCAGGTTATTATTTTAGTTGTTGTCTTAAATCATCTTTTGCAGAATATTGCACCGGGTAGGGTTACGGTAACTGTTCAGAATATGCTCAAATATTTTGAGGAAAAGCATTTTGAAATTGCCGAAAACATCAATGGAAGCGGAGTGCTCGAAGATGAGTGCAGAGAAGAAATCATTCGCATAGCAAAAGAATTTTTGCAGGGACGGTGATAGAATGGCAACCACAAAGGAAATAAAAAATCGAATTAAAAGTGTAAGGGATACGCAGAAAATCACCAATGCTATGTATCTGATCGCTTCGACAAAGCTTCGTAAAGCAAAAAGCGAGCTCGATAAAACCAGACCGTTTTTTAATTGTATTCAGGGAGAGATAAAACGAATTTTCAGAACCTCTGAAGAGATTGAAAATAAATATTTCTATCCTGTAACCGGTGAGCATGAGCTTCACGGATCTTATGGATATCTTGTTATTACGGCGGATAAGGGTCTCGCCGGAGCATACAATCAGAATGTTATAAAAGAGGCTCTGAGGCTTATGCAGGAACATGAAAATCCCAAGCTTTTTGTCGTAGGAGAATTTGGAAGACATTATTTCACATCACGTAATATTCCAATAGAGCAAAGCTTTCTTTATACGGCGCAGAATCCTACAATTCACAGAGCAAGAGAGATTTCGGCAATTTTACTTGATTTATTTAACAGACAAAAGCTTTCAAAGATTTTTGTTATTTATACCGATATGCAGGGAGTGATAAACTCACAGGCTTGCTCTGCGAGATTATTGCCCTTCCACCGTGCACAGTTTATTACTTCTGATATTCACGAAAAAGAAATTATAATTCCTTTTGAGTTTCAGCCGTCCATTGAAAAGGTTTTAGATAACATAGTTCCAAGCTATGTAACGGGATTTATATACAGTGCGCTGATTGACAGCTTTTGCAGTGAACAGAATGCGCGTATGAACGCTATGGATTCGGCTAACAGAAATGCACAGGAATTACTTGACGAACTTTCTGTTCAGTATAACCATATTCGTCAAGGTGCTATAACACAGGAAATCACCGAAGTTTCATCAGGTGCAAAAAGTATGAGAAAGAAAGCTAAAATGAAAAGTGTCAGAGGAGGTGTAAAAAGCGAATGAATGGAGAAATTGTACAAGTATCAGGATCAGTTGTAGACGTTGTCTTTGAAAAAGGGAATCTGCCTAAAATCAGAGAAGCCCTAACTGCAGTATTAGATGGTAAAACTCATGTTATGGAGGTTGCCCAGCATATAGGTGGCGGAAGAGTTCGCTGTATTATGCTTTCAGAAAGTGAAGGACTCTATCGCGGAATGGTGGTTACTGCTACAGGAAATAACATTTGTGTTCCTGTTGGTGAGGTGACCTTAGGTAGAATGTTCAATGTTTTAGGAGAAACTATTGACGGAGGTAGCCCGATTGATGACCGATGTGAAAAGTGGAACATACACAGAAATGCTCCTGATTTTGACGAGCAAAGTCCAGCAGTTGAAATACTCGAAACAGGTATAAAAGTTATTGATTTACTTGAGCCTTATCCAAAAGGAGGTAAAATAGGTCTGTTCGGCGGTGCAGGTGTTGGAAAAACTGTGCTTATTCAGGAGCTTATACATAATGTCGCTATGGAGCATGGCGGATATTCGATTTTTACAGGTGTTGGAGAACGTTCCCGTGAAGGTAATGATTTATGGAAAGAAATGCGTGAGAGTGGTGTAATGGACAAAACCGCACTTGTTTTCGGTCAGATGAACGAAGCACCCGGAGTAAGAATGAGAGTTGCACTTTCAGGTCTTACTATGGCGGAATATTTTAGAGATAGAGAAAACAAGGATGTACTTTTATTTATTGATAATATCTTCCGATTTGTTCAGGCAGGCAGTGAGGTTTCGACGCTTCTCGGACGTATGCCTTCAGCAGTCGGTTATCAGCCTACACTTGCCGAGGAAATGGGTGCTTTGCAGGAGCGTATTACATCCACCCAAAACGGTTCGGTAACTTCTGTTCAGGCAGTTTATGTGCCTGCGGATGATTTAACAGATCCGGCTCCGGCAACAACCTTCTCACACCTTGATGCAACAACGGTTTTAAGCCGAAAGATTGCAGAACAAGGTATATATCCGGCTGTCGACCCTCTTGAATCCACATCAAGAATTCTGGAAGCAAGCATTGTAGGTGAAGAGCATTACAGCATAGCAAGACGTGTTCAGGAAACCTTGCAGAAATACAGTGAGCTTCAGGATATTATTGCAATTTTAGGTATGGAAGAACTAAGCGATGAAGATAAGCTTACAGTAGGACGTGCAAGAAGAATTCAGCGTTTCCTTGCTCAGCCTACACATGTTGCCGAAAAATTCACCGGCATCCCCGGAATTTATGTCCCACTTAAAGAAACCCTTCGAGGATTCAAAGCAATCGTTGATGGTGAAATGGATAGTTACCCTGAAGTGGCATTTTATAATGTGGGAACAATTGATGATGTGGTGAAAAAAGCTGAGCAGATAAAGGCCGGTGAGATATGATGAATACCTTTACACTTAATGTTCTTGCTGCTGAAAAGCCTTTTTTTGAGGGAGATTGCATATCGTTAGTAATTCCCACAAATGACGGTCAGTATGGAATTTTAGCAAAGCACAACAACATGATTGCGGCTATCGTTCCTGGTGTTTTAAAAATTACAACACCTGATGGCACAGAAACTGTTGCGGCTGTGTCCGAAGGGCTTGTAAAGGTTGAAAATAATCAGGTTCTTATATTGGTTGATACGGTAGAGCGCCCTGAGGAAATTGACGAAAACCGTGCAAGAAGATCTGCAGAACAGGCAAAGGAAGCTATCCTGCAGAAAAAGAGTATTCAGGATTATTATGCTGCACAGGCAAAAATGGCAAGAGCAATAGGCAGATTACGAGTAAAAAAATATGGAAAATAAACAAAAACTCTGCATAGGTCAAATTTCATGCAGAGTTTTTGCTAAATAATATCTTTTTAGTTACATCGCTATATTATTTACTATACTAGTTTTGCTTTAGTTGTGTATCTGTTTTTAACCTCGTTTTCCATAACAAGGACATTTTTACAATACATCATTTCTAATAATATCATCATATGTTTCTCGTTTAACGATAACTTTCTTTTCATTACCCTT
>JAFQEL010000037.1 GCA_017399065.1 Clostridia bacterium | reverse complement strand
TCTGTATTCGTCATCAACGTTGCCTGCAATCTTTGTATAGAAAAGAAGCGGGTCTGTGATTTTGTAGGAATAAACACCGTTGCATCTTACCTGAACGGTTCTTGCCATACCTATTCTCTTGTTGACAACCTCGAACATAAACGGGTTGGGCGTGCCGAATTTATTGTCAAGAATTTCCTTTGTATTGAAGTAGTAAACTCTCTGGTCCTTGCCTGTATCACCGCCGTAGGTGAAACGCTTGCCTATGGTTTTAAAAGTTTCTTTGATCGTATCGCCGAGCTTGCCTGTGAAGATTGAAGGCTCAGTTGATGAATCGTAAGTAAACTCACCGGGCTCTGCACATACTTCAACAATCTTGCCCTGCTCGACGATAATCATACACTGACCGTCAGCAACAGCAATGCCCGAGCCGTTTGAAATTATGTTGTCATTACCCTTTGTGTTGGAGCTTCTGCCGCTGACTCGCTTTGAGCCTTTGACCATAAGCACATCGTTTTCAAGTGAGTCACAGTAGAAAAATTCCTTCCACTGGTCTGCAAGTGTACCACCCAGTGCTCCTATTCCTGCTTTAATAAGTCCCATATCTGATTTCTCCTTTATATGTGAAAGTAAATAATACGCTAATAATATATTATCATATATACTTTGTATTTTCAATGATATGTTTTGACAGTAATGTAAAAAAACAGAGCCGCTTTTGTAAGTTACGCAGGCGGCTCTGTTTTCTATTTAAAAATATCGAAAAAACTGAAAGTTGTCTTTTTATAAACTTTGTTGTAAGCGGCTTTTTTAGGGTTTTTAATCCAACCTGTGCCTTTCTTTCCGTATCCCGGAATTAATGCTTTTTTTACTTTGCGCTTTGCTTTTCCGGTTGTCCTTGCTTTTAGCGAACGCTTGAGCGAAGTCTTTCGCATTCCGAATTTCATTTTAATCACCTTGACTATTTGAATTTATGGATGACAAATGCCACAAGATTTATATCCTCTGTTTATTAACGTCTGTCTGTCTCCTTTAAATGTTCCTTTGTTTTCTGGAGAAATATCATCAACAGCTCTGCAGGTGGGGTAGTGGAATTTCATAGTGTTATTATTTAAAACATAGTTAGTTCCTGCGTTTTGAGTTGCAGGTGCCTTTGTTGTTGTCGGTTTAGTTGTTGTAGGCTTTGCTGTTGTTGCAGGTTTCGTCGTTGTAGGTTGGTTTGTAGTTTCCTGCTCTGTTGTGCTTTCTGTTACAGTTTCGGTTGTTGTTGGCGATGTTGTGCTTGTAACAGGCTTCGTTTCGGATATAGGCTTTTTAGTCGCAGGTTCGGTTACATCTTCTGCATCTGAATTTTCAATGGTTGTGGTTTCGCTTTCGGTTGCGGATGTTTCGTCTGCAGGGGAGAAAATAGCAATACCAAGTATCAGTGTCCAGAAGCCGAGAACTACGCTTAATATGATTTTGATAACCGATTTCCACTGTTTTTTACTAATCCACATCAGTGCTATTCCGAGCGGAGGAATAAAAATCAGAGCAATTATTATAAACCATGTCTTTTTGAAAAACGGAGTTTTTTCCATATTTTTGCACATCCTTTATTTTAGTAATTGTTAACTGTATTATAATTTGATATCAAATTGATGTCAATGATAATTCATAAACTTTTATTTCAAAATGGTAGTATTTTGATATCATTTTTTGTGGAAGGATGGCTGGCAGTGGCAGGTAATTATTATCCTCCTTTTTCATTGAGAGTTTCTGAAGAGCTTCTCGAAAAAATAAAGTATATTGCTTCTAAAAACAAACGCTCTGCAAATAAAGAAATTGAGTTTGTGCTTGAGCAGTATGTCGAGGCTTATGAAAAAGCTAACGGAGAAATTAAAACGGAGCAATAAAAGCAAAAGCGTGGTGCATAAAACACCACGCTTTTATCATGATTATTTTTACAGCAGGTCGTCAAACAGCTTGATGTTTGACGACTGAGGCTTGAGCTCACCCTTTTCGCATTTTTTGACTATTTCAACGATTCTGTCGTTAATCGGTGTAGGTGTGTTTGTCTTTCTGCCCCATTCGCATACAACGCCGTTTATTGCGTCAATTTCGCAGGCCTTGCCTTTTTTGAGGTCCTGAAGCATTGACGGCTCAATGTCGCGGTGCTTTTTCATAGCAATCGGTACGAGGAAGGTTGCAAACGCACGCTTAATTGCGTTTTTGTAATAGAAGAGGGCGGTGATGTTCTTGCCCTGTACGGGAGCAAACTCGGCACCTGTTGCGTGGCCGACGTCAATACACTCTTTCATACATCTTACGGCAACCTTTGCCGCATCCTTGTTTTCGGAAACGTCGCCGAATACACCGCCGACAACAGTACCGAGACCTGAGAATGTAGCGTTGATAAGCAGCTTTGACCAACGTGCACCGATGAGGTTATCTTCCTCATGTACGGGGCACATAAGCTCAAGCAGGTCTTTTACCATTTTGAACTGTGCGTCGGATATACCGTCCATCCTGCCCATATGGAATGAAAGACTGTCAGGTTCGCTTGTGAGTGTGCATACACCGGGCTCACCGAGTGCGGCACCCCATTCAACCGTACAGCCCATTGTACGGTCAGCACCGACAATTTCAGCAATTCCCGGCTCGGGAAGACCGTTCTGAAGGGTGACGATAACGCCTTTTTCTGTCAGGTGATCCTTAAGCTTTGTAACAACTTCTTTGTTGAAAAGCTGCTTTGTCATAAGCAGAATGACATCGTACTGACCTTCCATTTCGTCAGGCGTAATTGCCTTGACGGGTACGTTCATATTAACAGTGCCTTTGATTGTGGCACCTTTTGTGTTGAGTGCCTCAACGTGTGCCTTGTTGCGGTTGATAAGGTCGATCTGACCGCCGTTTTTAGTAATGTAAGCACCGAGTACGGTACCGAGTGAGCCTGCGCCGTAAATTGCATATCTGCCCATAAATAACACCTCTGAATTTTGTTTGAATTTATTATATCATAATTACCATATAAGTAAAGACTATTATTTAGAGTAGGGCAGAGGCTTGCCTCTGCCGTGTTTAAAGTTCGAGCTCTGAATAGTTATGAATATATATATCCGATATTTCTTCAAGCACTGCTGTATCTGCTTCGCTTACGTCGTAAATGCCTATAAGGTTGTATCCGTTTGCCTTGGCTGTTTTTGCAGCATAGAGTGCATCTTCAAAAACCCAGGTGGTTTCTTTGTCTGTGCCGAGCTCCTCAAGCACGGTATCATACACAGTGGGCTGTGTTTTTGCTGCTCCTACCGTATAAGTTGAGCGTATGGTTGAGAAATAACCGAGCATTCCGTATTTTTCGAGCACAGCCTTGAGTGCGTATTCGGCCGTAGCGGTTGCAATACCGATTTTAACACCCTTTGCCTTCAGCTTTTCGAGAAACTGAATTATATCGTTTTTGGGACAGGCTTCGGCGATATATCTGCTCCTGATATAATCAAAGAACAGTGTAAAAAGCTCATCGCCGCTCTGCGCGATACCGAAACGATTTTTTGAATACTCGAGCGATTCAACAAGAGTAAGCCCTTCAAATGCTTTTTTATCCGCATCCGTAAGCGTAATGCCGAGATGCTCGAGGAAGGTGAAACGCACCCCCTTCCAGATGTGCATAGAGTCAAAAAGCGTGCCGTCAAAGTCAAAAATTGCGCCTGTTATTTTCATTTACGTTTTCTCCCGTGTTTTAAATGCAATAAATATTGGTGTCCCAGAATGAAATATGCGGGTGATGCCGCAGGTGTATTTTATACCTCGGATTAATGTTGTTTATTTTATTTACAAGAGCGAAAATGTCTTCGCTTCTGTGGTATGCCGCCATACAAAGCTTTGGCTTGCTTTTTAGTGCATTTGCCGCACCGTCAAGCATCTCGCTTTCCGCGCCTTCAATATCAATGTTAAGATATGTGAATTTACCGTGTTTTTCAAATATGCTGTCAACACATATCGCCGTAATTTCTTCGCCTTCAGTTTTTGCAGCTGCACCTCGGCCTTTGTTGCCATCAAAATTCAGAGTACAATCACAAGACCATACAGCACTGTTAATTGCAGTAAAGTTTTCTGTACTTTCGCAGTTTGTCTGCAACTTTTTAAATGTCCTTTTATCCGGCTCGATAGCAACGATCTTGCTGTATGATTTTGCATAGTTTAAGAATTCTTCAACCGTATCACCACGGTAAGCACCCAGGTCAAGAAAACTCTCGCTTTTGCCTAAATCAAGTATCGAAAAAGCCTCATCTTTATCTGTTTCACAGCCGAAGCAGCAGTTTAAATCGCCGGTAATCTGAAATCGGATAATACCCTCAAATACTTTTCTTGATTGCTCATCAGCCAATAGACCGTAAGCATTTTTTATTTCATTAAGGTTATCTTTCAGAAACTCTTTGTTGAATATATTATCACCGTAAACGGGCACCGACGGCATAATTACTCTGTGCCGTTTCGACAGCTCTTTTATGCTGTGAATTACATCCGGTAAGGGGCTTGCAAAACAAAGTGCCACAACAAAATTACCGAGTTCGTTTTCTGTCTGTGAAACGGATTTCACTTCAAATCCGCGGAATATACGCTTTCTTACAAATCCGTCACTTGCAACCACGGCAGATACTTTAATTCCGAGCTTTTCAAATTCATCAAACACTTTGTCAGCACCGTTACCCGTTCCGTAAACCGCAATCGGCAGGGGAGTGCTCTGCAAAAATTCCCAGCTTGATTTAAGTTTTAAAATTTCTTCAAACATATTTTCCTAAATACCAACCTATAACTCCGTCTTTTTTTACAATACATCCTTTTGATGTTTTTGTTATCAGTGATAGTTTATCACCTTTTTTCACGGGAAGTATGTAATCGGTGTAGTCATAACATTCGTTTTCATTCCTTAAATAAGTGTTTGGAATATCAAATTTACGTCCGCTCTGTATGTGCTCAATGTAAGAAAACTCATCGCCTTTGCTTATTATGCGTATTTCTCTGTTAATCCAAGATATATAAACCGAATTACTGCTTGCATCTTGGCTTTCAATAGCAGTTACAGTAGGTATATCATCATAGCTTATGTGAGTTATATCGTCAACAGAGCAGTTTATATCCGGAATAATCAGAAGGTTTAATTGACCTTCTTTTTTTACTCCGCATCCGCCGTCTGTTGAAATAATTTTTTTGTCACGGTTGATAATCGGATTCATTTGCTGTACAGAGTTACTGTACAGCACAACAGGCCAATGTCCTACTATAACAAACTTATCAAAGGTATGTGGAGTATTAGTCATAAAAGCATCAAATTTAGTAAGCTCCAAAACTCCTTTGTTGATGTTATCTTCAATATCTTTTTCTCGTAATCCGCCGTGTACAAAAACATAGTTCTGCGTTTTTACAATAGTCGGAAGGCTTGCAATAAAGTTGAATTCACTTTCAAAATGAGCTATAACATCTTGTTTGGATGCAAGGATATCATCGGGTGAGTTTATTGTGTATCCGCATTCATTGGCAAGCTCTTCATAAAAGCTTGTACCTGCCCATTCTCTTAAAGATAGAATATAATTGTAGAATCCGTTTACGTTTTCTTCAGATAATCCGTATATAAGCTTTATCCTATACGCATCCACGTTACCTATCAAGGGTATGACATTACCTTTTTTACAAAGCTCCATAACGTAGCGAAGAGTTTTTAAATTTTCGGATCCTTTTTCAATTATGTCACCGACAATAAACAGAATGTCGTTATCGGAAAAGGAGGCTTTAGTCAGAACATTCTTGAAATATTTAAGATTTCCGTGAATATCACTTGTTACAAGTATCCTTTTCCCCGATTCTACGGTCATCTCTTTAATCTTTGTGGTTAAATTAATCATCGTCTGACATTCACCTCTGTTGTATAGAGCAACTTTGTTTTTGAGATTTATGCGGTTGGTTACCGCAGGAGGGAGACCTTGTGTGGTCTGCCGTTGTTAAGAAATATCATTTTACGGAGTAGCGTAGGGAACAGTCTTGACTGCTCCGAATACTTGACTGAACGGTAGAGACCGTTCCCTATAGTTCTTTCTAATATAACATATAAAAAGCTGCTTGACAACTTTGTCTACGACAAATATAAATGAAAATTTATAAATTTGATATTCAATCATATTGCATAATCAGCAAATAAATACTATAATATTTCTGTAATCGTAAATACCGACAAAATACTTAATCTCTGCAAATTTACGTTATGACAAAAGAAAAAAGCAAAGGCTTGTTTGTTATAATCAAAGGAGTGAAAAGTATGAGAAAAAAGATTGCGATCCCTATTATTGACACTGACGAAACGGTTAAAATCGAAAATGTTACAAAGCGTTACGGAAAAGGATTTGCAAACAGTGTTACTGCGGTTGATGGGGTTTCTCTCACAATCAAAAAAGGTGAATTTGCGGCAATTGTCGGTACAAGCGGTTCGGGAAAATCCACCTTAATGCATATGATAGGCGGTGTAGAAAAACCTACATCGGGTAAAATACGCATATGCGGGCACGATATTTATGAGATGGACGATAATACTTTATCTGCCTTCAGGTGCAGAGAAATAGGTATGGTTTATCAGTTCTTCAATCTTATTCCTGTCCTTAATCTTGAAGAGAATATTGCCTTCCCTCAGATTGCGGCAGGTGAGAAGCCTGATTTTGAAAAGTCTGCTCAAATTCTCCAAAAGCTAAATCTCGGAAAAAAGGGTGATATGTATCCGGGTACGCTTTCGGGAGGTATGCAGCAGCGTGTAGCAATAGGCAGGGCTATTGCCAATGAGCCTTCACTGATACTTGCAGATGAGCCTACGGGTAACCTCGATTCCAAAAACAGCAAGGAGGTTATTGACCTTCTTGAGAGTCTCTGTAAGACAATGAACAGAACACTTATTATTGTCACACACGACGAGAGGATAGCTGAGCGTGCAGACAGAATTATCCGTATAGAAGACGGAAAAATTGTATCTGACACGAGGAAAGAAACGGCGGTGTGATATGAACGAAATCAGAACAATTTCGAAGAAAAGGGTTCTCTCTAACAGATCTCAATCGCTGGTTATTATTATCACTATTGTTCTTGCAGTTGCTACCCTTACTTCTGCGCTGTCGATGAGTCTCAGTTTTATATGTTTCTATATCAATGACGCACCTGAACTTCTCGGTATGACAGCACAGGAAATTAAAGAGGCGGGAAAAAGTAATTCCCGTGAAATGCTGGAATATATGGATGAATACCTGGAATATTTCAGGGCAGGCGGTGGGCCCTTGCCTCCTGCGGCTCATAATTCCGAAGCTGTATTTTCGCCTCAGGCATCGGTCGCAAATTTGCCTGTTGCAGTTGCAGTGCTTATTCCGATTGTTGTTTTTTCAGTATATATTTCGCTTTCTGTAATTTTTTCCGTAACTAAGAGATCAAGGCGTAGTTTTTTGGCTACACTTATGATTTCGGGTGCATCCAATAAAATGGTAAAAGCCTGTGCTTTTTATGATGCGGTGTATTTCTGTGCGGCAGCGTTTTTGCCGGGGCTTGTGCTTGGTATTGCTGAAACATATATTGTAAAAGCGGCAGCAGCCAAGGTTTTTGCCGAACTTCGGCAAAGATACAGCGGAATAGGCGGTATGCCTGTTGATATCAGATTTTCGTTTTTGTCTTATATTGCATCGGCGTTGTTTGTGTTTGCTGTAGTCTGTATGCTGTCAAGGTCAGCTGCCAAAAAGCTGTCTGTAAAAAACGCCGCAACCGAAATAAAACAAAAAATTGTAACTGAAATCGGTCTGTGTACATTTACCGAGTCACCTAAAAAATATTTGTTCCCGGGTGTTGAATATTACATATCATTCAGAAACTTCACCAACAATGTCGGTAAGTATCTGCGGATAATTACAATGAGCATAATGTATGTTTCAATGATGGGAATATCTTTTATGGTGTTCAGTGCAATCAGGAATTACAACAGCTATCAGCTTATAAATCAAGCGGATGCACTTGTCAATTTCAGTTATGCTTTTCAGGTTTATTTTTGTGCTTTGTCACTTGTTATGGCAGTGATAACCGTATTCAGTACATTCAATGCACTTTGTGCAAACGTAAATTCAAATATCGGTGTGTTTACAATTATGCGCTCGGCAGGCTCCCCGATAAAATCAATACTCAGATGTGTCCGTCTGGAAGGCGGATTGTGTAATATTATCGGTTCATGTCTGAGTGTTTATGCGGTTATTCATTTCTACAGAGAGGTTTCTGAAATTTACAGAGAAGATCCGGCGGTATCACTCGGTGAGCCGGAATTGCCTATTATTATAGGTGCTGCTTTTTGTCTGATATTTATTCTGTCTGTAGTAGTAAGTGTGGTAGTTGCAGTTAAGAAAATGAAAAAGCTCGATATTGTTGTAGTACTTAAAGAATTGCTTTATTGATTCCATTTATCAGGAGGTTTTATAATGACAATTTTCTCTTTGATTTATGCTATGTTTGTCGCTGTTTTCTCAACGGTAGGCGCATATATGCCTGTTAACTTTGATATCAAGGTTGAACCTGCTGTTTTTGATTGCGGCGGCGAATACTATTCTGTTGTGTGGGTTACATCGGGTAAGGGCAGCGGTTATGTCACTTATACATATGAAGGCAAAGAAAAAACCGTATGGGAAACCTCCGGCGGTTTAATCAAGACCGACGATACGATTCACAGTGTACAGATTCCCAAATCGGAGCTTCAGGGTAATACCTACAAGGTTGGCTCACAGCGTGTCGGCTTCAAATTCGGCTATAACGCTTTCAAACGCAGAACAGTTGAAAGCAAAGAATATAATTTCAACGGTACACCTAAGCAGGATGATATAAAAATTCTTTCAATCTCAGATGTTCACTATATGGAAAAGAAAATGAACAAGGCCCTTTCTTATATTACCGAAAAGCCTGATATCGTTGTTATGCTCGGCGACTTTATGTCACAGATGGAGTATAAGAGCGATTTTGTCAAATACGTGCTCGGTAATGCACATAACCTCAGCGGCGGTGAAATTCCTGTTGTTTACGTAAGGGGTAACCACGAAACACGCGGCGAGTTCGGTGCCCAGGCGATTAAATATATGCCGAGTGAAACCGGCGAATACTATTTCACCTTTGATTTCGGTTCGCTTTCCGCAGTGGTTATTGATTCGGGCGAAGATAAAGAAGATGACCACAAGGAATACAGCGGCCTTGTCGATTTTGCAACCTACCGTGAGCAGGAATATAATTGGCTTTGTTCACTTGACGCAAGCAAATTTGAGGGTGCAAAGTATAAGCTTGCTATCAGCCACGATCCGACTCTTACAGATCATTTCGGTAAGGATTGGACCGCTCCACTCAATACTTTAGGTGTTGACCTCATCGTAGGCGGTCATCATCATCAGTCCAGGTTTATTGAGGAAACAGTCCCCGTGTTTATCGACGGAGGTAAGCTGGGTGATAAGGTCTGGGCGGCATCAATGCTTACTCTTAAAGATGGTACAATCAGTATGTATACAGTAGATAACAACGGAAATGTCCTTATTGATAAAGAAATAACTGCATAAAAATATTGCATTGTTTTTGATAAAGTAATATACTGAAATTAATCTATCTGTAAATTGGATGTTACACAATGTTTATCTGGAAAATAATCAAGTCCGTACTTTATCCCGGTTGGGCACTTTTCAGCGCTTTCATAATTATGCTTTCGGGTGTTATTAACGGCGGTGAAATTACCTGTTCACCCAATGCAGAGCTTGTCAAGACTGACACATTTACGCTTGATCAGGCACTTCTTATGAGCCAGGGCATTACAACAGACGGTGAATATTTCTACACTGCAGTCGGGAGACCCTATGTGGTCTCCCGACATTTGTGAGTATCAAACTTACGGCGTAATGCAGGTGTGTTTTTGAGTATTCCGTCACAATACACAAACTATAATAAAAACATATAGATGACAACTATTGACATTGCCTGTGATGTGATTTTAAAATATTAATGTAAAATCTGAAGGGAGAATCCATATGGACTCTGAAAAAATTGTAACGATCGTATATACAAATTACAAAGGTGTCACTGCCACCAGAGAGATACTGCCCATCGAGATGCTTTTCGGTCATACCGACTGGCACAAGGAGGACCAGTGGTTGCTCCGCGCATTTGATATAGGTAAACAGGCAGAAAGAACATTTGCGATTAAAGATATAAAAGCATGGCTGTAATTTTGTCTTACAGCCATGCTTTGGGTGAGCGTTACAGCTCTAATATCTTCAGAAACTTTTCGCTTTTTTTAAATTCATCGGAGAGCTGAGGCCTGTTTTTTAAGCCGTCTTTTACGTTGTCAGCAAAGGAGCCTTCCCAGAATCGGTATGCTTTGACTTTATCAAACACAAGCCCTTCAACGGCAGGCGAGGTATGATAGCTGATATCGGGCATAAGGTCATATTTTTTTGCAAGCGTTACGGTTTTTTCAAAGTGCTCAAGTGCTCCGTTTTCATCGCCACTGATATATTTTTTAACGCCGAGTCTTTGCTGATATATGACCATAAGGTAATAGCTTTTGCCGTAGTCTTCGTCGGGCATAACTGCCTCAAGCAGGTTGATATACGCCTGCGAAATTTTATCGTCAGCATCAAGGAAGCTTTTGTACTTTCTGTTCATTATTTCACCGAAGAGTCTGAGCATTTCTGAAATTCCGTTTGCACAGGCTTCCGAACGCTTCTTATCATCGTTTGGGTACATATACATTGCATAGTAATCGCGTGTGTTTTGCATTATAGGCATTGTATCAAGTATTCTTTCCGCCTCTTCAATGCTGCAGCCGCTTCCTTCAATAAGACTCAGATCGCGTAAATATCGGCACATAAGCTTTTTAGCCCAGATACGTATGCTGTCAACAGTGCAGTGATTTTGAATGGTTTCATAAATCGTCTGAGCTTCATTACGTATGCCTATAAGATATTCATCTGTGTCTTCTGTTGAAATAAGAGCATTGAAATAGCGTACAAGCAATGCATAATTGCCGGGGAATTCTTCGGTAGCCTGCTTCATCAGGGCTTTTACTTCGTCGATTTTTCCGAGATTCCAAAGTCGAGAGTATTCGTTGATGTATTCTTCGATTTTTTTATCCTTTTCAATAAGGTCAATACCGAGCAGCTTGTCAACCGATACACCGAATAACGATGCTATTGACGGCAGCATTGTTATATCGGGGTAGCTTTCGTTTCTTTCCCATTTGCTTACCGCCTGAAAGGAAACTCCGAGAAAATTTGCGAGATTCTCCTGCGTAAAATTTTTCTCCTTGCGTAGTGCCTTCAATGTTTCTCCGAAGTGTAAATTCATAACTGCACAACCTTTCTGAGTGTTTATTGTGTTTAACAGCGCTGTTTACAGTCTGATAATAACAGACCCCAAAAAGAAATACAATAAAGCGATTGTTTAGCTGATTCTACTGATGATAGAAAAAATCAACAAACCGATTAGAGAATTTGAGACAGATAATGTTTATATAAAATATTTGTAAAAGGTATACCAATGTTGTATAGTACTTGTAAACAGAAATTTTTATAGGAGATTCAGTATGAAAACACCGGATATACTTATTAAAAAAGCTGAAGAGCTTGAAGAAAAAATGCAGCGTATTTTTCCTGCACTTGCACCGCTTGCAAAGCAGTGCTTTCTCAACACAATAGAAACAACGACAAAACAGCTTGATGACGGCAGCTACTTTGTTATTACTGGCGATATACCTGCTATGTGGCTTCGTGACAGTGCCGCACAGCTTAAGCCCTATATCAAATATGCACCGCAGGACGAGAATTTAAAAGAGATTCTGCGCGGTGTTATCGCAAGGCATGCTGTGTATGTCAACCTTGACCCGTACTCAAATGCTTTCAATGCAGAGCCTAATCCCGAAAAATGGAAAGACCCGTCGGATTTTGACCACGAGCTTATATGGGAAAGAAAGTATGAGGTCGACTCCCTTTGTGCATCGGTTTATCTTTTGTACGAATATTATAAGGTAACAGGCGACCGTAAGGTGCTTACACCCGAAACCGAAAAAATGCTTGAAACAATTGCGGACCATTTCATAAAAGAACAGCACCATAAAGAAAACTCGACTTACTTCTTCGACAGAAAGAACTGTCCCGAGTCAGACACTCTGCCTTTCGGCGGCTACGGCAGACCTGTCAATTTTACGGGTATGACCTGGTCGGGCTTCCGTCCGTCAGACGATGCGTGTGTTTTTAATTACCTCGTGCCGTCAAATATGATGGCTGTTGTCGCAATGCGTAATGCCGCAGAGCTTGCACGTGAAGCATTTGATAACGAGCCCCTTGCTGAGAAATGCAGAAAGCTTTCTTACGAGATTGATAACGGTATCAAGACTTACGGTATTGTAAATCACCCGAAATACGGCAGAATTTACGCATACGAAACCGACGGCTTCGGCAACTACAACCTTATGGACGATGCTAATTCTCCGAGTCTTCTTGCCGCACCTTATCTCGGCTATTGCAGTAAGGACGATGAAATCTATCAGAATACAAGACGCTTCATCCTTTCAAAGGATAATCCCTATTACTTCGAGGGCAAGGCTGCAAAGGGTGTTGGCAGCCCCCATACACCCAAAGACCATATCTGGCATATCGCACTTACAATGCAGATTATAACAAGCAGTGATAAAGCAGAAATCAACGAGTGCCTTGATATGCTGAGCCGTACCCACGCAGGCACTAACTTTATGCACGAATCATTTCACGTAGATGACCCTGCAAACTTCACTAGAGTATGGTTTGCCTGGGCAAATACACTCTTTGCCCAGATGCTTGAGGGACTGGAAGAATAATAGCAGTAAAAAAGCACTTGCAAAACGCAAGTGCTTTTTATGTGTCATTTATTCAATAATAATAACTCCTGCTTTTGCTACTGCTATCTCTTCAAGGTTATTTTTAATAACTCCGCTGTCTGTAATTTCACCCTTGCAATTTTTTGCGGTGAAATTTTTACCTGCCGCATTTTTGACTATAACCGAATCAAAGCCCGAAGCGTTTACAACAACCGTTTTATCACTTTTTGTATCAACAACGTTGTTGGTATAAACCGCCGTAACCGTAGTATTATCAAGGGTTGATGATGCTTGCGAATAATCGTTTTCGGGATTTTTTGCCGTTAATTTACCGTCAAGAAGAACATCTCTGTATTCCTTCCAGAATGAAATATAAAATCTCAGCATTTCGACATGCTCTTGCGGTAAATCCTTTATAAGCATTGAAATCTGCGGTACGGCAAAAATAACATTTGCAAACTGCATAGCGGCATTTTCTGCACTGTCATTTTCATGCCACATTATCATATCCGAATGTACCGCGGTCTTGCCCGATGTCATTCTAAGGTTGACTATCTGACTGCGATTTGAAAGAACATCACCCGGGCAGTCTCCGACTCTTAACATATTGCCGTATTTTCTGATCGATGGACCTATGTACGACTGGCGGAATTCAATTAAAATATCGCTGTTGATTGCTGTAAGCTCAGCCTTGATTTCAGACATAAGTGCATGTATTCCGTCTTCAAGTGACTGATAATCGCGTCTTTCATCATATTCCAATGACTTGCCCTTTAAAACAAAGTTGTCAATGAAATCAAGCTTCAATCCGTCAAGCTTCCAGTCGGTTATCGCTTTTTTGTAAACTTCGCAAAGGTATTCTCTTACCTTTTTGTATCTCGGGTCAAGTGCCCAGAAGTCCTTTTTGTTACCTGATTTATCAAGAAGATAATCTTTGAATTCTTTGTACTTCTCTGAATAAAGACCGACAAACGGCACGGAATACCAGAGGATTACCTTTTGACCGATTCTATGTATTTCATCAACGAGAGATGCCATATCTCCGATTTTGTTCTTTGAAACATTCCAGTCACCGCAGTAGGCGTAACCGCGGCTGTTGTTTTCAGTCTGCCAACCGTCGTCGATTATAACGGTTTCCATACCGAGCTCTTTTGAAAGACGGCATTCTTCGAGAATCTTATCTCTTTGCAGATTCTGGTGGAAGCTGTACCAGAGTGAATCCATAGGCATTTTTGCACTTTCGGGTACATAAGCCGATTTGTATCCGCATTCGTTTTCCCACCAGTCGGCTGTTTCATAAATGCTGTCATAAAAAGGAATGTCCCTCATATCTATTCTAAGCTTCGCACAGTAGCTTTCTACGGCATTTGTAGGCAGAGTGAAAAATACTGCTTCACAGAGTATTTCAGCAGTTTCCTCACAGTAACCCATCGAGATTTTTGACGGTGTATCAACATCGGAAATCGAAACGCAGATTTTGTTTTTGCCGTCAAAGGCTGTAATCTGCTGAATCGGCATACCTGAAGCCAGCCTTGAAATTGCTTCAACGCTTCCCCAATCTGGACGGATCGTATGGTTACGCACAAAGGAATTCCATACACCGCAGCAATCTGTACCGTCGATTCTCCATATAACCGAAAATTGCTCAGGCACTGCGGTTTCGTTCTGCACCATTTTTACGTCAACAAACAGAATATCGTTTTCAACGGTTTTGTTCAATGTAACCTTGCAGTTATCATTTTCGCAGATAATATCAAAAGCAAAATTATACATAAAATCACCTCGGTGTTTAATTCTTTAATATATATTTACGGTTTTGCTTTGTTAGTTTAAAGCAGTGTGTAAGCACCGCTTCTGAGTGTGTGCAAAATCTTCAGGGGAGGTTTTACTGCAATGGCTCGCCGGAGAGGAATGGGTATGTAACTGATATTTTTATATTGTATGACCCTCTGCTTTTTTGAATTTTTTCTTTGATTACAGTATATCACGCAGAAAAAACAATGTCAAAGTTATATGGAGTTTGCTTAAAAGTAAAATTTAGTTTGCTTATCGCAAACAGTATGTTATATACAAAATTTAGTGAAGTTTGTCTGCGACAAGTGAAGTTATACCTGTCGGTATAATGAAGTGTTGTGCATTTGCACAACGTGAAGTTAAGTTTGCCTGAAAAAACTTGCAAAGCAACTTCACTTGCCCGTAAGGGCAAACTTAGTTGAAAAAAGCACTTGCAGTATTGCAAGTGCTTTTTTCTGGCTATGGGCTACGAAAAAGATATTTTCGGCAGTTTTGCGTATGACTTCGAACCCTTGCAAAATTTCAAATCATCCGCAAAGCGGATACCTTTACTTCTTCACTATTCACTATTACTTATTACCTAATCGACAAGTTTTGAAAGAGAAGAGTGAAAAGTGAAGAGTTAATAGTGAAAAAGTAAAATCGACAAGTCTCTGTCGAAACTTGTCGATTTTTGGCTGGGACGGCTGGATTCGAACCAGCGAATGACAGAGTCAAAGTCTGTTGTCTTACCGCTTGACGACGCCCCAATATTCAGTTTATTCAAAAAATGCACAAAGCCGAGACGACTTTGTGCGCATTTTGTTTTATGGGGTGGACAATGGGAGTCGAACCCACGACCTCCAGGGCCACAACCTGGCACTCTAACCAACTGAGCTATGTCCACCATAAATGGCGCGCTGGAAGGGACTCGAACCCCTGGCCTACTGCTTAGAAGGCAGTTGCTCTATCCAGCTGAGCTACCAGCGCACAATGGAGCGGGTGATGGGAATCGAACCCACGCGACCAGCTTGGAAGGCTGGAATTCTACCATTGAACTACACCCGCATGTTTGACAACCTGACACCCACAAAATTGACAACGGGAACATTTTAGCAAATTAAGTGCAGATTGTCAATACAATTTTAAATTTTTTTGCTTATTTTTAGTTTTCGTAGTCAACTACACATCTGTCGGTAATTACGGAGTGTACAAACTCTTTTACTTTGAGGTGCTCAGGGTGTACCTGATAGCCCTCAAGTGCCTCTTTGCTTTCAAATTTACTGTACAGTGCGAGGTCATAACCCTTGGGATTAAAGTTAAATCCGACTTCTGCCGAAATAAGGCCGTCAACTTTGCCCACAAGAGCAGTGAGGATTTCTCTCATATGCTCCATATTAGCTTGCTTCTTTTCGTCATCTCTTACTTTCCAGAATACGATATGTGTAACCATAGTTGGTTATTCCTTTCGATATTTATTCTGCTTCAAAAGCAGCTGTCTGCATTTTCATACGGCATATGTCGTAAACGCAAAGACGCATTGCGTTGCCCATTCCTATAGGGTCTTTTTTGTATGCATATTTGAGCGAAAGTATTGTCTGCGGTGCCGATATAACATAAAGCATTGTAAGAATACCGTCGTTGCGTGCGTATACGGCAAGCACGGGGTCAAGATATCCGTCTCCCGTAAGGTCGATGCTGGCATCTGTTATAACAAATCCGTCGAAGCCCCACTCGTTTCTTAACAGGTCTGTGATAAGTGCCTTGCTGCCGCCGCACCATTCTGCACCGATTCTGTTATATGCCGACATAATACCTTTTGCGCCGCCTTCTTTGACGGATATTTCAAACGGCTCAAGGTATATTTCGCGGAGAGATTGCTCACTCAGCCATGTGTACAGTCCATTAGATTGTCTGTTGGTTTCCTGCTCATTTGCGGCAAAATGCTTGACGGTAACAACAATGCCCTTAGACTGTGCACCTCTTGTGACGGCGGCAGACATTCTGCCCGAAAGTAACGGGTCTTCGGAGTAATACTCGTTGTTTCTGCCACCCTGAGGGCTGCGGTGAATGTTACAGCCGGGTGCATACCAAACGTGAGTGCCCAGCTGATTCGCTTCTTCACCGATTATTTCGCCGAAATCTTCCGCAAGCTCATCGTTCCACGTGCAGGCAAGTGCTGTCGCAACAGGGAAGGCGAGACCGCAGTCTGAGTAAAGCAAGCCGCCCGAGCCCTTAACGCAGGAAGGACCGTCATTGTCGGAGGTTGAGGGGATACCGAGTCTGTCGATAGCCTCTGTTTCGTAGCCGCAGTCGGTAATGAGGGTAATCATCTCATCTACGGTAAGCTGGTCAAGGAATGCATCCCACAGAGATTCGTCCTTTGCAACATCACTGAGTGTAATAACACCGTCAGCATATTTTACGCCTGTTTTCGGTGCGGTACCTTCTGTAGTCGGGGCAGGTCTTTGGTCACTGTTTTTGACGATGTCGGGTGCACTGTAATCTGTCGGAGGAGCAGGGTAGGTGCCTTTTGCATCACTGCGTGAGAGATAGGTCAGGTCACCCTCTGCCTGTTCAAAGAGATTACCGATTTCGTTACCCGAATTGTTATCGGTTTTATAAACAACTTTTTCATCAACCGTGTATGTGAACGATTCTTCAAACGTCCTTATATCGTGTGCGATATGGATTTTATATTCGCCTTCGTCAAGCACCCACGCTTCTTCTGTTTTTGAGTCGTAGGATGCCATATCTTCTGTTTTGAAAGTCAAAGTCAGAGTCTGGCTTTCACCGGGTGCAAGCAGCTCTGTTTTAGCGTATGCGGCAAGCTCGATTGCACTCTTTTCAATTCCGCCCTCATAGTAAGGTGCGGAGAAATACGTCTGTACTATATCTTTACCTGCAACGTCGCCTGTGTTGGTGACGTTGACAGTTGCCGTTATTTCTTCGCTGTCAGTCATGAAATCGGTAACTTCCCACTCAAAATCCGTGTATGACAGACCGTAACCAAAAGGATATTGTACCTTTTCGGGTGCGAAAGTTTCAAAATATCTGTAGCCGACGTAAATACCTTCGCTGTAGTTAACAAAATACTTCGGGATTCCGAAAATACCCTTATACATGTAGTTGCCGAAGTTTTCTGAGGCCGGGTGGTCTTCAATATCATATGAAACCGTATCGACAAGCTTACCTGAAGGATTGACTTTACCTGTAAGCACCTTACCTACGCTGTCGGTACCGACTTCACCGGGCAGCCACATGATCATAGCGGCCTTAATGCTGTCGTAATCCTTAAGCCAGGACATATCCATTATATTTGATATGTTGAATACAACTATAACATCGGAGAAGTTTTCACAAACCTTTTCAATCATCTGCTCTTCTTCAGCGGTAAGGTTGAGCGTTTTAATGCTGAGGTCCTTCATTTCCGTGCCGACTCTGCCGATGACAATGATTGCAGTGTCGGAGAATTCGCGTGCGTCTTCCCATACCGATTCGCTGATTCTGCTTATCGGCATTTCGGATTGACCGCCGCCGAAAAACTGCTTGAGTACAGTTATTATGTAGCCTAAGAAACCAAGATCGTATTTAGTGCCTGCGAAGCCCGCATAAGCGTTGTAAAGGGACTCGTTATACTCTATGCCTGCATTTGTAAGGGCATCGTAAAAACCTATGGCATCGGATGAACGTACGGCACCCGAGCCTGCTGCACCCGCAAAAGCGATTGAACAAGAGGCGGCACCGAAAACGTTGACCCTGCGTGTTTCGAGGGGCAGTGTACCGTCATCATTCTTGAGTAATACGATACCTTCTGATTCAATCTGATTAGCGATTTCGATTGATTTTGCTCTCGTTTCATCGCTTATCATATCCGATGCCGCAAAGGCACAGACTGACATAGAGACAAGCATAGCTGTAACGATAATAAGGGAAAGAGTGCGTCTGAAAAACAGTTTTGTTTTTTTCATACGGGTAAGCCTCCTTGCAGAAGATAACTGTATTATATCATACCGTATTGTTATTTGCAACGGAAGAAAAAAACAGACCCCTTCGAAATGAAAGAGTCTGTAAGAACGATTGTGTTTAAGCCTTGCTTTGTGCGGCAAATTCTTCTTCTTCCTTCTTGCCGATGTTGTAGATAAACTTCATGGCAAGGAAAGCGATAAGTGAGCCGATTGCAAGCACGATGAAGTAAAGATTCTTGACGTCTTCGCCAAAGCCTTCGGGCTGTACAGCGGTTTCACCCTCTACAAAGCCGATTGCACCGAGGCCGAGCGCTACAACTGCCTGGCCGATGCCCTGAGCGAGCTTGCGGAAGAATGAGTAAATTGCATACAGTGAGCCTTCTTCGCTCTTGCCTGTCTTTCTGTAGCTGACTTCGATACAGTCTGCAACAATTGCCCATACGGAAATCTGGAAGCCTGCGTTACCGAGGTTAAGACCCATAAGACAAACGACGTAAATTATCATGCCTGTTGTGTCAGGAGAAATAGGCACAAACAGTGCAACTAAACCCGAAATCGCACCTACAAGCATTGATGTTACAATTACTGTTTTTTTACCGAATTTCTTTGTAAGCTTGCCGATGAATGCCATAAACAGAATCATCGGTGCATAGCTGCCGACCATAGCTATACTTATCTTATCGGTAGCGTGGAAGAAATACTGGAAAACCATATTGTTGAGTGCCATTGTCGAGTTGAAGAGAGCAACAGAAGCGACAGATGCGATTGTTGCACCGACCATAGCACGGTTTGTAAAGAATGATTTTGTAGAGGATATCATTGCTTTGAAGCCTACTGCATTATCACTTGAAGTGTGGCTGACACGTTCTGTAACGAGCTTTGTTGTTCCCCAAAGCACTACCATTGCCACAACCGAGAGAACAATGGCAACGGGCAGAAGTGAGCTGCCCTTGAGTACTTCGATCTCTTCTCCTGCAGCATTAAGCTTCTTATCGTATACTATATTGGGGAGCACTATCATAATTACTATCGCGGGCAGAGCGGCACCGATGCTGCGGAAGGTTGAAAGCGAAACCTTTTGCTGCGGGTCGTCGGTAATAACTGAATGGAGTGAGCCGTACGGCACGTTTACCATTGTATATGCAATTGACCACAGACAGTATGAGCCGAGGCACCATGCATATTTGCCCCATGTTGAGAAGCTCTGCACCGGTGCAAATATCATAACGTTGAATATAACAAGTGTAACAGCACCTATCAGAATCCATGGCATATATTTACTTTTTTTTCCGATCTTTTTTGTGTCTACAAGGTTACCTATGACAATGTCATTAATTGCATCGAATACTTTGGACAAAATAATAATGATTGCATATGCTTCTTCCGATACACCTATATATTGCATATAGAAAAGCTGCATGAATGTTGCTACGAGCTGGAATGAAAATCCACAGCCCATATCACCCATAGCATAACCGAGCTTATCACGCCAACCGAACGGGCGAAGGTTGTTTTTGGTACTCATCTTCTTTCCCTCCTGTGTATTATAGTTTGCATAACCAAAACTGTAATACACTTGTTTTTTCACAATTATATCTTAACGGAATAAAAAACGCAATAGTTATACATACGGAAAAAGTATGCAAAGCTAAAATTTATTCTGTTATTTGGATAAAATAACAAAAAAAGTAGTGACATTTCACAAAAAGCGTGTTATAATTCTGTAAGTTTATACTATTTTTATTTGTTTTATGCGTAAGGAGAGTAGCCTTTTGTTTGAGCAGACGGTAAATATTGACAGAATGGAGCATGCCGTTAGTCTTTTCGGCAGCTTTGATGAAAATATCAGAAAGATTGAGCACGAGTACGGCGTTGCTGTTGTCAGCCGCGGCTCTGAGCTTAAAGTTACAGGTGAGGCAGACGGTGTATCAAAGGCTGTGCGTGCAATTAACGGATTGCTGACTCTTATTAATAAAGGCGAGGCGCTGACTGAGCAGAATGTACGCTATGTTATGACTCTTGTCGGCGAGGGCAATGAAACACAGATTTCTTCAATGGGTAACGACTGCGTTTGCATTACCGCCAAGGGCAGACCCGTCAAACCCAAGACTTTAGGTCAGAAAACCTATATCGAGGCAATACGCAACAATACTATCGTCTTTGGTGTAGGTCCTGCAGGTACAGGTAAAACTTACCTTGCCGTTGCGATGGCTGTCAATGCTTTCCGTGCCAAAGAGGTCAACCGTATCATCCTTACAAGACCTGCTGTTGAAGCAGGTGAGAAGCTCGGCTTCCTTCCCGGTGACCTTCAGCAGAAGGTTGACCCTTATCTTCGCCCGCTGTATGATGCGCTTTTCGATATGCTCGGCGCGGAGAATTTCCAGAAGTATCAGGAGAGGGGAAGCATTGAGGTTGCTCCGCTTGCCTATATGCGAGGCCGTACGCTTGACGACAGCTTTGTAATCCTCGACGAAGCTCAGAATACAACTCCCGAGCAGATGAAAATGTTTCTTACCCGTCTTGGTTTTAATTCAAAAATGGTAATCACAGGTGACGTTACACAGATTGACCTTCCGGACGGTAAGCGATCGGGTCTTGTAGAGGTAATAAGAATACTCAAAGGTGTTGACGATATCGAAACGGTAGCGTTCAACGATAAGGATGTTGTGCGTCACAGACTGGTTCAGGATATTGTCAAGGCATACGCAAAATACGAAGAACGAAAGAAAAAATAAAGAGAGGAGAAAAGAGAAGTGAAAAACAAGGTAATTATTTCAGACGAACAGACAAAGGTGAAAATCCCTACGGGCTTACGCCTGCTTGTAAGGCGAAGCTGTACGGCTGTGCTTGTCAGCGAGAACTTTGAGGGCTCGGCAGAGGTAAGCGTAACTTTTGTCGATGATGAGCGTATACAGGAGCTTAATAAAGAGTTCCGTAATATTGATTCATCTACCGATGTTCTCTCTTTTCCGCTCGGCGAAAACGGCGTTTACGATGAGAATCCCGAAACCGGTGCAAAAATGCTTGGTGATATAGTTATATCAATGGAGCACGCCGTTGCACAGGCAAAGCTCTACGAACATACACTTCAGCGTGAGGTTGCTTTCCTCACTGTACATTCAATGCTTCATTTGCTCGGTTATGATCATGTTAACGGAGGCCTTGAGCGTGTGCGGATGCGTGAAAAAGAGGAAGAAGTACTTGTAAAGCTCGGTCTTCACCGTACAAGCAGTTATTATCTCGGTGAGGATGAAGAGGGTTAATTTATGCTTTCTTTTCTTAAAAGCTTTGTCTATGCATTCAGAGGTGTAGCCTACGGAATTTTAAGTGAGCGTAATATGCGTGTGCATTTTTGCTGTCTTGCTTATATGGCTTTCTTCCTGTTGCGTTACGATTTCTTTACCGTAAGCCGTACTCAGGCGGCTGTACTTGCACTTGCTGCGGCACTTGTTATTGCTGCGGAGTACATCAATACAGCTGTTGAGCGTGCGGTAGATACTGCATCAAAGGGTGAAATAAGCGACACGGCACGTATCGCAAAGGATACTGCTGCAGGTGCAGTGCTTGTAGCAACTTTGTTTGCCGTTGCTGTAGGTTTTATAATTCTCTATCAGCCCGATGCTTTCAGGGCTATGTTTGCTTATTATGCGGCAAATCCTCTCAGCTTAGTGCTCTTTGTGCTCAGTTTTATTGTTGCCGTGCTGTTTATGTTTGTAAATCCCAAAAGTTATCTCAAAATATTCAGGAGAAAGTAAATTTATGAATGAGCAGAAAACTGCGTTTATAGCTATTGTCGGCTGTCCAAATGTCGGCAAATCTTCAATTCTCAATAGGCTTCTCGGTGAAAAAATCGCTATTGTTTCCGATAAGCCGCAGACAACACGTACCCGCATTATGGGTGTGCTTACTGTTGATGAAACTCAGCTTGTCTTTACCGATACACCGGGCTTCCACAGACCTAAGACAAAGCTCGGCGAAAAAATGATAAAGGCTGTTGACGAAACAATTTCGGGTGTTGATGCCTGCCTTTTTGTTGTTGAGCCGATGGGTGAGCTTCGCCCGACAGAAGAGGAGCTTCTCAAGAAATTTGCACAGCAGAAGGCAAGGGTAGTGCTTGCGATCAATAAGGTGGATACAATACCCGAAAAAGGAAACCTTATGAAGCGTATTCTTGAGTTTTCACAGCTATATAATTTCGAGGCGATCGTGCCCGTTTCTGCAGTCAAAGGTGACAATATGGAGCCTTTGCTTGACGAGCTTATGAAGCTTGCCGAGGAAGGCTATCACTTCTTCCCTGAGGACACACTTACCGACCAGCCCGAGCGTGTGCTCGCCGCAGAGATGATTCGTGAGAAACTGCTCCGCAATCTCGATAAGGAAATTCCTCACGGCACAGCAGTCAGCATTGAGCGTATGCGTGAGCGTGACGATGCCGATATTCTCGATATAGAGGCAATTATCTACTGCGAAAAAGAGAGCCACAAGGGCATAATTATTGGCAAACAAGGCGCTATGCTCAAGCGTATCTCAACGCGTGCCCGTGAAGATATGGAGAGGTTTTTTGACTGTAAAGTCAATCTCAAATGCTGGGTAAAGGTCAAGGAAGACTGGCGAAACAGAGAGGGCCTGATTCATAATTTCGGTCTTGACTGATATTAATTTCCATTCATAAAAACACTGTACATTCATACTTTATAAACAGAAAGGATGAATGTGTAATGGATAAAAACGAAGCCTGGGAAAAATTCACAAAGAGCGGAAAAATTAAAGATTATTTGAAATACAGGGAGATAGCCAATGAGGCTCAACACAGACGGACTGATAATACGCGAAATTCAGACGGGTGAGGCGGACAGACTTGTTACTGTCCTTACCCGTGATATGGGTGTTATCAAGGCGTTTGTAAGGGGAGCGAGGAGCATAAAAAGCCGCTCGCTCTCTGCCACACAGCTTCTGGGTTACTCCCGTCTTTCAATTTATATGAGCCGCGATGTCTATACTATAGATGAGGCTGAGCCTATTGAGGTTTTTTTCGGTATCCGCGGTGACTTTGCACGTACTTCGCTTGCGATGTATTTTTGTGAGCTTGTGTGCGAGCTTGCACCTGAGGGCACCGATTCTCAGGAGTTGCTCTCCCTTGTGCTCAATACGCTTTATAAGCTGTCAAATAACAAGCTACCGATTCATCAGCTCAAGGCTATTTTTGAGCTTCGAATACTCAGCCTTACGGGCTATATGCCCGACCTTATAGGTTGTGCTGAGTGTGCCAAGTATTCTGATGATACGATGCTCTTTGATATCGAGCATTCTCAGCTTTACTGCGAAGCTCACAGACCGAGTCATCATACAGTACCTGTTACCGCAGGCGTTGTCGCCGCAATGAGGCATATCTGCCTGTCAGACCCCGAAAAGATTTTTTCTTTTACTCTGTCTAATACAGGACTTAAAAGCCTTGCTGATATATCCGAAACTTATCTGCTTGCACGCACGCAGCGCAGGTACAGATCGCTTGAATTCTATAAATCATTTACATAAAGGAAATTTTGAACTATGACCAATAAAGAAAGAAAAAGATATATAGTCAACCGTTGCTATTCGGCACATTACGCAAAGCTGCCCGAGGCATTCAAGCAGATAAATATTCTGCGTTATCCGGGCTTGTGGCTGAGTATTCTTGCAAACAGCGAGCTTTATAATATTCAGAATCTCACTCCCGAATGTACCGATGTCGTGCTTACAACAAAAACCGCAGGCGGCAGCTATGAGGCGAATTACGAAAATCTTGAGTATACACTTCATGTTTTCTATGAGCTTAACTATACAATGGCTAAGCTCCGCTTTGTTGGTGATGACCCGTTGGCTTACAGTAAGCTTATTGATATAGTCAAAGTTGTTATGCGTGAAATGCCGAAAATCAAGCTTATTGAAGTAGTGAGCTCAGGTAATATCGTGCCTGATGAAGATATTATCAATATTCTCCGCAACCCCGGTATGACAGCCGTTATTTACAGTGACGGTGAAAAGATTGACGAAATAAAAGCTCTGTTTGAGGAGAAAGAGGTCAACTACGAAATCAGAGACAGAGAAAGCTCATGCAAATACTGCAAGACTACCCACACTCTTTTTGTCGAGGGCAAAATATTCCGTTGCCCGATATCAGCCGAGAAATATGCAAACGGCGGCGAGGTAGAGGAAAAATCATACGTCGATATCGTTGCACGCAAACTTCAGATAAGAGACCTCAGACTTGCTATGTTCGATATAACAAACGACCCTCCGCCCGAAAACTGCAAGGATTGTCCCGAGTCAAAAGAATAATATATAGAAAAGTCATTCCGTACAAAGCGGAATGACTTTTCTTTTACATATTTACCGTATTAATCGGCTTGCCTGCGAGGAATTCATTTACATTCTGTTCGAGTATGCTGATAAGACGCTGTCTTGTTTCAAATGCCGCCCAAGCTATATGCGGCGTTATAAGACAGTTTTCACAGCCGAGAAGGGGATTATCTGATGCAGGCGGCTCGGTAGAGAGCACATCAACACCTGCGCCGGCAAGTCTGCCGCTCTTAAGTGCGTCTGCTACATCTGCTTCGTTGAGTACAGGACCGCGTGACGTATTGATAAGATAAGCGCTGCTCTTCATTTTGCTTATAAATTCAGCATTTACCATGCCTGTTGTTGCAGGTGTGAGCGGACAGTGAAGAGTGACGATATCGGATTTGCCGAGAAGCTCGTCAAGTGAAACAAAGCTGACGTCTGTAATATCCTTATATTTGTCGGGGTTAGCTGTGTGAGTAACCACATTCATACCGAATGCACTGCCGATTTTTGCAACAGCTCTGCCTATACTGCCGAAGCCTACGATACCAAGCGTTTTGCCGCCAAGCTCCTGCAAGGGGCTTCTCCAGAAACAGAAATCCTTGCACTCGCTCCATTTGCCTTTTTTAACCTCGCTGTTATGAATTGCAACCTTGTTGCAAAGCTCAAGGATAAATGCAAAGGTGAGCTGTGCGACAGCACTTGTGCTGTATGCGGGTATGTTTGATACGGGTATACCTCTTGATGCAGCATACTCGCAGTCTATTATGTTATAACCCGTACTCAGCAGTGCTATAAATTTGCAATCGGGAAGCTGCTCGAGTATTTCTTTGCTGAGAGGTGTTTTGTTTGTGATTATTATATCATAACCCTTACAGCGCTCTGCGGTTTCTTCAAAAGGAGTCCTGTCGTAAACCGTAAGAGAGCACTTTTCTCTGAGCCAATCCCAGCTCAGATCACCCGGATTTGTTGTGTAACCGTCCAAAATAACTGCTTTCATAAAAAAATCACTCCGTTTTAGTTGACCTGACGACAATTTTTATATATAATTATACATATATTTTTGTAAAATGCAATAACTGTGCAAAGAAAGGCGGTGAGAATCGGTTTGGGTAAAAAAGAGGTAAAACGAAGCTCAGCTCTTTCGTTTACCGGTGTGCTGCTGCTGATTCTTGCGGCTGTGCTGATTGGTGTGTATTTTGTTACTACCGATGAAAATATACAGCGTTGGTACGCTATGTACGAAAAGCTGTTATATGATATAGATATGGCTATCCTTTCTATAGGTGACAACGGTATAATCGTTTTTGTGATTTTTGCTCTTTACGTTATGCGTTGCTTTATTCCGGTTATTACCGTGCCTGCTCTTTGCGTGCTGTCCGGTATGGTTTTCCCGACTACGGAAGCAATGTTTGTAAATATTATCGGCTGTGTTATTATGCTGACTGTCAAGTATAAATTCGGTGTCCGTTTTGGCGGAGGAAACGCATACAGATTGCTTCGTAAAAATTCTGTAAGCCGTATGCTTATCGAACGTAAGGGCTCGGGCAATCCCTGGGTTTTGTTTATTTTCCGTTTTATCCCGTGTTTTCCTATAAATCCTGTCAGTCAGATGTACGGTGCAATGGGCTACGATTTATGGAAATATCTCGTTATATCCATCATAGGTTTTATGCCCAAGCTTTTATCATATACGTTTATCGGTGTTTATGCGTTTGATCCGCTGTCTCTTAAATTCTTCCTTCCGTTTATTATTCTTTTTGCGGTTTCCGGTACTTCGATACTTATTCTTAACGCTATTCTCAATAAAATAGAAAAAAATAGTTAGTTTAAATTTCTCGAAAGGGTGTAACATAATTATGTTCAGCTATGATGTTGTAAAAAAAGGTCTTGAGGGTGTAGAGTTTGACTCTGCTTTTACCTCTCTCTACGGCACAGGTGCTGCCGCACAGAAGCCCCGCTATATGCGTGTGCTTAACTCTTTTGCCGAGCTTTTCGGCGAACAGGATGTGATTGCTTTTTTCTCAGCACCCGGCAGAAGTGAAGTAGGCGGTAACCATACCGACCATAACCACGGCAAGGTGCTCGCTGCTGCGATCAACCTCGACGCTATTGCCGCAGTTTCCAAAAACGGCAAGGATGTAATCCGCCTTAAGTCCGAGGGCTACGATATGGATATGGTCGATATCACCGACCTTGAGCCTAAAGAGTCAGAATATTCAAAATCCAAAGGTCTTATCAGAGGTGTCTGTGCAGGCTTTGTTGCAAGAGGTTACGAGATAGGCGGTTTCGATGCTGCAACAGCTAACGATGTTGTTTCAGGCTCAGGTCTCTCATCCTCTGCATCATTCGAGGTGCTTGTCGGTACGATCCTCAACCACCTTTATAACGACGGCAAGGTTTCTCCTGTCGAAATTGCTCAGATTGCTCAGTATGCCGAAAACGAGTTCTTCGGCAAGCCTTGCGGTCTGCTTGACCAGATGACCTGCTCGGTCGGTGGCTTCGTATTTATGGATTTCAATGACCCTTCAAAGCCGATTATCAAGCCAGTTAAGTTTGAGTTTGAGTCCTGCGGTCATGCTCTTTGCATTGTCAACACAGGCGGCAGCCATTCCGATCTTACCGATGAATATGCCGCAGTTAAAAATGAAATGATTTCCGTAGCTCAGCGTCTCGGTCACGACTATCTCCGTGAGGTTGACGAGGCTCAGTTCCTCAATTCGATCGACCTTATGAGAGGTGTTGTAGGCGACAGAGCAATCCTTCGTGCAAAACATTTCTTTGCTGAGAATGCAAGAGTTGACAAGGAAGTTTCCGCACTTGAAAACAAAGAGTTCGGCGAATTCAAGAAGCTGGTTGTCAAGAGTGGTCAGTCATCATATATGTACAACCAGAATGTATTTTCTGTCAAAGATCCCATTTCACAGCCTGTTTCGCTTGGCCTTTGCCTTTGTGAAGAGCTTCTTGACGGCAAGGGTGCATGGCGTGTACACGGCGGCGGCTTTGCCGGCACAATTCAGGCTTTTGTTCCGATAGATATGTTGGCTGATTTCAAGCGCCGTATGGAGCTTGTCTTCGGCGAGGGTAACTGCTACGTGCTCTCAATCAGACCTGTCGGCGGCGTGAATGTAATCTGAAAAATTATTGGGCGGCATAGCCGCCCTTTACCATTGTTACTGAGGTGAATTTACTTGGAAATGTTTGATATGCTTTGCGCTCTCTGCCACGCAAACGGCACATCGGGCAACGAAAACGATACTGTTTCGGTTGCGGCAGAGTTGCTCGGCAGATATATGCCTGTCCATACCGATGCTATGGGCAATCTTATAGGCGATACAGGTGTTGAGGGCAGTAAGATTCTGCTTGATGCGCATATCGACCGTATAGGTTTTGCTGTTACCGCTATTGATGAAAAGGGCTTTCTTAAAGTTGCAAGAGTCGGCGGTATCGACCCTATTGTGCTCTCTTGCGCAGAGGTAACCGTACACGGCAAGCAAGAGGTGTACGGTGTTGTCACTTCGACTCCTCCGCACCTTGCCGATAAAGGTGAAAAGAAAGCACCGAAGATTGACGAAATCGCAATCGATATCGGTATGACTAAAGAAGAAGCCGAAAAGATAATATCTTTAGGCGACAGAATTACGATGAACGGTGACCTTAAAATGATGCTCGGCAAGCGTGTATGCGGTGCCGCTCTTGATGACCGAAGTGGTGTAGCTTCAATTCTTCGCTGTCTCGAAATTCTCGGTGATAAGGTAGCTTTTTTGCCAATCAGAGTAATGTTCTCCACTTGCGAAGAGACGGGTGCCGCAGGTGCCGTTGCAGGCGGCTTTAATGCCGAGGCAGACGAGGCGATTGCCGTTGATGTCAGCTTTGCAAAATCTCCGGGTACAGACAGCAGTATTAAAGCAGAGCTCGGTAAAGGTACACTTATCGGCTATGCTCCGTCACTTAATTTTGAAATGTCACGTAAGCTCGAGGAGCTTGCAAAACGTGACTCAATAAAATATCAGGTTGAGGTAATGGGCTCAAGGACCGGCACCAATGCAGACGATATCGCTATGTCAAGAGGCGGCAAAAAAACCGCACTGCTTTCAATTCCTCAGCGCAATATGCACACAGCTGTCGAGATAATTGACCTTGACGATATCGAGAGCACAGCTCAGCTTATGGCGGCATATATTCTCAGCAGGGAGGGTGAAGCAGATGCTTGAAATGATTAAAGAGCTCAGCCTTATCGGCGGTTCCTCCGGCAGAGAAGAAAACGTAAGAAGCTATATAATTTCAAAGCTTCCCGAATCAGCCGAATATTCCGTTGACGCAATGGGTAATCTTCTTGTATTTTTAAAAGGTAAAAAGCCTGCGAAGAATAAGGTTATGCTTGCCGCTCATATGGATGAAGTCGGTATGATTGTAACCTATATAACCGACGACGGTCTTATCAAATTCAGTAACGTCGGCGGTATCGAAACCGCGGCTCTGCTCGGTAAGCGTGTCAAAGTAGGCGAGAGCGAAATCAGCGGTGTAATCGGCGTTGTGCCGATTCATCTCAGACGCGGTGACGATGAACTTAAAATTCCAGAAAAGGATGCTCTTTATATCGACGTCGGTGCCGACAAAAAAGAAGAGCTTGACGGTGTTGTTTCTCTCGGCGATAAGGTTGTTTTTGACAGCGACTGTGTCAAATTCGGCTCTCTGCTTAAAGGTAAAGCACTCGATGACAGAGCAGGCTGTGCGGTTATGCTTGATATGATAATCGGCGGTATTGAGTACGATACATGGTTTGCCTTCACTGTGCAGGAGGAGGTAGGCTGCCGCGGTGCGGCTGCGGCTGCATACAATATTAATCCCGACTATGCCGTAGTTATCGAAACAACAACTGCCGCAGATATCTCAGGAGTCAGCGGTGAAAAGCAGGTATGTAAGCTCGGTGAGGGTGCCGTAATTCCGTTTATGGACGGTGCAAGCGTTTATAACCTCGACCTTTATAAGCTTGCAGGCTCACTTGCCGAAGAAAAAGGCTTTAAAATGCAGACCAAAACTGTTGTTGCAGGCGGCAACGATGCGAGAGCTATATCAAACAGCACGGGCGGTGTAAAAACTCTTACCGTTTCCTTTGCTACAAGATATCTTCATTCCGCTTCCTGTGTTATAAATAAAGATGATATTGCTCAGATGAGCCTTGCGGTAAAATATATTTCAGAGGAATTTGCAAATGCTTAAGCTTATTGAAAATAAAGAAGAGGCAGAGCTTCTCGAAGAATTCTGCACAGACAGCTTCGGTATAAATATCGTATCAATGCTTCGTGCATATCCTCCCGAAGAAGATATCTGCCGCTATTGGATACAGATTACAGGCGATTACCTAACCGCGGCTGTTTGTAACTATAACGGTGAGGTTGTTATCAGCACTACTCTCAAGGCTGATTTTGAAGAGCTTCGAGAGTTTCTTGAGGCTTCGGGTTACAGTGACATTCTCTGTCAGGCAAGGGACGTTGTCAGCCTTGAAATGTTTGCCTGCGGTTGCGGTCAGGTGCTCCGTAAAGAGAATACAGACGCTGTGTCTTGCGATTTTGAGCGACCCGAAACAACAGCCGATTATGAGGCAGTATATAATCTTCTCGGTATAAAAGGTGAGTTTGCCGATTGGTTTGCAGATATCAGCCGCAGAATCAATAAAGGCACTGCAGATATGAGAATTATCCGCCGCAACGGTAAGATAGTTTCTACAGCTTCTCTTCTTCATATAGCAGGCGACAGAGCAGTGCTCGGTGCGGTTGCAACCGATAATCAGTACCGCGGTCAAGGTCTTGCGACGAGCCTTGTAAATTCATTTGGCGGTTACACAGTATATCTTCGCTGTCTGCCTTCGCTCAATTCCTTTTATGAGCGACTTGGCTACAAATGCGTTGATGTATGGGCAGAAATAAAGAACAGATAAGATAGGGAAAAATACAATGAACAGCTTTTTTAAATATGATGATGTAATTGCAAAGGCAGGCGAAAAAGCACTTGAAGCCGCTTCTGCTTCCTTTGCAAGAATTGACGAAATTCGTGCATATAATCAGGAAAAGGTGCTTGCCGCCTTTATCAAAAACAGCGTTAATGAGAGCCATTTTACCGAGTCTACGGGCTACGGTTACGGTGACAGAGGCCGTGACGTGCTCGACAATGTGCTTGCCGACTGTGTCGGTGCTGAGGATTCACTTATCCGTCACAGCTTAACCTGCGGCACTCATACTCTCGGTGTTGCTCTTTTCGGTATGCTCCGTCCGGGCGATACAATGCTCTGTGTTACGGGCACACCCTACGATACAATCCACTCCGTTATCGGTATAAAGGGCAGCGGTATGGGCTCACTCAAGGATTTCGGTGTTACATACAAGCAGGTTGATTTGCTTGAGGACGGCACCATTGACTATGAGGGTATCGAAAAAGCACTCGATGAAAAAATTGCGATGGTATATATCCAACGTTCAAGAGGCTATTCTCTCAGAACCAGTCTCGGTGTTGAGGATATTGAAAAAATATCAAAAATTGTCCGCAATAAGAGTGATGCAATAATTATGGTCGATAACTGCTACGGTGAGTTTGTTGAGCGTACTGAGCCTGTTTCTCACGGCGCAGACATTATCGCAGGATCGCTTATCAAAAACCCCGGTGGCGGTATTGCAAAGTGCGGCGGCTATATTGCAGGCAGAGCTGACCTTGTTGAAAAATGTGCATACCGTATGACTACTCCGGGTCTCGGCAGAGAGGTTGGTCCGTCACTCGGTCAGACAAGAGGACTGTTTATGGGCCTTTTCAATGCACCGCATATTGTCGGTGAAGCTCTCAAAACCGCTGTTTTTGCCGCAAGCCTTTTTGAGCAGCTCGGCTACGAAACAACACCGCACAGCAGTGAAAAGCGTGTGGATATCATTCAGGCACTCAAGCTCTGCAACAGCGAAACTCTTGTTGCATTCTGCCAGGGTATGCAGAAGGGTGCTCCGATTGACTCAAATGTCTGTCCCGAGCCGTGGGATATGCCGGGTTATGATAATCAGGTTATTATGTCGGCAGGTGCGTTTACGGGCGGCTCATCTATTGAGCTGTCGTCCGATGCTCCGCTGCGTGAGCCGTTTGCCGTATGGATGCAAGGCTCCCTCAATTTTGACAGCGGCAAGGTTGGCGTAATGCTTGCCGCACAGGAGATTTATAAGAGAGGTCTGCTTAAATGAGCACTTACAGATATGACGGTATAACGCCGGAAACATTAATGCTTCTCAGTGAAAATCGCTTTCGCAACAGCAGGGATTTTTACGAAGAGAATAAGAAAAAGCTCAAAGAGGGTATAACTATTCCGCTTCAGCAGGTGATATGTGCACTGTCTGATACGATAATTGAGATTGATGAGGATATACCGATAATTCCGCAGAAAATGGTATCACGTATCAGGCGTGATACACGCTATACCAAGGATAAGCATCTCTACCGCGAGAATCTCTGGACTATGTTTACCCGTGATAAGCACGGCTTGCCTCATTTTCCTTGTATGTGGTTTGAGGTGGCACAAAACGGTTACTCGGGCGGTGTTGGTACTTACTATGCACCTGCGCGTATGATGGAGCTTTTCCGTCAGGAAATATCCGCAAGACCCGATGATTTTTACGATGCTGTTATCGTTGCCGAGCGTGGCGGTGCAGCTTTCTTCGGTGATTTTTACAAGCGTCCGAAAGACGGTTGTCCTATGCCTGTGCTCGAGCCTTATTACAACTGTAAGAGCCTTGGCTTTATGTTTGATTTTCCTAATCTCAATGAGCTTGAAAATGCCGATTTTATTGAAAAAATCCGACCGATTTATGCTTCTTTCAAGCCGATGTACGATTTTTTGCTCGATGTTGCAATAAAATATTCTGCGGAGCAGGCATAATTATTTTATTGACTCAACCTGAATATTGTGCTAATATAACAATTATAGTTCATAAAGGAGGATTTTATTATGAAAAATACTGTAAAAAAACTCTCTTGTATTGCAATGAGTGTGGTTATGCTGTTTTCATTTTGCGTTGTCGGTTTTGCAGCTGATACAGATGTAGATTACAAAATAACCAATCCGTATGCAAGTGTCGATTTCGACACGTACAAAGCTTATAAGGCTGACCTTCACAGCCATACGACCTTCAGCGACGGCCACGATTCTTTGCCCGAGCAGGTTGAAAGACACTATGAGCTTGGTTTTGATATCTACGCAAGAACAGACCACAGCACAACCTCATACGGTTATATGGCTCACGATTATGTGCCTGCAATGAAGGTGCTCGGTCTTATCAAGAACGGTGTTCTCGGCGGTGAAGTGCTTGCAACAAGCGGTGTTGCCGCAAACGGCAAGGCATATACCGTTACAACGTCCGATGCAGGTGACGAGTTCTATGCTCAGGCAGGCGGTCAGCAGATGCTTTCCGTTCCTTTCGGCAACGAGCAGAACGGTACTTCTTTCACAAATTCACATGTAAACACATGGTTTGTTGACTACGGCAACGGCAGACTCGGCGGCACTGCAGAATATGAGAGTGTTATTAAAGATGTACATGAGCTTGGCGGTCTTTCCGTAATCAATCATCCCGGTGAGTATACAAATGCACGTGACGAAGTTTACACAGCAGATGCATATAACAAAGATGACTTTATGTACAACTACAAAATCAAGAAGTTTGAAAATCTTCTCCTCAAGTACGATTCCTGCATCGGTATAGATATCAACAGTAAGGGCGACGGCAGAACCCGTTTTGACAGAAAACTTTGGGATATTATGCTGGCAGATATAATTCCTCAAGGCAGAAACGTATTTGCTATTGCTACATCGGATGCTCACAATCTCGATATCGTTGATTCCGGCTATACAATGCATTATATGGAGTCTCTTACTTCCGAAAACCTTAAGAAGAATATGCAGGAAGGCGCATTCTTTGCTGCAAGTAAGTACGTTGGCAACTTTGATGAGCTTGTAACACTCCGCGATGAGCTTAAAGCAATCGGCGGTGAGGAAGCACTGGCTTTCGCAACTCAGCTCGACGGCATTATTGCTCAGAGTGAGGCTGAAATGGCAGAGGGTGACAGCGGTCAGAAGTATGAAGCTCCTCAGGGTGCTGCAAGACCTCTTTTCACAAATGTAACTGTTGACGAAGCAGAAGATACAATCGCTATGGAAGCTGACAATGCACTTGTTATTCACTGGATTGCAGACGGCAAAGTTATCCACGTTGGCGATACAATCGACCTTGACGATTACTCCGATGAAATCGGCAGTTATGTTCGTGCAGAAGCATACGGTACAGGCGGTGTCTGCTACTCACAGGCATTCGTGCTCGATTATGACGGTGCTCCCGAAGCACAGGATATGGGCTTCTTCTTCGACTGGGGTGTCATTGCAAGCTTTATCTGCGATAATCTTGTCAAGTTTCTTCTCGGCATTATTCCGTTAGATCTTATTGCAACAATCTTTGGTTAATACTTTAAATTAATATCGCCCTGTCTGAAATTTCTCAGGCAGGGCGATATTTTATGTCTTTATTATATTATTTTAGCGGCTCAAAATCCGATGCAGGGTGCTTGCACCACGGGCAGACAAAGTCGGGCGGTAATTCTTCACCTTCGTGTACATAGCCGCATATTTTACATACATAGCCTTTTTTCTTTTCGGGCTGAGGCTTGGGCTTGATGTTTGCAAAATAATACTCATAAGTTACACTTGTTTCATCGCTGAGTTTTACTGCTTCGTTTACCTCTGCGATAAACATAAGGTGTGAGCCGCAGTCAATTTCCTGCTTTACGGTTGCAACAAGATATGCGTTGCAGTTTTTGGTGAGATAGGGGAGACCGCTTTCTGTAAGAGCGTAGTCTTCAAATGAGTCAAATTTGTCAACATTTCTTCCGCTCTGGAAACCGAAACGCTCAAATACAGCAAAGGGTGCGCTTGTTGTAAGGATGCTTACGCAGAGTTTTTTGCTCTTGCTGATGAGCTCCGCGGTGTAATTTGCCTTGTTTACGCATACACAAATCTGCTTTGGGCTGTCTGTTACCTGCATACAGGTGTTGATTATACATCCGTTTGTTTTATCGGAATACTTTGTCGTGAGCACAAAAAGTCCGTAGGAGAGCTTGAACATAGCTGTGTTGTCAATACCGGGCATATAAATTACCTCCATTTTTCTTTTTTTTATTGTATCATAGATTTTTTGCTCTATCAATAAGTTTTATTATTTTTATAAAAATATATACAATCTATAGTGTTTTGTGTTATAATAACGCTATATGGCTTGAAGGGTGGTGTGCATATGCGTCTGCTTCTTGCAGATGACGAAAAAGAGCTTTCCAATGCTATAGCGGCTATACTTAAACACAATAATTATACGGTCGATACCGTTTATGACGGTAGGTCTGCTCTCGATTGGGCACTTACCGGTAATTACGACGGTATTCTGCTTGACCTTATGATGCCCGAAATGAACGGACTTGATGTGCTTGCTCTGCTCAGGTCTAAGGGTGTTGATACACCCGTTATAATTCTAAGTGCAAGGTCTGAAGTCGAAGACAGAATAACAGGCCTCGATGCAGGTGCCGACGATTATCTGCCAAAGCCCTTTGCTATGGGTGAGCTTCTTGCGCGTGTGCGTGCAATGACTCGACGTAAGGCGGATTTTAAGCCTAATACTCTTACCGTAGGTGACCTGAGCTTCAACCGTGAAACGTATGAACTCAGCTGTGGCGAAAATTCCATACGTCTTGCAGGTAAAGAATATCAGATGGTTGAGATGCTTATGTCAAATCCCAACCGACTTGTTTCCGTTGACCAGTTTATGGAAAAAGTATGGGGATACGATTCCGAAACTGAAAGCAGTGTTGTTTGGGTTTATATATCCAATCTGCGAAAAAAATTAGCTTCTCTCGGCACCTATGTAGAAATTAAAGCGACCCGTAACGCAGGCTACTATCTCGATGACACAAGAGGTAGCGAACAATGATAAAACAGCTTAAGAAACGTTTTATTACAGCTATTATGTCTGCTGCATTTGCCTTGCTTGTGGTTGTGCTGAGTGCAGTCAATATTATTGTAATTATAAATATGGATATGCAGGCGACCGAAATGCTTAAGGTTATCAAAGATAACCACGGTGTAATCAATTATATGACTGAATCGGATGTCGATATATTCGATTATTTCAATCCTGCAAGTCACCTTGCGAATAACGGGGTTTATACAGCTCGTTTTTTCTATGTCCGTTTTACTCCTGAGGGAGAAGTGCAGGCGGTCAATACTGATCATTTTGATATGATAAATGACCAAAATGCCAAGGAAATGGCTGAGCAGGCGATTGATTCCGATAAAGATACGGGATATATGAAGCATTCATATAAATATGTTATCGATTATTCGGAAAATTACGGCTCTACGGTTTACTTTATGAATCTTAGCCGTGAGCTTGAATCGATAGGTTTTATAATAACTGTTTCGGTAGCTACAGGCTTGTTGGTCTATGCATTGCTGTTTGTTATAGTTGTACTTGTGTCAGGCAGAGCAGTGCGCCCCTGGGTTGAGAATAGCGTACGTCAGAAGCAGTTTATTACCGATGCGGGTCACGAGCTCAAAACGCCTATTGCGATTATTTCAGCAAATGCTGAGGTGCTCGAAATGATGAACGGTGAAAACGAATGGATAACCTCGATCAAGCACCAGACAAACCGTTTGTCTGACCTTATCAAAAACCTTCTTGTGCTTTCAAAGGCTGAGGAGAAATCAAAGAATGAGTCTTTCTCTGAGGTTGCAATTAGTGATATTGTTTCGGCTACCGTTGCTTCGTTTTCGGCTGTTGCTTACCGTAACGGCAAGCGTCTTTTTGCCGAGGTGCAGCCGACTCTTACTCTCTGGGGTAACGAAAAAGCAATAGCAGAGCTCACAAGTGTACTGCTTGATAATGCCGTTAAATATGCGGCAGACGGCTCTAAAATAGAGTTGAATCTTTATAAAAAAGGCAGGCAGATAATTCTGCAGACGGAAAATGTGCTTGAAAAAGGCACAACTGTTAATACCGACCGTCTTTTTGACCGCTTCTATCGCTCGGATAAATCCCGCTCACGTGAAACGGGCGGTTACGGAATAGGTCTTTCTATCGCAAAGGCAATTGCAGATTCTCATAAAGCAACGCTTCATGCTGAGTCTGCGGGAAATAAAATCAAGTTTACCGTAACATTCAATATAAAGAAAACAGGAGATATATGAAATGAATAAACTCTGGTATAAAAAACAAGCAGGTCTGTGGAATGAAGCACTGCCTATCGGTAACGGCCACACAGGTGTAATGATTTACGGCGGCAGGAAGAATGAAACTCTCTGCTTTAACGACGTAACACTCTGGTCAGGCTATCCGCAGGATCAGAACAATCCCAAGAGCCTTGAAAGACTTGAAAAAGTACGCGAGCTTATTTTCGCAGGCAAGCAGGATGAGGCTCACGATATAGTCGAAAACGAGATGGACGGCGGCTATAGCGAGGCTTATATGCCCCTTGGTGATCTTAAAATAAAGTTCGGCACAAAGTGTACAAGAGGTTATCGCCGAGAGCTCGATATCGACAATGCCGTACATACTGTATCAATGAACGGTGAAGTTCGTACAGCCTTTGCTTCAAATCCCGATGACGTTGTTGTGTATAGAATGAAGGCGGACAAGGCTACAGACGCTGTGCTTGAGGTCAAGTCAAAGCTCAGAACTGTCAGCTTCGTAAAGGACGGTATCCTCTGTCTTGCAGGTAATGCTCCCGATGTTGCTATGCCCAGCTATCTCGGCAAAGTTCCCAACGCCGTTATGTACGATCAGGGTAAGGCTATGGCTTTCTGCCTTGCTGTCAAGGTTGTTACCGACGGTAAGGTAACTGATGAAGGCAAGAAAATCACTGTTAAAAAAGCTAAAAATATCACCGTTTATGCCACAACCAGAACAGGCTTCCTCGGCTACGACAAGATGCCCGAGACCGACAGAGAAAAGGTTGTTTCTCAGTGTGTAGCCGCACTTAATGCTGTTAAAACTGATTATGACGAGCTTCTCAGCCGTCATATCGCAGACTATAAGTCGATTTTTGAGAGACAGACTTTCTCAATCGGCGGCGAGAGCGAAATCAGCACTGTCGAGCTGCTTAAAACAGCTAAGAAGGGTAAGCCCGACCCGAAGCTTGTCGAGCTTTTCTACAATTTCGGCAAGTATCTTATGATTGCAGGCAGCCGTAAGGGCGGTCAGCCTCTAAATCTTCAGGGTATCTGGAATGCAAGGGTGCGTCCGCCGTGGAGCAGTAATTATACCGTCAATATCAATACCGAAATGAACTACTGGCCTGCAACATCAAGCAATATGACGGAGTGTGCGGAGCCGCTTGTAAATATGGTTTACGAGCTTATGCAGCAGGGCAGGGAGACCGCAAAGGTCAACTACGGCTGTAAGGGTGCCTGCTGTAACCACAATTCCGACCTCTGGCGTAAAACCTCACCCGTACAGGGCGGTCCTTGCTTTATGTATGCTCCTCTCTGCGGTGCATGGCTTGTAAATGAGGTCTATACACACTACAAAAACGGCGGTCTTGATGAATATAAGGATAAGATTTTCTATTCCGTCAAGGCTTCTGCCGAGTTTATCAACGATTATCTTGTTGAACATAACGGCGAATATGTAATTGCTCCCTCAACCTCACCCGAAAACGAGTATACATACAACGGCAGAGCTGTTGCTGTCGATTATGCCTGTGCGTTTGATATGGCTGTTGCAAAGGCAGGTATGCTCGCATATCTCGACTTTGAGTCAGAAGGTGAGCTTGCGGAGCAGATTAAAGATAAGCTTGCAAAGCTTCGGCCCAACAAGCGTGACAGCTACGGCATTATGGAGTGGTCTGAGGAGCATGAGCTTCATGAGCCCGGTCACAGACATTTCTCACCGCTCTACGGTCTTTATCCCTCAAATACAATCAAGTATTACGAGAATGAAACAGAGCGTGAGTGGGTGCGTGAGCTGTATCACTTCCGTAAAAAGAATTGGGCGCATTATATAGGCTGGTCTGCTGCATGGGCAATCTGCCTTGCAGGTACACTCCACGAGCCCGATACTGCTCAGGAGATTATCGCAAATATGCTTACTCACTCCGTATTCTCCAACCTTTTCGATACTCATCCGCCATTCCTTTTCCAGATTGACGGCAACTTCGGCTTTGTAGCAGGAGTCAATTCACTCCTTCTCTACACCGAAAACGGCAAGGCAGAGCTTCTTCCCGCTCTTCCGTCTGATTGGAAAAACGGCGAAATCAAGAATATCGTAACAGGCGGTATTCAGCTTTCCTTCAAGTGGGAAAACGGTAATATCGTATCAGTCTCAGCCGATAAGCCTATCACCGTTATGAATAAAAACCTCGCAGAAAACTGCGAAATTGGTGCAAACGTAACAGTAGAATAATAATTCAATAAATAACACAACAGGCTTCTGCGTTAGCGGAAGCCTGTAAATTTATTATTTGAATTTTATGTGAGAGTTTTGGCATTTTTATCCGTCAAACAGATGAAAAAGCTTTTTCAAAGGAGGGTAAAAATATGGAGGTTGATATCAACAGTTACGAGCGTTATCTAAATGGAGATGACTCTGCTTTTGCGGATATAGTGCGCGAATATGCCGACGGATTGATGCTGTATATCAACAGCTTCACACGTAATATCCATATTGCCGAAGAGCTGACGGAAGAGGTGTTCTTTAAGCTTGCTGTTAAAAAACCGCATTTCAGAAAGCAAAGCAGCTTCAAGACCTGGCTTTATTCCATAGGTCGCAACACGGCACTTGATTACCTTCGGAAAGAGTCACGTTATGCAAAAACAAGCATCGAAGAGCATAAGGATACGCAAAAGGAAGAAGAAAGTATAGAGTTGCTCTATCTTAAAGAAGAACAAAAGTTTAAGCTGCATATCTGCTTGAAGTCTCTCAAACCCGAATATGCGCAGGTTTTGTATCTTGTATTTTTTGAAGAGTTTGACAATGCACAGACGGCACAGATAATGAAAAAGACCAAAAGGCAGACGGAAAATCTTATCTACCGTGCCAAGGCGGCACTGAAATCAAAGCTTGAAAAGGAGGGATTTGAATATGAAAACATATGATGAGATTGCCAAAAACGCACTTGACAGACGCGATGAGTACATAAAAATTAAAAGGAAGAGGATTAAAATAACCGCCTGTGCGTGCTGTATTGTTTTTGTTGCACTTGCAGGCTTGGGCTTATGGAAAAGCGGATTTTTTGAAGCTCATCCGATTCAGGGCGAAGAAACATCAGCCCCCACAACTGTTGAGCCGACACTTACACCTGCTGACCCCGATAATCCCATTGCAAAAGGCGGTGATGATTACGGCTGGTCCAATGCTTATAGCGAAAAGGTTTACAGTGTTCCGGGAGAGCTCATAGATTATATTAAAGAAACGCTCAAAATAAATTGGACAGCGTGGAGCGAATCAAGAACAGATATGCTTCGTGCATCAAAATACGATATTTCCGACCCCGAATATATACCTTATCTTGTTGAGACGATAAAAAAATTTGACATACCAAGATCAGTTATAGAAAAAATCAACAGTGAAAGAATTGCGTTTTACGTTGAGCTTGAAGAAACTGATGAGTATATAAAAAGCACCACTTTTACTTCTGAGGAAATAGATGTTCTTTATAACGGTGATCTCGATGAATTGAGCAGAGTTTTTCCTGCTGAAAACGCAATAATTCATAACGGGAAGGCGTTTGCACCTTTGTGGTATTTCAATGCAACCGACGAAGAACTTGCACGCTACGGAATAACACGTAAAGAGGTGACGGACAGAGCGGTTTCTTATGTGTGCAATTCTTCAGGCAGTCAAATGAGATATGGGACTTTTAAAACTTATTTCGGGGGCGGAACGATTGAACCCACAAATAAGCCGTCACCGAAGTATTATTCTCCCGAGCTATATGACAATATAACTTGGACTGACGCGCAGGCGGCCGAGTATTTCGGCAAGGATTTTTCTGCTCTTTCTTTTATGCCGGACGATTTTTCATTTAATGGCGATAATAAGCATGAGGTTATATTTGACAAAAACGGTAATATTGAAAAGGATTGGTGTTATTTCAGGTATGACAAGGGCTATGGCGGATGCGTTGTAACCTTATCTGTGTCAAAAAAAGGTGCACCCTACGACTATGTTTATGCTACGGAGGATGAGGTTGGCACGTCCCGGCATATCACGCCCGGTGTTGACGTGAGCTACTATATGTATGCGCATAATAAAGATACAGTTCTGCCTCTTTGTGTTGCTGATTTTGAAAAGGATGGTATATATTACAGATTAGAAGCAGAGTATTTAGAGTTTGATAAATTCTGTGAAATATTAATCGGTATAGTAAACCTGTAAAGTTTCCGTAGGGGCGACCCTGCGTGGTCGCCCGAATAAAACCCAAAAAGCAGAGTTGACGTAAAAATCAACTCTGCTTTTGTCATTTAATATTAAACAATCTGTGTGCGTTTTCCCGGGCAACGTCTATAATTTCCTGTGCCGTAATTCCGCGCAGTTCTGCGATTTTTTCAGCTGTGTGTGCAATCAGTGCAGAGTTATTTCTTCTGCCTCTGAATGGTACGGGGGTCATATACGGACAGTCTGTTTCAAGTAAAAGTCTGCTAAGGTCAATGCTTGCCGCAACCTCGGCAGGCTTTTTTGCGTTTTTGAACGTAACACTGCCGCCGAGACCGATGTAAAATCCGATATCGGTAAGCTGCTTTGCGGTTTCAACACTGCCCGAAAAGCAGTGCATAACACCGCGGGGCTTGTGTCTGAGCAGCATTTCAACGCAGTCCTGATGAGCCTCTCTGTCGTGCACAATTACAGGCAAATCAAGCTTTTTGGCAAGCAGAATCTGTTTCTCGAAATACTCAATCTGCATATCTTTCGGTGTGTAATCATAGTGGTAATCAAGACCTATCTCGCCGATTGCAACTACTCTTTCGTGCTTTGCAAGCTGCTCAATTTTCTGTAGTGCGTATGCACTTTCCTCTGCCGCATTCTGCGGATGAATACCGACCGCCGCATACATCTGAGCGTATTTTTCGGCAAAGTCAATGCTTGTTTCACTGCTCTTTGCAGTACAGCCGCAGTTTATAATGCCGCAAACACCAGATGCGAGCATTTCGTCGAGCAACTCAAATCTGTCCTCGTCAAAACACTCGTCATCATAGTGTGCGTGTGTGTCAACGATACCTGTGTACATCATCTGATTTTTGTACCCGGCTCAAGGTAGTCGACAAATACTACCTTAACGTCGTCTTCGCCGCCTGCGAGAATCATACCTCTGCTTTCAACACCGCAGAGTGTTGCAGGTTTGAGGTTTGCAACAACAATTACGTTGTGACCTATAAGCTCTTCGGGCTTGTAGTAGAGCGCAATGCCGCTTGCAACCGTACGCGGTGTGCCTGTGCCGTCATCAAGGGTGAGCTCAAGCAGCTTCTTTGCCTTCTTGACGGGCTTGCAGTCAACAACCTTTGCTACGCGAAGGTCAACCTTTGCAAAATCGTCAATCGGAATCTGCGGCATTTCTTCAAAAGCGGGTTTTTTCTCTTCTTCCTTAGCAGCCTTTGCAGCGTTTTCTGCTTCGATTTCAGCAAGCAGCTTTTCTGCATCAATTCTGCTGAAGAGGGGAGCGGACTCACCCATAACCGTGCCTGCAGGTGTTGCACCGAAAGTGTTAAGGCTCTCGTAGCTGTCAATGTTGCAGCCGATCTGTGCAAAAATCTTTTCTGCAGTTTCGGGCATATAGGGCTTGAGCTGTACAGCAATAAAGCGTATGCTCTCAATAAGGTTATACATTACTGTGCCCAGACGCTCTTTCTTTTCTTCGTCCTTGGCAAGTGCCCAGGGCATTGTTTCGTCGATGTATTTGTTGGAGCGCTTTGCAACAGCCATTACTTCGTTTACTGCGTCTGCAATGCAGAAGCTGTCCATTTTTGCTGCACATTTGCCGACGGATTCAAGTGCGACTGCCTTAAGCTCATCGTCAAGTGCTTCGGGAGTTGTAGGAGCGGGGAGTACACCGTCGAAATATTTCTTAACCATAGCAACACAGCGGTTTACAAGGTTGCCGAGTGTGTTTGCAAGGTCAGAATTGTAACGCTCAATAAGTGTCTCATATGTGAGTGAGCCGTCTGATGCGTGGGGCATTTCTGCAAGCAGATAGTATCTTACTGCGTCAACGCCGAAGCGGTCTGCAAGGTCATCTGCATAGATAACGTTGCCTCTTGATTTACTCATCTTGTCAGCACCGACCATCAGCCACGGGTGACCGTAAACCTGCTTGGGAAGCGGCTCACCGAGTGCCATAAGCATAATCGGCCAGTAGATTGTGTGGAAACGTACAATGTCCTTACCGATGATGTGAACATCTGCAGGCCAGTACTTTTTGTAAAGGTCACTGCTGCCGTCAGGATCATAACCGAGACCGGTGATGTAGTTGAGCAAAGCATCAACCCAGACATAAATTACGTGTTTTTCATCACCGGGGAAAGGAATACCCCATTTAAATGTAGAACGTGAAATGCACAAATCCTGAAGACCGGGCTTGATAAAGTTGTTTATCATTTCCTTTTTACGGGCTTCGGGATAAATGAAATTGGGATTAGACTCAATATATTCTTCAAGCTGCTTTTGATATTTGCTCATCTTGAAGAAATATGCTTCTTCTTTTTCTCTTCTTACCTCTCTGCCGCAGTCGGGGCACTTGCCGTCAACAAGCTGACTGTCTGTAAAGAAGCTTTCGCAGGGTACGCAGTACCAGCCTTCGTATTCGCTCTTATAGACATCACCTTGATCGTACAGCTTCTTAAAAATCTTCTGTACGCACTTTTCGTGATAATCGTCCGTTGTGCGGATAAACTTATCGTATGTTGTGTTGAGTCTGTCGCAGATGTCCTTGATTTCGCCTGCAACCTTGTCAACATATTCCTTTGGGGAAATACCTGCATCCTTTGCGTATTCCTCAATCTTCTGGCCGTGCTCGTCTGTACCGGTCTGGAAGAATACATCATAGCCCTGCATTCGCTTGAAGCGTGCGATAGCATCGGTTAAGACAATCTCATAAGAGTTGCCGATGTGCGGCTTACGTGAAGTGTAAGCAATGGCGGTTGTGATATAGTATGGCTTTTTTGACATAGTGTTTTACCTCCTTAAGCCTTAACTGTAAACATTATCCATATTAGTATAACATAATTTATAAAAAATACAACACCTATATTTTATATTATTTTAAACGGTGTTTACACCGAAGAGCAGGCTGTTAAAAAGGCTGTTGAGGAATTTGAGAAAAAAGGTCTCAACTGCATCGAGTATAAGGACGGCAGGCGCGTAAATATTGCAGATTACGCTTCGATGGCGGTACGTACAGCCAACCAACGTGCCTATATGGTAGGTGAGGGCGAGTTCCGTAAGGCTATAGGGGAAACACTTGTTATAATCTCTCGCCACTCAACCTCATGCGAGCTGTGCAAGCCATTTGAGGGCAAAGTGCTGATTGATGATGTCTATTCCGGCGGCAGTCAGGAAGACGGCGATTATATGCTGTTATCGCAGGCTATGGAGCAGGGACTTTATCATCCCCGTTGCCGCCACGGACTTGGTACATATTACCCCGAGTTAGAGGAAATAAACGGCTATGCAACTGAGGATAACAGGCTGAATGATTACAGTCGAAATGTTGACAAATCGAGCGAAAATGATATACTGAAAGAAACGAAGCGAAAGCCTGAAACCAAGTCAAAATCTACAGCTGATAAATCTCCATCAAAAGATACACAGAAAGCAAAAACAGGTTCTGATTTGTTCTCTGATAAAGCTAAAGAAAAGCTGTACAGAGATGAACGTATCCTTGCTGGCAATAGATACGAAACCGCTATTGTTTACGATGCTGATGGCAATGTTGTTTTCAAGAAGAAAGGCACCGCTGATGAGGTCAAATTCACGGCGGAAGAATGCAAGAAAATGAAAGGCTGTGTCGTCACGCATAATCATCCAAATGGTGGCGGATTTTCAGGTGCCGATATATATTTTGCTAAGAAATATAAAATCACGGAGATGCGAGCTTGTGAGGGCCGAGGTGCGTTTGTTATTAAACCGCCTAAAAAATGGCCTGCTGAATTCACATCAGCGGATGCTGTAGACAAAGCAATAAATAGTATATACGCAAATGTTGGAAGTAAATACAGAGATATTGCAGCACAAAATGGAATATCTCCAATAGCATATCTTAATGATATAGAGATAGAAACTTTTGAAGAATTTAGCAAAAAATATGGTTTTGAATTTAGATGGGAGAAAAAATAATGGAAATAAATATTGGCGATATTCCGATAGATGAAGAGTTGGATAACTATCCGGAAGACACAGTTTTTGTTCTTGATGATAGGCCACCTAAATATGATTTAGAGAATATGAGAAGGATTTCTCCGGAGGATCCTCTATATGATTATTATCCGTTGATAAATATGAATACCGGAGAAATCATAGAGCCGGCAAAGAAAACAAAATAGTTGAATTCAGACACTCTGCATTATGCAGGGTGTCTTTTTTCATATCAAAAATACGTTTGCCCGTGTGCGTATAAACGGGGTAACAGATGACCTTATCCGTAAAAAGGAGACAAAATGGCAGAAGAAAACAACACAGTACTTGACGGTCAGGAGCCGGGAGGCGGTACCGAAGGCGTTTTTTGCTTGTTGACAGCTTTCAATAAGCCGTAGTGGCAACCAACGGGTGTCCGCTTCTAACTGCAATATCTGTGTGAATTGCTTTGCCAAAGGCTCCTTTCTAAAGGAGCTGTCGAGCGTATGTGAGACTGAGGATTGCCAATTCTAAAGTTTATTTTGTAAGTTTTAGTTGCTTTAGTATGGCGTTACCAAAGCCGTAGTAGCATCCATCAGGCGGCCGTTTCTGACCTTTGCCTATGTTTGCTGCCTGCTGAAATCGGCAACATCAAAATAAAATATATTCTTTATTTATTGACATACGAAATAAATAATATTATAATTTATTGGTAAAAAATTTAATTTTACGGAGGTATAAAAATGTTACAGTTTGCAAATTTCATTAAAGGCTCTTTTCTCCAGAAGATAGTTGCCGCAATTATGGTATCACTTCTCACGTTCAATCTTTCGGTCAACACCGCACTTAACGGCGGCAAGACTGAGCTTGACCCGGGCGATTATGATAACGTTATTCTTATGATAGGTGACGGTATGGGCTTCAACCATATCGACTGGATGGAAAAAGAATACGGAATTGACGAAGCTTATATGTTTTCTATGACTGAGTCTCACGGCAAGTCACAGACAAGATCATCCAATAATGTCGTTACAGATTCTGCTGCAGGTGCAACCGCTCTTTCCTGTGCAGTCCGTACAAATAACGGTGCTATAGGCGTGTTCGCTCAGGATGCTTTCGGTGTTGCTTATGTTCCTATGAATCTCAGCGAGCTTGCTCACTCTTACGGTAAGATGACAGGTATTGTTACATCTGACACAAACCACGGTGCAACACCCGGCGGCTTCTCCGCTCATGTTTACGATCGTGACGAGGGCGAGGAAATTACAAGACAGCAGATTGAAGAGTCTGATCTCGACCTTATCTGGTCTGCTTCAAGCGGTCTTGTTGACGATGCTTACGCAAATGAATATGGCTGGACTCTTGTTGATACACTTGCTGAGTTTGAGGCTCTTGAAGAAGGTACACGTTCTTTCGGCCAGTTTGCAGGTGAGATCTGGAACGAAAACACAGGTGCCGATTCTCCCAACCTTTCTACACTCACAGCAAAAGCTATCGATATGCTCGACGATGATGAGGACGGCTTCTTCCTTATGGTTGAAGGTGCTCACATCGACAAGCATTCACACAGCAATGAAGAAAAGAATATGAAGATTGCCGCTAAGGAATTTGATATGGCTGTAAAGGCTGCTATCGAGTTTGCAAAGGCAGATGGTAATACACTCGTTGTTATCACAGCTGACCATGAAACAGGTGCTATCAAGCCCGACGGCGACAGCTTTAAGTTTACATCCGGCTCACACTCCGCAGCGGATGTTCCGCTCCTTGTATACGGCAGCGATAACTTTGTTGTAACAGGCGAAGCTATCAAGAATAAGGAAGTTTCACGCCGCCTTGCAATGGCAATGGGCGCTGCTCCCGATGAATTCCCTGCAGCAGTAAAAGCAGTTAACTAATAATTTATAAGGTTGGATTTTTAAATTGACAGAGATTATTAAAGCCGATGCGGCTGAAGAATTTGATGCGTTTGTTGCAAGTCATCCCAAGGGTCACTTTATGCAGCAGAGCGCATGGGCAAAGGTTAAGAATAATTGGATCTGGCGCGGTATAATCTGCCGTGATGAGCAGGGTAATATCAAGGGTACGATGGCGGTCATTATCCGCCGTCTGCCCGGTGGTCTGCCTTTCAGTATGCTCTATGCTCCCAGAGGTCCCGTTTGTGACCTTCACGACAAAGCTGTATTTGCTGAGCTTATGGATGCCGCAAAGCAGCTCTCCAAGGAGTTTGGCGGCTATGTGCTCCAGGTCGATACAGATACCAAAATTGACGATACCGAGTACGAAAAAATTGCCGTTGATTACGGCTTCAAGGTTGGTCCCCGCTCAAAGAATTTTGAGGGTATTCAGCCTCGGTTTGTTATACGTCTTGATGTAGAAGGCAAAACAGAGGATGAGGTCTTTGCTTCATTCCATTCACGTCACCGCTATAAGGTGCGCGTTGCCAAAAAGAACAATGTCGAGGTTGTAATCAAGGGCGCTGAGGCTGCAGAAGAATTTCACAAGATAATGATTGAAACAGGCGAGAGAGATAATTTCTCAATCCGCCCTGCAGATTATTTCCGCCGTATGGTTGAGGCCTATGGCGAAAATGCCCGTATCTATATGGCATACAGCGAGGGTAAGGCTATCGCAGGTACTCTTGCTATCCTCTGCGGTGATAAGGTCTGGTATCTCTACGGCGCATCCTCAAACGAGGAGCGTAACAAAATGCCCAACTATCTGCTCCAATGGGAGATGATTCGCTGGTCGGTCGAAAACGGTTGCCGTCTTTATGACTTCCGCGGTATTTCGGGCGACCTTGACGAGAATAATCCTCTCTATGGACTCTATCGTTTCAAGAAGGGCTTCTGCCCCGAAATCACTGAGTTTATCGGCGACTTCTACTATGTTTATAAGCCCCTTGTTTATAACGGAATGGAGCTTGCACAGAAGCTCCGTAAAAAGTTAAGAAAGGGTCACTGATTTATATAATGAGATACGTTGTACAAAAGGAAAATATAATTGCAAATCTCAATAAAATGCGTGCTCACTGTCCTACGGCAGAGGTTGTAGGCGTTATCAAGGGCAACGGCTACGGTCTGGGTCTTATTCCTATGGCAAAGCTCCTTTGCGAAAACGGTGTGCAGACCCTTGCTGTTTCAAGGCTTGACGAGGCTGTTTCGCTTCGTGAAAACGGTATTGATACAGCTATTCTTCTGCTCAGTCCTCCTTTTGATACCGAGTCTGCGAAGATTTGCGTTGACCTTGATATTACCGCTACGGTTGACAGTCTTGCTACCGCAAAGCTTCTCAACTCTGCCGCTACGGATAAAAAGGCAAAAGCGCACATTATGCTTGATACGGGTTTTGCACGTTTCGGCTTTATGCCGGGTGAAGAAAACGATATTATCGCTGCACTTACAACTTGCGATAATATTATTTTTGAGGGTATTTATTCTCATTTTTACAACGCATTTTCATCAGACTCTACGTCCGTAAAGCTGCAGGTCAGCCGTTTCAATACGGCTGTTGCCGCTGTTGAAGCAGCAGGCTTTACGGGGCTCAAAAAGCATATCTGCTCCTCGGCTGCTGCCGTAAAATATCCCGAGTATCATTTTGATGCAGTGCGTCTCGGCTCTGCGTTGCTCGGCAGAATTGCTGTGCCCAATAAGCCCGGTCTCGAAAAGGTCGGTTTTATGGAGTGTGAGGTAATTTCAATCAAAACTCTTCCTGCAGGTCATTTTGTCGGCTACGGTGAAGCGTATAAAACTACAAAAGAAACCAAGGCAGCTGTTGTGCCTCTCGGTGTTTGTGACGGCTACGGTCTGAGCAAAACCGAGGTTGCTTTTACAAGCGGCGATAAGGTCAATTCTCTGCTTCGTAAGGTCAAGCGTTTCGGTGTTGACCAGACACTGAGCTGTGTTATCTGCGGCAAAAAAGCTCAGGTAATCGGCAAGGTCGGTCTTACTGACCTTATTATTGACGTTACGGGTATCGACTGTAAGGTCGGTGACGTTGCAGCGTTTGAGTTTAATCCTACTCTTGTCGATGCACTTGTTAAAAAAGATTTTGTGTGAAAGGTTTGGCTATGGCTACAGATTTTCTTGAAAAAGCCGTTTCAACGGTGCCTACCAAGCGTCAGCTTGATTGGATGGATGTTGAATACAGCGGCATAATATATTTCGGTATGAATACGTTCACCGGCCGTAAAGAGGGTACAGGCTTCGAGGAGCCAGACCTTTTTAACCCGACATCATTCTCTGCAGAGCAGTGGGTCAAGGTTGCAAAGCGTTCAGGTATGAACGGTCTTGTGCTCAACTGTAAGCATTACGACGGCTTCTGCCTATGGCCAAGCGAATACACCGATTATTCAGTCAAGTCAAGCAAATGGCTCGACGGTGAGGGCGACGTTGTTAAGGCGGTCAGTGATGCCTGCCGTAAATACGATATGAAATTCGGTATTGCGCTTTCTCCGCTCGATTATCACGAGCCGAGCTTCGGTAAGGGCAAGGAGTACGATATATTCTTTATGAATCTGCTCAGGGAGCTTCTTACCAACTATGGCGATGTTTTCTGTGTCAGTCTTGACGGTGCTTCCGACAGCAGAAAAAATGCCAAAACTCAGGCTTACGATTGGGTCAGCTATTTCAAGCTTATCCGTGAGCTTCAGCCGAATGCCGCTATCACCAACTGCGGCCCCGATGTCCGCTGGTGCGGTAACAATTCGGGTGTCTGCCGTGTAAGTGAATGGAGCGTTGTGCCTGCATATTACAGAGCTGTAGATGTTGACTCTGATAAGAAAATATCTGTGCCCAAGGGTAATGTCAACTTTACTCAGACAGATATTGCTAGCAGACGAAAAATCAAGCGTTGCGACGATTTTATCTGGTATCCTGCAGAGGTTACTTTCCCTTTGCGTGATGATTGGTTTTATAAAAAAGGCAATGTGCTTTCCATAAAGCCGCTTTCAAAGCTTCAGAAGATTTATGAAGACTCTGTCGGCGGCAATGCCTCAATGCTTCTCGGTATTGCTCCTCATCCCGACGGTCTTATAAGCGAGAAGGATATCGAAACGCTCGTAACCTTTGGTGCAGTGCTTTCGCTTCATTTTGAGGATAACCTTGCAAATGATTCAACAATGCAGGGTAACTGTAAGCTTGATGACCTTCACGCTCCGTCGAGGGCTTTGCCCGATAAACCGGGTTATTGGCATTCGGGCAATAACCCGAAGGATGCTGAGCTTATCCTTGATATGGGTGATGAATACGATGTTGACCGTATTGTTCTTTGTGAAAACATCGAAACAGGTCAGCAGATTGAAAAATTTGTACTCTATGTCGAAAAAGACGGCAAATGGAAAAAGGTTGAAACAGGTACGGTTATAGGCCGTAAGCATATATGCGAGCTTGATCTTTCAATCCGTACACGCCGTGTAAAGCTCGTAATACTTAAAACAAGAAAATTCGCCACAATCAAAGAGTTTTCGGTATATTAAAAATATTAAAGCCGCTTTGTGTTATAATCAAAGCGGCTTCTTAAATAAACATTTGTGTTATTTGATGTTGTTCATATAATTCTTTCGTCGATGTAAAATCAAATTAGAACGAAGGAGGAATATATAATGAACACAGACAAAATTTTAGCAGAATCAATCGCAAAAGAGTATGCACCGAAAGAAAATTCAAAAATCATTGCTTTAAAAAAGCTCGATAATAAGGCAAAGCTGCCCGCCAATATTTTTGCATACACTTTCGGCATTATTTCAGCACTTGTTGCAGGCACGGGAATGTGTTTGTCGATGCAGGTTATCGGCAGCGGTACTGCTTCTTTTGTGCTTGGTATTATCGTCGGAATTATCGGCTTTGCAGGTTGTGCCGTAAATTATCCGCTTTATAAAAAGCTTCTCGAAAAGGGCAAGGCTAAATATGCATACGAGATAGTTAAGCTTGCACGTGAAATTGCGGATAAATGAGTAGTGTAGGAGGTAGTATGAATAAATCTGAGAGTAAATATTTCAATACTGCCAGAAAAATGGATCTTGCGCTGATATCTCTGCTGAAAAAGAAGCCGCTTGAGTATATCAGTGTAAGTGAGATATGCAAAACAGCAGGTGTAAACCGTTCAACTTTTTATTTGCATTACGAAAACATAGGCGATTTACTCAACGAAACAACAAGATATTTGCTGAATGATTTCCTTTCATATTTTTCGCTGGATTTGCAATCGGTTTCTTTAAACCTTGAAACCTGCAGCCTTGATGAGCTTGAGTTTATATGCGATAAGTATATGTCACCATACTTGAATTACATAAAAGATAACAGAGAGATTTTCAAAGCGGTTCTGCCTAATAATCATGTTTTGGGCTTTGATGGCGTATACGAAAATATGTTTAAACATATTTTCAATCCTATTCTGGATAGGTTCAAATACCCTGAAAGCTACAGAAAGTATGCTATGATGTATTATATGAAAGGCATAAATGCAATTATTTCCGAGTGGCTCAAAGAAGACTGTGCCAAACCTATAGAAGAGGTTTCGCAAATTATTTCAATATGTATTTACGGTTTATATGAAAGATAAGAAAGAGGTAACACGAAAACAATCGTGTTACCTCTGCTTTTTTATTCACTTACCTTTTCAAACTGGCTGTTGTAAAGGTTAGCGTAGAATCCGTCAAGAGCCATAAGCTCGTCGTGGCTGCCTTGCTCAACAATGTCGCCGTTGTTCATACAGAGTATAAGGTCAGCGTTGCGTATTGTTGAAAGACGGTGAGCTATAATAAAGCTTGTTCTGCCTTTCATAAGGTTATCCATAGCACGCTGAATGAGTATTTCTGTGCGTGTGTCAACCGAGCTTGTTGCCTCGTCGAGGATGAGTATTTTCGGGTCGGCAAGGATTGCTCTCGCGATTGTCAGAAGCTGCTTCTGACCCTGCGAAATATTCGTTACCTCTTCGTTCAGCTCCATCTGATATCCGTCAGGCAGCGTGCGTACAAAATGGTCAACCTGAGCCAATTTTGCAGCTTTTATGACCTCTTCGTCTGTTGCGTCGAGCTTGCCATAGCGGATGTTGTCCATAATGCTTCCGCAGTACAGCCACGTGTCCTGAAGTACCATACCGAATTCGCTTCTCAGGTCGTGTCTGTCAAAATCGGTGAGATTGTATCCGTCAACGTATATTGCACCGTCGGTCAGCTCGTGGAATCGCATAAGCAGCTTTACCATTGTTGTTTTGCCTGCACCCGTCGGGCCTACAATCGCAATTTTCTGTCCGCTCTTAACCTTTGCAGAAAAGTCGCTTATTACTATTTTATCGGTATCTTCATATCCGAATTTTACGTGGTCAAATGTTATGTCGCCGTGTATTTCGACGTCTGAAAGCTTGCGTGTTGCCTTGGAGTCATCCTCTTCAGGCTCTTCAAGGAATTCAAATACACGCTCTGCCGCAGCAGCCATTCGCTGAAGCTGAGCTGAGATGTTTGCAAGCTGATTGATGGGCTGGTTGAAGTTTCTGACGTACTGAAGCATAGCCTGAATTCCACCGATGTCGAGCTGACCTTTTGAAGCAAGTATTGCACCTACCACGCAAACCATTACGTATCCGAGGTTGCCTACAAAGCCCATAAGAGGCATCATAAGACCCGAAAGGAATTCGGCTTTTCTTGCGTTTTCCGCAAGCTCATCATTGAGCTCGTCAAATTCTTCAAGTGAGCGTTCTTCACCGTTGAAAGCCTTAACTACGAGGTGTGCGCCGTACATCTCTTCAATGTGTCCGTTTACAGCACCTAAGAATTTCTGCTGTTTGCGGAAATGCGGCTGTGAAAGTTTTACAATGTTGCGTACAACTATCAGTGATACGGGTACGGTCAGTACTATTATCAGTGTCAGCAGGGGACTTGTCAGCAGCATCATTGCCAGTATACCTATAAGTGAGGTGACGGAGGTTGCCGCCTGTGTGATGCTCTGTGTCAGTGCCTGTTCAAGTGTATCAACGTCGTTTGTGATTCGTGAGAGTACATCGCCCTGGCTCTGTTTATGGAAGAAGCTGAGCGGGATTCTGTTGATCTTCTTCATTATGTCGTTACGCAGGTTGAATGAAAGCCTTGTCGTAACACCTGCCATAATAAATGACTGAAGGTAGCTGAATGCCGCACTTACTGCATAAACTGCAACAAGAATCGTCAGTATCTGTCCGACTTTTACAAGGTTAATTGTACCGGTTGAGTCTATCATCCTGCGTACACCTGCCGCAACCTCATTTGTTGCATTTGCAAGTATTCTCGGACCTATAACGTTAAACAGTGAGCCGCCTGCTGCAAATATTACTACAGCAATAAATCTTAATTTGAACGGAGCAATAAGTCTGAGAATTTTCTTTACGGTACCTTTGAAATCCTTAGGCTTTTCATGCGGTCTGCCTGGAACTTTGCCGGTAGCTTTGCCGTGAGGTGATGGGAATTTCTTTTTATTCTTGTTCATTCCAACTCCTCCTTTGCAAGCTGTGATTCGGCAATTTCGCGGTATTCCTCACAGGTTTTAAGAAGCTCCTTATGAGTGCCTTTGCCGACTATTCTGCCTTCGTCAAGCACGATTATCTGCTCTGCATTCATTATTGTGCTTACTCTCTGTGCCACTATGAGCACTGTCGCATCCGAGGTGTAAGCTTTAAGTGCCTTACGCAGTGCCGCATCCGTCTTGAGGTCTAGTGCGGAGAAGCTGTCGTCAAAGATATATACGGGAGCCTGCTTGACAAGTGCTCTTGCTATAGAAAGACGCTGTCTCTGGCCGCCGCTGACATTTGTGCCGCCCTGAGATATATCGGAGTCAAGACCTTCCGGCATATCGTAAACGAATTTTGCTTGTGCCGTTTCAAGAGCACTTTTGATAAGCTCATCATCTGCTTCGGGGTTTGAAATGAGCATATTGCTCTTTACAGTGCCCGAGAAAAGCAAACCTTTCTGCGGAACGTAACCGATATTTTCGCGAAGAGAGTGCATTGACAGTTCGCGTATATCAATACCGTCATAGGTAATTGAGCCTTCCGTTATGTCATAAAAACGGGGGATAAGGTTAATCAGTGTAGATTTGCCCGAGCCTGTTGAGCCGATAAATGCCGTTGTCTGACCGGGCAGGGCAGTGAATGAAATATTACTGAGCACACAGTCATCGGCATTACTGTATTTGAAAGAAACATTTTCAAATTTGATGATACCTTTTACATCTGTGAGTGTCTGCGGCTTTGCGGAGTTATTGATAGAAGGTTCAGCCTTAAGCACCTCCGCAAGACGGTTTACTGAAACCATAGCACGCGGAATACTTACAAAAATCATTGCTATAAAAAGGAAAGACATAATTACGTGCATTGCATACTGAATGTACGCCATCATATCACCGATCTCAAGTGTGCCGTCTTTGATTGCACCTGCACCGAACCATACGATAGCGATAGTTGAAAAGTTCATTATTATCGTCATTGCAGGCATAACGATTGCTATAGTTCTCTGCACAAACCTGTTAGTCATGCGAAGGTCTTTGTTAGATTTTTCAAATCTTTCTTCCTCGTGCTTTTCATTGCCGAATGCACGTATAACCATAAGACCCGAAAGGTTTTCACGGCTGACAAGGTTGAGCTTGTCTATGAGCTTTTGCAGTGCCTTGATTTTGGGCATTGCCGCAATAAGGCCGACAGCGATAATGCTCAGCAGAATTGCAACGGCAACAAGCAATATCCAGCTCATACCCTTACTTTTGCTCAGCGCTAATACTATACTGCCTACAGCCATCGTTGGTGCAAAAAACACCATTCTTATACCGCCGCTGAGTATTCCCTGCACCTGCTGAATATCGTTTGTGGTCCTTGTGATAAGCGAAGCGGTAGAAAATTCATCCATTTCGTTATTAGAAAATTTAAGTACACGTTCAAATACATCGTGACGCATTCTGCGTGAAATTATGGATGAAGTTTTTGTAGAAAAGTAGCTTACTCCTATCGCTGCGGCAACGCAGACGAGTGCCATTGCGAGCATTTTTGCTCCTTCGGTCAGTATGAAAGTCATCTGCTCGTTCTGACCGTTTAGGGCTATGATTCCGTCATCTACAAGAGTTGCCATCATTGAAGGTAAAAGCAGCTCTGTAAATGCCTGTACTATCAGAAATACGAGGCTGAGTATAGCATAACCTGCAGCATATTTCAGGTAGCTGAGTACTTTTGTCATTTTTATCCTCCTCCTTATATTAAACATTATCTTTCTTATTTTACATTATACGGTGTATCAGTACAATGCACAAATGTAAATTTTTTGTTAATACGATAAATGAAATTAGTGTGCTTTAATGAAGTAAATTGTTAAAGTGTACATAAAACTTAAGCTGAGAGCGGTAAATTTCTACTATGTGACGAAATATGATTTTAATCCAATTTTTGTTTGCATATATACTCGTATTGTGCTATATTATAATATACTTATTTTATTATGGGTTGGTGTTTTTCGGTGAAGGTTATCGATATTCTCAATAACGGCAAGGTCAATGTTTCCTGCGAGCTTTTTCCGCCCAAGGTATGGTCTCAGCTTTCGGGTGTCAAGCAGGTCGTTCGTGATATTGCAAAGCTTTCTCCGTCTTTTATGAGCGTTACATACGGTGCAGGCGGCGGCACAAGTGAACATACTGTTGACTTGAGTCGTGAGGTGCAGGTTTGCGGCGTTACCGCTCTTGCTCACCTTACCTGCCTTTCAACCGATGAAGCCAAGCTTATTTCGGTTATCGAGCAGCTAAAAGCCGACAATGTCGAAAATATTCTCGCTTTGAGAGGTGATAAGGGTGAGCTCGCAGTGCAGGGTGCTTTTGCCCATGCGAGTGACCTTATTTCGCTTATCCGCAAGCACGGCGATTTCTGTATCGGCGGCGCCTGCTATCCCGAGTGTCATCCTGAGTCGGCAAGTGTTGCGGCAGACCTTGATGGTCTTAAGATTAAGGCTGAAAGCGGATGTCAGTTTTTCACGACCCAGATGTTTTTTGATAACAACGTTTTTTACAAGTTTATGTACAGACTTCTTGCGGCAGGTATCAACGTGCCTGTAGTTGCAGGTATTATGCCCGTAACCAACAGCTCACAGCTTGAGCGTATCGTTTCTCTTTCAGGCTCGGGTATTCCGCTTCGGTTCAAAGCAATTGCCGACAGGTTTGCTTCCGACCCCGATGCTATGAAGCAGGCAGGTATAGCCTATGCAACTGAGCAGATCATTGACCTTGTTGCAAGCGGAGTCAATAACATACATATTTATACGATGAACAAGCCTGATATTGCCGCAGGCATTATGGCAAATCTCTCGGATATTATCGGAAAGTGAGGTGCCGTTTAAGATGAACTTTAAAGAGCAATTCGGATCCCGTCTGCTTTTTTGCGACGGTGCAATGGGCACAATGCTCCAGTCGCTCGGTCTGCCTGCAGGTAAACGTGCCGACCATTGGAGTATAGAACAGCCCGATAAAGTAAAGAGTGTCCATTTAAAATACCTTGAGTCCGGCTGTAACATTATTACGGCAAACACTTTTTCTGCTCCTGCAGGCGGTGAATATACGCCGGAGCAGATTGCCGAGGCAGGTGTCAATGTAGCAAAGCAAGCTGTTGCCGAAAGCGGTAAGCAGGCTTTTGTCGCCCTTGATATGACCTCTACCGGTGAACTTCTTGAGCCTTTCGGCTCTCTCAGCTTTGATGATGCTTACGAAGGCTTTGCCCGTACTGTCAAAGCAGGTGAGGCAGCGGGTGCCGACTTTATACTTATCGAAACTATGACCGATACGGCTGAAATCAAAGCGGCTGTACTTGCTTGTAAAGAGAATTCTTCACTGCCCGTTGTGGTTACGTTTACTGTTGATGAAGACGGCAGACTGATGAACGGTGCCGATATAATCACAACCGCCGCATTGATTGAGAGCCTCGGTGCTGACGGTGTCGGTCTCAACTGCGGCTTCGGTCCCGAAAAAATGCTTGAGTTTGTACCCGAACTTCTTGAGTTTACTACTCTTCCGGTGATTGTCAATTCAAATGCCGGTATGCCAAGTGTGATTGACGGCAAAACAGTATATGATGTCAATTCCTTGCAGTTTGCCGAAAGTGCAGAAAAGCTTGTGCGCCTTGGCTGTGCGGCTGTCGGCGGTTGCTGCGGTACAACTCCCGCCCATATTTTGGCAGTGGTTGAGCGTTGTTCTCCCGTTGGTATATGTAAGAAAGCCGAAACAAAACGTAAGAGCTTTGTTTCTTCCCGTTGTAAAACTGTTTTCTTCGATGAAAAAACAGTTATTATCGGCGAGCGAATCAATCCTACCGGTAAGCCAAAGCTCAGAGCAGCTTTGCAGGATGGCAACCTTGAGTATCTATGCAGCGAAGCAACCTCGCAGGAGGCGGCAGGTGCGGATATCCTCGATGTCAATGTCGGCATTTCACAGATTGACGAAGTGAAGGTGCTTACTGAGGCTGTAAAGTGCGTACAGCAGGTGACAACTCTGCCTTTGCAGATTGATACATCAGATGTGCGTGCACTCGAAAAAGCACTGCGTGTATATATTGGTAAACCTCTTATCAATTCGGTCAACGGTTCCGAAGAATCAATGAGTACGGTCCTTCCGCTTGCGGCTAAATACGGCGCAATGGTAGTAGGTCTTACCCTTGACGATAAGGGTATCCCCGAAACTGCCGAGGGCAGAATTGAAATTGCAAAACGCATTATTGACCGTGCAGCACAGTACGGTATTGATAAAAGTGATATAATTATTGACCCGCTTACAATGACAATAAGCACTGCTGACAATGGTGCACTTCCGACACTTGAAGCACTTGATGTGCTGAAAAACGAGATAGGTGTGCATACCGTACTCGGTGTGTCAAATATTTCGTTCGGCTTGCCGAACAGAGAAAAAATCAATTCAACATTTTTCTCACTTGCTATGCAGAACGGACTGAGTGCAGGAATTGTCAATCCGCTCAATGCAGCGATGATGGATGCGTATTATTCGTTCAATGCACTCTTTGCCCGTGATGCCGGCTGTCTTGAATATATTGCAAACAATGCTGTTATCGGGCATAGTGAGCAGACGACGGTTGTAAATAAATCGGAAACTTCTTTGACCGACAATCTCAGGTCTGCCGTAGTCAGCGGCCTTGCTGAAAAATCGGCGGCAATTACAAAGTTGCTGTTGGGTGACAAAACTCCGCTCGAAATAATCGACGGTATGCTTATTCCCGCACTCGATGAAACGGGAAGGCTGTTTGAAGAAAAGAAGCTGTTTTTACCTCAGCTTCTGCTTTCCGCTAAGGCGGCTACCGCGGCGTTTGACGTAATAAAATCCGCAATCGCACAAAGCGGCGAAAGAGAAAATAAAAAAGGCAAAATAATCCTTGCAACCGTTAAGGGCGACGTTCACGATATCGGCAAGAATATCGTAAAAGTCCTGCTTGAGAATTACGGCTATGATGTAATCGACCTTGGCAAGGATGTACCGCCAGAGGTTATTCTCGAAAGGGCAAAGGCTGATAATGTCAGACTTGTGGGCTTAAGTGCACTGATGACTACAACAGTGCCGAATATGGCTCAGACTATTGCATTGCTGAGTAGTGAGTATAGCTGTAAGGTTATGGTCGGCGGTGCGGTGCTTACAGCCGAATATGCTGATGAAATCGGTGCCGATTTTTACTGTAAAGATGCTATGGCGTCTGTACGCTGTGCAGAAAAATTATACGAGGAAGGTGAGCTTTAATGAGCTTGTTTAACAAATATAAATCCAAAGGAAGTAACTATTCAATTAAACAGATAGATCTCTCCGTTATGCCCGAGGGCACACCTGATGATCTTAAATATCTCTATGAGCAGACTGTTGTTGACCGTGGCGAAGGCTATCTCGGCCATCCTGATTCGGTGCTCCTCAAAAACGGTGATATACTTACTTTCTTTCCCAAGGGTCACGGTAAGGGTGCCGCACTTTCACGCAGAAGCACTGACGGCGGTGTAACTTTTATCGACGGTATCAAGAATCCGCCCAAATCCTGGGAAGGCTCACGCGAAACACCTACGGTTTACCGACTCGAGTTCAATGACCCTGCAACTCCCGATAAGCTTCTTTTGGTATGCGGCAATCCCAAATGGGGCACAGAGCCTACAACGGGCGGCTTCAATTGCTCTCTTTCCTGCGATGAGGGTGAGACATGGAGCGAGTTTGAGCTGTTTTATAAGGGTATGAATACCATTGTTGCAATGGCATCTCTTACAAGACTTAAAGAAAACGGTGAGTTTGTAGATAAATGGATGGCACTCTTCCACGATAAGCATTTTCATAACTACAAAACAATACTCAGCTTTGATAAAGACGGCAAAATGCACTGGTCCGAGCCCGAAAAATACTTCAACGCTTATCGCGGTATCGAAAAGGGCAGTAATATGTGTGAGGTTGAGTGTATACGCTCCGACGGCGGCAAGGGTGACGAGCTTTGCCTGCTGACACGAAGCAACACCAAAAAAATCAATTCGCTTATTACTTTCTCAAATGATGAGGGTAAAACATGGTCTGAGCCTGTTGAGTTGCCTGCTGCACTCAACGGTGAGCGTCATAAGGCAGACTATCTGTCCGACGGCAGACTGATAATAACTTTCCGCTCAATTGAGCGTGACCCGCAGAAGAATAAAATCAACATTGAAAAGGGTCATACTAAACGCGGTTGGTACAGCGAAGGCTGGATCGCCTGGGTAGGTACTTACGACGACCTTAAAAATGGCAGAGAAGGTCAGTACAGAATCAAGATTGCCCATACATATCTGAATTATCAGAATGAGCCCGATATCGTTGCCAACGGTGACTGCGGCTACTGCGGTAATGTAGTACTTGAGGACGGTACATTTGTCACCTCGACCTACGGCATATTCACTGCCGACGAAAAGCGACATACATATATCGTTTCAAAACGCATCCGACTTTCGGATACCGATAAACTTCTTTAATTTTCAGCGGAGATTTATTTATGGGTACATACAACTACAACGATACAACGCTGTATAACCTTCGTATGCTCTATGAGCAGATGGGTTATAAGCGTTTCAAAATGAGCAAGTTTGAGGAATACGACCTCTATCTTGAATACAAAAAATTCCTCTCAACAGAGAATATCATTACTTTCACCGACCTTCACGGTAAGCTCTTTGCTCTCAAGCCCGATATAACGCTTTCTATTGCAAAGAATGCAAAGCCCGGTGAAGCACAGAAGCTGTATTACAAAGAAAATGTCTACAGAGCTTCAAGAGAAACCAAGGAGTATAAAGAAATCACGCAGCTCGGCCTTGAGTATATCGGCGATATCGATGCCTATACACTCGGCGAGGTTGTGCTCCTTGCCGCCCGCAGCTTAAAGGCTGTCAGCAGTAATTACGTGCTTGATATTTCTCATATGGGCTTTGTTTCCGCTCTGCTTGATACAGCTGATCTCAGCGACAGCCGTAAGGAAAAATTAATCGGCTTCCTCGGTAAGAAGGATACACACGAGCTTCTTTCAAGCTGTGAGCATTACGGTGTCGAGCCTGAAACAGCTCAGCGTATTGCTATGCTCTCTGAAATCTACGGCGATTTTGAGTCAACCTATCCCCAAATCCGTGAGCTTGCGGTAACTCCGGCTATGGTTGATGCGGCTGAGGAGCTTAAAGCTCTTTATGATTTCCTCAAGGCTTCGGGTGAGGGTGAGCATATCAATCTTGACTTCTCTATCGTCAACGATATGAGCTACTACAACGGTGTTATTTACCGCGGCTATGTTGAGTCTGTACCTTGCAGTGTGCTCAGCGGCGGCAGATACGATAACCTTCTCAAAAAGCTCGGTAAGGACTGTCAGGCAATCGGTTTTGCCGTCTATGTCGATATTCTTGAGCTTTATGCAAAGTATGAGAAAGAGTACGATGTCGATGTGCTTCTTTGCTACGATAAGGGGGTTTCACCCGTAAAAATATCCGAAAAAGCTACAGAGTTTACCGCTCAGGGTAAATCAGTTAAGGTGCTCAACACCGTACCTGAAGGTCTTAAGTACAAACAGCTTGTCACAATCACAGAGGAAGGGGAGTGAGCCGATAATGGATTATCTTAATATAGCACTGCCCAAAGGCAGACTCGGCGAAAAGGTATACGATATGTTTGAGCGTATCGGCTACGGTTGCCCCGCGATCCGTGAGAAAAACAGAAGCCTTATATTCGAAAACCACGAGAATAAAGTCCGCTATTTCTGGTCGAAACCGTCCGACGTTGCGATTTACGTCGAGCGCGGTGCGGCAGATATCGGCGTGGTAGGTAAGGATATTCTTCTCGAGTATGAGCCCGATATCTACGAGCTTCTCGATATGAATATCGGCAAATGCAGAATGTGCGTTGCCGCTCCCGACATTTTCCGTGACAACCCCGAGAAGACTCTCAGAGTCGCAACAAAGTTTGTAAATATTGCCCGTGCACACTATGCAAAAAAGGGCAGGGATATAGAAATCTGTAAGCTCAACGGCTCAATTGAGATCGCACCGATTCTCGGTATGACGGACGTTATCGTCGACATCGTTGAAACGGGTACAACTCTCAAGGAGAATAACCTTGAGGTTATCGAGTCAATAATTCCGATAAGTGCAAGACTTGTTGCAAATAAAGCCAGCACAAAGTTTAAAAATGAGCAGATTGCAGATATACGCAAAAGACTTCAAGAGGTAATTGAGAAATGATTAAGATTTATGAAGGCAGTTTCAAAGCGGAAGATATCTTTGACCGCACAGAAGAAAAAAATACAGTAGGTGAGATAGTTGCCGATATTATCGCAAACGTACGCAAAAACGGCGACAAAGCACTCAGAGAGTATTCGGCAAAGTTCGACGGTGCAGAGCTTGAGAGCCTTGAGGTTTCCTCCGAGGAAATCGATGCGGCTTTTGCAGCACTCGAGCCCGAGTTTGTTGCAATTATTGAAGAGGCTGCGGAGAATATCCGCGAGTTTCACCGTCATCAGGTAAGGACAGGCTTTGTAATCACTCCGCGCGACGGTGTTGTGCTCGGTCAGCGTGTGATTCCGCTTGAGCGTGTAGGTCTTTATGTACCGGGCGGTACAGCTAGCTATCCTTCATCAGTTCTTATGAACTGTATTCCTGCAAAGCTTGCAGGTTGCGATGAAATTGTTATGGTTACACCTCCTTCAAAGGATGGCAGTATCAAGCCTGCAATCCTCGTTGCGGCTAAAATCGCAGGTGTTGACCGTATCTTCAAGGTAGGCGGTGCACAGGCTGTTGCAGCCCTTGCATACTCTACCGAAACTATTCCTCAGGTCGATAAGATTGTCGGCCCCGGTAACGTCTTTGTTGCAGAGGCAAAGCGTCAGGTATTCGGCACTGTTGCAATCGATATGATTGCAGGTCCTAGTGAGATTCTCGTTATTGCCGACGGCACCTGCAACCCGAAGTTTGTCGCTGCCGATATGCTTTCTCAGGCTGAGCACGATAAGAATGCAAGTGCCGTACTTGTAACAGACAGTATCGACCTTGCAAAGGCAGTCAGTGCTGAGCTTGAGGTGCAGATTCCTCAGCTTTCACGTGCCGAAATTGCACGTGTTTCAGTCGACAATAACGGCAAGATTATCGTTGTCGATGACCTTAAAAAGGCAATCGAGATGTCAAACGCAATAGCTCCCGAGCATCTTGAGGTGTGTGTTGACCGTCCGTTTGACCTGCTTCCTCTCATACGCAATGCAGGCTCCGTATTCCTCGGCAAAAACTGTCCCGAGGCACTCGGCGACTACTTTGCAGGTCCCAACCACACTCTTCCCACAAGCGGCACAGCACGCTTCTCAAGTCCGCTTTCAGTCGATGATTTTGTCAAGAAGTCATCCTTTATGTCCTATTCACAGCAGGCACTTGAGTCTGTTTATGAAAAGATTGACGCATTCGCACAGAAAGAGGGACTTCAGGCACACGGCAAGTCCGTCACAGTAAGATTTGAAGACTAATTGATTTTTTTCGGAGTAACACACTATGAGCAGATTTTTCAGCCGCAGATTTGATTCGCTTACGGCTTATACACCGGGCGAACAGCCGCAGGATCAGCAGTACATAAAACTCAATACAAACGAGTCGCCGTTTGAGCCTTCACCCAAAGTGATAAAGGCTGTGAACAGTGACGAGGTCGCAAAACTCAGGCTTTATTCCGACCCCGAGTGTAAACGTACAGTTCAGGCTATAGCCGATTATTACGGAGTAGACAGCAAAAACGTTGTCCTCGGTAACGGCTCGGATGAAATTCTTTCTTTCATCTTCCAGGCTTATTGCGACAGTGATACACCTGTTGCATTCCCCGATATAAGCTACGGCTTCTATTCGGTTTTTGCACGCCTTTACGGCATTGATTCGCAGGTTGTACCGCTTAAAGAAGATTATTCGCTCGATGTAAACGACTACTGCGGTATAGGCAAAACAGTTGTGATTGCCAATCCTAATGCACCCACGGGTATGGCTGTCAGCCTTGAGGATATTGAGAAGATTCTTGTCTCAAATCCCGATAATATTGTTGTTATCGACGAGGCTTACGTCGATTTCGGTGCGGACAGTGCAGTTGCTCTTACCAATAAATATTCTAACCTCATAGTTGTCCAGACTTTCTCAAAGTCACGTCAGCTTGCAGGTGCAAGACTCGGCTTTGCCATAGCTCATGAGGATATAATAACCGACCTCAATACGGTTCGTTTTTCAACTAATCCCTATAATATCAACCGCCTTACTCTGCTTGCAGGTGAAGCTTCAATTAAAGACAGTGCTTACTTTGAGTCAACACGTCAGCAGATAATCGCTAACCGCGAGTATACTGTTACCGAGCTTGAAAAGCGAGGCTTCAGAGTATTACCGTCAAAGACCAATTTTGTCTTTGCTGCACATAATTCTGCGAGCGGTGAAGAGCTTTACTCAAAGCTCAAGGAAAGAGGAATTCTTGTGCGATATTTCAATAAAGAGCGTCTTTCCGATTTCCTGCGTATCACAATCGGTACAAAAGAGCAGATGGATGCTTTGCTTAATACATTAGACGCAATTCTGTCAGAAAGGGAATGATAAATATGCGTAAAAGTGAAATTACAAGAAACACAGCCGAAACCCGTATTCAGCTCAGTCTTGACCTTGACGGAAGCGGCAAAAGCAATATAAATACAGGCTGCGGTTTCCTTGACCATATGCTGACACTCTTTGCAAAACACGGCCGTTTTGACCTTGACGTTACCTGCGATGGTGATACACAGGTTGACTATCACCACACTACCGAAGATATCGGTATATGCCTCGGTCAGGCTTTCGCTCAGGCTCTGGGAAATATGGCAGGTATAAAGCGTTACGGCGATATTATGCTTCCTATGGATGAGTCGCTTGTGCTTTGTGCCGTTGATATTTCGGGCAGAGCACACTTAAGTCTTGACCTCGGTGATATCAAGCCTACAGTAGGCGATTTTGATACCGAGTTGGTTTCCGAGTTTCTTCTCGGCTTTGTACGTAATGCAAAAATGACTCTTCATATAAAACTGCTTTACGGCTCAAATACTCACCACATTATTGAGGGCAGCTTCAAGGCTCTCGCACGTGTGCTCGGTAATGCCGTAAGCATAGATGAAAAATACAGTAATGAAATTCCGTCAACTAAGGGAGTGCTTTAATTTTGCTTGCAATTATTGATTACGGTGTCGGCAATATTTTTTCGCTCTATTCTTCTTTCAAGTTTATCGGCGAAGATGTTGTTCTGACTAACGATAAAAAGATTATAGATTCCTGCTCGCATATTATTCTGCCCGGTGTCGGTGCCTTTGCCGATGCAAAGCGTAAGCTCGACGAAAGCGGTATGGCAGATGTTGTAAAAGAGCAGGTTAAAACAGGTAAGCCCCTTATGGGTATATGCCTCGGTATGCAGATGCTTTTCGATAAAAGTCTTGAATACGGCGAGCATCCCGGCCTCGGTCTTATCGGCGGCAGTGTTATGCCGATTTCCGATGTTATCCCGTCTGACCTCAAGATTCCGCATATCGGTTGGAATTCACTTGATTTTACTCGTGAGAGCAAGCTGTTCAAATATATAAATAACGGCGACCACGTCTATTTTGTCCACTCTTTTTATGCGGCGGACTGTGAGAAGGATACTGTTGCCGTGTCCAAATACGGTGCACCGCTTACTGCGGCTGTTGCCAAGGATAACGTCTACGGCTGTCAGTTCCACCCCGAGAAAAGCGGCGAGGTAGGTCTCAACATCCTCAAAGCATTCTGTGAGTTATAAGAGGTGAATGAAATATGAAACTTTTTCCTGCAATTGATCTGAAAGATAAGCAGGTCGTCCGTCTTTATAAGGGCGACTATAATCAGATGACAGTTTACGGTACAAATCCTCTTGAAACCGCAAAGGGCTTCAAGGCGGCAGGTGCCGAGTATCTTCACGTTGTTGATCTCGACGGCGCTAAGGATGGCGATAACCCTAATTTTGATATTGTTGCCGATCTTGCAAAAAACAGCGGCCTTAAGGTTGAAATCGGCGGCGGTATCCGCAACGAAGAGATAATAAAGAAATATATTGACGCAGGCGTAATGCGTGTCATCCTCGGTACGGTTGCTATTTCTAATCCCGATTTTGTTGCCGAAATGGTAGAAAAATACGGCGATAAAATTGCTGTCGGTGTCGATATGCTTGACGGTAAGGTTGCGACCCACGGCTGGACTAATGTTTCCGAGGTTGACGGCTTTGATTTCTGCGAAAAGCTCGATGCAATGGGCGTTGCTACCGTAATTTGTACCGATATTTCAAAGGACGGTGCAATGCAGGGCACAAACCGTGAGCTTTACCGTGAAATGGCAACACGCTTTAAGTTTGATACCGTAGCTTCGGGCGGTGTGTCAACTCTTGACGATGTCAAGGCGCTTAACGAAATGAACGTCTACGGTGCAATTCTCGGCAAGGCACTCTATACCGGTGCAATTGACCTTGCCGATGCAGTTAAGATAACAGCGGGGGACAGATAAATGATTACAAAAAGAATAATTCCCTGCCTTGATGTCAAAAACGGCAGGGTAGTAAAAGGTGTTAATTTTGAAGGCTTAAGCGATGTTTCTTCACCTGTTGAGCTTGCTGATTATTACAGCCGTGCAGGTGCGGATGAGCTTGTTTTCTACGATATAACAGCTTCTGTCGAGGGCAGACAGATTTTCACCGATATACTCAAAGAAGCCGCTTCCAAGATTTTTATTCCGCTTACAGTCGGCGGCGGTATTTCTACGTTAGACGATTTTGAGCGTGTGCTCAAGTGCGGTGCCGATAAGGTCAGCGTCAATTCGGGCGCAATCAAAAATCCGTCAATTATCGGAGAAGCTGCAAAAAAATACGGCGACCAGTGCGTCGTACTTTCTGCGGATATCAAGCGTGTTGACGGCAAGTTCAAAGTTTTCAAAAACGGCGGCAGAGTCAATACCGAGCTTGATGCTCTCGAGTGGATCAAATTCGGTGTTGACAGCGGCGCAGGCGAAATCGTTGTCAACAGTATCGATACCGACGGTGTCAAGCAGGGCTTCGACCTTGAAATGCTCAAGGCTGTCTGCAATATCGTTTCCGTACCAGTTATAGCTTCAGGCGGTGCAGGCTGTATTGATGACTTTAAAAAGCTGTTTAAAACTCTCCCCGGTGTGGATGCGGGCCTTGCCGCTTCTATTTTCCACTTCGGTGAAGTTACAATAGATGAGCTCAAGCGTGAGCTTAACAAAAATGATATAAATGTGAGGATATAAAAATGCTTAATATTGATGAACTTAAGTTTGATTCAAAGGGTCTTATCCCTGCCGTTGTTGTTGACTATATGAGCAAGAAGGTGCTCACTGTTGCTTATATGAACAGAGAGAGCCTTGAAATTACAATTGAAGAGGGCACTACCTGCTTCTGGTCACGCTCCCGTCAGAAGCTCTGGAGAAAGGGTGAGACCTCGGGCAACTACCAGCACGTTATGAGCATCACTGCAGACTGTGATAAGGATGCTCTCGTTATTAAGGTTAAAAAGGATGGCCCTGCCTGCCATAAGGGCACAGACTCCTGCTTCACAAAGCCCGTCTACTGTAAGGAAGGCTATCAGGATTTCTCGATTCAGAATCTTGAGGAGCTTCTCAAATCCCGTAAGGCAAATCCGCCTGCAGGCTCATACACAAGCTACCTCTTCGAAAAGGGTATTGATAAAATCCTCAAAAAGGTCGGCGAGGAGTCTACCGAGGTTATCATCGCCGCTAAGGCAGACGATAAGAAAGAAACCATCTATGAGGTTGCTGACCTTGCATACCACGTAATGGTTATGATGGTAGAAATGGGCATCACAACCGAGGATATCCTCAAAGAGCTTTCTTCCCGTCACGTAATCGACCATAAGGTTAAGCAGGAAAAAATGACAAAATAAAAATATTGCGGATAAAATCGTGATTTGATGTTTTTTCGTCCGCTCGAAATATCTCGATATTCCTTCGGGGCAAAGAAAACGCCATCTCATCAATTTTCTCGCAAATTTAAAAAGAAGCGGACAAAACAGCGATATGTTGTATTTTGCTCATTTGAAATTAAAAATCAATTATGAATAATACATATCCCAAACGAAAACCAACCCGTTTGAAAAATTATGATTATGGCAGTAACGGTGCATACTTTATAACTATATGCACCCATAACCGAAAGAAGCTGTTATCCGAAATTGTAGGGGAGGGTCTCCTTGCCCTCCCGACAATACAACTTACAGAAATAGGTTATCATGTAAAATCAGCCATTGAGTATATGCAGGATAATTATGCACACATAACCGTAGATAATTACATAATAATGCCGATCATATTCATTTACTTGTAGTTATCAGCAATGAATCGGGAGGGCGTGGAAACCCTCCCCTATAAGATGTGATTGGTTACTTAAAATCATACACAACCAAACTTTATGGCGGTTGTTTGTGGCAACGCTCCTTTCACGACCATATTATCCGTGACGATTACGACTATAACAAAATTTACGATTACATCAAGTATAACCACCTCAAATGGACAACGGATTGTTTCTATGTAGAATAAACAGGAGAAATGTTTTATGATTACTATTTTTAACCGTAAAGAAATCCTTGTTACCCGCGACCTGACAGCACTCAGAAAATGCACCGATGACCTTACTGCAAAGGGAATTGAATACAAGGTCGTTACAAATTCTCCAGGCAGTCCCGACAGATATCACGGCTTGCCCGGCATTCAGACAGAAAATGCCTACGAATACAAAGTCTATGTAAATAAAAAGAATAGTTGTTAAAAATTTAAAAGAGGTAATACGGATAAAACTGTGTTACCTCTTTCTAATGCAATTTTATTAACCGATAAACTCGGCATTGTCGAATATCACTATGCAAAGCATAATACCACTGCGTAGCAATAAAACTCGCCATAAGCGAATAAAACTGCCGGGTGTTCTTAGGAACTGAAATAGTCAATACTTTGTAGACACAAAAAAGAATCAGTTAAGTAGCCAGTTCGATCCTGTATTGGACTGGCGTTTTTCTATTCAGTTTACGCAAAGGCTTGATGTAATTAAAGTAGTGAATAGCTTGATCAATTACATC
>JAFQEL010000036.1 GCA_017399065.1 Clostridia bacterium | reverse complement strand
GGTGATGAAAACAACAGCAAGTATTCAAGAACGGTTGAGCTGCAGAGATGTATCGGAATACGCAGGAACGAGCTTAAGAATATTCGTGGCAGCGATCTGAAGAAAGATGAATCAGGTTATCTTTGTGTCGTTGTCCGCAGAGGTAAGGGCGGCAAGGAAACCTATCAGCGCATCTTGTCAGAAGATATCGGAACAGTAAAGTCATTCTTTGACGGTACGGAAAACAAAGTGTTTTCTGCACAGGAAATGAACAACAGTATTGATTATCACCATATGAGAGCTGAACAGGCTGTCAGAGCATACAACTACTATCTTGACAGAATCAACAATGAGCCCGGATACAGAAAGCAGCTTGAGGATGAGATTATAAAACGCTGGAACGAAAAGTGCATTGATAAGAAAACAAAGAAACCGAAGCATCTGGATAAGAAAGAAATCCGTGGCAATTATTTCGTACGCGGGAAGAATAAGCAACTTGCACTTGAAAAAGGACTCCCGCTTATCTATGACAGACTGTCGCTGATGGCAGTTTCGATCTATCATTTATCACACTGGCGTCTCGACGTTACCGTCTCAAACTATATGCTCGCGGTGTGATTACTACACCAACTGAGGATACGGGCAGGATTTGACGCCACCCGTTTTGATTTTAATTCTCAGGATGAACACGAATATAACTCTCTATGAGTTTAGATAAACAAATCCTCAAAAAATAAACCTATGAGGATAAAACCAATGTTTACTCCCGAAAACTTCACTCCAAAAGAAAGGGCAGATTTTGTCGCTTTTATTAATTTTATGATGGAGATGATTGAGAAGTACGGTGACAAGGTATCCGAAGGAGACTCGGATAATAAGGCCTTGACACCGGAATAATTGTGCGCTAAATTTAAATTAGTTTGACCTGAAACAACACTCAATAATCGGAGGTGCTTTTTTGAAACGAACAAATTGTTATATCTATACCAGAGTTTCAACTCTTATGCAGACTGAAGGCTATAGTCTTGATGCACAAAAAGAAGCTTTGATAAGGTATGCTACGGCTAATGATTTCAGAGTTGCAGGAGAATACTGTGATGCCGGAAGGTCCGGAAAAAGCATCTCCGGTCGCCCTCAATTTATGCAAATGCTTGAAGATATTAAAAACAAGAAGGATGATATTTCTTTTGTTCTTGTTTTTAAGCTCTCTCGTTTTGGAAGAAACGCAGCGGATGTTTTAACATCGCTGCGTACACTCCAATCTAACGGAGCAAATCTCATTTGTGTAAACGACGGTATTGACAGTTCCAAGGACACCGGAAAGCTTATAATAACATTGCTTTCAGCTGTTGCAGAAATAGAGCGCGAAAACATTTTGGAACAAACCATGGAAGGCAGAAAGCAGAAAGCTCGTGAGGGAAAATGGAACGGTGGCTTTGCTCCTTATGGATACAAGCTTGTTGACGGAAAACTTGAAGTAGCTGAAGATGAAGCAGAAATTATTAAGCTTATATACAAACAGTTTATCACTACCAATATGGGCCTGAACGGTGTTGCTAACTGGCTTAATAACCAAGGATATAAAAAGAAGCTTCGCCAAAATCACAAGTACGAAGGTTTTAAAGTCAGCTTCATAAAGTGTGTTATTGACAACCCTGTATATTGCGGAAAAATTGCTTTCGGCAGAAGAAAGACGGAAAAGATTAACGGAACAGAAGACAAAACTCGCATAGTAAATTCCGATGAATATATTTTAAGTCAAGGTATACATGAGGCTATAATTTCTGAGGAAGATTGGAATATAGCTCAGGCGAAGAGAGTAGAGACAGGACACGCTTATGAAAAGAAATACAACCTTGACAGGCAACATATTTTAACAGGCCTTATCAAGTGTCCGATTTGCGGTGCAGGTTTAACAGGTAACTTTTCACGAAAGCACAGCAATGACCTGTATGACCGGTTTTATTATCACTGCAAGCACGGCAGATTTCTTTCCGACGGCAAGAAATGCAACTATAAGAAAAACTGGCCGCAGGAAGATGTCAATGCAGCTGTAGAAAGAGTTATTTGCTCACTTGTTAACAATCCCGATTTCGCTAATGCAATGAAATCACAGATTGGCGAAAATCTCGACATAACAAATCTTGAAAACGAGATAAAGAACCTGAAAGCACAGCTCAGAAAAAAGGAATCAAATAAAAATTCACTCATATCTCAGATTGACAACCTTGACCCGGATGAAGTATATTATGATAAAAAGTACAATGATATGGATGCAAGGTTAAACAACTTCTATTGCGAAATGGAAGAACTTGAAGAACTGATATCCGAATCTGAAAAAAGACTTGAAAATATACGCCAACAGTTGATCAATGAAGAAACCGTTTACAACTATCTGATATTCTTCGAAAAGTACTACAGTCAATTTACCGACGGCGAAAAGAAAGCATTTATGCAGGCACTGATTCAGAAAATTGAAATCTTTGAAGAAAAGCAGGAGAATGGCCTTTTCCTCAAGAGTATAACCTTCAAATTCCCGATGTATTTCAACAGTAGATATGTAACGGACTTGAGTTTGACTGATGAAAACACAGTCGAGACGGTTGTTCTTTTGTCCCAACAAAAATAATATACACTTACACACCTCCTGCGGCTTTTCAAGCAGCTGCAGGAGGTTTTAAAATTACAAAAACGAATATACAAAGAGCTTTATCATTTTAACAGCCAATTAATATAGGTCTTTGTTACCCACCTGTTATTTCTGCGTTCATTTTTTGTTCATTTTTATCGTCTTTTTTCTTTATAAGAATTTTGTTTTCTATAAATATGTTATAATATTAGAGTATGAGTCAAAATCACTCGTATCAAATCAGGAGTGATTTTAAAAATTTATTTCAAAGAAGGAAGTGCACTATGGCTTTTTCGGATATTGGTATCCTCATAGGTAATGTTACACTCAAAAAAATTGAGCGTACAACAAAGAAGCCCATGCAGGCTCAGGAAAAACTTCTCAAGAAAATCGTACGCAAGAATAAGAGCTGTGAGCTCGGCAAGAAATTCAATTTTGCTGATATCCACAGCATGGAAGAGTTCCGTTCAAAGGTTCCTCTCACAACATACGCTGACTATGACCCGCTCGTAGACCGTATGATTCTTAACAAAGAAAAGAACATTATGTTCAAGGGCTACAACGTTCGTTACTGCTCATCATCAGGCAGTGTCGGCAAGCCGAAGATCCTGCCCAAGTCAATCTTTGATATCTGGAATATGCAGTGTATCGGTTTCAGCTGTACAACTTCCGTTACCGCACGTCACCTCAAAGAGAAGCTCGGCAAAAAAATGCCCGCACAGCTCGGCCCGATAGTCCTTATTCTTACTGGTCACAAGCTTGAAGACGGCAAGATGTGCAACGGTGCAGGTCAGGTTCCGCTGACTTACCTCAAGCCTATCACAAAATTCTTCTGCACCTCTCCCCTTTCTCTCCTCTATCCCGAGCACGAAGAGCTGCTTGATACCTCATATCTCCAACTCCGCTTCGCTCTTCAGGAAGAGAAGGTAACCTACATCGGCTCTGTTGTTATCACTCTTGTTACAACAATGTTCGATTATCTCGAAGAAAATTGGGAAATGATTTGTGACGATATCGAGCACGGCACAATCAACCCGAACGTTAAAATAACACCCGAGCACCGTGCAGAGTACGAAAAGAAGCTCAAGCCCAACCCCAAGAGAGCTGAATTTCTCCGTAACGAGTTCCGCAAAGGCTTCGATACTCCCATTGCTCCCAGAATCTGGCCCGGTCTTACCTATGCTTACGGTATGGTCGGCTCCAACCTCAAGGTTTATGTCGAGAAGCTCCGCCGCTCAATCGGTGAAGACGTTCCGATTCACAATATGGGCTATGCAGCAGCAGAAGGCTTCTTTGCAATGCCCACAGAGCTTAATGTTCACGACAGCGTGCTCATCCCCTACGGCATCTTCTTCGAGTTTATTCCTGTAAACGACGATGTTGAAGAAGATGAGAGCGTACAGCCCAAAACTCTCCTTCTCAACGAGGTCAAGGTTGGCGAAAAGTACGAGCTTGTTGTTACCAATTCCTCCGGTCTTTACAGATACCGCATGGAGGACATTGTTCAGGTTACAAGAATGTACAACGAAACTCCCGTTATTGAGTTCCTTTACAGAAAGAACCTGAGCATGAATGTTGCCAACGAAAAGACTTCTACTGCCATGGTTGACCATGCAGCAAAGAAGACCTTTGAAAGAACAGGCACCGAGTTTGTCGGCTACAGTTTCTATCCTGACTTCTCTACAAATCCGCCCCGTTACTGTATGATGGCAGAGCTTAAGGGTGATATAACAGAAGAGAAGCGTCAGGAAATGATAGATACTCTCCACGACGAACTAAAAGAAGTAAATGAGAAATACTTCAAGTATATTCGTTGGGGTATGCTCGGCCGTCCTGAAATTCTCATTCTCAAGCCCAACACATACTGGGATTACCGTGAGAACCTCCGTGCTCAGGGCGTTGTCCTTAACCAGATAAAGCCTGTTACCGTTATCAACAGTAAACCCCGTGAGGAATTCTTCTTCTCCCACGTTCTCACAGAGAGCTCCGAAACAATCGACTATTACAACGCACACAAAGACGACTGATTTTAAACTGTTTTTAGCAAAGAGGAAAAAGAAATGAAAAAGACAATGAAGAAATTATTTGCACTATTGATTTCAATTTGTCTGCTTATCAGCACCGTTGCCGTCGCCGGCAACGGTGCTGTAACCAACAAGCACACAGGCAGCGATATACCCGTAATTTATATTGAGGGTACGGGTATGCCTATTGTAAAAGACAATCCTGACGGTTCAAAGACAACTGTATTTCCTGTTGATTTATCAAGTGACAGAATAAGTGCAATAGTAGACGAAAACATTGATGTTTTTGCCAAAGCATTCTTTACACAGGAGTGGGGCGAATTTTGCGATGTGCTCTACGAAATCATGCTTGACCTTTGCAGTGAATTCGCACTGGATGAAAAAGGTAAACCCAAAAATGGCACTCATATAGAGTGGAGCTGGAACCCTGAAACACTTGGTGACCGAAGAAATCAATACGGCAACTATGATATACAAACATACTCATTCCACTATGATTGGCGACTTGACCCGTATATTATCGTAGAAGAGCTTCACCGCTATATTGAAGATGTAATGGCAGCAACCGGCGCAACCGAGGTTGCAATACTTGGCAGATGCTATGGTGCAAACCTGACAGTAGCATATATGGATGCGTACAATGCCGAACATATTTCAGATTGCATTATTTACTGCGGCGCACACAACGGTGCCGACCTCGTCAGCAAGCTTTTCTCAGGAGACCTTTTCCTTGAGGCAGACGGTATAGAGCGTTTTGTCTACGACAGAAATCTGCTTGGTGTAGGTACACTGTACAATGACCTGCTCAACAGCTTTATAACTGTACTGAATGCTACATATGGTCTTGATATTGCCTGCTGGGCAGTAAACAATGTTTATAAAGATATTTATCTTGATATTATGCCTCGTATCCTTATAGATACCTACGCCTCCTTCCCCGGTTACTGGAGCATGGTTTCCGTTGAAGACTATGAGCGGGCAAAAGAAGTCGTTTTCCATGGTGCTGATATGGAAAAATACGCAGACTTCATTAAAACTATTGATAAGTACCACAATAATGTGGCAAAAGAAATTGATAAGGATTTCAAACGCTATACAGAAATGGGTGTCGATATTTTCAACGTTACAAAGTACGGCTATCAGGCCGCTCCCATTTCAGATGAACCATATAACGCTATGCTTTCTGATGATACTGTTTCAATTCAGAATGCATCCAACGGCGCAACTGGAATGCCTGTAGGCAAAACATTCAGCGACGATTACATTGAAAACTCAAAAACAATGGGAACTTACCAATATATCTCGCCTGACAGACAGATTGATGCCTCAACAGCTTTTTTCCCAAAGCGCACATGGTTTATTAAGAATCTGAAGCACGATGTTTTCCCCGTCAGTATTGATTTACTTTTCGGTGAAATGATTCGTAATGACGATTATACCGTAAATTCTGACCCGGATTATCCGCAGTATATGGTTTTTGAAAAAGAAACCGGTAAAGTCACGCCTATGGATGACGAAAACATGAACACCGAAAGCTGGTTTAATGTAAACTTTTTTGATGCACTCAAAACTCTTTTCCGTCTGCTTGGCGAGCTTATAGGGCAGGCAATCAATGAAAAGATAAATACTCCTACATAAAAAATCAGTGGTTACCGTTTGGTTAACCACTGATTTTTTATTATACTTTTTTATTCAGCGTACTTTTTGAGATTAGCAAGGCCTGTTTTAATTGCCCATTCATTATCCTCAACACCCTCAAACTCGATAGTTACATATCCGTCGTAACCGCTTCGTTTAAGAGTCTGCAGGCACTGATAAACAGGCACGTCACCGTGGCCGACAACCGCACCGCGAAGATAATCGCCGCCGCGTGTACGGAAAAATCCGTCACCGGGATTCGGGCCGTTACCGCTCTTCTTATGGAAATCCTTTGCGTGCACATGCTTTGCATACTTTGCAACCGTACCGACAGCCTTTGCAGGCTCATCATCAGCACACATAAAGTTACCCATATCGACAAGAAGGCCGAAATTCGGGTGAGCAACTTTATTTACAAGTTTCTCAACTCTTACGGCATCCTGACAGAAATAGCCGTGATTTTCAACCATTGTGGCGATGCCTTTCTGTGCTGCATACTCTGTCACCTTACGGCAACCATCAGCCAGAATCGGCAATGCACTGTCAAAGCTCTTGTACTTTGCATCCTCACCCTTGAATCCGCCTGTAGCATCGTGACGCATAAGCTTTGCACCAAGTGCTTCGGCAATGTCAACCTGCGTGAAAAGTCTTTGGGCTTCAGCTTCCCAACCGTTTTCACTGAGGAAGTCTGCACCAATTGTATAAGCTACAATCTCTATACCTGCTTTTTCTGCCGCATCACGGAGAACTTTGGCATACTCAAGGTCGCTCATACCGTCAGTCGGCATAAGGTCGATAAACTCGATACCGTCAAAGCCCATTTCCTTTGCAACGTTTATAAGGTCAAGCTGTGTATACTTGCCGCTGTTGAGCAGGCGCTGAAAACTGTATGAACTGACTGAAAACTTCATTATCTGATATAACCCTCCAGGAAAGATACTGCCTTACGGATATCTGCCTCGGGGTTATCGCCGACCTCACGCTCAATTGTAAGGAAGCCCTTATAACCGATATCGTCAAGTGCCTTGAGGTAACCTTCCCACGGAACGCTTCCTTCGCCAAGAGGTACTTCGTCAAAAGAATCGCCTGTAACGATAACATCAACGGGTCTCTTCTTAAGTCCGTAAACGATTTCGGGGTCTTCAACAAAATTCTGAACGCCGTCTTTTGCGTGTGTATGTACGATATACTTCTGAAGGTTGTAAACTGCACCTACGGGGTCGTCACCTGTAACCATTACAAGGTTAGCGGGGTCAAGGTTGACACCGACACCTGTTGAGCCGAGTGAATCGAGGAATGTTTTGAGCACTGCAGATGTTTCGGGGCCTGTTTCGATTGCGAAATGTGCACCGATTTCGTCTGCATAGCGTGAAAGCTCGTAGCAAGCCTCCTGCATAACCTTATATCTGTCGTGGTTTACATCCTCGGGCACAACACCGATATGTGTTGTAACAACGTTTGTACCAAGCTCCTTTGCAAGGTCGAGAATTCTCTTTGACTTCTCAATCTTCTCGGGGTTTCTGTCAGCAAAGCTGAATCCGCCGCCACCAAGGTCACCACAGAGAGCGGAAATAACAAGGCCGTTGCCTTCAACTAATCTTTTGAACTCTGCACGTGCTGCAGCATCAAGATTCTCGGGAGCCATTTCACCTCTTGTTGAGTAAACCTGGATACCCTGTGCACCGACCTCAGCAGCCTTCTTAACTGCATCCTTAATCGGAAGTCGGAATGAATCGATGATTACGCCGATTGAAAAATTATACATAATAAAGCACCTCTCAGTGTAAATTTATTCCTTTTATTTCTTCTTACCCTTACGCTCGACCTTTGTTTTGTTGCCCTTTTCGTCAACAATATATGTCACGTCAAGCTGTGAGGTAAGGCTGAGCTTAAAGCTGTCGATATATTTTCTGCGCAGGATTGCTCTTTCTTCCTGCTCTTCAGATGTAAGCTCACGCTCACGTGCAATACGTGTAAGCTCACTTATTCTGTCATACTCCCACTGTTCCATTTTTAATACCTCAGATAAATTGATATTCTATTTGACATTGAGGCACCGAGGAAAGCATTAGCCTCTGTCTTTCCGTTTTTGATACCTCAATAAAATTTATTTCCTATCGTAAGTTGAGACACCGAGGAAAGTCTTATCCTCTGTCTTTCCGTTTTTGATACCTCAATAAAATTTATTTCCTATCGTAAGTTGAGACACCGAGGAAAGTCTTATCCTCTGTCTTTTCGTTTTAACGCCTCAACAAATGCGACTTATCGCAAATCATGATTTTTTAAAAAATCAAATCATGCCGTAAGGCAAATCATAAAATAAAAAATGATTTGCTTCGCATGAATTGGCTTACAGCCATGATTTTTCGCTTACACTCCATGATTTGAATTGATTAAAATCAATTCATTATCTTTTCGAGAAACTGTAATTATTTTATCACAGACTACCTTTAAAAACAAGCCTTATTCGACGCCTCTGTAATAAAGTCCGCGTGTAAAGTCCTTAGTGTCGGGGGCAGGTGCACCGCTCACATATTTGTCGAGCACACTCTTGCACTCTTCCGGGCTTTCGTTTGTAAACCACAGCAGATTAAAATCGACAAAATCCGTTTCACTGAGTCTGTCTGCCATATAAATCGGTCTGGAATTAAGCACCTGCGAATAGCCGTTTTCGCACACTACAGGGAATTCGACTCCGAGTCTGTCGGTGAGCACACTCTTACCGCCGCAATCAGCACAGGTTTTTCCGTTTTTAATCGGGCAATTGCGTGTAATCATAAGCGGAAGTCGGCCGTAGACTATAAGACCTGTCTTTGCCGCATAGCCCACGCGTGATGCCTGAAGCAGTGTTATTTCGGGTGAAAGCACTATCATTTTTGCACCGAGTTCGCTCATTTCCTTCACACTCATTGAATTAAAAACGTTGCTGCCGTGGCTGAGCATAATCTCCATACCTGCCTGCTTTGCAAGGTACACCGCATCGAGCGTCGAGCACGCCGCCATACCGATTCCTTTTGCTTTCAGCTCGCAAAGCTTTTTGAGCACTGCATCCTCTTTTCCGAAAAATACTCTCGGTATTTCTGCGACTGTTTTTTCAGCATTTTGGGGGTCAATTTTGGCCGCTTCGGCAAGTGGTAAAATTATCCTTTTCACATTTCCACAAAGCGGTTTTGCCTGCTCCAGCTTGGAAAAACGTGCGAAAAACACGGGGTTTTTCACTTTTTTCACACAGTTTTCCACATTCACGGGCTTAAAACTATGCTTGTAAGGGCTTTTCAACTCTTCGTAAAGTTTGTCGAAAGCTGCTCTGCGAAGTGCGTTTACACTTGACAAAGGCAGGCTTATATTCTCGTCAATATCAACCTCTATACTGTTTACAAAGAAGGGGGTACCGCCACATTTTTCGAGCTGCTGACGCACTTTTTCCTCTGTCAACGGAACATTGAGCGCAGGCTGTGCCTCGACTTCGCCGAGCACAAAAGCACTCTTACCGCCTGCCTTTGCAGAAAGGCTTGCCGTTTCACCCTCGTATGCGCAGAACATAAAATCGACGCCGACACGAGGTGTTTCTTTTTCGTAAAGGTGAGCAAGCTCTTTAAGTACGGGTGCTGCGGCAGTAACATCATCCTTACGGCGGATACCGAACATATCTCTGCCGAGATCACCTGTAAGGTAACCGTGTGTAAAACCTGAGCGTGAAAACACACCACGGAGCTGTTCACGCAAAGACGCATCATTTTCGCCGTTAACCGCCTTTTTACATGCAGTAACCGATGCAGCGACATATTCCGGGCGTTTCATTCTGCCCTCTATTTTAAGCGATTTTACGCCGATTCCGACTAGTCTGCCGATATAGTCGACAGCCGACAAATCCTTGAGACTCAGGTCATTGCCCGTACCGCCCTGCGCCGCAAAAGGCAGGCGGCAAGGTTGGGCACAAAGGCCTCTGTTTGCACTGCGTGAACCGAGCATAGCACTCATAAGGCACTGACCCGAAACGCACATACACAGTGCACCGTGGACAAACACCTCAATCTCAATCGGCGAATTTTTAACTATATATTCAATTTCATCAAGCGACAGCTCTCTTGCAAGCACAGCCCTTGTAAAGCCCATTTCGGCAAGCTGCTTTACACCTGCGAGGGTATGCACCGACATCTGGGTTGATGCGTGAAGCGGCATAGTGGGTGCACACAGCTTTGCAATGCGAAGCACGCCCGCATCCTGAATGATAAGGGCGTCGACACCTGCCTGACACGCATCACGCACCGCACACTGAACATCATCTTTTATTTCAGCATCGGTAGCGAGCGTATTAAGCGTAAGATAAACTTTTGTACTGCGGGCGTGGCAATACTCCACAGCCGCTTTCAGCTCCTCAAAACTGAAATTGCCCGCATTACGGCGGGCATTCAGCATTTTGCCGCCAAGGTAAACAGCATCTGCGCCACAGCGCACAGCCGCCTCGACAGCTTCATATGTACCGGCAGGAGCTAATACCTCAACCGAGTTTTGCCTGAGCATTCTGAAGCTCCCTTGTAAGTCTTTCTACTTCGCGCTTTGCGATCTCTGCATCCATCTTGGAGCGTGCGGAATCCTCAAGATACTCTTTGATTTGGCCGCGGAGATTGTCTGCACTGACTTCAGCCTTCTTGTACATATCTGCATACTCAAGAGCAGCAAGAATTGCAGCCTGAGTAACAGAAAGACGGTTGTTCTCGCGAAGAGTCTTTGTAAGAGCTGCGTCGAGCTCATCGCCGAGAGCCATTACGTACTTGGGATCATCCTCTGTTGTGATTGTGTAATCTGCACCGCAGATATTAAGTCTTACTCTGTTTTTTTCCATAATAAGTCACCCTTACTTTTTATTTTAAGAAAAATAAAATTGCTTTACATCGCATCTATTATACATTAAAAATTTGAGATTATCAAGCCTATTAAGAATATAATCGGCCAATGTACTATATAAATTATCAATGTTTTTTTACCTACCGCAGCCAAAGGACGGCAACGGGACACATACCACGACTGCGGCAGTGCGTTTTTTTCGGCAAGCCTGCCGAAAAATGTACCGGCAAAAAACATAAATATAAACGGCAAAACAGGAAAATAATCCGCCGAATAAAAGCCGTAGGACGGGAAACCGAGCGGAGCCAGCCACTCCATATCGTAAATCTCACGCGGCAGGTCATACCAAAGCAGCTTACCGTCCTGTATCGGATAAGTTAACGCAAAAAGCAACAGCATACCGATAACGCCAACGGTTGTCGGCACCTTTGAAAGCGGCTTTTTGAGCAGGGCATACATAAGCATTGACACGCTCAGCAGATGAAGCACACCAAAATAAATTTCTGCACCCGTTATGCCAAACTTCGGTAATATAACCGCCGTAACCAGAGTGAATCCGATTGCAATTCCAAGCAGCCTTATACCGCGTTTGAAATTGCTTCGAGAAAGGTTTGACGATATACCCGAAATAAATATAAACAGGCAGGCAAAAAACGGCTGAAGAGGCTCGAAAAAGACCTGTGCTTTTGCAAGAAACTCTATCTCAAAAAAATAACCGAGCATAAAGAATGCATGGTAAAACACCATAAGTATTATTGAAAGTCCTCTTATTTCATCAATAAGATGAACTCTCTGTCGGTCATTCTTCAAGCTCCCTGCCTCCTTTAATTCCTAATTCAGAATTATTCATTCTCGCCCTTGATTGCCTTAAGGCGCTTCATAACGTCGTTGCCGCCCTGACCGAAGTAATCGTGAAGAATCTTGTACTCTGCATAGAGCTTATCGTAAATATCGGAATTTTCCTTGATAGGCTCGTAAACAACGTCCTTAACCTTACCCATAATGCTTGCGGCATAGAAAGCATCGTCATAGCCGCCCTTTTCACTGCCTGCGGCAACTGCACCGAAGATAGCCGAGCCGAGTGCGCCGCCCTGGTCGGAGCCTGCAATCTTGATAGGCATCTTAATGATATCAGCATAAATCTGCATTGTCATCGGGTCTTTCTGTGAGATACCGCCTGCAGCGTAGAAGGAATTGACTTCAACGCCCTGCTCACGGTAATTTTCAATAATCATTCTTGTGCCGTATGCCGTTGCCTCGATAAGTGCACGGTAAATCTCTTCGGGCTTTGTGCGGAGAGTCATACCGACGATCATACCCGTAAGGTCAACGTCAACAAGGATTGAACGGTTGCCGTTCCACCAGTCGAGTGCGACAAGACCGCTTGCACCGGGCTTCTGTGCCTCACACTTGGAGCGGAGAAGTTTGTGGATATTGATACCCTTCTCCTTTGCTTCCTCATAGTAGCTTGCGGGCAGGCAGTTGTCGATAAACCATCCGAAGTGGTCGCCGACACAGCTCTGACCTGCTTCATAACCGTAAAGTCCGGGCATAATACCGTCGGCAACAACACCGCAGATGCCCTTGACCTTTTTCTCAACATCGGACATCATCATATGGCAGGTAGAAGTACCGATAATTGCAACCATCTCACCGGGCTTTGATACACCGACAGCAGGTACAAAAATATGAGCATCGATGATACCTGCGGCAACAGCAGTGCCGACTTTAAGACCTGTGAGCTTTGAAGCATCTTCGGTGATATAGCCTGCGCACTTACCGCTTGCAAGCACCTCTCTGCCGAATTTCTCATCAATTACGTTTTCCATTCTGGGGTCAAGAGCCTTGAAGAATTCGTTTGAGGGATAGCCCGTTGTCTTATTCCACATAGCCTTGTAGCCTGCACAGCAGGAGTTGCGTGTTTCAACGCCTGTAAGCTGCCATACAACCCAGTCTGTAGCCTCAATGAAACGCTCTGCCTTTTCATAGATTTCGGGAGCTTCGTCAAGAATCTGCCACAGCTTCGGAATTGCCCACTCGGAAGAAATCTTGCCGCCGTAGTTTTCAAGCCAATCCTCGCCCATCTCTATAGCGATATCGTTGATACGTGTTGCGTGAGCCTGTGCGGCGTGGTGCTTCCAGAGCTTTACGTATGCGTGCGGCTCTGACTTATACTCATCAAGGAAACAGAGCGGAGTGCCGCTCTTTGTTGTGGGGAGTACTGTACAAGCTGTAAAGTCGATACCGACACCGATAATATCAGCCGCATCAACACCGCTCTTCTTAATAACATCGGGAATTGTGATGCTAAGCACATCTATGTAATCCTGCGGATGCTGAAGCGCCCAGTCCTGACCGAGCTTTTTGCCGCAAGGAAGCTTCTCATCCATAACTGCGTGGGGATATTCGTAAACGCTGCTTGCAAGCTCCTCGCCTGTTTCAACGTTAACGATAAGTGCACGACCCGAGAGTGTGCCGTAATCAAGACCTATTGTGTACTTTGCCATTTTTCATCAGCCTTTCGTTTTATAATATATTTTGAAATTATTACCCTATATATAAATGTGTTTTAAAAAACACAAATTATGCAAAATTTATTTTGCAAATCATGATTTCAAAGAAATCAAATCACGCCGGCCGTAAGGCAAATCATATTTTTAATATCTCAATAAAATTGATACGCATAGAAAAGCTGATGACACCGAGGAAATCGACTGCCATTGTCTTTGTTTTTTATGATTTGCTATCGCATGATTTGGCTTTCAGCCATGATTTTTCGCTTCGCTCAATGATTTGAATTGATAAATCAATTCATTTTACACGGTAAGTGAAGCTATAATGCCCGAATAGAGCTTTATCGGGTCTTCATAAAAATTATTCTTGACAGTTTCAACCTGCATTTCGTCTGCGACGTAAATTGTAAGCTTCATCATTTCTTCCATCGAGAAAGTGACGTGGAAACCTCCGTCCTCAAGCTTTTCAACCTCAACCTTGTTTTCACGCTTACGCTTTGCAAGGGTGAGCATTTTTATCGCGGCGTTGATTGCCTTTTCACGCACGGAACGCGGAAGCTGACTTTCGAGCATTTTAGATGATGAGCGACCTTTTTCGGTAACGCTCAGATATTCTTCACACTCGATAAAATCGGACACAACCGCACCGTTTTCGATAAGCTCGCTGACCGCCTGATTGACCTCGAAGTAATTTGCAAGACCTTTATCAAGTGAAATTTCGCAAAGCTGGCTTCTTGTTATTCTTTCATCAACGCCTGCAAGCAAATAGCATACAAGCACCTTTATCTCATTGCGCGAACGGAGACCGCCCGGCTCAATGCCATCGTCAAAAGTAAAATTTTCCATTATCGGTTATCCTCCAAAAGAAAAACTTTAAGCGCCGAATAGCGCCTTGCTTTTTTATCGTTTCGTCCCATACGGTAAACCTGCTCCTCATTGCCGACAATTACCATCAGCTTTTTAGCTCTGGTAACAGCGGTATAAAGCAGATTGCGGTAACTGAGCAGCTCGGGTGTATTGAGCACGGGCATTATAACCGCTTCAAACTCGTTGCCCTGGCTCTTGTGCACCGTAACGGCATAGGCAAGCTCAAGCTCACGCATTGTATCGGGGAAGTAGCTACACACTCTGCCGTCATCAAAAACAATTTTTGTAACACCGTCGGGCCGTATTGATTCTATTATTCCTATATCGCCGTTAAATACTCCGCTGCCCTCTTCACCGTCGGGCTTTTTCCAGAGGATGTCATAGTTATTTTTGATATGCATAACCTTGTCACCCTCGCGGAAACGGAACATTCCGACCGTAACCTCTTTTTTAAATCTGTCAGGCGGATTTATCGCCTCCTGCAGACGTCGGTTGAGGCTGTAAGTACCCATTTCACCACGCCTTGACGGGCAAAGCACCTGAATATCGTTTATGGGTGAATAGCCGTAAGCCTTGGGCAGACGGTTGGCGCAAAGGTCACATACCACCTCTGCCGCCTGAGCGGCAACCTTACGGGGCAGGAAGAAAAAGTCGCTGTCCCTGCGTGTGAGGTCAGGATTTTCGCCTGCCACTATTTTATGTGCGTTTGTAACAATAAGGCTTCGCTGAGCCTGACGAAAAACCTCTTTCAGCTCAACTACGGGCAGCATTCCGCTCTCAATCATATCGTGGAGCACGTTACCTGCACCGACGGGCGGAAGCTGATCGGAATCGCCGACCATTATCAGCCTGCAACCCAGCGGCAACGCATCGAGCAGACTTGCGAAAAGTGATATGTCAAGCATTGAAAGCTCGTCTATTATAAGCACGTCCGCTTCAATCGGATTACGCTCGTTACGTGTGAAACGCTGGTTGTCCTCATCATCCCACTCAACCTCAAGCAAGCGGTGAATGGTCTTCGCTTCCATACCCGTAATCTCACTCATACGCTTTGCCGCTCTGCCCGTAGGTGCGGCGAGTGCGATACGGAGTCTGTCCTTTTTAAAAAGGGATATCATACCGTTTATTGTAGTTGTCTTACCTGTACCGGGACCGCCGGTAAGGATAAGCACACCTTTTTCAACAGCGGTTATGATTGCGTTTTTCTGCTTTTGTTCGTATATTATGCAAAGCTCACGCTCAATATCCTCAATATCCTGCAGAAGCGTTGGCTTACCTGCAGGAGGAAATGAGCAAAGCACCTTGATTCGTCTTGCGGCATTTCTTTCGCTACGGTGAATATGCGGCAGAAAAAGAAATTCCTTACCGTCAAGCTCTTCGCTGATAACCTGTTTATCCTTAATAAGTGCATCCGTCGCCTGCTGAATAATACTATCCTCAACACCAAGCAGTTCGGTCGCAGGCAGTGCGATTTTATCTCTCGGACAGCAGGTGTGTCCGTTACCGAGATTGTGACGCAATATGTGCAGAATACCTGCTCTTATGCGGTACATACGTTCGGGCTCTTCGGGCAGCGAGGATGCTATGGCATCCGCCCTTTCAAAGTTTACACCTATGCCCTCAGAGCAAAGCACGTACGGATTATTCTTTATTATTTCGGTTGCGTTGAAGCCGAAAATTTTATATGCATTAAGGCTCTCTCTTGCCGTCATACCGAATTTTTCGAGAGCTATGAGAGTCTGTCTTACAGCAAACTGCTTTGCGAATTCCTCGCAGATTGAGTTTGCCTTCTGTCTTGAAATACCTTTTATTTTACTTAATTTTTCGGGATGATTTTCGAGAATATCAAAAGCATTCTCACCAAATTCTTCAACTATCTTCTGAGCAGTCGCAGGGCCAATACCCTTGACAGTGCCCGCAGAGAGATACTTGTAAAGGTCCTGTGCACTTGACGGAAGAGAGCGCACAAACGACTTCGCCTTAAGCTGTCTGCCGTAAAGCGGATGTGTATCATAACTACCCCTTACCGTAAGCTTTTCACCTACAGCAACCTCAGGCAACACACCTACAACCGTGATAAACTCGTCATCACAGCTAAGCTCCAGCACGGTAAAGCCCGTATCTTCTATATGTACCGAAACATCTTCAACTATGCCGGCTATTTCGATCTCTTCGTCAATCAAGCTTCAAACCTCGTCTTTTTTATCATTCGCTTTTTTGCGGTAAATCCTTACAGCCGCAGAACCCATACCAAACAACATCATCATATAGCACACCGGCTTAAGACCGTAGAGCAGGTGGTCTGTCATTCCACAAGCACAGAAAGCAACCAGACACGCCGTAAGCGTAACTGCTACACCGCGCTCTTTTTTACCGCAGTGTGCAAGTTTTATCATAGAAATACCGAAAACAATAAACGCACCGAGAAAAATCGCAAGGCCGATTATACCGTTTTCGAGTATAATCTGTAAGAAAATGTTATGTGCGTGCGGCTGCATAATACCGTAAGTCTCGTGAAGCTGCTCACGCACGTTATTGACACCCGTACCGTAGCCGAAAAGAAGATGACCGTCGAGCATTTCAAAGCAGGCCTTCCATATCTGCGAGCGTGTGTTAACAGAAATATCGTCCGAACTGAAAAGTGTAAGCAGACGCTTGAAAACACCGCTTGCAACAGCCGCAACAACGGCTACACCGCCTGCACCGACTCCGAGCAAGGCAAGTGCGCGCTTGCCGCCGTAAAACAGCAGCACAAAAAACACAGCTGCAATAGCCAGATACGGACCGCGCGAATAAGATGCGGCTATACCGCCGACGATAAGCACCGCACAGACAAAGCCCGTGAATTTCTTTGCCTTGCCGCCGAGATAAAACATACAGTAAACGGCAAGAGGCAACATCATTGTAAGGAACACGGCGAACATAACAGGGTTTGTAAATGTGCCGCTTGCTCTTGTGATAATCGCAATAAACTCGGTACGCTGAATATACTGCTTAGCAAAATCGGGAAGCAGATGATTTATCGCAACGTCGGCAACAAAATTATCAAGCGGATGCCAGAAGGGATTGAACAGAGATTTGAGAGGCTGCCAGATAAGCTCTCCGTAATGATACAGCACCATCTGCACAACACCGATTCCGCCTGCAACACCGCCGCTGAGTGCACCTGCAAACATAACAGTGTCAAGCTTCAGACGAGAATCTATAACTGAGTTCATCATTATTACATTTATAAGTACAGCGAGCCAGATGCCAAGACTCGAAAGCCCCGAAACAAATGAGCCTGAATAAAACAAGCCTATAACCTGCCATACGGCAAAGGTAAGCAGAAAAACTGCAGGCATACCGACTTTTGAAACGGACAGCCCTTTGAAACTGACCGTTTTGATATAAGCAACAAGCAGCACAACAGGAAAAACATACTCCGGCAAAAGAGCACAGAAAATCACTGCCGCAACAGCCCAGAGCCATTTGCCCTTATTCTGTCTGAAAAAATCTTTGATTTTTTTCAAAACGTGCCGCCTCCTTATATCGTTACTTTGTTTTTAGTGCAGGCAGAATTATCGGCTTCTTTTCGCCGATATCCGTCATCTGCTTTATGAGAATTTCTTTGAGCTCTTTGCGTATTTCTTTGTACGCAGGGTCACACACTAGATTGTATTTTTCAATCGGATCCTTCTCGAGGTCATAGAGAAAATTCTCAAAATAAACACCGGATCTGCTCCTTATATTGCCGCCTGCGGCACTTACAGAGTACTTATACTTCTTTGTGCGTATACATCTGCCAACCTGCGACTCACTTATCTGGATAAACACGTGCTCACGCTCGATATTATCCTGAATCGCGTTACCCGAATATGTTTCGGGCACATTTATGCCTGCAGCCCTGAGCAGGGTCGGAGGCAGGTCAATCAGGCTGACAAGTCTGTCATCAACCTTGCCGCCCTCAAAACCAGGACCGCATATTATAAGTGGAGTATGAATACACGAATCGTGACAGCTTCGCTTATACTCGGCGTTTCTCGTCTTGAAATGCGAGCCGTGGTCACTTGTATAAATAATTAACGTGTTTTCGTAATCGCCCGTTTCCTTGAGCTTTTCAACAAGCTTGCCGACGTTTTCGTCAAGCCTGTTTATTGCCGCAACATAGTCGGGGTAGCTTTCTTTATAGTCGCCCTTCATAAACGTAAGATCGTCGGGCAAGGGATAATCACGGTAATTCTCAACCGTTTCTTTCGGACCTTCATAGCAGCCGTGATCATTCTGATGGTGTGGCTCAAGCTGTGAAACAAACATAAAGAAAGGCTTGCTCTTATCGCGGTTGTCGAGATATTCAAGCGCATAATCGTTTATGCAGTCTGCACGATAGCCCTTAAATTCGAGCTTAATGCCGTCGCCGTCAAAAACATAGCCGTCGTAGCCGTGAGAAGTAAACTCGAGCACGTCTGCCGCACGCCAATAATTATATCCGCCCTGTTTCTCTTTGGGCACTGCCGTTTTTTCGCAGTGCAGACCGATACCGGGATAGCGGTCAGACGCAAGATGCCACTTACCTATATAAGCTGTATCGTAGCCTGCCTCATTGAAATATTCGGCGAGAGGCTTCACGTCATCAGGAAGCGGAATGCCGTTCCAATAACATCCGTTTTCGGTTGCGTATATACCCGTCTGCAAGCAGGCTCTTGCAGGGCCGCACACAGGCTGACAGGTGTATGAATTTGTATACTTTATGCCTTCTTCGGCAAGCTCCTCGAGGTTAGGTGTAATTGCAGGATTCACGGTATCCCAACGTTGCTGGTCACTGAAATAAAAAACTATGTTGGGTTGATTCATCTCTTTTTTCCGAGCCTGATAACGTTCCAGCTATGCTTACCGAGTACTGCAGAGAACATTCCACCCTCTACCTTTGATGCGTTGCTGTATGTGGGAGCAACATTATTCGGGTTAGCTTCTGTATTCTCAGCCTTCATATCGTCGTGTGTGAGCACGATATGCTCCTTGACCTCAAAGTCTGTATACTGACGAAGGTCGCAGGCAAGCTCAATATCTTCTTTAAGGTCTTTGTTGACTGCAAAAACAGTGATATTCTCATCATCATTCTCAATTACGATGCTGTCAACAAGGTTAACTTCACCGTATTTGCGGCTCTCATAAATCGGAGACTTGATAAGCGTGTTAAGCGCAGTGCCTCTGCCGTAAACGCTTGCCTGCATATAGGGGAAGAAAATAGTCTGTCGCCATGCACCCGTATCGGATGTCATAATGGGTGCAATAACGTTTACAAGCTGTGCAAGGCAGGCAATCTTGACTCTGTCTGCGTGACGGAGAAGCGTGATAAGCATACTGCCCACAAGCAAAGCATCCTCAAAATTATAAACATCCTCAAGCTTACGGGGTGCTTCCTCCCAGGGCTTGCAAAGCTTATCAAGCTCGTGTGAGTGATACCATACATTCCACTCATCGAATGAGAGCATGATCTTTTTCTTCGAGCGTTTCTTTGCCTGCACGTAGTCACAGATTGAAACAACAGAAGCGATAAAGCTGTCCATATCAGCACTGTGGCAAAGGAATTCCTCCGTATTGTTTTCGGAGTTGTTGTAGTATGTATGAAGTGAAAGATAGTCAACATCATGATAGCAGTGATCAAGCACATCAGCCTCCCACTGAGCAAAGGTGCTCATACCGCTGTTTGAAGAGCCGCAGGCAACAAGCTCAATATCGGGGCTGACCCAACGCATTACCTTCGCCGCTTCGTGTGCAGCTCTGCCGTACTCATGTGATGTCTTATGGCCTATCTGCCAGTCACCGTCCATCTCGTTGCCGAGGCACCAGAGCTTAACGTTGTGAGGCTCCTTGTGACCGTTTTTGATTCGCAGGTCACTCCAGTATGTACCGCCCTCAAGGTTACAGTACTCGACAATATTTCTTGCCTCGTCCGCAACTCTTGTGCCGAGGTTGATAGCCATCATCGGCTCTGTACCTGCAGCCTTACACCAATCTATAAACTCATCAAGACCGAACTGATTTGTTTCTGTTGAGTGCCACGCAAGCTCAGCTCTGCGAGGACGAAGCTCCTTGGGGCCTATACCGTCCTCCCAGTTATAGCCGGAAACAAAGTTGCCGCCGGGATAACGCACTACCGGCACTGCCGTTTCACGCACAAGATTGAGCACGTCCTGTCTGAAGCCGTTTTCATCACTGAAAGGGCTTTCGGGCTGATAGATACCCGTATAAATAGCTCTGCCCAGGTGCTCAAGGAACGAGCCGTAAATTCTCTTGTCTATTTCACCGACGATGAAATTTTTGTCAATAATGAGCTGTGCTTTTTTCATAGCTGTCACCTCTTGTTATTTTAGTTCTCAACATATCCCGTAATTTCCTCACGGGTCTTGAATATATATCCCTGCTCGGCAAGCATATCAAGGTCGCCGAGTGCAAGACCTATACCCTTTGCGACACAGTTGACAGGGTCGGTCGCAAGTCGGGTTTTGATTCCTGTTTTTTTCTGTATTGCGTTTGCCATTTCACGGAGCAGTGCGCCGCCGCCTGTCAGCACTATACCGCTTGAGCCTATATCGCCTACAAGCTCGGGCGGTGTAATTTCGAGCACACCACGCACCGCTTCGCCTATCGCTTCAATATACTCGCGCATTGCAAGGTAGCAATCGGTCGAGGTTACTTCCACTGTAGCCGGCATACCGCTTATATAGCGTTTGCCCTTTACGGTAAGTCCAAGCTCAGCCTCGGGCAGAACAGCACAGCCTATCTGCTTTTTGATTTCCTCTGCTGTTCGCTCGCCGATAACAACATCTTTCTCGCGGCGTACCTGACGGACTATAGCTTCATCCATAAGGTGACCCGCAATCTTTATCGATTTTGATACGGCAATACTTCCCATTGTAATAACTGCGATATCAGTAGTACCTCCGCCTATATCAACAACCATACTGCCCTGAGCACGTGTCAGGTCACCGCCCGCACCGATAGCTGCGGCAAGAGGCTCTTCCATAAGGCAGGCCTTGCCCGCACCTGCGGCGGTAATCATATCAAGTACAGTTCGACGTTCAAGGTTAGTAACGCTCGACGGCATACATACGATAATATTCGGTTTAAAAATTGCATTGCGACAAACCTTTGCAAGGAATCTGCTGAGCATCTGCCTTGTAGCCGTAAAGTCGGATACAACACCGTCTTTCATCGGACGGATGACACGGATAGAATCCGGATTGCGGCCAAGCATATCGTAAGCTCTTTGGCCTACGGCGCACATCCTGCCCGTTTTAGTATTATAAGCCACTACGGAAGGTTCAGTGAGAACGATTCCTCTGCCTTCCATATATATAATGACGCTGGCCGTACCTAAGTCTACACCAATATTCTTGCCGAGCAACCGTTTCACCTCCGTAAATTATATTCTCTGATTCAATTAAAAACTTGCCACTCCGTTTGAGGGATTGAATGTAAAATTGATTTCGCTCTTTGTTTCGCCTTTTTTATTCTTCTCGATAATGTTTACCATAACGTGATCTTTATCAACAGCCTCAACAGTAGTTTCGGTGTAAGAGCCGAAGTTACCGAGAGCAAAGAAATTGTCACCAACGTCGATAAACGCACGGATTTCTTCAGGTGTCTTTGAGTACTCGGAGCTTATTTTACCCTGACCAAGATCAATTACCGCAAGCTGATTACGGCAGGCGATAATACCGTAGGCATACATTTCAGATGTAGACTTTGTATCGAGAAGCACCATATCACTGCACGGCGTATCAACAAGCATTACCTGTGTAGCAGTAGGGATATATATTGCACACAACGAGGCATAAGCAGCATCTTTATCACGCTTTGTGAAATAGATATAGTTACCGCTTCTCTTTGTGGCTTCAAGGTCGTAGACGATTTCCGTATCAAGAGGATACTCGAACAGCACACGTATGTTGCCGCTGGTTTCTACACGTGCAAGCACCTTTTTCTCTTTGTATTCAAAGGTTTTGTAATCCTTACCTGCGTAGGTACAAATTGTTTTCATTTCGTATTTTGCAGCAACCTCTTTTGCTATAACAGAGCCAACAGGCTCAGCCTGAAGCGCAGACCCTGCTGCAAAAAGCTCTGTATTTTCACCGCAAGCGGCAAACGAAAGAAGCGTAGCTGCCAGAACAAAAACCGCAACTATTTTTTTGAACATCACGCCTCATCCCTTTCCTTTTTCTTGAATATGATAAACTTGCTGAAAACATAATTCATAACAACAATAATTACAGACAGGCCTATTTTTGTCAGCATTTTACCGCCGATAGCGAAGCCCGGCAGTAACTCAAGTACAAAGCTGTCGAAACCGAGCCATTTTATAAATATCAGCAGACCGAGTTCCTCAACACCGAGTGAAAACAGACGCGCACTGATAAATGACGGCAGTTCTTTTCTGAGCACACTGCCTTTCCAGCTTTTGCTTTCAAAAACAAACAGTTTGTTTGTGACAAAGGCAAATGCAACGGAAACGACCCAGGCTATGATATTTGTCAGCAGCACCAGGTCAATCGACACCGTTTTTGTAAACAGCAGGTCAAAGCCCTTGAAAACGGCAAAGTTGACAACAGTTGTGAGCACACCAAAAATAAGATATGTCACCGTTTCTTTATTTATAAGTTTCTTCAGAATTGATTTCAATTTTTTATCCAGCTCTCTTGATTATTTCTCAGGATAGTCACCTGTAAAGCAGGCATCACAGTATGTCTTTTCGCAGGCACCTATAAGCTCACCGAGTGAATCCTTATCGAGGAAGCCGAGTGTATCTGCGCCGATAATCTCACAAAGCTCCTCAACCGAGTGACGGTTTGAGGTAAGTTCCTCACGTGTGGGAATATCCGTACCGTAAAGGCAAGGGTAGTGAAGAGTCGGAGAAGAAATTCTTACGTGAACTTCTTTTGCACCTGCATTTTTGAGCAGACGGACAATATCGGCACAGGTTGTACCGCGGACAATTGAGTCGTCTACCATAACAACCTTTTTATCCTTTATTGTTTCGCTGAGTACGTTGAGCTTGATACCGACAGAAGAAGCACGCTGCTCCTGAGTAGGCTTGATGAATGTTCTGCCGACATAGTTATTACGGACAAAGCCCATACCGTACTCAATACCGCTCTCTCGTGCATAGCCTATAGCCGCATCCAGACCCGAATCGGGAACACCGATAACAATATCGGCATCAACGGGATGCTGACGTGCAAGCAGGCGGCCTGCCTGAATACGTGAGCCGTGGATCGATACACCGTCCATAACACTGTCGGGTCTTGCAAAGTAGATGTATTCAAAAATACAGATTCTTCTCTTGCAGTTCTCCTTCTGATAGTATGTCCTCATACCGTCGTCATCAATAACAATAATTTCACCGGGATTGACATCGCGGACAAATTCAGCACCGAGTGCGTTGAGTGCACAGGTTTCGGATACCACAACGTAACAGCCTTCTTTGGTGATGCCTACAGTAAGCGGACGGAAGCCGAATGGATCACGCACTGCAACGATTTTGCGGGGACTCATTACGACAAATGAGTAAGCACCTCTGAATTTCTGAACAGCATTTTTAACAGCCTCTTCAACGCTGTGTGTGAAAAGACGCTCCTTAGCTATAAGCTGAGCCATTATTTCTGCATCGGAATTGGAACGGAACATAGCGCCTGTCATCGAAAGCTCACGGCGGAGTTCATCTGAATTGACAAGACTGCCGTTATGTGCAAGTGCAAGGCGGCCCTTGCCGTAACGCATTACAAAGGGCTGTGCCCCCTGAATATTGGATGTCTTTGCAGTTGAATAGAGAGCGTGAGCAATAACGTTCTCACCCTTGAGCTTTTCAAGCTTTTCTTCATCAAAGACATCAGCCGCAAGACCCATACCTTTTGTACATTCGATAACACCGCTGTTGCTTACTGCAATACCGCAGCTCTGCTGTCCTCTGTGCTGCATCGCATAAAGAGCAAGATAAGCATACTCGGCAGGGTGCTCAACAAAACCGTTGCCATAGAGGGCAAATACTCCACATTCCTCGTGCATTGTGTATACTCCCTTTCGGATTAAAAGTTTTAAAAATTTATAATAATATATTATAATATAAAATAACTGTTTTTTGCAATAGCTGAAAGCTAATTTAATCGGTCACAGCAGGTCTTTTTTTGAGCTTTATGAGACCATAGACAGAAACGAGTACAACCCGCATCAGATTTACGCCCATAACGCTCCAGGCAAGCCCCCACAGACCCCATATCGCAATACACGGTATTACGACTGCGGCAAAGGTTACAAGGTAAATCAGATTCATTACAAGCTGGCTGTTTTCGCCCGAAATCTTAAGCACAAAGGTTATAAGCACTGTCGATATAAAAAACAGCACCTGACCCGCGTTTGCGACTATAAAATACGGCGATGCAGCCTGATAAACTTCATCCGGATACATAAACGGAATAAATATATGAGAAGCAACTGTGCTTGCACAAATCATAAGAGCCGCAAGTGCCGCCGCACCACCGGTAAAGGCTAAGAAAAGCTTATACGAAATCTTGTCCTCATATTTATTGAGGTAGCTTATTACAAGGCCCTCAAGCGGCACGGTTACGAGAGCGACAATTTTACCGACAAGCGTCGCCACATAAAACACCGTAACATCGTACGAGCCGACAAAAAACATAACCAGAATACGGTCCGCATTGAGTATGACCGTCTGCACGAGGTTTGCAGGCACAAGGGTCCAGACAGACTTTGTGTTTTCTTTATAATTTGCCGATTTTTTAAGGAAAGGCGGCTTGAAAATCTTACCTTTGAGGCCGACAAAAAGTATCGCCAGAGCTTCGCCTATAAGCATCGTGATAACCCACGAGCCTGTAAATCTGAACAGCAGAATACCGATAATATAGCCGACGGCAATCAGCAGATAAAAGACAAAATACCCCTTGAAATTACAGCTGAGTCTGTACTCAACATCGCCGTAATAACGCAGAATCGTCATAAACATCAACGCTGCATAACCGATAAAATACATCGGTTCAAAATTCTTCAGTGCAACAAGTCCGACCGCCGAAACAGCGAGCACAATGCCTGCAATAATCAGAAAATAGCGGTTATAGTCACCGTTTGTGCATTCTCTTTTAGCAGTAACAACCATACGGGAGTAGTTTGCCGCAAGGCCGAATGCACCGACAACCGATATGAGCGATATCAGGTAAATAACCGTACCGAATTTTTCCGCACCGAGCTGCTCAGTCAGATAAGGGTTGAGCAAAAACTGAATAACACCGTTGAAAATCACAACAGCACTCACACTCAGTATGAAATCTCCGCCGAGCTTTTTAAGAAGATTTTTAAGCATCGAAAAATGCCCTTTCCTTTAATAATTAATACAATAATATAGTATAGCATTTTGCATAACATAAATCAAGGTGATAACGAAACAAAAACAGGATATACCCTTGCGAGGTACATCCTGTAATCTGTTTATTTTGCGTAGTCTGTTGCACGGTTTTCGCGGATGATATTGACCTTGATCTGACCGGGATACTCAAGCTCCTCTTCGATCTTCTTGACAATATCACGTGCAAGAAGAACCATCTTATCGTCTGTGATAACATCGGGCTTAACCATGATACGAACCTCACGGCCTGCCTGGATAGCAAAGGAATTCTCAACACCCTCGAAGGATTTTGAAATCTCCTCAAGTTTCTCAAGACGTTTGATATAGTTCTGTACGTTTTCACGTCTTGCACCGGGACGAGCAGCAGAGATAGCATCAGCAGCCTGAACAAGGCAGGCAACGATAGTCTTAGCCTCAATATCACCGTGGTGAGCGTGAATAGCGTGAACAACTTTTTCGTTTTCCTTATACTTACGTGCGTACTCAACACCAAGCTCGATATGAGAGCCGTCGAGAGAATGGTCGAGAGCCTTACCGATATCGTGAAGAAGACCTGCACGCTTTGCAAGTTTGACATCTGCACCGATTTCAGCAGCCATAAGACCTGCAATATAAGAAACCTCAAGTGAATGGTCAAGTACGTTCTGACCGTAGCTGGTACGGTACTTCAGACGGCCGAGAATCTTGACAAGCTCAGGATGGATACCGTTGAGACCAGCATCGAGAACCGCTCTCTCACCTGCCTGCTTAACAGAATGCTCAACCTCTTTGACAGCCTTATCGTGCATCTCCTCGATACGAGCAGGATGAATTCTGCCGTCAGAGATAAGCTTCTCAAGTGTAAGTCTTGCCTCTTCACGGCGAACAGGATCAAAGCAAGAAAGTGTGATTGCTTCGGGTGTATCGTCGATAATGAGGTCAACACCTGTAATTGTTTCGAGTGTACGGATATTACGACCCTCACGGCCGATGATTCTACCCTTCATCTCATCGTTGGGCAAAGCTACAACAGAAACAGTAGCCTCGGAAACCTGCTCTGCAGCACAGCGCTGGATAGCTGTTGCAACAACTTCACGTGCCATTGCATCAGACTCTTCACGAAGAGCCTGCTCATACTCAAGAAGTTTGAGAGCCTTTTCTCTTGAGAGATCATCTTCAAGTGATTTGAGAAGGTAATCTCTTGCCTGCTCTTTGGTATAGTTTGAGATACGCTCAAGCATTTCAAACTGACTGCGCTTAATAGCTTCAATTTCATCAAGCTTTGCATCAGCAGCTTTGATTTTTCCGTTGAGTATCTCGTCTTTCTTTTCGAGGTTATCGGACTTCTTATCAAGCAGCTCCTCGCGCTGCATGATTCTTCTCTCCTGTTTCTGAACCTCGGAGCGCCTTTCTCTGAGCTCCTGCTCGGTAGCTGTGCGCTCTTTGTGAATAGCATCCTTTGCTTCAAGAATTGCTTCTTTCTTTTTAGATTCCGCCTGGGCGATAGCGTTGTTGATTATACGCTCCGCTTCCTGGCTTGCCGAGCCTATTTCAGCCTCGGCGACCTTGCGTCTATGTATACCGCCAAGGATGAAGCAGACAACGCCTGCAACAACAGCAGCGGCAACAATCAATGCGATTGCTAAACCTATTTTTATCATTTTTTGAATTTGCACCTCCTTAAAAATTTTTTCAATAAATGAATAAAAGATTATAAAGCATAGGTCACGGAGAAAGCAGTAAATATCAGCTTGTGTTTCGCCGTGAATAGTACTGTAAATTGGTGCAGAAGCATATACACCCACATTTACACACTATACATTGTATATTATAACTTTTGATTGTCCGTGTCAAGTTTTTATATGCATTTTTCATATGTTATTAATAAATTTAATTATATAAATATTGATTATATAGTGTCAAATATGCATAAATATCCAATACTAACATTGTAAAAAATAGGTATAGCCATAAACGCAGGAATATGATATAATAAATTAAATCACGTTTTATCCGGAGGTACTCGCTATGAAACGTCCGTTTATTCTTATTTCAATATTACTTGTTTGCTGTCTTACCGCAGGTTTCTTCGTATGCGGTGCATCCGACGTTCACGGCGACGTTGACCTCGATGGCCAAGTAACTGCCGAGGACGCTTTACTTGTGCTCCGTGCTTCTTCCGGAACCGACACTCTTACTGCCGCACAGGTAAAGCTTGCAGACGTAACCTATGACGGCAAGATCAATTCCGTAGATGCTCTGCGCATCCTTCTTTATATCTCCGGCAGCATATCCGACCTTGGCAATGTAGGCTCTGAAGAAGGCGATGACATCATAATCTGATAGTTTTGTGTGCTTTTTGACAGTTGTGTATGAGGCATCGCACCTTGAAACACAACATATTGTGCAACATTCCAAAACAGATAAAAAAATCAAAAAACGCTTGACCTGACCCTCTTATTTATGGTATACTCGCTGTACCTCTGTAAGAGGGTTATTTTTTTGTACCCTTCTTTTGAGGGAGGCAATTTAAAAAATGGAGGTGCCGAATTATGGCCGGAGACGCAAGAGTAAGAGTTACTCTCTCCTGCACTGAGTGCAAACAGCGCAACTACAACACAATGAAAAACAAGAAGAACACACCTGAAAAGCTGGAGATGAACAAGTACTGCAGATTCTGCAAGAAACATACTCTCCACAAGGAAACAAAATAAGCGGGAGGTTAAGAAAATGGCAAAGGATCAGAACTCCGAGGCAGCAAAGAAGGTTGCCGATGCCGAAAAAGCCTCAAAGAAGAAGTCCGCTAAGAACGACGGCAAACCGAACATATTTGTTCGTGCAGCAAAAGCTGTCGCTAAGTTCTTCAAAGACCTTAAGGGTGAAAACAAGAAGATCGTTTGGCCCAGTGCCAAGACTGTTCTCAAGAACACCGGTATCGTTCTTGCAGTAGTTCTTATTGTCGGTGCAGCTATCTGGCTCATTGACTTTGGTCTTTCAGAGGGTATGAATGCTCTCCTCGGTATTGAAATCGGTGCGACCGAAGCTACTACAGGTGAGGCTGCTACAACTGTAGCATCCGCAGTAGCAACAACAGTTCCTTCAACAACAGCAGCAACAACAGTTGCAACCACTGTCGCTGAAGCCACATCTGCTGTCGCACAGTAAATTCAACCTGCTTCTTGGAGGATAACAATGGCTGATGATGCAAAGTGGTATGCGATCCATACCTATTCAGGCTATGAAAACAAAGTAGCCGACAGTATCCGTAAAATTGTTGAAAACCGCAGTATGCAGGAAAGCATCCTCGATGTATCCATTCCGACAGAAATTGTCACTGAGATACGTGAGGACCAGAGCACTCACGAGGTTGAGCGCAAGCTTTTCCCCGGTTACGTGCTTGTCAAGCTTGCCGTTAACTACGACGAGGATGACCAGCCCAAAATGAGTGACGAAACCTGGTATGTTATCCGCAATACCCGTGGTGTTACGGGCTTTGTCGGTCCCGAGAGCAAGCCTGTTCCCCTCAAGGAAGAGGAAGTTCTCAAGCTCGGCGTTGAAAAGCGCTCTATTGAAGTCAGCTATGAGGTTGGCGACACAGTCAACATTATGGACGGCATTATGGACGGCTTCAGCGGCGTAGTACAGGAAATCGACCTTGAAAACAATATGGTCAAGGTTACCGTTTCCGCATTCTTTGGCAGAGAGACTCTTGTTGAGCTTGAGCTTGACCAGGTCGAGCCTGTCACAGACTGATTTATTTAGGTAACTCCGGGTTATTACCCGTGTTATGGGGCTTTATGTCCCGTGGGAGGAGCAAAATCTTTCTCAGTGCTCCGCTCAACCACAATTTTGGAGGTGCAAACTAATGGCTCAGAAGGTAGTCGGCTTTGTAAAGCTGCAGATCCCCGCCGGTAAAGCAACACCGGCTCCGCCCGTTGGTCCCGCACTTGGTCAGCATGGTCTTAACATCATGTCTTTCACCAAGGAGTTCAACGAGAGGACAAAGAACGATATGGGTCTTATTATCCCTGTCGTTATCACTGTTTACGCTGATCACACATTCAGCTTCGTAACCAAGACTCCCCCCGCTGCTGTTCTTATCAAGAAGGCTTGCGGTATCGAGAGCGGTTCGGGCGTTCCGAACAAGACAAAGGTTGCAACAATCACAACAGAACAGATCAGAAAAATCGCCGAGCAGAAGATGCCCGACCTTAACGCTGCAACAATCGAAACAGCTATGAGTATGATAGCCGGTACAGCTCGCAGCATGGGCGTCACTGTCGTTGATTAATGCTCGGGAGGTTTGAATAATGAAACACGGTAAAAAGTATATTGAAAGTGCAAAGCTTGTTGACAGAACAAAGCTCTACGATCCCGAAGAGGCTCTTGAGCTCGCTATCAAGTCAGCAACAGCTAAATTCGACGAAACAGTCGAAGTACACATCCGTCTCGGTGTTGACTCACGTCACGCTGACCAGCAGGTCAGAGGTGCTGTAGTCCTTCCCAACGGTACAGGTAAGAGCGTTCGCGTCGCTGTATTCGCAAAGGGTGCAGACGCAGACGCAGCTGCAGCAGCAGGCGCAGAGATCGTCGGTGCAGAAGATCTCGTTGCAAGAATCCAGGGCGAAGGCTTTATGGATTTCGACGTATGTATCGCAGCTCCCAACATGATGGGTCTCGTTGGTCGTCTCGGTAAGGTCCTCGGTCCCCGTGGTCTTATGCCCAGCCCCAAGGCAGGCACAGTTACACCCGACGTCGCCAAGGCTGTTGAAGAAGCTAAGGCAGGTAAGATCGAGTACAGACTCGACAAAACAAACATTATGCACTGCCCCATCGGCAAGGCATCATTCGGCACAGAGAAGCTTGCTGAGAACTTCAACACACTTCTCGATGCTGTTATCAAGGCTAAGCCCGCTGCAACAAAGGGTCAGTACATCCGTTCCTGCGTTGTCGCTTCAACAATGGGCCCCGGCATCCGTATCAACCCCACAAAGGTTGGCTAATTTTAAAAAACACTTGACAAAGTGTTGACTATATGATATTATAGTCAAGCTGTTCCAAAGACAGCAGGCGCAGTTAAACTGCATAAAGGTTTCACACCACCTGCCGAGGATGAAGCTAACAAAACAATTTTTCTGTTGTTTTCTACAGCTCTGTCCTCCAATCGGTGGGCAGAGCTTTTTTGATATTTATATTTTTCGGAGGTGAATCCACAATGCCAAGCGCAGCAGTTCTTGAACAAAAGAAGCAGGCAGTCGCTGCACTCGCCGAAGAACTTAAGAATTCTTGTGCAGGTGTTATCGTAAACTACAGCGGTATTTCCGTTGCAGACGACACCAAGCTCCGTAAGGAACTCAGAGAGGCTAACGTTAAGTACACAGTTGTTAAGAACACTCTCCTCAAGCTCGCAGCTCAGGAAGCTGAGATTGCTATCCCCGAGGAAGTTCTCAACGGTACAACAGCTCTCGCAACAAGTGCTGACGACTATGTCGCAGCCGCACGTATCCTTTCCAAGTATGCAAGCACAAGCAAAACTTTCGAAGTTAAGAGCGGTTATCTCGATAAGGAGATCATCAGCCTCGACAAGATTGACAGCCTTGCAAAGCTTCCCAGCAGAGAAATCCTTCTCGCTACAGTTTGCAACGCTTTCAATGCTCCCATCTCAGCTTTCGCACGTGCTATTCAGGCTATCGTCGATAAGGACGGTGCTCCTGCTGAGGAAGCTCCCGCAGAAGCTTAATCTGTAAAAAAACAAAAACTAATTATTAAATTTGTTAACGGAGGTTAAATACCATGTCAGAGAAGATTACTTCTATCATTGAAACACTTAAGGGCCTCACAGTTCTCGAGCTCTCCGAGCTTGTACACGCTGTTGAGGAAGAGTTCGGCGTATCCGCTGCAGCAGCAGTTGCAGTAGCAGCTCCCGCAGAGGCAGCTGCAGCAGCAGAAGAGAAGACAGAGTTCGACGTTATCCTTGCAGAGGTTGGCGCAGAGAAGATCAAGGTTATCAAGGTTGTTCGTGAGATCACAGGTCTTGGTCTTGCTGAGGCAAAGGCTGTTGTTGACGGCGCTCCCAAGGCTGTTAAGGAAGCAGCTTCCAAGGAAGACGCTGAGGCTATCAAGGCTAAGCTTGAAGAAGTCGGCGCAAAGGTTGAGCTTAAGTAAGTTAATTTCAATCACAACAAAAAGAGCGAACTCGCAAGAGTCCGCTCTTTTTATTTTGTCACAATACGTCTTTTAACTTATTCTGCTTTTATTTTATTCTATTCCTTCTAAGCTCTATATGAATTTCTTTTAGAGTAGTTGATATTTCGCAAATTACCATAACAAATGCAATAAGTATTATACCAACTGCAAAACCGATAAAACCTCCCAAAATTGTACCTATCACAATATCCCAATCACTGCTGTATGGAATGATATCTGCAATCTTGCCGCCTAACACAAAACCCATTATTGTCATAATTACTGCGTTTATAATACAAATTGCCTTTAAAAAGCTTGTCCAGCCTCCGCCGATATACACTTCTTTCGCTTGTTGCTCAACCACATAAGCTTCACGGTCTCTGCCGGCATATACATCTTTGCCCTGCTGTTCAGGCTCTTCAACTTGATAAAGCGGAATAAGACTTACTCTCCCTTTACCTTCCAATGTTATCCAGCTCAAATTCTTGCACCCGAAATAACAATCTTGACAGAGATGTACTGTTAACTGCTGCCCCTGTACATCTGTAGCGGTACGTTCAAAGTATTGAATCGATCTTTCTCCGCACCTTTCACATTTATCAATCATCTGATTTACCTCCTTTTTTATTTCAGCTTACTGCAATTTGCGGTAAATGTCAATACTGCATTTTGCAGTATTGTAGTATCAAAAAGGAGGTGATGCTGCTTGTATATCAGAATTCGTGAATTGAGAGAAGACAACGACAAAACGCAACGGGAGCTTGCCGAAATTCTCAATTGCTCACAGCAGGTATACAGCAATTATGAGCTTGGTCAACGTGATATACCAACCGATATACTCATATCTCTTTCAAAATACTACAATGTCACAACCGATTATATTTTAGGCTTAACCGACAAAATGAAATAGCAGCCAAAACAGTAAATAATCTGTTTGGCTGCTGTTTCATTTTAAAAAATATTTTTAACAGACCAAATGAGTCCACCCTTTTTATAGAAGCGATGCGTAATATCCGACACACTGCCCGTAAGCAGATTATCGAACACACCGTAACCGCCGGCTTCACCAACCACTAACACAGAGTTTTCGGTATCTCCTCTGAATCCCGTACGGAAGTTAGTTACAACCGAGTTAAACTTACCGTCTGTTTCAAAAGCAATCTCTCTACCGCCTGCCGCTGAATACCAGAAGCAAAAGCAATTATCATATATGCTTGACCTTGTGCCAACAATACGGAACGCAATACAGAACTGGTCACTGTAGCAAAAATCGTATACATTATTGCCGCCTTCATCAAGGAAACCGCAGCTGTTCTCATAATCCGTATAATCTGAGTAATAAAGCGGATGAATGTTACGAAGTGAATTTGCACATGACTTGAGATAAACGCCCGTAAATACATTACCGATACGTATATTTGTAAATGTATTATCAAAGCCCTCTACAAAGATTCCTATTGAATCCGTGCCGCCCGTGCCTATGATATTTATATCACTTATATCCGCATCCGACGAAGAGCTGTTGGCACCGTATTTGACGTGGATACCGAGGGGTGTATGCTTTATCGAAACCTTTTGTATCATGGTTTCTCTGCCGGAATCAATGCTTATTCCGTTTGCTTTACCCGAGCCGTCAATAATTCCGCCTGTCAGAGAATAGTTACTGCCCGGGGTATGAGTATCGTTTGCCGCATCCTTACCGCCAAGGCGTATCATAGCCTCTTCGCTCGACCAATTATCTGTCGCACGTATCACAGCGTAGTTTGAAAGCTGAAGGTCAACGCTTTTTCTTGGGTCTGCAGGCGTACATATGGGCTTGCTGATAAGATAAATACCGTCGGGGAAATAAATAGTGCGGTTGGGGTTTTCATCAATTACTGCCTGCAAAGCATCCGCAACATCGGTTTTGCCATCATTGGACACATAATCTGTGACAATAACGTAGCCGAGTGCCGCGCCTGCACCGACGTTCACGGGAGAAGCAGCCGCCTGCTCTGCAACCTCAAGAGCAGCATCAAACTCTCTTTCCATAGCAGCTATCTCATTATGGGAATCTCCGTAATTGAACGAAAAATCTCCTCTGTCCGCACCGAAGATACCTGATACCGATATCACAATAACTATAACCGCAAGCACAGCAGCCATTATTTTAAACATCTTTTTCATGATATTATACCTCAATCTATTACCGGTTTATCATCCGTATATACAAGAACATTCAGTTTGTTGCCTTGAGGGTCTGTCATTTCCTTGACATCAAAACGCTCGGGAGAAACAAGATAAACAATCGCCATCATATCGTAAATACTGCAAATCTGCTCATTACGCGAGTTGGAAAGAGCCTTATACCTTGCAATCGCTTCGCCGAATGCACCACCCTGAGAAAAGCTGATATTATTAAGATTACAAAGCGGATTATGACACGTATCAAGCGTAGCAACTGCATGAGGATACTTAACTGTAAAAGCAAAAGCCTCCGGATTTATTCCGTGATTAAACTCATATCCGTTATAGTTAGGCTCTTCGGATATGTTTCCCGCCATCAGTATCAGCTCAACCTGAGGTTTTCGGGCAAGTATATCTGCCGTAACGGTACACGGTCCGAGACTGATCACCGTATAATCGGAATCGATCTTGCTGACCCACTCTTCATACGTTATTTCCGTGAAACTATCCTTATGCTCGGCAGGGAAAATATCTCCCATACCATCATTTCCGTGTATATCAAAGATTGCCTCGCAATTCTGCTTTATACTTTGTGTGTTAACTATCCTAATATTACTCGGCAAAGAGGTTATAGCCGAAAGAACTCTTTTAGCGTTGATATAGGTGATGTCAAGTGGAAAATTTCCTGCTACGGGTACAATATCAATTTGTTCAAATCTGTCAGCATACTTAAATAAATACAGCGTTGCTATAGCATCATCAAGTCCGTAATCACATAAAAGAGCAATCTTATTTTTGGTATTCATATCTTCGCCTCTTTCTTATTGTAAAAAATCGCCTGATTCTTGCTTGACCTTATTAAAAATCGCATTTCTGACCTCGTTTCGGTCTTTCCATTGGTTAAAAATTGCCTGCGCAGTGTTAGCAATTTCTTCCTTTTCAATAAAGTCCTCTTCAAACACATACTGCTCAGACAGAGCAAGCAAGTATTCCTGCGAAACAAAATCCATAGTCAGGAAATTTTCACGCGAGCTTCTCTTGTAGTATTGATAAAGCTTATAGCGGTTATCCAATGTCTTTTTGCAATATTCCTTTTGCAGTTCAAAATGCTCCTCGCTTTTTTCGGGTTCAAGCTCGCGAAGCTGCTTATGGAGCTGTGAAATATTACGGTTGGTAAAAGCCTGGTATATCAGCGAATAATTCATATCACTTTTTGTACCGTTTTGCTTGCTTAATTGATCCTCTATCAACCCTTTTACTTTATCACAAAAGCTGAGCGCTTTAAGAAAGCACGATTTTTTCTTTACCGGGTCAGTTAATCCGCAAGCATAAAGCTCATAACAAAGCTCCAGTTTATCCATACGGAATATCTCGCACCATGCCTTAAGCTCAGGGTCTTTAATATCCTCTTCGTATTCGCATTTAAGATCACTGCACAACTCGAAAAACTGAGCATCATTCAGTGTCTGCGTAAGACGGCGGCTCACAACAAACACATTAAGTAAGGCTAGCGCACAAGCAACGGCAGGATAATCGTTAAATCTGTCTGTCTTTGCAAGCTTGCTTTTTATATTGATCAAACATTTATGTAATCTGTCAAAATCACCTGAGTACATAGCCGCCTGCATACCGTAAATGAGCTTATCTGCAATACGTGCATCTCCGGTATATTGATATATCTCCTGTGAGTTTTCTTCCCAATTATCAAAATAATCCAGCTTGTCAGTTGAACTTTGAGCAACCTCCATATAATCAAGGAAATCTTTCACAATACGTCTTGAAACTTTATTGATAACCTCTTCATGTTCATCCTCGGTAGTGTATTCGCCTTTTTCTACCGTAAGAGTCCATGTGCCCTGCAAATCAGACGGCAGCTCGCTCGGATCCATATCAATAAGCACGCGCCTGACTCTTTCCGGGTCAGAGATTTTGTGCAACAGATAACCAAGTTCCATCATAACATTCGGATTAAGCCCCATACTCAGTATTTGACCGTCTTTACCTTTTCTTATCTCTTTTTCAATGAGTATAATGGCGAGCTCACAGCCGTTCATCTGATGAATAATCTCTTCATTAACGGTAAATGAAGAGCGCCATTCTCCGCCAACAATCGGCGAATAATGTTCTTCGCTCAACAAATTACTTATTCGCTGTGCAATTTTTTTGTTTTCTTCGCCGTTCCATCCGATAAAAACACGTTTATTTCTCATACTGCACCATCCGATCTTATTTTTATTTCACTTTTTTATATGTAAGCTTGTACATAAACACTGCCGCAACAACTGCACACACGCCGCTTATCAGCTTGCCTGCGATAACTGCCCAGAGGAAACGCTTATCAAACGACATTGTAAACGCAAGGTGATCGCCGAATACAAACGAAGCCGATACAGCAAAAGCCATATTCATCATTCTGCCCTTTGCATTCATTTTCTCCGCCATTTCAAAGGTAGGTATACTGTTTGCAAGCGAAGATATAAGACCGAGCACCGAGGTTTCGTCAACACCGATTTTCTTGCCTGCGGCGGCAAAAATTTTGCCGAAAATCAAAGATATAACCTTGATAAGCGGAAATACACCTGCGAGTATAATCGCAACATCAGCAACTATAGCAAACGCATCCTTAATCGGGCTCATATGCGGAATAAGTGTCTTGCCCGTAAGGTGACTGAAAATGCCTGCGGCAAGGCCGACAGTGATAACAATCATAACAAAACCGCCGATAAGTCCAAAAACCTTACGGCAGAGGTCAGGCTTTACAACAAGACCGATGCAGGTTATAACCGCCACAATCAGCACAGGCAAAAGATTTAACATCAGCCTGCCGAAGCCTACACCGAGCATAAGACCCGACACGATACAACCTACGGGCATTGTAGCAATACCGCAAAGAATACCGCTGAGCACATCTTTATGGTACTCTTTTTTAATCATCTTAAGTGCAACGGGCACTGTAAAACAGACGGTTGCACCGAGCATCGAGGCAACAACAAGACCGTTGTAGCCGCCGAGAATTTCATCGCCTGCAAGTGCCGACGATATTGCGGCGCCACCCATATCGTTGGCAATAAAGCTGCCGATAAACGACATATCAATACCGGTAAACGATGATACGGGTGCAAACACAGGCTCTAACAGCTTTGCAACTGCAGGTGCAATGCAAATCATACCGACCATTGCAAGCGACAGTGTGCCCGAAGCCACAATGCCTTTTTCAAACTCTTCACCGAGTTTTAGTTTGTTGCCTATTATTCTGTCGGCCGCACCTATAATTGCAAACACTGCAAATATCCACTGTAAAACTTCCATTATTATCTCCTGATAGTAATTCTTTTCAATGCGTTTTAAAAAAACGCAAATCATGCAAAATATATTTTGCAAATCATGATTTTGATAAAAATCAAATCACGCCGTAAGGCAAATCATTTTTTATACCTCAATTAAGTTGATGCCCAAATTAAAGTCCGTAGCGCCGAGGACAGTTGTGACATTGTCTTTCTGTTTCAATGATTTAGCTCTTGCCATGATTTCTCGCTTATCGCTCCGTGATTTGAACTGATAAATCAATTCATTAATGTAATTTTAACTTCATCGGGTGAAGTGATTGTCGGCTCTTTTCCCTTTTTCATTTCAACCGTTATATCTCCGTAAGGTGTAGGCAGCTCTACTCTTGCCTGCTCCAATCCGAGCAGACACGGTGAAAATGTAACCTCTTCAAATGCGGGTTTAATCAGCTCAAAGCCCGTCAGTGCCTTTGGCAGTGACCATAACGGAGTACCGCCCCATGCGTGAGAGTGGTCAAAGCTGTAAGTCGGCTCGGGTGCAATAAAGCCCTCAACAAGACCCTTCGGACACTCGGCCACGGGAGCCTTCCAACGCTCGAGCACCTTGAGAGTATACTCATCACGCAAGCCGTTTGAGTAAATTGCCTCGAGCAGATAGTGCGCAAAATACGGCTGATAATCGCCCGGTATTTCGTCGCTCATAATTTTATGTATCAGGTCTCTTGCAGTTTCTCTGTCACAAATTCCGACATAAGCGGCAAGGATATTTGACTGCTTGAGATAATACCTCTTCTCTACATTTTCAACCATCCATTTCCAATCGCTGAAATCGACCTCGCTCGGTGTGTTGAGGCCTTCAAAATACATACCCTTTTCTTTGTCAAAGAGCTGTGAATTAACCGCTGTCTGCAACACTTCTCTTTTGGCAAGGCAAGCCTCAGCCATTGCCGTTTCACCGAGAATATTATAAATTTCAGCAGCCGCACCGAGTGCTCCGTAATAGTAAAGATTAAGGCAGGTCTGACCGAGTGCCTTTGGCGGATGGTGCATTGATATTTCATCAATATAAATCCAGTCAACAAACATAAAATCAGGCGGAGTTTCGATAAGCTTTGTGTCACCGATATAGTTTTCAAACAGACCAAGCAACATAATCAGTGCATCTTCGCATTTTTCAAGCAGTTTTTTGTTGCCCGTAAATTTATAAACATCAAGCAGCATCCTCACCCAAATAAGGCTGTACGTCGTGTGGAACATTCTGCCGCCGTTGTTGCGTATAAGCTCAGCTGTACGCAACACATCAAACTCTGCAAGACGCATATCGCCGAATGAAAATGCCGTCATCAGCGTTTCAATATAGTAGTCGCCCGTGCATGCCATCGGCTCGCAGTGCTTCGGGCTGTCGAGGTGAAGGGTCTGTCGGCAAATTTTAAGAGTATGACGGCAGGTGTCGAGCACCTGATTGAGCGCCGCATCACTTGTATAGGTAACAGCCTCTTTATCTGCAGGATAACAGCTTGTAATAAAGCCGAATTCAAGCTCACATTCACTGTCACCGCATTCAATCTCGGCAATCATCTCACCTGCACTGTGCATATAAAAGCCTCTGTATTCACCTGCTCCTGCAAAGCTGACAGACTCAGGCGAGCCATCTTTCGTAGTTTCACGGCAGGTTATTTCAACCTTTACGGTTGCGTTTGCTTTAGCAAAAACAAATCCTGCGTATATTTTATCAAGCTCAAACGTAACGGTCTTCTTTTCACCGGGTACAAGCGTTACTTCTGTGCCGATTGTATTTTCCGTACAAACGGGAATCGGAGCTGTTTCGGTATGCCAGAGATTAAAAATTTCCTCTGCATTGACGTATTCATCGGGTGCAACAGCCGAATCAAAGCAGCGTGAAGCAGTATAAGACCCGTTGAAACGCACAAGCCACGAGCTGTCCGTACTGATTACGGTCTTTGTGCCGTCGGCAAATCTTATCTCTGCAGCAAGCATAAATCCGCCGTGACCCTTTGAAAACTCAAAGCCTCTGTCCGGCTTCATCCTGACCCTTGCGAAAAACTCAAGAGTATCGAAATCGGGCTTAATCTCAGTCTCATAAGCGTAGTAATAGTTTCTTGGCTTTTCGTTGCTCAGAAAGTCACCGCCGACTGAAGCAGGACCCGTAGCATAAAACTCACCGTTTATGTAAAGCTGAAACGCTGTGTCGGCACTGAATCTCAGCTTTGCCGATGCAATTCTTTTGCCGTAAGCGTATTTCTTTTTAAACTCTGCAACGGTAAAAATACCATTCCTGTCATCACCAAGGTCGCTGTAACAGCAGCACTGCCTGTCGTGATATTTTTCCTTAGGTAACCATATCCATTTTTCACACAGCATTTCTGTTTCTCCTTTCAGAACGCTCAATAATTTTCACGGCATATTCTGAGCCTGTCGGAAATAAGCTCTTTTACAGCCTCAGTATCGAGCCATCCCGGCACTTCAGCGTTTTCATAATAATATGTAATATATTTTTCAAAATGCTCTTGCGTAAGAAGAGAATAAAGTGCAGACTCAAAAAGGTCAAGTTCCTTTGCCACAAACCGTGTCTGCGCTGCCGGGTCCGCCTCATCGTCAGCACTGATTCCAAGTATCGTACACGCTGTATTATATGATGTAACAAGAGTTGTAGGATAGTCGCGAATTATTACTCTGTCACCCTGCACGGTATAGTTGAATTCTATCTGACGCCTTCGTGCTGTCTCAATTATCCCGGTTCGCAGTTCACTCTGCTTTCTGCGTGCCGCTGCAGAAGTATACCGACCGAATTCAAACGGAATATAAATCTCCATATCCAGCTTGCCTTTTTCCGGCACAATTGTTTCTTGCGTATCTTTGTCTCTGAATCCGCAATATACACGTTCAAGACAGCGGAATATGAAATTGGTTACGTAACCCGAAGCCGTAGATGCAGCCGCACCGACAACAACGGGAGAAAAAACTTTATTATGAGAAGCTATATAGTCAACTATTTCATCCGCAACAGCTTCATATCCTCCGGATTTTTCACGTTCTGTCAGAAAGACCTCATGCAAAGCAACTTTTCCGTCAATACCTGTCAGATCTTCCGGCAATCTTACTGAACGGTCAGTAAGCAGAATCGTCCTATCCGGACCGAGTGCAACAGAGCAAAGTCCGATTTCAAACAGCACGTTATCTCTCATCGTATTCATCTCAATGCCTACGCCATCTCGTATAAGAAGAGTCGTGTCGTGCCCTTCACATATCAAAAGAGCAAAATCAAAGGTAGGAATTTTCTTTATAAGCATCGGCAAAAGAGCTATACTCTCCTTGTGGAGAGAGCTCGAAAAAAGATCCCGCCAACAGCAGCATACACAGCCTTTTTCCTCTAAAGCATTCTTTATTGAATCAGTCAAACCTTTTGACTGGCTAACACCGCTTGAAAAAATAACAATATTAGGCTTTCTCTTCATATACCTTCACCATTCATTCAGAATCGTTATACCGTTATTTTAACAAAAAGCACCGTTGCTTTCAAGCAATATCGGATTTAAAAGCCATCTTTTATATCAATCTGTTTAAAAAATAAAAAAATTTAAGTTTTTTTGAAAAATACTCTTGACTTATACGTTTATTCGTGGTATATTAATCGAGCGTTAAGTTCGCTGGTGTAGCTCAGTTGGTAGAGCAGCTGATTTGTAATCAGCAGGTCGGGGGTTCGAGTCCGTCCACCAGCTCCAACGCTTTTTTATTGAAAAAAGTCAATATGGGTAGGTTCCCGAGTGGCCAAAGGGAGCAGACTGTAAATCTGCCGTCGACGACTTCGGTGGTTCGAATCCACCCCTGCCCACCAAATAAAGCAGATACTCTTTTGAGTGTCTGTTTTATTTTTTTCGCAAAAATGGGGTGGATTCGAAAGCCCGTTAAGAAAACAGTCCTGTGGACTGTTTTCAGGGCGTGGGATTCAGCTAAAGTAAACTTGACAAACCAGCCGTGCCAAGCGTGGCAATGCAAATATTATACTATCAATCACCACCCCTGCCCACCACGAAACCACTACGACTTTGATACAATTTCGTAGTGGTTTTCTTTTTTTGCCCTATTCCATACAAGCAGCTATATATCAACGATTTCACGAATAAAGCACGGCTATAAGAAGCCGTGTTTTTTCATTTTATTTGCTATATTCCGTGTATCTGTAGATTTTAAATACAGATTTCGCGTCTAATTTTATATAATAATTTGTCAACCCTATAATAATTTGCTAACCCCTATAAAAATTCGCCAACCCATTAATAATTTGACAACCTATAAACCAAGCACAAAACCATATATCAAAGCAGCACCCGACTAAGTTTTTACGCTCAATCGGGTTGTTTTTATTAATAAATATTTAGATAGACTGAAGGATAATTCTTGAAATTTTGAACAGATTCTTGAAGAATGAAATGAATTTCTGGAAGAATCCTGCTTTGACAGTTATGTTTTCACTGTCAGAAATTTCGGATTTTGTTGTATCCTGATAAACGACACCGTTTTCATCAACAAGCTTAACTTCAATTGTCTTTGTTCCGCTTTCAAATTTAACACGGAAGGTTTCGCCTTCACCCTTCTCAATTCCATCAATATACCATACTATAACTGCTTTTTCCGGTACATTTGCAATATCACCTACAATAGCTGTAAGCTCAAGGGTTTCGCCGTAGTTTATAGTTCTTGAACCGTTATTATTTTTGATAGCAATTGTTACATCAATTGTTCTCTCATAACCACAAGAGCAAATATTTCCATCAATAAAAGAATGGTTTTCTTCTTCGATTTTTGAATCGCAAACACATTCTTTCCAATGCTTTACCGAATCATACATAGCAGTGTGGTTATGCGGCTTTGTCGGAACAACTTCCTGCTCTATTGTCATATCGTCGCAACGAGAGCAATGCTGACCTTGTGTAAGACCTGTTTCGCTACAAGTAGAATCAACAGCTTCGTCAATTATTATATCGTGTTTGAGTGCTTTCTTTTCGACATAAGTTGTGTAGTCACAAGCTGTACAGTATTCATATGTATCCCAACCACTTTCCGTACAGGTAGCTGCTTTTGCGTCGACTTGTATAAGAGTATCTTTATGATTGAGAGCAGGGACAACTTCCTGCTCAATTGTCGCATTATCACATCTCGAACAATGCTGACCTTCAGTAAGACCCGTTTCAGTACAGGTTGCCTCAACTGCTTTGTCAATTACTATATCGTGTTCGAGCAAAGGAAGTTCTTCTGTATATTTATATTCGCAAATACAAGTTCCCTTTTTGTAGCCTTTTTCAGTACAAGTGGACGCTGCACTCTCTTCGATGGTGTCCATAGAATGGATATGACCGTAATGAATTGTTGCACCTAAAAGATTGTTATTAAAATCGCCACTTTTTATTTTGTTCCATTGTTTTTCAGAGCCCATATAATATACATCTGTAATATCATTACATCCGACAAAAGCCGCATAACCGATTTCGGTCACACTATCAGCAATTGTTATAATTCCCAGACTTTCACAAAAACTGAACGCATATTGGTTAATATATGTTACACCGTCAGGTATCACTATGTTTGAAAAACTTACACAATATTCAAACGCAGCATAACCTATATATTTCAATCCGTTACCAATTTTTGCACTTTCAAGGTTGGTACAATGACTGAAAGCATAATCTCTGATGTTTGTTACACTATCCGGTATTGCTATATTCACAAGATTTTTGCAATAACAAAATGCTCCGAACTCTATACTTGTTACGCTGTCAGGAATTGTTACGTTCTCTAAACTATCGTAATAATAAAATGCATATTTGCCTATACTTGTTACGCCATCACCGATTATTACGGATTTGATTGCAGATTTGAAACTATACCACGGAACATCCGAATAATTTGGCCAGTTGGGCATTTTACCACTGCCGTTGATAGTAAGTTCACCTGTCAACTCATCAAATGACCATGTAAGATTATCACAATCCCCCGATATAATACCACTCTCTTCTGCCGCTTTTGAATAAAACCTCAAACAATCAGAGAACCCCATACCGACCACACCATTAAGTGGTGCTGCACAAAGCAGCATCGCTACAACTAAAAATACAGCTATCGCCTTTTTGAAAGTTCGTTTCATATTAAACATCCTCCGGACACAATATGTTTGTTAACACAAACTATAAACATATCATTCTACACAGTAAGTATATACCTTTAAGTACCAATTTTCAATAATACAACATTCCTATATTTTAATGATATTGTTTTAACAAACTAACCAAAGTAAATGCTTCAGTTCACTAAATCTAAGAGCATAACAGCATTTTCGCATTCCTGAGCACCTTTTACACCACAAGATAAAAAGTTGCACCCTTGGGGTCGTTATTACACCCTTGAGTTCTTTTTCACACCCCTAGGTAATTTTTTGCACCCCGGCATCCGCCGGTTCAAAAGCCGCCATCACACCCAGAAAACGACAAGTTTCGACAGAAACCTGTCGTTTTTACTTTTTCACTATTAACTCTTCACTTTTCACTCTTCTCTTTCGGAACTTGTCGATCAGGTATTATGATTTGCCAGCTGCATTTTATTGAAATGGCAAATAAGATGTGATATAATCAAAATGACAATTCTGCAAAGCAATGTGAATTAATAAATCAGGCTGACTGCGTTTGTGAGGTAATGATATGAGAAATTATGATATTGCCGCCTTTATATGGCCGTCTTACACAGGTGACGAACCGAGAACCCGTATTTTCTGGCCCGAGGGCTATGGTGAATGGCAGACTGTTAAAGCAATGACCAACAGAGGCTATGAAGGTTGCCGTTGGCCCCGTATTCCTACCTGGGGATATGTTAACGAAGCTGACAGCAGGGTTATGGAAATGCAGATTAACTGCGCTGTTTCTTACGGCGTCAACGTTTTTATTTATGACTGGTATTGGTATGATAACCGCCCGTTTCTTGAAAACTGTCTTAATGACGGATTCCTTAAAGCCCGCAACAACACTCAGATGAAGTTCATGCTCATGTGGGCAAATCACAATGCAACTCATCTCTGGGATAAGAGAAATTCCGATACAGACCTTTCAACCGTTATCTGGAGCGGCGTTGTTACTCCCGAAATTTTTTCGGAGATATGCGACAGAACAATCGAAAAATATTTCAAGCGTGAAAATTATTATATGATTGACGGATGCCCCGTCTATATGGTTTTTGATGTTGACAACTTCATCCGTACATTCGGCACAACTCAGGAATGCAAAAAAGGTCTTGAAGAATTCCGAAGAAAAACCGTTGAAGCAGGCTTCAAGGGTCTCCATTTTCAGGCTGTAAACTGGAAAGGACATACATATAACTGGCTTAATGACGGTGACGACTGCAAAGGCATGACAGTTTATGAGCTTTATGATTATCTCGGATTTGATTCCGTTACAAATTACAACTGGTTTTCCTGCGTTGACCCCGACGGTGACTATGCGCAGCAGACCGACGCTTATATTGAAAATCTTGAAGAAGAAACCAAGTTGATGAATGTGCCTTTCTATCCCAATATTTCAGTAGGCTGGGATAATAACGTGAGATTCAACAAGTTCATTCCCGGCGTTGTTAAAAACAACACTCCCGAAAATTTCAGAATCGCCTGTGAAAAGGTCAAGAAATTTGCTGATGAGTCAATAGAAAAGGGTGTTATGAAAGCTCCGTTCATCACAGTTAACAGTTGGAATGAATGGACTGAAACAAGCTATCTCCAGCCTGATGACCTTTACGGTTACGGCTATCTGGAAGCAATTAAAGATGTGTTTACCGGGGAATGAATATGACTGTTTTTAAAGATTTTTCTTATGGTAACAAAGCCTGCCGAGGTAATCACCCCGGCAGGCTTTTCAGTTTATTTGTCACCGTTATCCTTTCACGGTTGTTCCTGTTTTTATCTGTAAATCGGCAGGCTCCAATTTTCTATCTCTTCTTTATCACCGTAGAACAGATATTTTGTTTCGCCGATTTCCGCAGAGAATGTGACTAAATCCACATCTGTATACCACTTATTATTAAAATAGTCCCATACATCAGTCTTACCTTCAAAGGTGACGGCTTTCTCCCCTGCTGTGACAGCGTGGAATACCACCATATTCTGATTTGCCATCAGCACATCCTCTGAATCGGAATAAACATGGATTCCGCAGGCACGTGCAATGGCTTTCAGATTATTGACTGAAATCAGCGAATCACCGTAATAAATAGTGGTGTAGTCTTTCTGTCTGTTGATTGCAAAGCCGACAGAGCCGTCGGAATTTTTACCGAGAGTCTCGGTCTGTCCGCCGACAACCTTCATAGCACGGGAGATAAGCGCAGTATGATTATCGCTGATCAGACCCGGAACGGCAGACTGCTTTGTCATTTTTATTCCGGTTTTGGATTGTAATATATTTACCTTGAATTCCATACCCGTGAGTGCTTCAGCCTGCTGAGTGGTCATCTTTCCGAAATTATACATAAAGAGAGTTGTCTTGCCGTCTTTATGAAGTGCTGTCTGAAGCTGTTCTATCTGCTCATCCGTCATATCAAACGCAGATGTGATGATATACAGTTTTGCATCGTCAACACGTCCCGCAAGCACATCTTTAAGCTGAACATAGCAAGTTGAGAGT
>JAFQEL010000002.1 GCA_017399065.1 Clostridia bacterium | reverse complement strand
TCCGATATAATCTCATATTCATTCGATTGCGATATAGGCTCGTTTCTCTCGCCTGCGATATGATATAAATCCCCTCACGCGCCGCAGCGCATATCGCGTTGCGAAGCAACATATCAGATCGAAGATATATCGCAAATCCCGTAAGGGATTTATATCGCTGAAGTTTTGAAAATTATGTGACCTGTCGGTCACGCGATATATTTGCCTTGCGGCAAATTCGATATAATCTCATATTCATTCGATTGCGATATAGGCTCGTTTCTCTCGCCTGCGATATGATATAAATCCCCTCGCGCGCCGCAGCGCATATCGCGTTGCGGAGCAACATATCGAATTGAAGATATATCGCAAATCCCGCAAGGGATTTATATCGCTGACGTTGAGCAAAGCTCAACGTCACTTATGGTACTTTCCGCCGTTTTCAATCTGAAACGCACGGTAAATCTGCTCAAGCAGCATTACTCTTGCAAGCTGATGCGGAAATGTCATCTTAGACATAGATAGCCTGATACGGCACTGTCTTTTGATGCTTTCGCTCAGTCCGTATGAGCTGCCGATTATGAATACAACGTTTGCACCGCCGTCTATAGCGGCGCTGTGAATAAGCGAGCTGAATTCGGGTGAGGAATACTGCTTACCCTCAATACACATCGCAAAGCAGGCGGCACCCTTCGGGATTTTTGCGGCAATCAGCTTCGCCTCTTCCTCAAGTGCGGAGTCAATCTGTGCCTGTGAAGGATTGTCGGGCAGACGCACGGGGTTGAGCTCAACAATATCGAGCTTGCAGAATGCACTCAGCCGCTTGGCATATTCTGCACAAGCGGCACGTAAATAATCTTCTTTCAGTTTTCCAAGACAAATAATAGTAACATTCATATTAAAACACCATCATTTTCGGTGTGCCCGTACCTGCGACACGCAGAATGTAGTCGCTGCCTTCTTCCATACCTCTTGCGCACAGTGTGCTGTATGTGCTCTGGTAAGCGAGCTCGGGCATATTGTTTTCCTTGCTCAGGTGGCCGAGAATCAGCCTTGTCGTGCCGCTTTCGATAAGGTCGGCGGCAGTCTTTGCACACATATCGTTTGAGAGGTGACCTCTGTCGGAGAGTATGCGGCGCTTGAGTGCGTATGTATAGTTGGGGTTATTCTGCAGCATACGCACGTCGTGGTTGGATTCGAGCATTACAAGCTGACAGCAGGTGATGTTGCTGAGCACCTCGTCTGTTACCGTACCGATATCCGTCGCTATAGCAAGGCGGTTGCCGTCGGACATTTCAACGGTGAAGCCTAAGCTCTCGCGGCTGTCGTGCGGAGTGTGAAACGGGCGGATAAACATACCGTTTACTTCTATACCGTCGGCAGGAATAACATCGGCAGGGAATTTGCCGTTGAGCGTGCCGTTTGCGGCAAGTGCCTCGAGTGTACCTGCGCTTGCGTATACGGGAATATTGTGTTTTGATGCGAGCACACGTATACCCTGTATGTGGTCAGTATGCTCGTGGGTAACAAAAATTGCGCCGACGCTGCCAATGTCAACGCCGATGCAATCAAGTGTTTCGGCGGCACGCTTTGCTGTAACGCCGACGTCTATTAATATGCCGCCGTCAGCGTTGCCTGCGTAGCTGCAGTTGCCGCTGCTGGAGGAGTAAAGTGAGCAGAATCTTGCCATAATTTAACCTGCGTTTTCGGTTGCGTTTTCGTCAGGGTCGGGGAATTCGACACGCTGAATATCTGCACCGAGGTTTCTGAATTTTTCTACAAAGTTTTCGTAGCCTCTGTCAATGTGTGAGAGGTTTTCGATTTCGGATTGACCTTCTGCCGCAAATGCCGCAATAAGCATTGCTGCGCCTGCACGAAGGTCATCGGCACCTACGGGTGCACCGTTGAGCTTTTCAACGCCTTGTACAATTGCAACCTTGCCCTCAACGTTGATGTTTGCACCCATACGGAGCAGCTGGTCAACATAGCGGAATCGGTTGTCCCATACGCTTTCGGATACAATGCTTGTACCGTCTGCAAGTGCTAAAAGTACAGTCATCTGGGGCTGCATATCTGTCGGGAAACCGGGGTGAGGCATAGTTTTGACGTTGCACTTGAGCGGTCTGCCTGCACAGCTTACGCGTACAGCCTCGTCGTATTCTTCAACCTCGACACCGCAGTCTATAAGCTTTTTTGTGATTGATTCAAGATGCTTGGGTATAACGTTTTTGATAACAACATCGCCCTTTGTAGCTGCAGCGGCAACCATATATGTGCCAGCCTCAATCTGGTCGGGGATGATGGAATATGTGCAGCCGTGGAGCTCGTCCACACCGTAGATTTTGATCGTGTCTGTGCCGGCACCTCTGATGTCTGCACCCATTGAGTTGAGGAAGTTTGCAAGGTCAACAATGTGAGGCTCTCGTGCAGCGTTTTCGATTATTGTCTTGCCTTTTGCTCTTACTGCGGCAAGCATTACGTTGACTGTTGCACCGACGGAAACGGTGTCCATATAAATAACCGAGCCGACAAGATTTTCAGCCTGAGCGTTTACCATTGCGTTGTCGATTGATACGTCTGCACCGAGCAGCTCGAAACCGCGAAGGTGAAGGTCAATCGGGCGTACACCGAACCAGCATCCGCCGGGCATTGAGACCTTTGCCTTGCCGAATCTGCCGAGCAGTGCGCCGAGCATATAGTATGAAGCACGAAGGTGCTTTGTGTGTTCGTTGGGGACGGTATATGAGTTAACACCTCGGGTGTCTATTTCGTATGTGGTGCGGTTGATCATCTTTACCGTAGCGCCGAGCTGGGTAAGGATTTTGAGCATTATGGAAACGTCGCTTATATCAGGGATATTCTCAATTCTGCATACATCTCTTGCAAGGATTGTTGCGGGAAGAATTGCGACAACAGCATTTTTTGCGCCGCTGATCTCGACACTGCCCTTGAGCGGAATGCCGCCGTTGATGACAATTTTTTCCATCTGCCTTTTGTTCGCTCCCTTCTTCATAATATTTTATAACGAAGCCCTTAACGGGCAGAAACTGACAGAGTTTTAAAATGCGTTTTGAAAAAACGCAAATCATGCAATTTTTTGCAAATCATGATTTCGAAGAAATCAAATCATGCCGCTAAGGCAAATCATACTTTTAACACCTCAATAAAGTTGATACACAGAGTTAAGACAGCGGCACCGAGGAAAGTTTGTGCCATTGTTTTACATTTTTATGATTTGGCTTCGCCATGATTTCTCGCTTGACGCTCCGTGAATTGTTGCGTTGCAACATGATTTGAATTGACTTGTCAATTCATTGTCACGGGCAGAAATTGGCATAGTTACACAATTAACTGTTGTATTATAACACTGTGGCTTGCGATTGTAAAGATTGATATGCACATTTTGTGCCGATATATTGGTATTTTGTAGAAATTCACAAAATCAGTACAAGCTTTTTTACGAAAAATTACGCTCTGTTGAAAATTCCCTATTTATTATTTGCAAAATGTGTGTTATAATATCTTGAAATATTTTATAAAATATTATTTACAGAATGGTATGGTGATAAATAGTGAAAGAAGTTATGAGAATTTTCGTCGAGAAGAGAGACGGCTTTGACGTCGAGGCAAAGGGTGTCCTTTCCGATATCCGCTCAACTCTCGGCATCGCATCGCTTGAGAAGGTGCGCCTTATCAACCGTTACGATGTACAGGGTCTTACCTCCGAGCAATTTGACAGAGCCTGCACTGTTGTGCTCTCTGAGCCCAATGCAGACACAATCTGTAAAGAGCTTGTTATTCCCGAGGGCTGCCGTGTGCTTGCAAGCGAGTATCTGCCCGGTCAGTATGACCAGCGTGCAGACTCCGCTTCTCAGTGTATAGCTCTTCTTACCTGTGAAGAGCAGCCTGCAGTTGCAAGTGCAAAGGTATATATCTTCGAGGGTAATCTTTCTGATGACGAATACAATACAATCAAATCCTATCTCATCAACCCTGTCGAGTCACGTGAGGCTTCTATGGACAAGCCCGAAGACCTTAATATTGTTGCCGATATTCCCGCAGATATTCAGCGTGTCGAAGGCTTTATCAACTGGAGCGACGATGAGGTTGCAGCATATCACAAGTCAATCGGCTTTGCAATGACCGTTGCTGACCTGTGCTTCTGCCGTGATTATTTCAAAAATGACGAAAACCGTGACCCCAGCATAACAGAGCTGAAGGTTATAGATACATACTGGTCTGACCACTGCCGTCATACAACTTTCCTCACTCAGCTCGAAAACGTCAGCTTTGAGGACGGCAGGATGGCAAAGGTTATCGAGGCTGCATGGAACGAATACCTTGCAGTGCGTGACGATGTTTATGCAGGCCGCACACCCAAGAATATCACCCTTATGGATATGGGTACAATCGGCACAAAGGCACTCAAGAAGGCGGGCGAGGTAAACGACCTTGACGAGAGTGAAGAAATCAATGCCTGCTCAATCGAGGTCACAATCGATGTTGACGGTAAGGATGAGCAGTGGCTCGTTCAGTTCAAGAACGAAACTCACAACCACCCCACAGAGATTGAGCCCTTCGGCGGTGCTGCAACCTGTCTCGGCGGTGCAATCCGTGACCCGCTTTCAGGCAGAGCATACGTTTACCAGGCTATGAGAGTTACCGGCAGCGGTGACCCCACAGCAGCTTTTGAAGATACACTCGAGGGCAAGCTTCCCCAGCGTAAAATCACAATCGGTGCAGCAGCAGGCTACTCATCATACGGCAACCAGATCGGTCTTGCAACAGGCCAGGTTGTTGAGCTCTATGACGAGGGCTACAAGGCAAAGAGAATGGAAATCGGTGCAGTTGTCGGTGCATCTCCCAAGGAGAATGTCCGCCGTGAGACTCCTGCTCCCGGTGACTGTATAGTTCTTCTCGGCGGCCGTACAGGCCGTGACGGCTGCGGCGGTGCAACAGGCTCCTCCAAAGCACATAACACCGAGTCGATCGAGACCTGCGGTGCAGAGGTACAGAAGGGTAATCCGCCCACAGAGCGTAAGCTCCAGCGTCTCTTCCGCAATCCCGAGGCTGCAAAGCTTATCCGCCGCTGTAACGACTTCGGTGCAGGCGGTGTCTGCGTTGCAATCGGTGAGCTTGCAGACGGTCTTAAGATCGAGCTTGACAAGGTAACCAAGAAGTACGACGGTCTTGACGGTACAGAGCTTGCAATCTCCGAATCACAGGAGAGAATGGCTGTTGTGCTTGATGCAGGCGATGTCGAAAAATTCTCCGAGCTTGCCGCAACAGAAAACCTTGAGGCAACAGTTGTTGCAAAGGTTACAGAGGAAGCAAGACTCGTTATGTACTGGAGAGGTGACAACATTGTCAACCTCAGCCGTGCATTCCTCAACACAAACGGTGTCACACAGAAGGCAACCGCAGTTATCACTTCTCCCGATGCAGACAAGAATTACAGAGAGCTTGTTCCCTGTGTTCTTTCCGATAAAGAGGGCGTTGAAGCTCTCAAGGCAAACCTCGGCAGACTTGAGGTTTGTTCACAGATCGGTCTTTCTGAGCGTTTTGATGCTTCAATCGGTGCAGCTACAGTCAATATGCCCTTCGCAGGCAAGACTCAGCTCACACCCGAAGAGGCAATGACAGCAAAGGTACCCGTGCCCGGCGGTAAGACCGATGCTGCAACAGCAATGAGCTACGGCTTCATTCCTGCGCTCAGCCGTTGGAGTCCCTTCCACGCTGCAGCTTACGCAGTAACAGAGTCACTTGCAAAGCTCGCCGTAACAGGTGCAGACCCCTTCAAGGCAAGACTCACATTCCAGGAGTACTTTGAGCGTCTTAACACAGTGCCCGAGCGTTGGGGCAAGCCCGCAGCAGCTCTTCTCGGTGCTCTCACAGCTCAGCTCAAGTACCGCACACCGTCAATCGGCGGTAAGGACAGTATGTCAGGCTCGTTCAACGACCTCGACGTACCGCCCACACTCGTTTCCTTCGCAGTTTCAATGACAAAGGCAAGCAAAGTTGCTTCCGCAGCCTTTAAGTCTGCTGGCAACAAGGTTTACCTTGCAGAGCTTCCCGTTGATGCTGATACACTTCTTCCCGACTGGGATAAGGCAAAGGCACTCATCGCAGATGTTTATAAGGCAGTAAGCGAGGGTACAATACTCAGTGCAAGCGTTGTAAAAGAAGGCGGCGCCGCAGCCTGCGTATGTAAGATGGCATTCGGCAATATGTTCGGCTTCGATTTTGCAGACAGTCTCACAAAGCGTGAGATGTATGCTCCGCTCGTAGGCTCATTCGTAATCGAGTGTGAGGGTGATGCTCCCGTAGCGGCAAAGCTCCTCGGTACTGTTTCTGACAGCGGTGAGTTCACTCTCGCAGGCGAGAAGGTTGCAACTGCTGACCTCGTAAGCGCTTGGACAGCTAAGCTCGAGGGTGTATTCCCGACAGATGCTGTTTCTCCCACAGGCGGCAACAAGGTTGCTCTCTTCACCGAGCGTAACACAAAGGCTCCCGCAATCAAGGCTGCAAAGCCGAAGGTTATCATTCCCGTATTCCCCGGCACAAACTGTGAGTTTGATACAGCACGCGCATTCGAGAATGCAGGTGCAGAAGCAGAAATCCTTGTCATCAAGAACCTTACCGCTTCCGACATCGAGCAGAGCATGGAGGCATTTGTAAAGGCAATCAACGCTTCTCAGATTATTATGCTTCCCGGTGGCTTCTCCGGCGGTGACGAGCCCGACGGCTCCGGTAAGTTTATCGCTACAGCTCTCAAGAATCCGAGAGTCAAGGAGGCTGTAACAGCCCTTCTTGAGCAGCGCGACGGTCTTATGCTCGGTATCTGTAACGGCTTCCAGGCTCTTATCAAAACAGGTCTTGTACCCTACGGTAAGATTGTCGACACAGCACCCGATGCTCCGACTCTCACATACAACAATATCGGCCGCCACGTTTCTCATATGGCTTATACAAGAGTTACATCTGTTAAGTCACCGTGGTTCTCAATGTGTGAGGCAGGCGATATCCACGCAGTGCCGATTTCACACGGAGAAGGCAGATTTGTTGCAGACGAGGCTCACCTTCAGCAGCTTATCGCAAACGGTCAGATTGCTACACAGTACGTCGACCTGAGCGGCAACGTTGCAGATGCTATGCCCTACAACCCCAACGGCTCCGTACTCGCAATCGAGGGTATCACAAGCCCCGATGGCCGTGTCCTCGGTAAGATGGCTCACAGCGAGCGTAAGGGCGACAACCTCTACAAGAACGTTCCCTACAACAAGGACCAGAAGATATTCGAGTCCGGTGTTAAGTACTTCAAGTAATTAATGAATTGATTTATCAATTCAAATCATGTTGCTTAAGCAACAAATCATGGCATAGCCAAATCATGCGGAGCAAATCATTAAATCATAAATACAGACACCGAGTCTCTTCTCGGTGTCTCAACTTACAATAGTAAATCAATTTTGTTGAGGTATTAAAATTATGATTTGCCCGATGGGCATGATTTGATTTCTGTGAAATCATGATTTGCAAAATAAATTTTGCATGATTTGCGTTTTCAACGCATTTTTGGTCAATAAATTTCAGTATATATATCACAGCATACAGAAAGTTTGGTAATACTATGAAATACGCAGTAGTTTTATATGACGGAATGGCAGACTATCCCGTAGATGCGCTCGGCGGCAAGACTCCTATGGAGCTTGCAAAGAAGCCCCTGTTTGACCGTATGGCAAGCAAGGGTGAGGTTGGTCTTGTACGCACAGTTGCCGCAGGCCTCAAGCCCGGCAGTGACGTTGCAAACCTCAGCGTGCTCGGCTATGACCCTGCAGTCTGCTATACAGGCCGCTCACCGCTCGAGGCTATCAGCATCGGCGTTAAGATGAGCGATACCGATGTCGCTCTCAGATGTAATGTCGTAACTCTTTCAGACGAAGAGAATTACGACGATAAGACTATGATTGATTACTCCGCAGGCGATATCTCCAGTGAAGATGCCGCAGAAATCATCAAAACCGTTCAGGAGCATTTCGGCGGCGGTGAGTTTGATTTCTATCCCGGTGTCAGCTACCGTCACTGCCTTATTCACCACGGCGGTACAACTCAGCTCGGCACAATGACTCCGCCTCACGATATTTCCGACAGAGTTGTCGGCAGCTATATCTCAACCGCACCTTCAGCCGAAAAGCTGACAAAAATGATGCGTGAGAGCTATGACCTGCTCAAGGACCATCCCGTAAACAAGAGAAGAATTGCCGAGGGCAAGCGCCCTGCAAATTCAATCTGGCTCTGGGGTGAGGGAACAAAGCCCCAGCTTGAGAATTTCGAAGAGAAATTCGGTATGAAGGGCTGTATCGTTTCTGCCGTTGACCTGCTCAAAGGTATCGGTATCGGCGCAGGTATGCAGGTGCCCGAGGTTGAGGGTGCAACAGGCTATATTGACACTAATTTTGAGGGCAAGGCAAAGGCTGCTGTTGAAGCACTCGAAAACGGCTGCGATTTCGTTTATATCCATATCGAAGCTCCCGACGAGTGCGGCCACAGAGCAGAGCCCGAAAACAAAGTCCGCTCAATCGAGATTATCGACGAGAAGGTATTGCCGATTCTGCTCGAGGCACTCGAGAAGTATGATGACTATAAGGTGATGATTCTTCCCGACCATCCCACACCGATCAAGACCAAGACTCACGCTTCCGACCCGGTTCCATATATGATTTACCATAAGAAGGGTGAGAAGGAAAGCGGCGTTGAATCAATCAACGAAAAGACCGCCGAGGCAACAGGCAACTTTGTTGATTTCGGTCCGTCACTTATTGAACATTTCTTTGAAGCATAAACCAATTCGCAATTTAAGGAGAGTTTTCTTTATGAAAGAAAATTACAGAATAGAAACCAAATGTGTCCAGGGTGCTTACGAGCCCAAAAACGGTGAGCCGAGAGTGCTCCCGATTTACCAGAGCACAACCTACAAGTACGATACAAGCGAGGCAATGGCAAAGCTGTTTGACCTCGAGCCCGGCTATATGTATACACGCCTTGCAAACCCTACAAGCGATATCGTCGCACAGAAGATCGCTATGCTTGAGGGCGGTGTTGCCGCAGTTCTCACCTCTTCGGGTCAGGCGGCTAACTTCTTCTCACTCATCAATATAATGGGTGCGGGCGACCACTTTATCTCTGCCGCAACTATCTATGGCGGCACGTTCAACCTCTTTAACGTCACAATGCGTAAAATCGGTATCGACGTAACCTTTGTTGACCCAAATGCAAGCGAAGAGGAGATTTCAGCACTCTTCCGTCCCAATACAAAGGCTGTTTTCGGTGAAACAATTGCAAACCCCTCACTCGATGTGCTCGATATCGAGAAGTTTGCACGTGTTGCCCACGCACACGGTGTGCCGCTTATTATCGACAACACGTTCCCCACTCCCATCAACTGCCGTCCGTTTGAATTCGGTGCAGATATCGTAACCCACTCCACAACAAAATATATGGAAGGTCACGCAAACACAATCGGCGGTGTTGTTGTAGACAGCGGCAATTTCGACTGGGAGCAGAACGATAAATTCCCGGGTCTTACCCAGCCTGACGACAGCTATCACGGTGCAGTCTATACCCGTGATTTCGGCAAGGCAGGCTATGTTACAAAAATCGTTGCACAGCTTCTGCGTGACTACGGCTCAACTCCTTCTCCGCAGAATGCATTTTATCTCAACGTCGGTCTCGAAACCCTTGCACTGCGTATGGAGCGTCATTGCTCAAACGCTCTCAAGGTTGCCGAGTACCTCGAAAATAACGAGCAGGTTTCGTGGGTCAACTACCCTGCACTGCCTTCCAACAAGTACTATCCGCTTGTTCAGAAGTATATGCCGAACGGCACCTGCGGTGTTATCTCATTCGGCGTAAAGGGTGGCAGAGAGAAGGCAGAGCAGTTTATGAATTCTCTCAAGCTTGCCGCAATCGTAACTCACGTTGCCGATGCACGCACCTGCGTGCTTCATCCTGCATCCTCAACCCACCGTCAGCTTAGCGACAGCGAGCTTGTTGAGTGCGGCGTTTCACCCGACCTTATCCGTTTCTCCGTCGGTATCGAGAATGTTGACGATATTATTGAGGATATCCAGCAGGCTCTTGATGCAATCCGTTAACAAACGGATTGCACGATATAAATCCTTGCGGATTTGCGATATATTTTAATATACGCCGAAGGCATATATTAAAATTCGATATGTTGCTTCACAACGCGATATGCGCTGCGGCGCACGAGGGGATTTATATCATATCGCAGGCGAGTGTAACGAGCCTATATCGCATTTTTAAGAAGTGAAAATATATCGCGCTTGCCGTCAGGCAAGCATATCGAATTTGCCATAAGGCAAATATATTTTAAGGTGATTTAATTTTGATGAACACTAACAGCAGAGTATGTGCCTATATAGACCTCGATGCAGTGCGCTCGAATGTCGCCGCCGTACAGTCAAGAGTCGGCGACGGCGTTAAGGTTATGGTGATTCTCAAGGCTGATGCTTACGGTCACGGTGCTGTGCCGATTGCAAAAGCTCTTGAAGACAGCAGTGCCTATGCCTACGGCGTTGCTACTGTCGAAGAGGGTCTGCAGCTTCGTACAAGCGGCATCACAAAGCCGGTTCTTGTGCTCAGCTACGCATTCCCCGAGCTGTTTGAGGCGGCGATACTTAACGGTATCGACCTTACCGTTTTTCAGTATGAAACAGCAAAGCAGCTCTCCGATACGGCACTCAGGCTCGGCAGAAAAGCAGGTGTCCATATCAAGCTTGATACGGGTATGCACCGTATAGGTCTTATCCCGTGTGACGAAAGCCTTGAAGAGATAAAGCAGATTGCCTCTCTTGAGGGTATTAATATCAAAGGTGTTTTCTCTCACCTTGCCTGTGCTGACTTTGCTGATAAGAGCTTTGCAAATAAGCAGAGAGAGCTGTTTGAAAGCTTTACTGGGCGTATTGAGCAGGAAGGCGTGCATATTCCTCTGCGTCACCTCTACAACTCTGCCGCTATTATGGATTTTGACGGCGGCTGTTTCGATATGGTGCGCTGCGGTATCGTTACCTACGGTCTTGACCCGTCGGATGAGGTTAAGTTTGAAAACCTGCCGACTACACCCGTAATGCAGATCAAGAGCCATATCGCCTATATCAAAAAAGTGCGTGAAGGCGATACCGTCGGCTACGGTGCGGCATTTATGGCAAAGCGTGAAACGCTTGTTGCTACAATTCCCTGTGGCTATGGTGACTGCTATCCGCGTCTGCTTACCAATAAGGGCAGGGTGCTTATAGGCGGCCACAGTGCTCCTGTTATAGGCAGGGTATGTATGGACCAGTTTATGGTTGATGTTACCGATATCCCCGATGTAAAGCTGGGCGATGAGGTAACAATCGTCGGTACCGACGGCAACCAGAGGCTCACCGTTGAGGAGCTTGCCAAAACAGCAGGCAGCTTCAACTACGAGTATGTGTGCGATATTACAAAGCGTGTGCCGAGAGTGTATATCGGAGGTAAGTAATTCAGCTTTGCTGAATTACAGCGATATAAATCCTTACGGATTTGCGATATGTTGCTTCGCAACGCGATATGCACTGCGGTGCGCGAGGGGATTTATATCATATCGCAAGCGAGTGAAACGAGCTTATATCGCATTGAGCGTAAGTTCAATATATCGCGTGACCGCAAGGTCACATATCGCAAAAATATAAAACTCGATATGTGCCTGACGGCACGCGAAAATCACCACGATTAAACCATCTATATAATAGATGTTTAATAATAATTATAATTTTTTATGGCGGTAAAACCGCAAACTGAAAGGAGAAAGTCTGAAATGGACGACCCCGGGCCTAATACTGCAACTTCCCTTATTCTCAAAATCGTATTGCTTTTAGTTCTCATACTTATCAATGCGTTTTTTGCAATGAGCGAAATAGCAATCATCTCCCTCAACGATGCCAAGCTTGAAAAGCAGGCGCAGGAGGGTAACAAAAAGGCTAAAAAGCTTCTCAAACTCACAAGCAATCCCAGTAATTTCCTCTCGACAATCCAGATAGGCGTTACACTCGCCGGCTTCCTCTCCTCGGCATCTGCTTCTCAGAGCTTTGTCGAGCTGCTTTCGGGTGCCCTGAGCGGCATTGCAAGCAAGGTCAATATACCTATGTCGGTAGTTGAAGGCTTCAGCCTTGTTGTAATTACGCTTATCACCTCTTACTTCTCACTTGTGCTCGGCGAGCTTGTGCCCAAGCGAGTCGCTATGTACAATCCCGAGAAGATATCTTTCCGTATCGCAGGCGTACTCACCTTTGTCGCAACGGTTACTAAGCCGTTTGTAAAGGTGCTCTCTCTTTCGATGAACGCTATTCTCAGGCTTATGGGCATTGACCCCAACTCAGAGCCCGAAGAGGTCACTGAGGAAGAAATCCGTATGATGGTAGACGTCGGCGGCGAGAAGGGCGTTATTGAGGATGCCCAGAAGGAAATGATAAACAACATATTCGAGTTTGACGATATCGACGCAGGTGATATTATGACTCACCGTACCGATGTTTCGGCTGTCGAAATCAATGACCCGATTCAGGATGTTGTTGAGATTGCGGAGAAGGAAGGCTACTCCAGAATTCCTGTCTACGAAGAAAGTCTCGACAAAATTATCGGTATCGTCTATATCAAGGACCTTATCGGTTATATCGGCTCATCCGTACCCAAGCAGGAGAGCCTGCGTAAAATTATGCGCGAGCCGTATTTTGTGCCCGAGTCAATGAAATGCGGTATGCTCTTCCAGGAGATGACGGCACGCCGTGTGCAGATGGCAGTTGTTGTCGATGAGTACGGCGGCACAGCAGGTATCGTTACTCTTGAGGACCTTGTTGAGTCAATCGTCGGCAATATCCAGGATGAGTATGATAACGAGGAAGAGGAATTTTCCGTTATCGATGAAACCACGTTTACCGTTGACGGTACAACCTCTATCGACGAAGTAAACGAGCATGTCGGCGTCAATCTTCCCGAGGATGAGTACGACACGATAGGCGGCTTTGTGATCAGCCTTCTCGGTTATCTGCCCAAGGATGGTGAAATGAATGAGCTCGATTACGAGAATCTTCACTTCACAATTCTCAACCTTGAGGATAAGCGTATAGGTAAACTCAAGGTCGAAATCCGTCCGGTAGAAAAGGACGATGACGAGAGTGACGATGAGCAGCCGTATCGTCTCGGCAGACGCCGCAATAAAGATGAGCAGGACGACTGATTCTGCCATTATCTGCCCTTGCTTGACAAAACTCATATAATTAAGTTATTATAGAAGTACACTTTTATCTTAAAAAGGAGGATACATAAGTGAAAAAGAGAAACGTTATCGCAATTCTGGCATCTCTCGCTGTTGTTCTGTTTGCTTTTGCAGCCTGTAATGACAACGGTGATGAGAATGTCACAAACCCCACAGTCGTCGGTGACGACGGTCAGTACTATGAGGAAGTAACCGAGGTTATGACGGATGCCGCAGGTGAGCCTGTTGTCGGCTCTGACGGTGAAACAAAGGTTGTAACCGTTACCAAGCCCGTTACGACAGAGCCTGACAAGGCTGTAGCCGCTACTACAAATGCACAGGGCGGTACAGAAAGCACAACAACCTATGAGGACGTTACCTTCCCCGAGGGTGAAAAGGTTGAGGTCGAGGTCGATGAAGATGGCAGACCCGAAGACTGTAAGCTCGACAAGATCACAAAATCCACCGCAGCGAGCAAAGCGTTCTACATCAACGGTATGGTCGTTATGAGTGAGAACCTTGGTATGTTTGACTCAGGCGTCAATATAAAGCTTTATATGAAGGATACGCGCGTTGCTATGGAAATGCCTATGGGTGTTACCACAATGCGTGTGGCTTTTGACGGTAAAGCCGTTCATATGATTCTTCCTGCAACCAAGTATTACTACTCACAGCCTGTTGAAAACGGCGATACAGGCGTTATGGATGAAACTCTCGGAATGTGGGATTCGATCGCCTCCGAAACTATGGAGTATGTCGAGACAACAAATGTCAAGATCAAGGGCAACGAATATGTCTGCGAGTCTTATTCCGACGGTCAGAATATCAACAAGTACTACTTCAACAGCAAGGATGAGCTCAAGCGTATCGAATTCATCGCTCCTGACGGTACAACCAGTATCTTCAAGGTAAACGAGTGCTCGTCAAAAGTTGACGACAGTATCTTTGAAGTTCCCAAGGGCTATAATCCTCTTACGGAAGAGGCTCTTAAAGGCTTTATGGGTAGTATGGGTATGTGACGTGAGTAAAACCGTTCTTATCACAGGTGCTTCTGGCGGGATCGGAAGCGCCTGTGTGCGGCTTTTTGCCGCTTCAGGTTACAAGGTTGCCGTTCATTACAATTCAGATGAAGCGGCGGCAAATAAACTCAAAGACGAGCTTCACGGTAACGGCTGTGAGGCTGTTTGTGTTTCTGCCGATCTGCGTGACGAGGCTCAGGTAAACAAAATGTTTGCCGATGTTGAAGCACAGCTCGGCGAGGTCGATGTGCTTGTAAATAACGCGGGCGTTTCACAGCAGAAGCTGTTTACCGATACCACGCTTGCCGATTACGATTTTGTCTTCGGTGTCAATACTCTCGGTACTGTCAATTGCTGCCGTGCCGTACTCCCCTCTATGATTCGCCGTAAAAGCGGCAGAATTATAAACATATCTTCAATGTGGGGTGTCAGCGGTGCTTCGTGTGAGGTGCTCTACTCCGCATCAAAGGCGGCTGTAATAGGCTTCACCAAGGCGCTTGCCAAGGAGGTCGGCCCCAGCGGCATTACGGTCAACTGTATCGCTCCCGGTGTAATAAATACAAAGATGAATAAAAACCTGACAGAAGCCGATATGGCTGTCCTCAGCGACGAAACACCCCTTTGCCGTATAGGCGAACCCGAAGAGGTTGCACACGCAGCAGTTTTTCTTGCATCTGATAAATCATCCTTTATTACGGGTCAGATTTTAGGTGTTGACGGCGGATTTATCGTTTAAATATAACATTATAATAAAATTACATAAAAATGTGTTGATTTTGTTTAAGTTTTATGCTAATATAAATAATACTAAAATAGTAAGCGTATGTTAAATGCGCAAAAACATACAAAACGGAGGAACAGATATGGCTAACTGTCCAAAATGTAATGCCAAGCTCAAACTTACAGACTGGCGTCCCGAGTGTCCCAAGTGCGGTGTAAATATGGTTTACTACGGTATGGAAGAGCGTCTTCTTGCCGATGCCGAAAAGGCAGAAGCAGAGCACGCAAAATTCCAGAAGGGACTCGACCGCTTCAAGGCTTCATCAATCGGCGGCGGCCGTCAGATTGCCAGACTCGTGCTTTCAATAATTCCGGCTATCGGTCTGGTTCTCGGTTTTCTTCTTCCCGCGCTTTCACTTGCTACTATCAATCTTTCCAACATACCCTATTACGGCGATAATGTAATTAACGTCAATATGGTTACCGTTGTTGAGTTCTTTATGAATTACTTCGATGTAAACGGTCTTCTCGGTGTTATCGGCTCCGATGTTGTCGGTACATCCTTTATTCTGTTTGCCGTTTCCATCGTTCTTCTCGCTCTCTCAATTGTTCTCGGCATTGTCAATTTTGGCAGAAACTTCTGCTCATCCAAGGCTTCTTCCTGCAAGAAGAATATCATTGTAAGTGTTCTCAGTATGGTGCTTATAATTGCAGCAGGCATCGTATTCGACGTATTTGGCAGCAATATCAACGCAATTTTCCCCACATTTATCGAGGCAAACCTCGGTATCGGCGTTTTCGTTACAGCCGCTCTCCACATTCCGGTTATCGTTGTCAACGCAACTATGGTCAAGAATCCCATCGTTGTCAAGTATACAGAGCTTCCCACATACGGTGAGGCTGAAGAAGAAGCTCCCGCAGAGGAAGCAGTTGCCGCCGAATAATCAGTAAAGTAATTCAAAGACCGTTGTTCGTATGAGCAACGGTCTTTTTTGATATATGCTTTTAACAGCGGTTGTCAAAAACCTCCTTTTCAAAGGAGGTGGCACGGCGTAAGCCGTGACGGAGGATTGCAATTATAAATAAGGAGCTATATATTTTATAGCCCCTTATTTTTTTAATCTTTAAATGCTTCTGTAATCTTTTTAAGCTCGGTTGGTATATCAATGCTCTGCGGACACGACGGCTTGCATTTTCCGCACGCACGGCAGAGGTCAGCCTTGCCCTCAAGTGCACCGTATGCTTCTTTTGCACTGCGTCCGCCCTTGTAAACGGTCGAGTTGTATGCAGTAAAGCATCCGGGAATATTTACGCCGAATGGACACGGCATACAGTATTCACAGCCCGTACAGCCAACAAGCGGCATTGTGTGCCACAGCTCGTCAGCCTTTTGAAGTGCTTTACGCTCATAATCCGTGAGCATACCGATACGGCTTCTCTTTGCGTAGCGGAGGTTGTCTTCAACCTGCTTCGGGGTGCTCATACCGCTGAGCACAACTGCAACCTCTTCTCTGTCCCAGAGGTAGTCGAGTGCAAGCTCAACCTTGCTCTTCTTCTTGGGTAGTACGTTTTTGACTCTCTCAGGCAGTCCCTTTACAAGTCTGCCTCCTCTGAGAGGCTCCATTATGATACAGCTCATACCCTTGGAGTAAGCGTATTCAAGGCCTTCAATACCTGCCTGATGCTTTGTGTCAACATAGTTGAGCTGAATCTGGCAGAAATCCCAATCGAAGTAATCGACAATCTCCTTGAAAAGGTCAATGTCGTCGTGGAATGAGAAACCGAGGTATTTTATTTTGCCCTCTTCTCTTGCCTTGACCATACTGTCGATTACGTTATACTTAAGCACCTTGTTATTCCACAGGTCTTTGTTGAGCGTGTGGAGAAGGTAGAAATCAATGTGGTCTGTCCTGAGTCTTTCAAGCTGAGTTTCAAGCCTCTGCTCAAAAGTGATTTCGTCCGTCAGGTCGTATACCGGGCACTTCGTTGCAAGGTAAACCTTCTCGCGGTAGCCGTCGCCGAGTGCCTCGCCAACAAACTCTTCGCTTTTCTGGTCGTGGTAGTAGTATGCCGTGTCAACGTAGTTTACGCCCTCGTCAATAGCGTGGCGGATCATTTCTGTCGAGGTCTTGCGGTCAATTTTTCCTCCCTTTTCGGGAAATCTCATACAGCCGAAGCCGAGCGGAAAAACCTCAACATCAATGCCTTTGAATTTTCTGTTCATTGTTTTTTACTCCAATCCGAAGTATTTGGCGGCGTTATTATACGAAATATCCTGTACGAGCTGTTTTAGTGTTTCCATATCGTCAGGATAAAGTCCGTCCTCAACCATATCGCCGAGCAGACCGCATAGAATACGGCGGAAATACTCGTGTCTGGGGTAAGAGAGGAAGGAGCGTGAGTCTGTGACCATACCGACAAATTTGCCGAGTACGGAAAGGTTGCCGAAAGCCTTCATCTGCTCACGCATGCCGTCAAGGTTGTCGTTAAACCACCAGCCGCTGCCGAACTGAATCTTGCCGGGTGCATCGGAATTCTGGAAGTTGCCGAGCATTGTGCCGAGCACGTAGTTGTCCTTTGGGTTGAGTGTGAAGAGTATCGTACGGGGCAGAAGCTCCTCCTTTGCAAGGCTGTCAAGGAAGCGTGAAAGCGGCTGTGCAATCTCCTTGTCGTCTATTGAATCGAAGCCTGTGTCGGGGCCGATTTTGTTGAACATAAGCGTGTTGTTGTTACGCATCGGGCCTATATGAAGCTCCATAGCCCAGCCTCTGCGTGCGTATTCCTTAGCCATTGTGCGAAGCAGTGACGTACGGTATGCGTCAAGCTCGTGCTGTGTGAATTCGCCGCCGACTCTGCCCTTTTGGAATATTGCTTCAAGCTCGTCTGCAGCAGCTTCGGCATAGGGTACGTAGGTGAATGCGTGGTCGCTTGCGCGGCAGCCCATTTTTGCAAATGCTTCAATTCTTTCAAGCAGAGCCTCTTCAAGTGCTGTGTAGCTCTCAATTTTTCTGCCGACTCTCTCTTCCAGTGAAGCAAGCCACGGAATGAATGAGGGAAGCTCGATTGAAAGTGCCTTGTCGGGACGGAATGCAGGTATAACCTTTGTCTTGAAGCTCTCGTCCTGAGCTAAAAGCACGTGATATTCGAGTGAATCTGCAGGGTCATCGGTCGTGTAAACGCAGGCAACGTTTGAGCGTTCTATAAGCTCACGGGGTGTGAAACCGCCCTCTTTTATTTTTGCGTTTGCCTTTTCCCATATCTCTTCGGCTGTTTTTGCGCTAAGGGGTGTGTCAATGCCGAAGTAACGCTGAAGCTCAAGGTGAGTCCAGTGATAGAGCGGGTTGCCGGGTGCGTAAGCGAGCATTGTTGCGTATGCTACAAATTTGTCGTGCCAGCTTGCATCGCCCGTAATGTATTTTTCGTCAATTCCGAATGAACGCATTGCACGCCACTTGTAATGGTCACCTGCAAGCATCAGCCATGCAATATCGGAAGGCTGTTTGTTTTCGTAGATCTCTTTTGGCGAAAGGTGACAGTGCCAGTCAAAAATCGGCATTTCGTTTGCGGCGGCAAAAAGTTCAATTGCCGCAGGGTTGTTGAGGAGAAAATCCTCACCCATAAACTTTTTCATAATCATCTCTCCTTCTTATAATATCAGAGTTGATTTATTGATTTATAAAACCTCCCTTTGAAAGGAGGTGGCACGGCGTAAGCCGTGACGGAGGATTGTCTGAACCGTAATAAGATATCAGTATTTATTCTTCATATATGAAGTTTTTGAGATATTCTATATTTGCTCCCAGGTCAACACTCAGCACAGACTGTCCGGAAACACTCTTGCTCTTCCATGTGCCCTCTGCAGGCACACTGCCTTGCTCAATATCATAGTGCAGATATCTGAGCAATCCGTTTATTGCCAGTCCCGTAAGCGATGCAGGTGACATATCAGTCTCAACACGGCTTACAACGTCGCCGAGAATTTCGTACAGCTTTACAGGGCTTGTGTGTTTGCAGTTGTCAATTATTGCCGTCATTACCTTTCGCTGTCTTTCCGTACGCATAAAGTCGGAATCAAGCTTGCGTATACGGCAGTACCAGAGTGCCTCTTTGCCGTTGAGATGTATTGCTTCACCTGACCGAATATTCTCCAGGTGAACGGCGTCACGCATGTATTTTGCCTCTTTTTCCGTAATTTCTACGGTGACTCCGCCAAGTCCGTCAATAATACTTTCAAACATCGTGAAATCAACAAGCATATAGTGGTCAATCTTAACGTTGAAGTTATATTCGATGGTGTCCATTACCATCTGTGCACCGCCCCACGTGCAGGCGGCGTTGAGCTTTGCACTCTTTTTCTTTTCGGGGATGTATACGTAGCTGTCACGCATAAACGATGTCAGCTTTATTTTCTTTGTTGCTGTGTTGATTGATACCATCAGCATCGTGTCCGAGCGTGACGTGTCGTCGGGGTTGCGGCGGTCAACACCTATGAGCAGTATATTCTTTACCGACGTACTCTGTATAAGTGTGTCGCTGTCAAGGAATACGTTGTCGCTGTGTCCCGTTTCGGTGTAATTCACACTGCTGAACGTGTGATATACGAGTGCTGTACCCATACCTGCAAGCAGAACGACAATAAGTACAATTGCCTTGATTGCACGCAAAAGCTTGCTTTTATGTTTTTTCTTTTTTTTCGGCGGCTCTTCGGGCTGAGGTTCGGGTTCATACACGGGTTCGCTGCCGTATTCACCGCTGTTGAATTCGTCAAGATCATAGTCACCGTAGTTGTCGGTCTGTCTGTTGCGGCTGACGTAAATATCCTCTTGCGAATTTCTTGGTGTTACGTAAATATCTCCCGACGCAGTTGTTCTTGAGCTTCCGTCACGGTCACGGCGGGGCTTATTGCCGCCGACGTAAATGTCTTCCAAAGTGTATCGTCCTTTTTGATTTAATAAAAAAACAAGCGGATCTGTAAGCCGGGTTCTGTCGTTTAAGGCAACTATCTTTCTAGGCACTGCGTTGCCGCAGTGCTCGAGCCACCTGTCGGAGTATGGGCCGAGCAAGCCACTCCAATCGGTGTTGCTTCGGATAGGGTTTACAGGGCCGTACAGTCTCCTGCACGCCGGTGAGCTCTTACCTCGCCTTTCCACCCTTACCCACGTAAGTGGGCGGTATATCTCTGTTGCACTTTCCCGGAGGTCACCCTCGGCGGCCGTTAGCCGTTATCCTGCTCTGTGAAGCCCGGACTTTCCTCGTCGGCAAGGGTGATAAGTCCTTACCGCCGCAGCTGCCCGATCCGCTTGTAAATATATATTTTATAACAAAAAAATCTTAATGTCAATTAATAATAATATATGAGCGGACATATAAATTAAAAAAGTAAAATTAAGGGTGGCAACGGTATGGATTTTCACTCGCTGAGCATAAATGATATTCAGAAAGAGCTTAAAACCAATATAAAAAACGGACTCAAAAAATCCGAAGCTTTAAAAAGGCTTAACGAGCAGGGAGAAAACAAACTCAGCGAAAAGAAACGGACGAATATCATTTTCCGCTTCCTGTCTCAGTTTAAAGATTTTATGGTCATCACTCTGATTATCGCGGCTGTCATCTCTTTTTTTACCGCTTATCTCGAGGGTGACAGCTCTTATATAGATCCCATAATAATTCTTGCAATCGTAATACTTAATGCCGTTGTAGGCGTTGTGCAGGAGAGTAAAGCAGAGCACGCAATCGACAATCTCCGCCGTATGTCAGCGCCCGAAGCAACAGTTTTGCGTGACTCGCAGATACATAAAATACCTTCCTCTCAGGTAGTTGTCGGCGATACTCTTTTGCTCAGTGCAGGTGACTGTGTTGCGGCAGATGCAAGGCTCATAGAGGCTGTCGGACTTAAAACAAACGAAAGTGCATTGACGGGTGAAGCTCTGCCTGTCGAGAAAAATCCGCATCTTTTACTTGATGCCGAAACGCCGCTTGCCGAGCGGTGTAATACTGTTTATGCAACCTCAACCGTGCTGTCAGGTCACGCAAAGGCGGTTGTTACCCATACGGGTATGAATACGCAGATTGGCAGAATTGCCGATATGATTGGCAGTGAAAAATCTCCGCTCACCCCTCTTCAGCTTCGGCTTGAAAAAATCAGCCGTACTCTCGGTCTCGGTGCCGTTGCAATCTGTGCGGTTATATTTCTTCTCGGAGTGCTCAGGCATGACGGTCTGCTTTCAAGCTTTATGCTGTCTGTCAGCCTTGCCGTAGCGGCAATTCCCGAGGGTCTGCCTGCCGTTGTCACTATCGTGCTCAGTACGGGTGTCTCCAAAATGGCAAAAAACAAAGCTATAATCCGTAAGCTTACAGCGGTTGAAGCACTCGGCAGTGCTACCTATATCTGCTCGGATAAAACCGGAACTCTTACTCAGAATAAAATGACGGTCTGCCGTCTTTGTTCACCTTACGGTGAGGTTAGTGCCAATTCCGAAGACGGCAGGAATCTGCTTAAAAAAGCCGCGCTTTGCTGCAATGCAACCTTAACCGACGGCGAGCCTACCGAAACCGCAATAGTACGTGCGGCAGCTCAGCAGAAGGCTCTGATAAAAAATGCGGCAAGACTTCGTGAAGAGCCCTTCAGCTCTGAGAAAAAGATGATGACCGTCGAGGTCGAGTATGACGGCAATCGCCTCGAAATAGTCAAGGGTGCACCCGAAAAGGTGCTTGCCCTCTGCCGGTTTTCGGGCAACGCTTATATGCTGAATGATAGGCTTGCCGACGAGGGTCTGCGTGTGCTTGCCGTTGCCTCACGTGAGCCTGACGGAATATATGAGCTTGTCGGTCTCATAGCTATCGAAGACCCCGAAAGACGCGAAGCCGCAAAAGCTGTTGCACTTTGCAAGCAGGCAGGTATAACGCCCGTAATGATAACGGGTGACAATCCCCGTACCGCCTCTGCAATCGCCGCAAGACTCGGCATTGCCGAAAAAGGTGACGAAGCCGTTACGGGTGCAAGGCTCGATGCTATGAGTGACAAAGAGCTGTGCGAAACAGTAAAAACAAAGCGTGTTTTTGCAAGGGTAAGCCCCGAGCATAAGGTGCGTATTGTAAAGGCTCTGCGTGCAAACGGCGAGATCACCGCAATGACGGGCGACGGCGTAAACGATGCGCCTGCACTCAAGGCGGCAGACATAGGCTGTGCTATGGGTAAGAGCGGCACCGAGGTCGCAAAGGGTGCGGCGGATATCGTGCTTGCCGACGATAATTTTGCAACAATTGTCAAAGCTGTGCGTGAAGGCAGAGGAATATACGACAACATAAAAAAGGTTATTCATTTTCTGCTCAGCAGTAATATCGGCGAAATAATCCTTGTCTTCCTTGCAGGTCTGATGCACCTGCCGACTCCCCTGCTTCCGATTCAGCTTCTGTGGATTAATCTTGTCACGGATTCGCTTCCCGCAATGGCACTCGGAGTTGAAAAAGCAGACAGTGATATTATGACCCGACCTCCCGTTGACCCTGAAAAAGGTCTCTTTACAAAAAACGGCTGGTTTGATATCGCACTTGAGGGTGTGTTTATCGGTGCACTTGCCCTGCTCGGTTTTGCTCTCGGCAGAGCCTTCTGGGGGATTGATGTCGGCCGTACTGTCTGTTTCTGTGCAATGAGCATAGGCGAGCTTGTCCACGCACTCAATTCACGCAGTAACCGCTCTCTTTTCTCTGTCGGTCTGTTTTCAAATAAGCGTATGAATGTTGCATTTGCCGTCTGTATGCTGCTTCAGCTCGGCGTTGTTATGGTTCCTCAGGTCGCTTCCGTATTCAGCGTAGTTACTCTCACATTTGTACAGTGGGCAGTTGTCGCCGCCCTCGGTCTTGCATTACTTGCGGCTGTCGAAATATCCAAGCGTGTAAAATCTTGACAAAAGCAATTGAGATAAGTATGATTGTAGGGGCGATTCACGAATCGCCCGCAGTTATGTTATAACGAAAAGGATTTTAATATGAACAAAGATTTTGTAAAGAAAGAGCTTACCCCTCTGCTCCTGCGTCTTGGCGTGCTGGCGGCAATTTTTGTTGCCGTTGCACTCAATTACGACAGGCTTGTCAATATCGACGTGCGTGCTCTGGTTGCCGCCGCACCGGGTGAAGCGCTCGCTGTCGCAATAGCTGTCGGAATCTTCGGCCTCAAGGGTCTCACTTTTGTTATACCTGCAATGCTTGTCTATGTTTCGGTCGGTATGGCTTTTGATACGGCGACCGCAATTCTTATCAGTCTTGCAGGTATCACCCTCGAGGTTGCTGTTACCTACTGGCTCGGCAGAGCGCTCGGCGGTGAGTATGTTGCCGGGCTTCTTAAAAAAGTCAAGGGCGGCGACAAGATTCTCGGTATGAAAAATACGTCGAAGTTTTCAACCGTATTTGTTGTGCGTCTGATAGCGTTGCCTATTGATTTTTCAAGTCTCTTTTTCGGCTCGATGAAAACTCCTTTCTTCCGCTATGTGCTTTTTTCCGTCCTCGGTATAGCTCCGCGTGTAATTGCGTTTACTCTGCTCGGCGACGGAGTTTACGAGTATATTCCAATGCCGCTGATTGTAAAAGCCGTGCTTATTCTCGTGCCGGTTGCCGCCGTAGCTTTTGTGATCCGTTGGCTTGTTACACGCAAAAAGAAAGCGGCAAAGACCCAAAAAGCCTGATTTTTGGGCTGTTTTGCTGTAAATACAGTGTTTTTTTCTTTTATTTATTTTAAAAATTCTTTTGATATTTTGGTTTATATGTGTTAAACTATGGCTGTACGAATGATTTGACTGAAAGAGTGGGCTCTGCCCGCTCTTTTGTTTATTCATATCGGTTTTACAAAGTAAGGAGCGATGATATGGCAGGCAAAGGTAAGGGCGGCAACACTGTTGCGGCGGTAACAGCAATCGCTGAGCCGATAGCTGAACAGCTCGGTCTCAGACTATGGGACGTGCGTTTTGTAAAAGAAGGTGCAAATTGGTATCTGCGTATTTTTATCGATAAGGAAGGCGGCGTCGGTATCGATGACTGTGTGGCAATGAGTCACGCACTCGATAAGCCTCTTGACGAGGCAGACCCTATCGAGCAGAGCTACTGTCTCGAGGTCAGCTCTCCGGGTATCGACCGTGAGCTTACCCGTCCGGCACACTTTGATGCCTATATCGGCTCACCCGTAGTCGTAAGGCTTATCCGTCCGCTTGAGACAGGTGAGCGTGAGCTTCACTGTACGCTCGATTCTCACGATGCGGGCAGCTTTACCGTCACACTTGATGACGGCCGTACACTTGTTATCGAACGTAAAGAGGCATCCTGGGTGCGTCTTGACGACTCAGATGCAATATAACGTAATTTAACGAAAGGATTGATATATCAAAATGGACACTAAAGAATTTTTTGAAGCTGTGAAGCTTCTCGAGAAAGAAAAAGGAATCCCTGCAGAGATTCTCTGTGAGAGAATCCAGGCTGCTATCGTATCCGCAATCAAAGGCGAGTACGGCAGAGACATCGGCTACTGCGAAATCGATTTTGCAAACGGCGAAATGGCTGTATACCTTCGCAAGAACGTCGTATCCGAAATCACAGATCCCGTTACAGACCTTCTTCCCGAAGAGGCTGAGCGTTATAAGGCAGGCGCAATCCCCGGCGATATAGTCGAGATTCCGCTTGAGACAAAGAGCTTCAGCCGTATCGCTGCAAGCACAGTCAAGAACGTTATCCGTCAGGGTATCCGTGAGGCTGAGCGCAGCCAGATCAAGCAGGAGTTCCAGAGCAAGCACAACGAGCTTGTAACAGTCAAGGTTGTCAATATCGATGCTGAGTCAGGCAACGCAACTGTTGAGCTCGGCAAGGGTGAATCCATTCTTCCCAAGACCGAGCAGGTGCCCGGCGAAGAGCTCAAGGTCGGCGACCTTATCAAGGTTTACGTTGTCGATATCCGCGAAGGCGAAAAGAGCGGTGTCAAGGCTATGATCTCCCGTACACATCCCGGTCTTGTCCGCAGACTTTTCGAAGAAGAAGTGCCCGAAATTTTTGACGGTACAGTCAAAATCCAGGCAATCTCCCGTGAGGCAGGCTCACGTACAAAGGTTGCCGTATTCAGTGCAGACGAAAATGTCGATGCTGTCGGCTCCTGCATCGGTGCAAGAGGTGCACGTGTAGGCAAGGTCGTTGACCTTCTCGGCGGCGAAAAGATCGATATTGTCAAGTACAGCGAAGACCCGGCTGAGTTTATTGCCGCATCACTTGCTCCCGCTGATGTTATCAGCGTTGAGGTTCTCGACGATGCTCCCAATTCCTGCCGTGTAGTTGTCCCCGACAACCAGCTTTCACTTGCGATCGGCAACAAGGGTCAGAATGCCCGCCTTGCCGCAAAGCTCACAGGCTGGAAGATCGATATCAATCCCGAAAGCGGATTTTTTGAGATCAAAGAATAACATAAAAGGGTGAGATAATTGAACAAACCCAGAAAAATACCAATGAGAAAATGCTTGGGTTGCGGTGAAATGAAGCCGAAGCAGGAGCTTATCCGTGCGGTACGCTCTCCCGAGGGCGAGGTGTCGCTTGACCTTACGGGCAAGAAAAACGGCAGAGGTGCATATATCTGTCACGACAGAGGCTGTCTTTCCAAGGCAATCAAAGCAAAACGGTTCGAAAGAGCTTTCGGTTGTGCTGTTGAACAGCACGTATACGATAATCTGCTCGCACAGTTTGATGAGCAGAACTAAGGAGGAAAACGTATGGCAGCAATTAAATACAGAATTCACGAAGTCGGTAAGGATTTCGGCAAGTCCAGCAAAGTAGTGCTCGAGCTGCTTACACAGTATTTTGACGACACAAAAAATCATATGACAGCTCTCACGGATAAAGAGCTTGATATTATTTTTGAAACCTTCACCCAGCAGTCTGCAGTAAAGAGCTTTGACGAGTACTTTGCAACTGCTGCAGAGGTTAAGCCCGAGCCGAAGAAAGAGGCTCCCAAGGCAGAAGCTCCTGCAAAGGCTGATGAGAAAAAGCCCGAATCAAAGAAGCAGGACGGTAAGAAGCCCGAAGCTAAAAAGTCCGAAGGCAAGCCTGCGGCAAAGCAGCCCGAACAGCCCAAGAAGAAGGAGAAAGACCGTTCAGGTCCTCTTCAGGCAAGAACAAAGGGCGAAAAGAGAACTATCGACACCCGTGCAGATAACGTACAGCTCGAAAAGTACAACGAGCATTACGAGAATATCGTACCCGTAAACAAGTCACAGGGCATTCAGGATTCTGCTGTCCGTAAGCAGAAGCTCAACCAGAAGTCCAAGCAGTACCGTAAACAGGGCACACGTACACACCGCCGCGAGACTGAGCAGGAGAGAATCAAGCGTATCGAGGCAGAGCGTGCAAATAAGAAGATTACTGTTACTCTTCCCGAGGAAATCACTGTCGGCGACCTTGCTCTCAAGCTCAAGATGACAGCCGCAGAGGTTATCAAGAAGCTCTTTGCCCTCGGTCAGATGGCTACAATCAACGATATGCTCGACTTTGATACAGCAGAAATCGTTGCAACAGAGCTCGGTGCAAAGGTACAAAAAGAGGTTGTCGTCACAATTGAGGACAGAATTATCGACGCCACAGAGGACGACGATACAAATCTCGAACCGAGAAATCCCGTTGTTGTCGTTATGGGTCACGTTGACCACGGTAAGACTTCACTTCTCGATGCTATCCGTCACACTTCCGTTACTTCAACAGAGGCAGGCGGTATCACTCAGCACATCGGCGCTTACAGAGTAAAGGTAAACGGCGAGCTTATCACCTTCCTTGATACTCCCGGTCACGCAGCATTCACATCAATGCGTGCCCGTGGTGCCAAGGCAACCGATATCGCAGTCCTTGTTGTTGCCGCAGATGACGGTATCATGCCGCAGACTATCGAGGCTATCAACCACGCAAAGGCTGCAGGTGTCCAGATTATTGTTGCAATCAATAAGATGGATAAGCCCGATGTCAACCCCGAAAAAATCAAGCAGCAGCTTACTGAGCACGAGCTCATTCCCGAAGAGTGGGGAGGCGACACGATCTGTGTACCCGTATCTGCTCATACAAAAATGGGTATTGACAGCCTTCTTGAGTCGATTCTTCTCGTTGCAGAGATGATGGAGCTCAAGGCTAACCCGAACAGAGCTGCAAAGGGCAGCGTTATCGAAGCAAGACTTGACAAGGGTCGCGGTCCTATCGCAACTCTCCTTGTTCAGAACGGTACACTTCACGCAGGCGACATCATCGTTGCCGGTACTTCAGTCGGACGTGTACGTGCAATGGTTGACGAGCACGGCAGAAACGTCAAGGAAGCAGGTCCCTCCTGCCCCGTTGAGATTATGGGTCTTGACGAAGCTCCGCAGGCAGGTGACGTTTTCGATGCAGTAAGCGACGAGCGCCTTGCAAGAGAGCTTGTTGAACAGCGTAAGCAGAAGCTCAAGGATGAGCAGTTCAGCTCCGTACAGAAGGTCACACTCGACAACCTCTTCTCCTCACTTCAGGCAGGCGAGGTCAAGGACCTCAACGTTGTTGTCAAGGCTGACGTTCAGGGCTCGGCAGAGGCTGTCAAGCAGAATCTTGAGAAGCTTTCAAACGACGAGGTACGCGTACGCGTTATCCACAGCGGTGTAGGTGCAGTCAGCGAGAGCGACGTTATGCTTGCAAACGCATCCAACGCTATCATCGTCGGCTTCAATGTCCGTCCCGACCCTGCTGCTCAGGCAAATGCAGAGCGTGACGGTGTCGATATGAGAATGTACAGAATCATCTACGACTGTATTGAGGAGATTGAGGCTGCTATCAAGGGTATGCTCGCTCCCAAGACACGTGAGGTCGTACAGGGCCGAGTTGAAGTCCGTAATATCATCAATATTTCTTCCGTCGGTAATGTTGCAGGCTGCTACGTGCTCGACGGTAAGGTTACACGTAACTCCAAAATCCGTGTTGTCCGTGACGGTATCGTCATCACAGAGGACGAGATGGGCTCACTCAAGCGCTTCAAGGACGATGTTAAGGAAGTTGTTTCCGGTTACGAGTGCGGTATCGTTCTCAATAAGTTCAACGATATCAAGCTCGGCGATATCTTCGAGTCCTTCATCATCGAAGAATACCGTGACTAATTAATTGAAAGGTAAATGCAGGGGCTGACGAAACTTACCGTCAGCCTTTGCCGCAAAGAATATGGCAGGATATAAATCTGACAGAGTTGCGGAGGATATCAAGCGTGAAATAATCGCAATCATCCGTGACGAAATAAAAGACCCCCGTGTTCAGGGCAAGCTCCTCACCGTTATCCGTGTTGAGGTTACGGGCGACCTTTCCTATGCCAAGGCATATATCAGCGCTATGGAGGGTATCGATGCGGCTAAAGAGGCTGTTGCAGGCCTCAAGAATGCCGCAGGCTATATCCGCCGTGAGGTAGGTCAGCGTCTCCGCCTTCGTAAAACTCCCGAGCTTCGCTTCGTCGCCGATGACTCAATAGAGCACGGTATGAGCATAGCAAAGATGCTCAACGATTTGAATAAGTAGGGGCGATTCACGAATCGCGCGCCCGAAAAACCTCCTTTTGAAAGGAGGTGTCACGGCGTAAGCCGTGACGGAGGATTGAAAGACGAATTCAGAATGAGCTACAATCTTCCGAATAATTCTTAATTCCTAATTCTTAATTCCGAATTCCGAATTTTAAAGGGAGGGAAGAGCAATGCTTATTGATATCAGCAGTGCAGTTTCTTTCTTGAAATCCCACGACAATTTTACTATCCTTACCCATGCTCACCCGGACGGAGATACTCTCGGTTCAGGTTTCGGTCTTTGCCTTGCGCTTCGTGCACTGGGCAAAAAGGCAAATGTTGTCAATAATGAGGAGCTTCCTCCGAAATTCCGCTATCTCGATATTGAGCCGCAGGAATTTGAGGAGCAGACGGTCGTTGCCGTCGATATTGCCGATGTGTCGCTTATGGGTAATGACATAAGAGCAAAATATGAAACAAAGGTAGACCTTTCTATCGACCACCACGGCTCAAACAGGCTTTTTGCCGGGCTGAATTATGTCGATTCATCTGCGGCTGCCGCTGCTCAGATTATTTTTGAGGTTGTTGAGCAGCTCGGTGTTGAAATTACACCGCAGATGGCCGACTGTCTTTATACAGGCATTTCTACCGATACGGGCTGTTTCCGCTATGCAAACGTTACGCCGGCTACCCTTCGTACAGCGGCAAGGCTTATGGAGCTTGGTGCAAATGCGTCAGAGATTAACGTCAGAATGTTTGAAACAAAGACGAGGACTTATGCAGCTCTCGAGCGTCTTGCTCTTGACGGTATGCAGTTTTTCTACGACGGCAAATGTGCTCTTATAACAATCACACGTGCTATGTTTGCCGAAAGCGGCTCTGATGAAAACGAGTGCGACGGAATTGCCGCAATCTCCCGTCAGATTGAGGGCGTGCTTGTCGGTGTCACGATGCGTGAAAGACGTGACGGCACTTATAAAGCCTCTGTCCGTACACACGACCCCGTAGATGCAAGTGCAATCTGCTCAAGGCTCGGCGGCGGCGGTCATCCCAATGCGGCAGGCTGTCAGCTTCCCGGCACAAGAGAGGAAGCCACAAAGCTTCTCATAGATACGATCGGTGAGTATTTATGACAGGTGTAATTTTTCTTGACAAGCCCAAGGGGCTGACTTCGTTTGTTGCCGCAAACAGGGTGAAACGCACCCTCGGTGCAAAAAAGTTGGGTCATACCGGTACGCTTGACCCTATGGCAACGGGCGTGCTTGTCGTAATGCTCGGCGGGGCAACAAGATTTATAGAGTTTATCAATTCGCACGATAAGGCTTATGAGGCAACGGTGCGCCTCGGTGTTACAACCGATACGCTCGATATCGAGGGCACAGTACTTTCGCAGACCGAAACTGCCTTTAAAACAGCGGATTTTGAGTCGGCTATGCTCAGCTTCCTTGGCGAAATCGAGCAGGTGCCTCCGATGTATTCAGCTATAAAAAAAGACGGCAAAAAGCTCTATGAGCTTGCCCGTGAGGGCATTGAAATAGAGCGTGAAAGCCGTAAGGTAAATATCTATTCGCTTGAATTGACGGGCGCTGATGAATCAAAGCAGGAGTTTTCGTTCCGCGTCAGCTGCTCTGCAGGCACTTATGTGCGCTCGCTCAGCTCTGATATCGGTGAGAAGCTCGGTTGCGGTGCGGTGCTCACTTCTCTTCGCAGAGTTGAAGCACACGGCGTTGATATTTCGCAGTGCAAAGCTCTTGAGGAACTCAGCGAGGCTGATGTTGTCGCACTCGATACACTTCTTGAGTATCCGAGTGTTACCGTAACAGCGGCGCAGGCACAGCGTTTTTCAAACGGCGGCGCTCTTGACAGAAACCGTATTCATTCTCCTTTGTCAGACGGCATCTGCAAGGTCTATTCGCCCGAAGGCAAGTTTCTCGGTCTCGGCGAAGCAGACTCCGACCAACTTAAAATCAAGCGTATTTATTCAGAAACCTAAAAGGTAAACGAATATGAATAATAAAAAAAGAGCAATCGCTCTCGGCAATTTTGACGGCATTCATAAAGGACATACCGCAGTTATAAATGCGGCTGTGCAGGCGGCACGTCAGTGGGATATGATACCTACCGTGTTGCTGCTCAGCCCTCTGCCCTCGTGTGTTATTGACTCACGTTCAGCACCTGAGCTTATAACTGAGGCAGATAAGGAAAAACTGCTCGCTGATATGGGTGTTGAGGTTGTCAGAATAGATTTTCTTAAAATTAAAGACTATGCACCGCAGGAGTTTTTTGTAAAAATTCTGGCAGGTGAGCTCAATGCAGGTATGTTAAGCTGCGGCTTTAATTACCGCTTCGGTAAGGGCGGTGAGGGCGACAGTACTCTGCTCGGCTGGCTGTGTGAGATTACGGGCATTATGCTCAGCGTTACACCTGCCGTCAGCTTCGGCGGCGAAGCCGTAAGCTCAACACGCATCCGTGCGGCAATCGAGGGCGGCGATATTGAGGCCGCAAACGAAATGCTCGGCAGAGAATTCGGTTACACGCTCGAGGTTGTACACGGTGACCACCTCGGCAGGTCGCTCAACTGCCCGACTATAAATCAGCTCTTCCCCGATGGGCTGATTGTGCCCAAATACGGTGTCTATGCTTCACGCACCTGCGTTGACGGCACTTGGTACCGCTCCGTTACAAATATCGGCAGGCGTCCTTCGTTTGAAAATGACGAGCAGCGAAGCGAAACACATATCATCGGCTACGACGGTGAGCTGTACGGCAAATCTATAGAGGTGCGCCTGCAAAAATATAAGCGAGCCGAAATGAAATTCGAGTCGCTCGACGAATTAAAAGCACAGCTTGAAAAAGATAAAATGTGATTAAAATCATAGGGGCGCCTATTGGGCGTCTGCAATAAAACGCTGTAAAAACTTATCGTTTTTACAGCGTTTTATATGTTTTTATAGTTGTTCTTAAGCCGCATTTTCGCAGAAAATGACGGATGAGGTGTTGAATATTATTCTACGGTAATCCTTACTTCGCCGTTTGATATTACCGAAAGCGTGAGAGTTTTCGTTGCTTCATTCCATTCGGTTTTCATTGTTGCGCCGTTTTTGCCTGCGGCTGTTACCGTTGGCTCGGTTTCAAAGCCCGAAATCTCAATTACGGATTCTCTGAAATTCTTCGGGTCGCTTCGTTTGCCTCCGAGTGCGTAGGAAGTCATAAATTGGTTTTCATCTTCCCGGAAGTTACATATGTCATCCGTATCAAGTCGCAGGTTGCAAAGGTCGATATCAATTTTGCCGTCATCCTCGTTGAATATTGCGTAGGTGTGGGCAACGAAGGTTGTGCTGAGCTTTTTGCCGCTGTCGAGCGTGTAGCTTACACTCTGCTCGCTGTCAATCGTTTTGTTCTCGTTGCTGTTAAATATATAAATATAATCATTAATATCAAACAGCACGCCGTCGCCTTCGTGTTTTTCTTCGTAGTAGCTGTTGAAGAATTTGATTTTAAGGCTGTTGATAAACAGGAAGTTAAAGAAGTAAGAAGAGTCTGTAAGAATACGGCTCTCGGGCAATACTTCTTCGGGGTCAGAGTAAATCGGCAGAATCGGTATGAGGTAATACCTTGACGTTGAGGGTACCCACGTTTTGGTGCAGTCGAAGTATATGTTTTCAAACTTCTCCTGGAAGAAATTAAAAGTGTCGCAGTAAAGTCCCTGCAGAATGTGTGCATCGTTACCGCTGAGTGCGTAAGCTCTCGGGTTGGACATCTTGTATGCTACCTTGATGTTTGACTTTACTTCTTCCTTGTCAGGCACTGCACCGTTTAAGATGAGCTGATAGATAGGGTAAAGCACCTCGTAGAAGGTGGGCGTGAGAATTACCTCGCCGTTTACAAAGTGGTAAAGACCGCCTCTGCTAAGTGTACCCTCAATCGCATAAACGGTTGCACCGCCGACAAGGTCAGCAATCATATCAATTCCGAAAAGTGCCGGCGGATATTTTGCGGTGAAAAACGGATGCGGCTCGTTCGGTGCAACTCCGAGGTCATCGTAATCAAGAAAGCCCTCCTCATACCAGAGGAAATTTTCAAGGTTTACACCCCAGTTGCCGCAGACATCGTCAAGCCAGCAGCCGAAGATATTTGACTGGCTTGCAAAGTGTCTGCCGTGACCGTTGTGCTTGTCCATAATAATTATATTTTCGGTGTTTGCCTTAAGCAGGTCGTAAAGCTCTCTGTCCTTGAGAATATGGTTGACATAGTTTGCTTTTTTCCAGTAGATGTATTCCATATCCTGCCAGATGAAAAGACCGCCGTTTTCGGCGCAAGCCTTGATACAGGATTTCATACGTCTGAGAATATTTTTGTTAACACCCTGGTCGTCAGTTACTTCGTCATAGGCGAGCTTTTCATTTGTAACACCGTTGGTTGAAAGCTCAACCTGCACAAATCCCATCATGGAGGGATGCTCCTTGAATACTGCAGAAAGCTCCTCCTGAGTAAAGGGGTCACGGGTCTTGTTGGTGCAGAAGCATTCGGACTGGCAGACGATAGGCACACCTGCCGCATCCGTTATTGTCAGCAGCTCGTCCCAGAATTCAAGCTGTCTTGCGGGTGTCATATCCGTTGGGCCTTCGTCTATGTAAATTACTGCAAAGTTTCTTACATCCTTGGGCAGTGCAAAGTATGTCTTGATTGCATATGAGGCAAAGGCTTCACCCGTCTGCGGACCACCCCATATTGGGCAGTTTCTTATCATAAACAGCGGATTTTCTTCATCGACATACATACGCAGACCGTCAACCTGCTTGCGTGTGCGCAGTGGAGTCTGAGTTGTTTCAAGCTCGGGCAGGACCTCGTATGCGATATTGGTGCTGTCTGCCGAAGCTACGGGCAATGCTGCCGTGATTATCATAATAATGCACAGTGCAATGCTTAAAATTCTTTTTTTCATAAATCAAATCTCCTTGATTTTACCGAGCAGCCTCTGAGCGGCTGTACGTACCCTTATATCGTTGTGATTAAGCGTTTCTTCGGCATATCTTATGTATTTTTTCGGGTCCTTACTGTTTGCCATAACATTCAGTACAAGTGCCGTCAGCTTTGCAGGACGCAGGTAGTTGCCGCCGAGGATATCGCGGTAAGGCTCACAGCCTTTTTTGCCTGCTGAAAAAGCCTTATAAAGATTATCAATATAAAACAGCTCTTTTTCTTCCTCTGTCATTTCTCTCGACTCAAGGTGGCTGTTGAACGGACAGCAACGCTGGCATATATCACAGCCCCATAGCTGAACGCCCATAGCCTCTGCCGAGGCTTCGTCAGATAAATCTGTACTTTCCTGCAGTCTTCGTATGCATCTGTTTCTGTCAAATCCGTCGGTAGAAATACAGCCTTGCGGGCACACTGCTTCACATATGCCGCAGGTGCGGCAAAAAGCCGCCATTTCCGGCTTTTTCAGTATATCGTCAACGGTTACTTCCTTTGCGTATACACCGCGTACAGCGACAATTTCAAGTGCCATACGTGTGCCGTAACGCCTGTTTGCAATAAGCGTGCTTCTCAGCGGCACACCAAGCCCCGAATGATAGGCAATACTCTTGTAAGGCAAGGTGCAGTCAACCGTCTCAAAGCCTTCTTCCGTCAGCTTCTGTACAAGCTCCTTGCGTAAAAAATATGCACGGTTTGATGCAACATAGTAGCTGTCAACAAATGCATATCCCTCGGGAGGAAAATCAAGCTGAGTGTAGGGCAGAGCAAATACGGTGTAGGTTACTCCGTCAACCGCTACACTCTTCCACTCCGCCTCTGCTCCTGCAAAGAAATCGGAAATAAATTCAATATAATCAGTCATCGTTTTTCGGCTCTATAATTTCTCTTGCAATATAAATCGGTCGGTTTTTGCTCTGCTCATAGGTCTTTGCAAGGTATTTGCCAATAATTCCTATGCTCAGCAGCTGAAGTCCGCCGACGAGCAGCAGAAGGAAAATCAGCACCGAGCCCTGGCTGAAAAATGCCGTGGGGCTGAGCAGGCAATAAAGTCCCTTTATGCCTAGATAGAGGAAAGAAATTACAGCCATAATTATACCCATTGCCGTCGGAATTGCGAGCGGTGCGGTTGAGAAAGCAATAATTCCGTCGATTGCGTATTTGAAGAGCTTCTTGAATGACCACTTGCTCTCGCCTGCGGCACGCTCCTGTACCTCATACGGTATATATTCGGTGTTGAAGCCGACCCAGGAGAGAATACCCTTTGAAAATCTGTGGTATTCGCCCATTGAGAGTACAGCCTCGGCAACACTTCGGCGGAATGTGCGGAAGTCGCTCGCACCCTGCACAAATCTTGTGTCGGATACCGAGTTTATCAGCTTGTAAAAGCTCGACTTGAAGAATGTCAGTGTGCCGCTTTCGTGACGCTGTTGCTGGTAAGCCGCAACGCAGTCAAGCTCGGGCACCTCGTCAAGTCGCTTCACCATATACGCAACAACCTCGGGTCTCTGCTGAAGGTCAGCATCAATAAGGCATATAAGCTCGCCCTTTGCGTGCTCTATGCCTGCGTACATTGCCGCCTCTTTGCCGAAGTTGCGTGAGAAACTGACAATGCGTATGTTGCCGTCAGCCTCGGCGTGAAGTCTTTTAAGCTCACCGAGTGTGTTGTCGGCAGAGCCGTCGTTTACAAAAACGCACTCGTAGCTGTAGCCCTCAGCATCAAAAACAGCTTTTGCTGTTTGATAAAAAAGAGCTACATTCTGCTCTTCGTTGTAACACGGTACAACAAGTGATAGTTTCATTTTTTTCACTTTCCTTTTGGTGTTTGTGGATATAAATAATGAATCGATTTATCGATTAAAATCATGTTGCGTTAAGCAACAAATCATGGAGCGTTAAGAGAGAAATCATGGCGAAGCCAAATCATTAAAGCATAAAGACAATGACTCTGACTTTCCTCGGTGCAATTAACTTTATTGTGTGCATCAGCTTTATCGAGGCATTAAAAATATGATTTGCCTTACGGCATGATTTGATTTTTTCAAAATCTTGATTTGCGTTTTTTCAAAACGCATTGATAATTGATATTATATATCAAACTTAATTCCTGTCTGTTTTCTTATCTGCTCCATTACGGCGCTTACGGCAAGTGCCATACGGCTTGCCTCTTTGTATCTCTCGGCTGTTTCTTCAGGCTTTGTGATGAAGTCATAGAAAGCCTGCGCCTCGTGTGACATTATCACGTGCTTTTCCGTTTCGCCTACTACTTCCATAGGCTCACTGCCCTTACGGCAGAATGAAATATGGTTAAGCTGAGAGATTGAGCCGATTGTAACCGTACCCTCGTCACCGAGAATCTGACTGCCGCAGAAATCCTGCGAAACCTTTGACCAGGTCATTGTCAGCAGCATATTGTCGTACTCAAAAACCGTTGTGCCGCCGCTGTCCGCACCGCTCTCAAGAAACCTTGCGGTGCTGATAATGTTTTTAGGTGCACCGAATAAATCAAGTGCAGGGTAAATACAGTAGATGCCAAGGTCCATCAGACAGCCCGTAGCAAACTTAGGGTTGAAAATATTGGGGTTTTCGCCACGCTTGTATGCCGGGTATTTTGATGAAAGCTGTGAGAAGTCGAAATGTGCCGCCGTGATGTTGCCCAGAGCCTGAAGCGAAGCCTTGAGCTTGGGCCTTACGGGGCTGTGCATATACATTATGGCTTCCATATATACTCTGCCGTTTTCTGCTGCAAGTGCCTGCAATTTGCTAAGCTCAGCAGGTGTTACCGTAATCGGCTTTTCGCATATTACGTGCTTGCCTGCACCGAGTAACAGCTTGCACTGCTCATAGTGGAGTGAGTTGGGGCTTGCTACATAAACAGCCTCAACGTCACCGCATCTTGCAAGGTCGTAAAGGTCGATAAATACACGGGGTGCACCGAATTTTTCGGCAAGCGCCTTGCCCTTTGAATAGCTTCGTGAGCATACGCCGAAAAGCTCAAGCCCTTCGACAAGCTCTGCTCCCATTATAAATTCTTCTGTAATCCAGCTTGTGCCGACAACGGCATACTTCATTTCTTTTTCAGTCCTTCTGATTAGTCTATATAGTCTCTGTAAAATTCGTTGATATAGTCTTTTACGTCATCTCTCGTACCGTTAAACGGGCCGGGAGTTTCCATTTTGAGCGATACTGTTGCGGTTGCAAGCAGAAGTGCCTCGTCAATTTCAAACTCCTGTCTTTCGCAGATGTATGCACTGAAGGTTGTGTCGCCTCTGCCTGTTCTGCCGCTTAAGTTTCTTGAGCGTATGGGGCAGGTGTAGAAATCGTCGCCGTCAAATACGAGTACCTCTGTGTTGTGGGTGATGACAATTTCATCTGCACCCCACTCGTACATAATTTTTGCAGCCTCATGTCTGTCAGCTGTGCCGGTGAGCACCTCTGCCTCTGCAGCATCAGCCTTGAGGTAGGTGATATAGGGTATGATATCTTCTTTTTCATCCCAGTCGCGAAGCTCCATTGTGCCATCATCGTTTACGTGGCGGAGGAATCCCTGCAGGTCAACTGCAACAGCTGCCTGCTCCGAAGCTTTAATTATCATATCGCTGTCAAAATCGCCGTATACAAGACCTGCAAAGTGGATTACATCAGCCTCTTCGTCAGGGATATCCTCGGCGGTAAAGGGCGTGCCTGCACTTTCGCATACGCTGTTGCGTCTTTCTTTGTCAGGTGTGAGGTAGGTGTTTACCATATTACAAGCGCTCTCGCCTGCCGAGCAGAAAATTGCCTCGGGCTCGACGGCAAGCTCAAGCACACGTGCTCTCTCGCTTACGGGCAGTTTTGTGACCGCCGCAACATCGTGACCGAGTGCGGTTGCAGCCGCTGTTGAATAGAGTATCGCACCTCCTGCAAGCTCTTCTGTGTTGCCCTCACAGTCGGTGTTTATGTCGTTTGTGATGTGACCGATTATAATTGATTTGTAGCTCATCTCTTATTCAGTTCCTTTTCAAATTCTTCTCTTAATTCTTCCTTTACCGTACCTTTAAGCAGGTTGAGCTTGATTATTTCGCGGCACTTTGAGTAATCCTCGGTCATAAAGTCACCCGAGATTACGTTTGCGCTCTCAAGATAGAATTTGTTTGCCGCAATACGGTCAATTATCTGCTGATAATAGGGACGCAGGCTCTTTTCGAGTGCACGCGGAGTCTTCATTTTTAAGCCGAATACGGGAGTCAGCTGAGTCTGGAACCAATAGATACCGTTTGTCTGCTCGTTGTTGAAGTGCATAAGCACCTCTGCGGCAAACACTTCTGGCTTTTTGCCGTGAAGCACGGGGTTCCACGGGAGTATATGCTCAACCTCTTTGCACCACGGCTGGTAAGCGTTGCGGTAGTTGACGATAAGGTAACTCTTGCCTGATTTACGTATGTCGCCGAAGGTGATGTCGCTTACGTGTTCAAAGTCAGTGTAAGCGTACTTTTCGGGCGCAAGATATTTTTCGATAAGCTTTACTACCTCTGCATCGTCTGCAGGGTATGTGAAGCTGAACGGACCTATCTTCTGGTTGTAGTATTCGCGCATATCGAAGATGAAAAATTCGCTGTCGTTTTCTTCAATCATTCTTCTCATGCTTTCAAAACCTTCTGCGAGCGGCACACCCTTTGCAAGGCCGTGGCTGAGCACGATGCCTTTCTTTTTATCGCCGCAGTAACGTATACAGAAATGGCGTACTCCGTAGGCGAACTGCGAGTAAAAAGTGCCGTCCTGACAGCAGGCAAGTGCAGTCATACCGTAGCTGCCTGCGTTGTGTGTACCGGGCATAATTACCTCGGTAAGTTTAACGTCGTCTTTGATGTATTTCATCCACTGTTTGTATATCATATTTTACACTCCGGAAGCTGATAAAATTTGTCGATTTCTTCTTCGTTTCCTGCTTTTTCTTTCTTAAGGTTTTCGCTTAAAGCTTTGCAAAGAGAATCATCATTAAGAAGTATCTCAATTTTTTCTGCAATACTCTCGGCATTTATTTCGGCGAGCAGAGCTGTTTTGCCGTCTGTCAGCTGGTCATAAACCGTCGGGAAGCTCGTGCATACAATCGGCTTTGCAAAAATCTTCGCTTCATCAATCGCAATCGATTTACCTTCGGAATACGAGGTCTGAACATAAATATCACAGCCGTCAAAATACGGATAAGGGTTTGCTTTTGCACCGAGAAGAATAAATTTATCTTCAAGCCCGAGACTCTTTACCTGCTCTTTGATCTGTTGCTCAAGGTCACCTGAGCCGAGAGCAAACCACTTGAAATCATAGCCTTTGTCACTGAGAATTTTTGCGGCTTCAACCGCCATATCGTGCCCCTTCGGCGGAGCCAATCTGCCTACCGTAAGTATCTTTTTTGCACCGTCAGCTTCAAAATCATCAATGGGCTTTTCGGCAAAATGTTTTACGGTTTTCTCCGAGGTTATATTTTCAATTACCGTCAGCTTGTCTTTGTATTCGGGGAAGACTTCTGCAAGCGAAGCAAGACATTCATCCGATATTGTTACAATGCGGTCGAATTTTTTGTAGTATTCCCTGTCAAAATCAGGTCTGTTTACAAGCTTGCGGTAGTCGCAGTGCACATATGCTATTTTTTTGTCTGCACTGACACAGTCTGCACAGTAGTATGTCGCCGTGTCTTCAAGGTAAGCAATTGCCGTATCATAGTGTTTTTTTGGTGCGGTCATGGTTTTTTTCAGGCAGCTCCAGCTTTTTGCGTAGTCGCCCGAGCCTACTGCTTTTGAGTAAACCGTACGGTTGATTATATCTGAAATGCGCAGTTTTTTTATACAGCCTTTGATGTACTGTACTGCACTGCCGTCGAATCTAATATATTCCTCACCTGCATCCGTAATGCTGACCTGCTTCGGCACGTCTGCAAGGAACTCACCTTCCTTACGGAAAAGCAGCAGATCAACGTCATATGCGGAGTAATCAAGCAGCCGGAGCAGTGAAATAAGGCTCTTTTCGGCACCGCCGATACATAGCCTCGGTATTATAAAAAGCAACTGTTTTTTCATTTCGCCGCCTACTTTAAACGTATTCTTTAAGTGCCTCGCCTGCCGCGAAGCTGAGCTCTTTTTTAGCGGGGATTATTTTTGCGAGAGTGTTTTTCATATCTTTACAGCTTGCCTCAAGCTCTCTGAAGCACTCGAAAAGTGCATCTGCCGAGTCGATTTCCGATATGCTTTTTACACAAAGCTCCTTACCGAAAAGGTCTTTTGCAATTCCTCTTGCTTTTATGCTGTAGCTGAGTGCGTAAACGGGCACGAGGTTTGAGTATGCGGCGATCGTTGTGTGAGTGCGTGCGGCAATCAGCATATCGCATTCGGATATATATCCCTTATACTCTGCAGCAGACAGATTGTCGGGCAGAATCACCGTGCGTGTCAGTTTAGCTTTTTCCGCTATTGCTTTCATATAAGCGTAGTCGTTGTTGTTGCCCGCATCTATCATAACGTGAGGTATCAGTACGGGTGTGTAGTCGGTCTCTTTTTCGATTCTTTCAAGAAATTCCGCAACACAGCCTGCAAGTCCGGGACAGCGTTTAGCAACGAGCGGGCTGAAATTAAGCCCCAGCATTTTGCCTGCAGGCTTGTTTTCAGGCTTTTTTGTCTCAAGCGTAAATGCAGGGTCGGCAAACAGCCTTACGTTTGTAAGCCCGTTTTCTTCAAGCACCTGCTTTGTCAGCGGCTCGCGTGCAAATATGCCGTCTATACTGCGAAGTGTTGCGAGCTTTTCTTCGCTCAGGTCTTCCTTGCCTATTGAGCAGCCCCAGAGCACTACGCATTTACCGAGTTTTTTGAATTCTGCCGTAACGGCACGGCACAGCTCGTTGTCGCCGTAGCAAAAGGTGTCACCGCCTATGATAAGGCAGATGTCGTGCTCCCTTGCAAAGTCAATTGCTTCAGCATAGGAAGCACGGTAATAGTAATCTGAGCGGTGAAGAATTTTATAATAAAAAGCGTTGACGTACGTCTGTATATGACCCATCCGTTGCGCCTTCATGCCGCGCACGGTAAGGCCGGGTATATCGGAAAGAATCATATCTTCCTCGGGGTGATATGAGAGCAGTGAGCATTCACAGCCGTGGAATGCTTTTCTGAGGATACCGACCGTAGACCGCACTATGGCTTCACAGCCTCTGTTGAAACAGCCCGAGTGGTCGTAGAGCAGTATTTTCATCGGTCAGCTTCCTTTCTGTATCTTTTTCTGCAGCCACAGCACGCAAAGTGTCATAAACACACTGCGTTTTGCAAATGCGGTTGCGAGCAGAGTGTATATTGTGCCGTTGTTTTTCTTAATGTATTCTGTTGCACAGTCAATCTTTTTCATCAGTTCTTTGTCAGAAAAGTGCTTTTTTGTTGCCTCTTTTGCGTTTGCCCGTGAGTCGGAATAGCAACGCTGAAGGAAATCGGCAAGCTCCGAAAACAGGTATGCCGATTTTTCCGTACGTACGGTTTTTTCGTCAAGACCGAGCGATACGAATACATTTATCTCGTCATCATCCGTTTTCAGAAGCTCCTGCATTTTATTATCGGAATGCATAGCGCTTGTTACAACGTTTATATAAAAGTATCCGCAGTTGCCTGCATATACCGCGCGTGAGCAGTGGGCAAGAAATCCGAGTACAAATCTCTTATCCTCACCGATTTTTATGCCAACGGGAAACTCAACCGAATTTTCTTCTATAACCGAGCGGCGGAAAATTTTCGACCATACGCTGTTGATGCTTCCGTTGGACAGCATTTTACGTGCAATTTTATCGGCAATATCTTTTCCTTCAAATATTTCTCCGTCCTCAAACGGTGAAACGGGCCTGTGGTCACCTTCGTATACAAGAGTAAATCCGCTCATTGCCATATCGCAGCCGTTTGTTTTTGCGGCATTCAGAAGCTTTTCAAAATAATCCGGTGCAAGTGTATCGTCGGCGTCAACAAAGCCGATATATTCTCCCGACGCTTCTTTTATGCCTGCATTTCTTGCGGCGCTTACGCCGCCGTTTTTACGGTGGATCACAACGGTGTCGGTGTGGCTTGAAGCAAATTCGTCGCATATTTCTGCACTGCCGTCTGTTGAGCCGTCGTCAACGAGTATTATCTGCATTTCGGATTTTACTGTCTGCACGGCAAGGCTGTCCAACATTCCTGTCAGATACTTTGCGGCGTTATATACGGGCAGAATTACGGATAAGCTGTACATTGAGCGGCTCCTTAGTTTTCAATAAAGTCATATAGTGTATTAATGCTTTCTCTGTTGCTGTAATCGTTGGCAAGGCAGTTTTTACCGAGCTTTTCACGAAGCTTTTTATTATCAAGCAGAACTGCAAGTGCATCTGCAACGGTTTCGGTTCCCATAGGGCAGATAATACCGTCCTTTCCGTCTTCTATATGACCCTTTGCGGTCTCAAAATCGGTTATAAGAACGGGCTTTCCGAGCATCTGGGCTTCCCTTACCGTAACCGCCTTCCCCTCATAGCGTGAGGGTTGTGCATAAATATTGCACGCGGCTATATACGGGTAAGGATTTGATTTTTTGCCGAGGATGATCATTGTGTCTTCAACATTGTTTTCTTTTATTTTTGAGCGGATCAATGCTTCGTCGGGACCGAAGCCTATCAGATACCACTTGAAATCACAACCCTTTTCTTTCATTATCCTGCAGCTTTCCGCGGCAAGGTCAAATGCCTTTGCGGCAGTAAATCTGCCGACGGAGAGAATTGCAGGTATATCGGGGTCAATGCCCTCTGCAGGCTCTTTGCGCGCCTGAGTGCGTACAAATTCGGGTGAGAGTATATTTTCGACGGTAATAAGCTTATCGGCAAGCGACGGATAAACCTTACGGAATGCGTTGCCTGCTTCGTCCGAAACGGCTGCAATTTTATCAAACTTACTCCACAGCTTTTCGTCTTTTTCAAAGTTCATTTTTGCAACCGTGTAGTCGGTGTGTATCCATGCGATTTTTTTGTTTGCCGTTACCTTTTTTGCGGCGTAATCGTGCGGCCACATAAAGCTTATCGCAACGTCATATTTTTTCTTCTGTGCAGGCATATTGCTTACACAGCTCCTCCAGTAAGAGGACAGCAGAGCGAATGTCGCGGCATCGGAGGTGCCGTATTTTTTTGTCGAAATTATGCGGTTTACCGCACGCTTCACGCCTATTATAGGCGTTGTCTTTATTGCAGATGCTATCGGCAGTGTCATTGCCGCACACTGCTTTATTTCAGGCAGTATGTTGCAACGCCTGTCAACAAGCGGCAGTAATTCGCCGCCTACCTTGAAAAGCAATAAATCAACGTCATAGCGGTCATAGTCTATCTCACCGAGCAATCCGAAAAGACTTCGCTCGATACCGCCTATTTCCATTCCTCCGCTGATTATAAGAAGCTGTTTTTTCTTCATTACGGAATCTCTCCTTAGTTTAAGTAGAGGAATTTGAACAACATCGTATTGTTTGGTGTGAAGAAGTCACTGGCATACCAGTTGAGTCGGTTGGCACGTGCGTCGATTATGAAATAAATGATGTATGCACCGAACAGCAGGAAGGAGAAGAAACGGTACTTTCTGCTTCTCAGTACGGCAACAAAAACAAGAGCCATAAGCAGTATAACGTATGCATAGGTGTAGAAAGCAAAGCGTGCAAAGATCCAATCGTAGAGAGCAAGTATATAAATTGCAGAGTGAACGAGAGAAATGTTTATAAGAATATCGGCAACGGGACCGAATTGCCGCACCTGCTTTGAGAATATTGCGGCGAGCACGGTCGGCATTATGTTGAATGCAACGCGCAGTATGTTTGCACCGCCCGTAGAACCGCCTTCGTCAAACCAACCGTCAGCATAGGTGGAGTAAGATGTGTCTTCAAGCAGAGTAAGGAACGAGGGTAGGAACATACTGACGAAAATAAGACCTGCAACACCCGCCGCTACCGAAATCATTGCCGGTGCAGACCAGGCTTTTCTTCGGCAGAGGAAGTACAGCGGTATCATAATAACAGCCGATGAATGAATCTGAGAGGCGATGAGAATCAGTATGAGGTATTTCCAGAAATCTGTTTTCTTCGGGGAGAACAAAAACTTTGAGCCGAGTAAAATCAGACCCGTTGCAACGTACTGGCGTATGCCGTTAAGCGTCGAGGCAAAAATACCCATCGTAAAGAAAAGGAAAATCGAAAGTGAGTAGTCTGCCGAGTACCTGTAGAAAAGCCATATCATCGGCACGAGAGTTAAGATAGAACAAATCATAATAAATACCGACGGTTCGGCGTTCGCTTGGTGAAGAAAATACTGAAAAAGCTGGAAAAGATACGCCTTGTCGCCTATTGCCGGCAGATCCATACCGTTTTCCGTGTCGAGATTGTAGGTGTGGAGATAGTAAACCGTGTCACCGATATTGTTGCGCAAGCCGGAAAATAGCACGACGGTAATGAGTGTTATGAAAACGCCTATCAGGTTAGGCTGTCGCTTGCCCAGCACGTTATATGTGCGGCTGGGTGAAGCCTGGCCGAACCATGCACCAAGCATACTTATAGCGAAAACTGTGAGTAGTGTGGGTGTCATTTGCTTTTATGTTCCTTTCGCAAATGTTTTGTGAGGTGTATCAGCTGTTGAAATTCGGCACAAGCTCAAGCAGCAGCTCGCGTACGTTTGTACCGTCGGCGGATTTCAGCTTTTCAAGTCCTTTTTCAAGCTTTTCGCCGCTGAATTCTACGGGAGGCAGTACAAAAATCTTGTCGTTTGCCGTAAGCTGCATTTCCGTCTCTTCCTCTGCGAGAGTAAGCTCTTCGTAGAGCTTTTCGCCGGGACGCAGACCCGTAAACTCAATTTTTATATCCTCATACGGTCTGTAGCCCGAAAGTGTGATAAGCTTCTCTGCAAGTGAGGTTATGCTTACGGGGTCACCCATATCGAGTACGAATATTTCGCCGCCACGTGCAATACCGCCTGCCTGTACGACGAGCTGTGCAGCTTCCGGTATTGTCATAAAGTAGCGTGTGATATCCTTGTGCGTTACGGTTACGGGTCCGCCGTGAGCTATCTGCTCTTTGAATATCGGGATTACACTGCCGTTTGAACCAAGCACGTTACCGAATCGTACAGCGGCAAAGTGAGTGCCCGAGTTCTGCTTTTCAAAATACTGTATGATAAGCTCCGTAACACGTTTCGTCGCACCCATTACGTTAGTCGGGTTGACCGCCTTGTCCGTTGAGAGTATAACAAACTTGCTTACCTTGTGGTCAATTGCCGCTTTTGCGGTGTTGTACGTACCGAATATGTTGTTCTTTACCGCCTCACAGGGGCTGTCCTCCATAAGCGGTACGTGCTTGTGAGCAGCGGCGTGAAAAACTACCGACGGCTCAAATTCCGTCATTACTTCGTTAAGTCTTTTCGGGTCCTGTACGGAGCCTATGCGGATAAAGAACTGCACCTTGCCCTGATATTTTCGGTCAAGCTTGTTCTTGAGAATGAATGCGTTGTTTTCGTAGTTATCAAAAATGACTATCTTCTCAGGTGCGTAGCGAGCAACCTGAGTGCATATCTCAGAGCCTATAGAGCCGCCGCCGCCCGTTACCATTACGGTGCGACCCTTGAGATAGGCACATATGTCCGTGTTGAGCGTAACCTCGGGGCGAGCCAGCAGGTCTGTTATATCAACGTTTCTTATTGTCGGCTCCGTTACGCTCTTTTCGCTGATTTCCTGAAGCGAAAGCGAAGTCTTTAATGAACAGCCTGTCCCTACGGAGAGCTTAAGTATATCGCTTTTGCGTTCGGGCGATGCGGAGGGGATTGCGTAAATTATCTCGTCTACCTTGTATTTGATTACCAGTTCGGGTATTTTTTCGCAGTTGCCTCTTACCGGAATGCCTTCTATCCGTCTGCCGGCCTTCATCGGGTCATCGTCAACGAAAACAACGGGCTTGCCGAGTGCAAATGCAGTGGCCCCAAGCTCCTTGAGAATCGTCTGTCCCATATCTCCCGCGCCTATTATCATAACCCTGCGGCCTGCGCCTCTGCGAGAACCTGCTGAGTGTGCCTTTTTTGTACGTCTTATCATACGGTATGTAAGGCGTATACAGCCCGTAGCGGCAATGATTACAAGCATTGAAGTGAAATATACGCTCAGGCTGAAGGTCATTACGTCCAGCAGCTCGAAGCTGTCACAGATAAAATCAGCGGCAAGGCAGAGCAGCGTAGATACTATGCCTGCACCCGCACAGCGTACCATTTCGTGTAATCCTGCATATTCCCAGAGGCTGTTGTACAGTCCGAAGAAGGCGTATACGGCTATGAAAATAACGGTTGTGTATAACGATCTTCCTATCAGTGCCTGAATTACGTCGTAACCGAGCGGCTCGGGATAGAATTCGATTATACTCGTCATCACAAAGGTGAGATTTATAAACAGCGCGTCAAGAAGAGCAACGCCCGCCCTTCTGGTTGCAATTATAAAGAACGCCGACTTTTCGTCGGGTGTTTTTCCGGAAGAGAAAATATTTTTCAAAATTATATGCCGCCTTTCGTTTTTTGTCGGAACTTGGCTATTATAAACTTATTATATTATAAAACTAAAAAAGAATATTGTCAATACAAACGGAACGGTTGACAAAATACGGCGCAGATGCTATTATCAAACCAAATAAACTAAGGAGTGCGGTAAAATGAATCCTACAGGTAAGTGGGCTTGCACGGTAGACTCTATGCTCTTCCGCGGCGAAGCTATGGTAAATATTTTTGAGAAGGACGGTTCTTACGATTTCGAGCTTGAGCTTTCGGGTGTCGATATTCCCGAGTATACCGTCAAGTCTGTCAATATAGGAGAGAATCATCTCAAGGCTGTTATCAATATTGCAATGCTCGGTAAGGATGCAGAGCTTGATATCGATTTTGATGACGATTCCTTTACAGGTATCCTCAAGATTCCGTTTATCGGCAAGATAAAGCTCAAAAACGGCCACAGAGTATAATCCGGCGTTAGTGCGGTGTGCCACGGTGCATACCGCATTGTTTTTTGCTTTCTTGAAAAAACATTTCCTTTATGCTATAATTATATAAATATAGTTTAAACACGAGGTGACTGCCGTGAGACCCGTAAAAGATATACTCCGTGAGGAATACTGGAATATTGCATACCGCTTATGCGGCGAGGGTGATACCCTTCTCGACGGCAATGCTGCGTCTTTTTCCGTTTTACCCGAAAGTAAGCGTTATTGGTATGCAGACCCGTTTCTGTTTGAGTACTGCGGTAAGACGTATCTCTTTGTCGAAATGTTTGACAACGCCACCGAAAAAGGTCTGGTCGGCGTGTCAGTCCTCGGTGAAAAAGGCTTTAGTGTTCCCGAGGTCGTGCTTGAAGAGAGCTTTCATCTTTCCTACCCCTATGTTTTTGAGGAGAACGGCGAGATTTATATGATGCCCGAAACGATGGGAGACGGATGCATTCAGCTCTATAAGGCTGTGGATTTTCCGTATAAATGGCAAAAGCACAGCGTACTTGCAGACGAAAAAGGTATGGTCGATACGGTAATCTGCGATAAATGGCTTCTTGCTTCACGTGTTACCGACCCGGCAAAGAAAGAAACTCAGCTTCAGCTTTTTGACCGGTATACGGGTGAACCGCATCCGGTAAATAAATCATTGCAGAGTAATCAGATAAGCCGCGGTGCGGGCAGATTATTTGAGCGTAACGGCAAATTAATAAGACCTGCACAGAATTGCTCGGGCGGTGTCTACGGCGCAGGGCTGGTGTTTTACTCGGTCGATGAAATCAGCGATACGTCCTACAGTGAAACCGAAGTTTTCCGCCTTGAGCCGTCCCGGATAAAGCTGCTCAAAGGCTCACCTGCCGAGGGCGTGCACACTTATGCACGTTGCGGCGATGTGGAAATAGTCGATATCAAAAAACACCGCTTCAATTTCAGGAGGATCTTATGGATAGTTGCGAAAAAAATATAAGCAATTATGCCGTAGTTGTCGGCGACGCCCACTTTAATTCGCTGGGTCTCATAAGAAGCCTCGGCGAAAAAGGTATCGGCTCTGTTTTTATAAATATTGATTCTGACGGCAGTGCAGAGCACAGCAAATACACTCTGAAAACAGTACATGTCGGCAGTACGGATGAAATTGCCGATGCGGTCAAAACGGTAGTCGAGTCACGCGGCGGTAAGCCGGCGCTGTTCCCTGCATCCGATGCGGCTGCCATTGCACTTGATGCGGCTTACGGCTCTTTGAGTAAGCTTGCCTTTTGCCCGGGGCTCAGCGGCAAAGCGGAGTTTTATATGGACAAGGCTGAGATGTGCCGCGTTGCTGAAGAGTGCGGATTTACCGTGCCTGAAACCCGCGCGATGGATATAACCTCCGAAAACAAAGCCAGGTTGGCGGCGTTCGGTCTGCCCTTTATTATAAAGCCGCTTAAAAGTGTAGACGGTCAAAAAACCGATATAACTATATGTAAAACACGTGAAGATGCAGTTAAGGCGGCAGATGCTTTTTTCAGTGAGGGGAGCGGATACCGCAAGGTTTTGGTTCAGCAGTTTGTGCATGGTGAAAACAACCTGATGGTTGAGTATTGCGGATGTAAAACAAAGGGCAAAAAAGTCAGGTGTTATGCCCAGCTCGAAAAATTCAGAGAATATCCCGTTGACAGAGGAAGTACAAGCTACGCAATAATCAAAGACAGTATAACCTATATAGACGTCGAAAAATTCGACACTATGCTTGAACGGTTCGGTTTCGAAGGCTTATTTGACCTTGAGCTGAAAGTGGTTGACGGTACGCCGTACTTTATGGAGATAAATTTCCGCAACGGTGCACCTTCATACGGCTTCACTGCGGCAGGTTTTAATCTTCCCTTTACGTGGTACAGAGACTGTTTGGGTAACGAAACGGAAATAAAACTGCATACCGTAAAAATAATGAATGAAGCTGGTGACCTCAGACACGTAGCCGAAAAAAATATATCTGCACTCAGATGGGTTGCGGATTTCTGTGGTGCGGATGCTCTTATGCTCTATAACCGAAATGATAAGGCTCCGTTTGCAAATGCATACGGCAGACTTGTTACCAAAGGCGTGTCTGTGCTTCGTGCCGTAAAAAAAATCTGATAATTCGGTGTGGTTTGAAATGAAGAAAAAAATACTTTTTGTAATGGAGAATATGGGCAGCGGCGGAGGAGAACGCAGTCTGCTGTCACTTCTTCAGATGATAGATTATGAAAAATATGAGGTGGATCTGCTGCTGTTCAAGCCTGCGGGTCTCTTCCTCGGTATGGTGCCCGAGCAGGTAAATATTCTTACTTTTGATAAACCGTACACACAGTTCAGACAGCCTGCGGTCAAGAGTGCGGTGTCGCTTTTTCTCAGCGGCAGACCTGCCCTTGCTCTGAAAAGAGTTTTGTATTCGCGTACCGTAAATTCTTCGTCAGGCTCACCCCGCAGCCGCGACCAGCATGCCTGGAAGTATCTTAAAGGCTTTCTTACAAAAACGGAAAAAAAGTATGATGCAGCTGTTGGTTATCTTGAGGGGATACCGAATTTTTATGTTGCCGATTGTGCCCGTGCCGATACAAAAATCGTGTACGTTCATAACGATTACCGCAAGCTCGAAATGGATGCTGAAATTGACAGTGTTTTCTTTTCAAAGGTTGATTATATCGTAACCGTTTCCGAAGAGTGCGAAAAAGTTCTTCGCGAAGTTTTTCCGCAGTATGCGGAAAAGGTGCGTATGATTGAGAATATAACTTCGTCGAAAATCCTTGGAAAAATGGCGGCAGAAAACGTTGAAGATTTTGACAAAAAATCCGACGAAAAATTCCTGCTCACAATCGGCAGAATTTCTCAGCAGAAGGGCTACGATTTAGCGATAGATGCGGCAGAAATTTTAGTAAAAAAAGGCTTTAATTTCAAGTGGTTTTCCATCGGCAAAGGTGAAATGAAAGACGAGCTTTTGCAAAAAATAAAAGAAAAAAATCTCGAAGAAATTTTCATCTTTCTCGGCGAAAGAGCAAACCCTTATCCTTACCTTTCAAAGTGTGATATATACGTACAACCCTCGTATTTTGAAGGGAAATCGATTGCTATAGACGAAGCAAAGTGTCTTGCAAAGCCGATTGTTGCAACCAAATTCACAACCGTTTACGATCAGCTTTCCGACGGTGAAACGGCAGTGCTTGCCGAAATGAATGCCGAGAGTATTGCAGAAAAAATCGCACAGCTTATTGATGATGAAAATCTTGCAAAAAAACTCAGCGGAAACCTGAAAAAAATGAAGCACGGAAATGAAGAAGAAGTTCAGAAATTTTATGCGCTTTTAGGTGAAAAATAATGATGATTTTTTTATTGATTTTTTTCAGCATTTTGTTGCTTGTCTGCCTTTGCTTTTTTGCGGCGGATTTTATACCTGTGATAATGGCTTGGATAAAGCGAATACACATCGGTCGTTATACCGATAAAAAAGTGTGGTATGAAAATGCAGTAAAAGTTGCGAGAAAAAATGGCGAAAAAATGCCGAAAATTCCCGTAACTGACAAGACCGCCTATACGCTTCTCCCCAAGCTCAGGGGTGAGTATTATAACTTCTATTTTTCATCGTGGCAGGTCGCATCTCTTCTGCTTGCCGATTCCGATAATGAAGAGACCCGAAAGGCGGTTTACCGTTTTTTTGATAAAGAGGATTGGTCGGACAGAAGCTATAAAACAGGTGCAGGTTACCTCTTTTATGCTATGATGCAGAGCGGTTTTTCATATGATGAAAAATTCAAACTTGCTGTCGATGATTATATATCAAAGGTTTTTGCCGCCGCAGGTGACGGTACTCTGCCTTATGTTCTCGAATATAAGGAGCATTACGTTGATACTCTCGGTATGGTCTGTCCGTTTTTAATCAAATATCATCAGACCTACGGCTGCCCTGATGCGCTTGAGCTTGCAAAGAGACAGTTTGATGAATTTTATACTTACGGTATAAATGAAAGAACGGGTCTTCCCATACATTGTTTTAATCCCGACAACAAAATGCCGCTTGGTATCTACGGCTGGGGCAGAGGCTGCGGCTGGCTTGCTCTTGCACTTGATGAATGTCTCAGTCTGCTTGATGAGACCGATGAGTATTACGGCGTACTCAGAGAGCGCGCAACCGCACTTTGCGAGGCTCTGTTGCCTTTTCAGAATGAAAACGGCAGCTTTAATGCCATAATCGGCGTACCCTTCTCCCGTCAGGAATCGTCTGCAACAGCAATGATTGGCAGCTTGCTTCACCGTATGGGCTATACGGAGGAGAGTGAGCGTTGCCTTAAATTCCTTATGAGCGTAACCAGGGTCAACGGCGAGGTAGATTTTGCCCAGGGCGATACAATGGGCATCGGCAATTATTCAAGACGCTTTGAGCCTATGCCTGCCGCACAGGCTTTCGCACTCAGGCTATACGGAAAAATTGTTGAAATTTCTTAATAAATTTGTATCGGTTTTTGTAATCCTTCCGGTTTAGCATTGTGCTTGTGGTGAGCACAGATTTGAAAGGAGGATGAGCTTATTTGAACAGTGTTCTTGTTTGCGACGATGACGTTGCAATAGTAAATTCAATAGAAATATACCTTAAGCTTGAAGGCTTTGAGGTGTTCAAGGCTTTCAACGGTAAACAGGCTGTCGAAATTGCACAGTCAGAGGAGCTTGACTGTATTATTCTCGACGTTATGATGCCCGAGATGGACGGTCTGCGTGCTACTCTTAAGCTCAGGGAAAAGAGCAATGTGCCTATAATTATGCTCTCTGCAAAAAGTGAGGATACCGATAAAATCATGGGTCTCGGCTTCGGTGCGGATGACTACGTTACAAAGCCCTTCAATCCGCTAGAGCTTGTTGCGAGGGTAAAGTCTCAGATACGGCGCTATACAACTCTCGGCGGCAGTGCGGTTGCAGACAGCTGTATTGCAACGGGCGGTCTTGTCATTGATACGTCTGCCCATACTGTTGAGCTCGACGGTGTGCCCGTCAAGCTTACGGCTACCGAATATGGCATAATCGAATATCTTATGATAAATCTCGGCAAAGTGCTTTCCACAACACAGATTTATGAGGCAGTATGGAACGAGCCGTCCTTCTCAACGGATAAAACGGTTACCGTCCATATACGCAGGATAAGGGAGAAGATAGAAATCGACCCGAAAAATCCGAAGTATCTTAAGGTGGTGTGGGGTATTGGATACAAAATCGAAAAAATATAAGCGAACAGTTCTGAAGGGGCTATGTGTTTTTCTGTGTCTGCTTTGTGTAGGCACGTCGGTAGTGTCTGCACTCAGTATTGCGAATTTCGCCGTGCGTGCAGGCTATTTCTACGGGCTTGATAATTTCAGCTCCGATCCGAAAAGCACACTCTATGACCCGAGGATTTCGTCCGATTTCCTTCGGGAGGTCGGATTTTCTTATTATGCGATAAAACGCAATTTGGTTACCTACCGGAACGGCGAGGTTTTTGAAGGTGATAATGTCGAGGCTATGCTTGCGGAAAAACGCCGCCAGCTTACGGATGAAATGTTCAGGGAATACGTCACCGCCTGCCGTGAAAAGACAGACGCATATAATAAACATCTCACCGCAGAATCTCAACCCGATTACGATTCAGAGCACGAAACCACAGCAGATGACGGCTATTACTACGACCAAGATATTTACTATTTCAGGAATGACGAAGCGTATATTATCAATGCCGACGGAACGGTGAGCGTTGATGAAGAGTATGTTATGTCTCAGGCTCGGAATGATGCCGAGGCGAGATCTGACTGGGATACCGTGAGGTATGAGAATGAGTATAAGCATCTCAATTCCTATCTTTCTCAGCTCAAATCACTCGAATATTTTGTCGTCAACAATGCTACGGGAGAATCTTTTACAAACAGCGGCTTTGCTACGGCGGCAGAGTTTTCCAAGGCTTACAGCGAGGATACGTGGTTTGTTTCGTCCTCCGATAATTTCAATACCGTTACGGCAGGTCCGGTTTTTGAATCTTTAAGCCGAAGCACGGTTTCGGGTGATGATTCACTGTTTGGTTATTATACCGATTCGAGTAAAATAATCCAGACTAAAGACGGTATAATTCTTGGCCCGACAGCCTATATCATTCACTTTTTCAGCCTTATGCACTACGGTTATTACCGCTTTATGGCGCTTCCGTCACATCATTATGTCATAGGCTCTACCGAGCTTTTTGATACCGACCCGTTTACGGTTTATCTCAGCTTTGATTATTCACGTGCGGCTCCTTCTGATCCGTTTGTCCGTGTGTATGAGGATTATACTCAGTCCGTCGGTGTACTTGAACGAAGTATGGTAGTTTGCCTTGTTTCATTGGCTCTGTCTCTTGTTGTCTTTATTGTTTTCTGTTTTATCAGCGGCAAGGGCTATAAAGGCTCACCTGCCGCACTCAGAAGACAGGATAAAATTCCGGGTGAGCTTCATTTTATCGTTTCAGCAGGCGTTTTCGTTTTGGCGTTTGCGGCTGCCGTACAGCTTGCTCTATATATGTATAATTCGCGCAATGACGGCTGGAGTATGATTATAACCCCGGTCTGTGTCGTGCTTGCGATGGCGGGTAGTGCTTCGCTTCTTAATATGGTCGCTTCAATAAACCGCCGCAGGCTCAACAATACCCTATTTGATAATCTGCTTGTGTGCCTGCCTTTCAAGCTTATTGCAAAGGTCTACCGACGTATCAGCCGCAACAGTACCAGACTGAAGGATGGCGTGCGCAGATATTTCAGGTTTTTCCTGCTTTTTTATCTGATAACAGTTGCCGTTTGCGTACTATTATTGTTTACCGATTCTGTCCTCGTTGTTTTCGGTATAATCGGTCTTGTTCTTGCCAATGCCGTAATGCTTATTGCGATATATTCCTATGCAAGGTCTCTTGATAAAATCAGGGATACTGTTTCACAGGCACAGCAGGGCAATTTTGACGTTGAGTTTGACTGTGGCAATATGCCTGCACCTATGACGAGGCTTGCCCACGAAATTGAGGATATGCGTGAGGGAATGAAGCAGGCTATCGAAGCAGGAATCCGCGATCAGCGTACAAAAACAGAGCTTATTACTAACGTTTCACACGATCTCAAAACTCCGCTGACTTCTATAATTACTTACACAGACCTTATAAAACGCAGCAATATTGAAGACGAAACCGTCCGAGGCTATGTTGACGTGCTTGCCGAAAAATCACAGCGGCTCAAAAGGCTCATAGAAGACCTGACGGAGGCAACCAAGGCTTCGACCGGTGCGGTAGAATTACAGATTGTCGATGTGAATCTTCACGAGCTTGCAATGCAGGCGGTAGGAGAAAATACCGACAGACTTGAGCAGAGCAGGATCGACGTGCGTTTTACACCCGTCAACGGCACTCCCATTGTCCGTGCCGACGGTCAGAAAACCTACAGAGTTTTTGAAAACATAATTTCCAATATAGCAAAATACGCTCTTGAAGATACCGTAGCTTACGTTATGGTCGGTATTCAGGAGGGTTACGGTACAGCAACGTTCAAAAATATTTCACGTGAGCCGCTTAACGTTTCAACCGACCAGCTTATGGAGCGTTTTGTCCGCGGTGATTTTTCAAGAAGCGGTGAAGGCAGTGGCTTAGGTTTGTCGATTGCCCGTGACCTATGCTCTCTTCAGGGCGGCAGCTTTGATATCTATATCGACGGTGATATGTTTACGGCGAGGGTTGCTTTACCTTTGACTGAAAATATTGAAAAATATCAGAATCACGAAAAAAGTTAACTTGAAGTTTAGTAAAAAAATGAGAAAAAACGGGTAAAAAACAAGTAAAAATGTGAAAAAACCGATGAAAATTTGTCAAAAATTTTCATCGGTTTTTTGTTGCTGAAATATGAATTTTTTAAGTCTCGGAAAAGACAATTTCGAAATTGGAGCTGTTTTTGAAGCAAAATCAATTAATTTCAGAAAAAAACAAGGGATTTACGCTAAAATCTGTCAAATTCATCGCGATTTATAAAATAGCCGACAATGAAGCTTTTAGGGTCGGTGACAGCAGATACACTGTGATATTCGTAACGTCTGGGTGAATTTGCAATACGATTGTAGATGTAAATTTTGCCGTTATAATTTTCAACGGCAAAGGAATGAATTGGCGAAAAGAATTTTCTGCCTGTCCAGCAGAAAACAATTCCGCAGAAGCCGGGCTCAAATTTTTCACAGAAGCTGCGAAAATTCCTGTCGAGGTTTACGGGCAGATAGTGAGAAGAAAAGTAGCGGAAAACCTTTAAAGGATGCACGCCGAAAATACCGAGCGGAGTTTTTGCCTTTATGTAAATTTCACGGGTGGCATCGCTGAGCGGAACGGCACGGTTGAGGAGAATCATAAGATTATAGACGGCAACAACGCCGCTTCCGACCCGTGCGAAGCTGCGCAGGCCGAAACGCATCTGAGAGGATTGGTGACGGGTGTGGCCGTTGATGATGCTGTAGGGCTCGCCGACCTGTTTGTTATGTTGGTAGTTGCTTTTTTCGAGCATCAGACAAGTTCTTCCTTAAAGTTTATTGTAAGCTCGTCGTGATCGAGCCTGAGCTTTGTAAGCTTAACGCCTGCGGCAGTGAGCATACGCTTGGAGGCGCGGGTGCCCCATGTGTCGGCATATTTGTCGGAGAGATAAATTACCTCGTTTATGCCGCACTGAATTATCGCCTTGGCGCACTCGTTGCAGGGGAAGAGAGCGACATAAATCTTACAGCCGTTGAGGTTGCCGCCTGCGTTGTTGAGAATTGCGTTAAGCTCGGCGTGGCAGACGTAAGGATATTTTGTGTCGTAATTGTCGCCCGAGCGTTCCCAGGGGAAATCTTCGTCGCTGCAGCCGAGGGGGAAGCCGTTGTAGCCGACGGACATAATTTTGTTGTTTTGGTTGACAATGCAGGCTCCGACCTGGGTATTAGGGTCCTTGCTTCGCTTTGCAGAGAGCATTGCGATACCCATAAAATATTCATCCCAAGAAATATAATCCTGACGTTTAGGCATAGTATGACCTCCGTTCGGTTGAGTTTGTCAATAATTATTATACAGTATTTTGTGCGGATTGTAAACAATGTTTTTCAGAAGGGGCGACCACACGGGGGCGCCCCTACGCAATCCTCCGTAACGGCATACGCCGTGCCACCTTATTTCAAAAGGAGGGTTTGACAAAGTAATTTACATCGATGTTATTGCGGAGTGCTTGTGAAAGAGAGAGCCGAGGGCGGGCGAAAGTTCAGCGTTACGGCGTGATTAATATTGTCGAAAAGAATTAAATTGTTAACTTTTTGTAAATTTTATGGTTTTTGTCAGTTTTTTGGTGCTTAGTTTTAGTGCGTTCGGAGCATATTTTAGGGGTAAAAAGTACGTTTTTTCGGGTGAAAAACGAAGGGATTCTGAGCTGAAAAAAGGGGTAAAAAAGAGCGGATTTCTGCGGTGATTTTCGCAGATAAAAAAGCGATTTAACGGCTGCTGAGAGCAGCTTTTTCGAGGGCAAAAACGGGGCGGAATTGAGGCGGTTGAAGCTGTGAAAAAAAGGTTGATATCAAGGCTTTTTCGGGTGATTTTTGCTACAGCGGGCGCAAGGTGATTTGTGCATTGCTTACTATCAGGCGGCGAGCGATTTCAGCAGTGTGCACAAAGTTTGAAAATTCTGGGGTAAAAATGTGCCGAAAATGTTGACACAGAGCCAAAAACTTGCTATAGTAAAACCGTATCACTATATATATTACTGTGTCTTGTGTCTTGTGAAGGCTTGATACACAAAATGTTGAATTTCGGTCCAATGCTGTTTTTCAGCGGCGGTTTACGAGCGGCATTTCGGTTGCCTTTTCGGGGCGAAAACAGCAGCTTTTTTCACATTGGTCAGGGTGAAGAAAGCCGGCAGTCAGCACAAGGCGGGTAAGGCTTCGCTGCGCGCGGTGTCGGTATGCCGACGGTCAGGTCGGCGGCGGTGCTGCGGCCGAGTTTTCCGGTGGCGGCAGCGGCGAGGTTCTCGTAGGGGATGGGTCTCCCGTCCCGAGCGGACGAAATTTCAGTCGGAGCGGGGGACGTGTCCCCTACTCGCAACCGCATGGTTGCAAAGCTTTTCAAAAAGCGAGCATACAAAATCTGCCGAAGGGTAGGAAATCCCTCAGTCACCTGCGGTGACAGCCCCCTTTAGGCAAGGGAGCCAAAGGCGGACGGCCAATGGCCGCCCCTACGGTGGAGAGGAACGTTCAAAAAAACGGACGAATACAGCTCGCGTGTCTGAGTTAAGCTGAAAGGCTAATGAGCAAAACACATTATGCGGCGTTTTGCCGCATTTACCGTCCCTGCGAAATTTTAACCGGAATAATCAGTGAGGTTTACACCTCATCCGGCGGCGGTGCCGCCACCTTCCCCTCGAGGGGAAGTCTACTCCCTCAGGACGGACGGCCAATGGCCGCCCTACGGTGAAGCCGTTAGGTGGAGCCGAAGAATCCCTCAGTCACCTGCGGTGACAGCTCCCTTTAGGCAAGGGAGCCAATATTCTCACAAGGAGGAAATTTCGATTATGAGAATAACGAAGAAAATTCTCTCATTGCTGCTCGTAGTTTCGATGCTCGCATCGTTTTTAGCTATGACAGGCTTTGAGGCGAGTGCAGCCCTTACCGGTCAGCAGAAGACTGACTTCGGCCTGCACTTCGATGACACGACACGTAAGTTCAAAGTCCTTCAGCTTTCTGATATTCAGACTGACCACGGTGACTCGAACATTGCGCTGACAACGAAAGAAACCATCAGAATGGCTATTGAGCAGTATGATCCTGACCTCATCCTTCTCTCGGGTGACCAGGTTCAGGGCGGCAGCGGCCTGCTGGATACACTGGCTCAGTGGAAATCGTCTATCAATGCGGTTTTCAACACCTTCACACCTTATATGAGTTCAGACTGTAAGGTTATTGCCGTTCCCGGTAACCATGAGTACGATTACGCCCACCTCGGTGACCAGTGGGAGTACTACAATGCACAGAGCTGGTATGTCGACTGGGATAACAACTTCAGCACTGTTGACCTTAACGGTGAGCCCGGTGCAGGTAACGTTACCATCAGCGCAAGCTCAGGTGACACTGCTGTTGCGCTCAATATCGCACTCTTCAACTCAAAGGGTGACGATGAGGACGGTTACCTTCGTCCCGGCGGAGACGACGATGCAGCTTACCAGCAGATTGTGGACTGGTATACCAACATGAACAACACCCTTGCAAGCTCCGCATACAGCTACAAGGCAAAGGTAACAGGTCAGGCTTCTGCCTATGTTCCCGCTTTCGGTATGCAGCACGTTATCCTGCAGGAGATCTACAACTCCATGGTCAGCTGCGGCCCGACTGACGGCGGTGTTGCTGCCGCAACAGACGGCAACTACAGCTCGCTTCTCAACGCAAGCTACATGAAGTTCAGAGACGGTCTTACATACACAGGCATTCTCGGTGAAGCTCCCTGTCCGTCAACTCTCGGTGCAGGTGCAACAACGGCGCTTTACAATGCGCTCCTCGCTCCGGGCAACTTCCTTGGTATGTGCTTCGGTCATGACCATCTTAACACATTCGATATTACCGATGCCAATGGCTTCCGTTTCCTTATGGGCGGTGCCCTCACAACTGAGAACTACAACAACGGTAACCCCAATGTCCGTTATATGGAGTTCACACTTGACGATGCAACAGGTAATGTTGACCTCAGAAGTGAAACAAAGAGCTTCAACGATTATACAAGCTCTGCTGTTACAGACGTTACTTCTGACCGTATTGAGGCTATCGACGGTAACGGTGTTCAGCTCATAAACACATTCTCTACTCCGAAGACTATCTACATCGGTTCAACAGAGAACAATAATGACCCCCGTGCAGTTCAGAAGAAGGGTAATTATGTACAGCCCAGACTTCTTGACTATGTTTCGAAGAACTACTATGAGCAGGATCTTAATGTCAGCTTCTGTCTGCCCGAAGATGCTACAATCACCGAGTTTACGGTAAAACGTAATGCAGGCAGCGGCACGGCCGTTACAATGACTGAGAACGGCACCGAATCAACAGCTGAGGGTACACTCCACAAGTATCTGATCTCAACGGAAAACGCCCTCACAGACGGTGAAACGATCCTCTACAAGGTGGTATACACCGTTGACGGTAAGCCTTACGAAATCTACAGCTCATCCACTGTTGAAAATATCAAGATGCCTGCTGGTTATACTGACTGGTTCCGCAGCTGGCGAAGAAGTAATGACTCAAGCAACTACTGTGACCTTCACTATGTCAGTACGCTTTCCGGTTCCAACGCATACAGCTTCGGCCGTGATCTTGATACAAATTCCGGCGGTCTTACCTCCAACATCCACTATAACTATTCTTCACCCGGTACTGATGTTGACTCAATGTGGGTCAACCACCACGGTGACAGCTTCTACAGCATGTATTTCTGGTCACCCTCACGTGTGGAGGAAACATCGCTTATATCAAGGCGTAATATTTACTATTCACCCCAGACCGATATTTACCTTGATGCCTCTGCTCTCCAGCCGGTTGCTGCAGGCGATTCAAGGCTTGACACAGGCGTTCGTATCGATTTCTGGATGCCGATGAACCAGGGCAGAGGCTTTACGCACTATGCCGCAGGTATCGGCTTCTATGCCGGCGACCAGGACTTTGTCTGGAACGGTACAACTATCGACCCGAACGATGCATACGCAACCTATGACGCAGCTGTCGATGCTGAGGAAAATTCAATGTCCTCCGGTACAGCGGACGATGCTACCGTTTACGTTTACGATTCATACGCAGGCCAGCAGAAATATGCAGGCCTCGGTACAACTCACGTAAACCATAATAATGACGATGATAATAAGATCGGTAATCTCTCCGGTCAGACTAAAGGTTATCCCCTCGTAGTCGATTCCGAAGCGGCTGCGCTGGCACTAAACAACGTTGGTATGACAATGTTTACCGGTGTCCGTGTCAGGGGTGCGGATAGTAACGGTGCCCGTCAGCTCAACTATGCTATTGCTCCGTTCTATCTTATGTTCCACACCTACGATAAGGGCGAGCTCCGTGAGCTTACCATGGGTGAGTTTATGAACCCCCGTTCCCGTACGGATTATCCCAACGCAACTGACCTTCAGTGGGAAGCTTATATCAGCGCATATAAAAATGCTGTTGCCTGCTACGTACAGACAAAGACAACACAGACAAACATAGACAATTATCATCAGACTCTTAACGATGCTATCGTTGCCCTGCTTAACTCCAACAAGGGTAAGCCCGACGAGAGCAACCTCCTTAAGGGCACAAGCCAGTTTGGTTCAATTAACGTTCCGCCCATCATCTATGTCAGCGGCACAACAATCCAGACTGCTGCTCCCTATACCGACCGTGCAATTACTTACACTGTTCCCGCAGGTGCAACAAATGTAAGCTGTGTAGTTGTTAACCAAGGTAATGACAATGTTAACTCCGCTGTTACAACCTCCACAACAAACAGCGGCACATCTTACACCACAACCATCACAGGCGGTACAGCTTCTGCCGGCGGTGCAATATATTATAAACTTTCATATACCCTGCCCGAGGACAAAAACGGCGACGGTAAGAACGATACATATACTCAGTACGCCGCATCCTATGTAAAGGGCGTTCCTAAGACAGAGGGTATGTGGATACACCAGACATACCGTCAGAGAGCAGTTATTAACTACGATACCAGTATCTATATTAAGAACACTCTGACAATGGAGAATAACATCCTCAGTTCGCGTGGTGTTTCCGGTATTATGTCACTTTACGGCGGTGTTCAGGGCACATCCTTCCACACAACCGTTGTCAACGGCACAACCAATGAATATACCCGTTACGGTTCAGTAGGTGTTTACTGGGCAGTCGGTACTGAGCATCAGTGGCCCAGCTCATCCGGCTACGGTGCTGCAAACCGAGTTCTGTTCTTCAACGACAGAACACGTGCTAAGTTCAACAGCGGTGATGCATACTGGAACGGTCTGAAGGAATACTCAACAGACTCTACAATTAACACCGGCGGTAACAACTCCGATGAATACGTTGTTGCTAACATCTACTTTGACCCGCAGGCTACAGGCGCTCAGAGTGTGAAGCCGCGATTCAAGCTGGTAACTACCACCTCCAGTAACAATTGTAATGAACCTACTGTATACAAGTACTGGGATGCAAGCAACTACACAGCGGTTAACTACTCCGGTGACTATGTCAGCAAATCACCCGATGTTGCAACCTCAGGTATGTTCACACTTGCATCAACCGGTGCAAACAACAACTGGGCAAACGGCAACTCCATGACACTTCAGGATGGTGCAGTATGGGAGACATACATCGACGCAAACAAAACACTCTCCGACTTCGAAGCTACTGCTACATATTCCCGTCTTATTATCCATGCTGAGAAGAAGAACAGTGTCTGGAATAACTCCATTATGGGCTTTGCCTTTGTCTTCAACAGAGTTGACAGATCAGTTGCTCATACATATATAGACTGTGCTACAGGCAAAACACCTGTTGACCCTTCCTGTATGTTTGTCGAGGCAGACATGGATCCCGCATGGTGGAGCCAGTGGCGTAATGAGATATTCGATGCTTATATCGCCTGCGGCAACCTCTGGGGCGCTGATTTCGATCATAACCTTATGTACAGCCTCTGGCAGAACCCGATCTATAAAGAGGCTGATTACAGCGCGCTCAACGATCTTATTAACGATATCACATCTGCAGATCTTGTAACAGGCACAAACGAGCATATCTCCAGCTACACAACAATCCAGTACAAGGTTAATGCCGGTGACGATTCACGCTACGTCGGCCAATCTTACGACAGATTGATGTTCGCTAACAATGCAGCCGACCTTATCACAACCATCAAGAACAGAACATCTGTTTACGGTGACGTTGATAAGAACGGTCAAACAGCAAGTGATGCAAACGGCAACCTTCACAATGCTCACCTCGATATCCGTTACCAGGGCTATATCGATGATTATGTAGCTGCAATCCAGCAGGCATGGGATAAGCTCAGACTGCAGAACGCAGACTACACAGCATTTGATAAGTTTACTAATTATTATAATTCAACAGACGATACTATTCTGTTCATGCGTGATGATTACGCAGGCTTTAACAACGACAGCGATGCACGTGACGACGCAAACGAGAAAAATCTCCAGAGCGCAATGTTCACCGGATCCACTCGCAAGGCATTCATCGATTCACTGAACGTTGACAGAACACTCAAAAAGCCCAGTGAATCAATGGTTGTCGGTTCTCTTCCGAGAATCTACCCCGCAGCTTATACTTATAAGAATGTAACTGCTCCCGATACCACTGACTGTCTTTATAATACAGCACGTGATGCTTACGAGGGTCTTCAGTTCCGCCGCGCAGGTGAGTATTACTCAGCTGACGGTACTTACACAGAGGACGGCGTAACTTACTATGCTAACTATAACAAGCAGGACAGAGGTAACGGCTACTACTATACTCCCGTATTCACCGCAAGCTATAACAGCCTTACAGCCGATATCACAAACGGCGGTTATGCTGTTACAGATGCAAAGGTAGGCCCCACCTACAACACAGGCAACACATCCAACGTGCCCGTAACTGACGGTGCAGGTAACGTAACCAACTACGTTTCCGTGTACACGGAAGCTTCATGGGGCGGTGACGGCGAGCACTACGGCTTCGCCGATGCTTACGTGGATAACCTCTCCGACGCAAACAGCACATATAAGACAACAAATTCAAGCGATAAATGGGTTCTCGCTCTCTATGTTGAGAGCCAGATCTGCCCGCAGCTTGCAAGCGTTGACTACTTCTATGACAAGCTCAAGACAAACGTAGCCGATCTCACCCAGCTCAATATTCAGAAGGGCGAGAAAGCAATGTATGAAGAGGGCACTGTAAAATATAATGCTCTTGCAGGCTTCAATATCCTTGACGAAAACGGCAACCCTCTCACAGGCGGTGCTCAGTGGTACACAGCTGACACCTGGGCTGAATATATCGCAGTCAAGCAGGCTGACGGAACAAGCATTCCCGACGGTGCAGGTCTTGCTGAGGCTCAGGGTATCATCAACATGATCACTCAGGAAATCTACAATAAGCGTCAGGCTCTTGTGCTCCGCCCGATGGAGGATTACAGAGTAAGTGACAGTCTGTTGGGTGCTGTTACATCTGAGGAAAATATCCTCGACATGTCACAGTACGATGCTTCCAAGCCGGAACAAGAGCTTCCCGTTCTTATTCCTGCAGGAACTTCTTATCCCGCAGCTAATGATTTCACATCAATCAACAACATCATTGCCTACTACAATGCAGTTATAGGTAACAAGTATGTCGGTGTATTCGGCTCGCGTTACACTGTTCCTCAGGACAGAACTGTTGTTGAAGGTAATTCTCTTCTCTTCAAGAAGCACTACTACTACAAAGAGCAGTTCAGAACAAATATTGCAGCCAGGTATTCTGCAATCAACGGCTATGCAGAACAGCCCATGGCTACCAATATCCAGAACTACGTTACTGCAGTAAATGCGTTCAAGGATCTGTTCGATCAGAGAACCGAGAACCTCAACGCTGCTGATTACTCAACAGTTACCATGCTCCTCAATAAGGCATGGGTTCCCACATACGATACCTACGGTACAGGCAGCTATGTAGGTGGCTCTTTCGTTCTTGGCGATCACTCCACCGGTGCTGACTGGTACACACCCGAATCATGGGCAGAGTACTTCAACGCCAGAGAAACAGCCGCTAAGCTCTATGAGAGTAACAAGGGCTACGACAATTACCTTGGCTTCACACAGGGCTACGGTAATGTTGAGGCTGTCGGCGATCTCCTTGTAGACAGCCAGGGCTCCAACGCAACAAACGTTGACGGTTCTGTCAACAAGGCTGCTTACGACCTCCTTGTTGCTTACTACAGGCTTGAATACAAGAAGGTAAGCGACTTCGACGGCACTATTTCAGGCATTACAGGCGGCTATGCTTCAATCAACGAGCAGCTTGATGCTATGCTCCTTGAAAAAGAGAACGAGACAGTTGACGTTGTTATAGTTAACGCTGCAGGTCAGCTCGAGACAGTAAAGAAATCTGTCTACAGCCCGACTCAGATCGCTCTTGCACGCACATTCAAGGAAAATATCCTTGCACTTGCAAACGAGGACCTCGGCCCCAACTATACTACATACGTCAATGCAGTAAACAACTACAAGACTGTTATCGAAAACCTCGAGGCAGCTCCCGTTTACCTTGACGGTTGGAACGGTATCTTTGCTCACCTCAACGAAAACGCAGGTGACACTGTTACAATCGCTGACTCCGGTACACTTACCAGCTACTTCAACGCTGTTTACACAGGCTTCAATCCTGCTCAGGTTTACGCTACTGACGGTATCTCCATCAACAACATCTTCTCTAACAAGGCTATGTATGACGGCTTTTCAGGTATGACAGCTCTGATGGGTCAGGCTCAGTACAACACACTTGTTACTAACCTTTATAACGAGCTCAATGCTGCTTCCTTCACACCTGCACAGGTAACACGTGCAGCAGACGATGCTACAGCTAAGCTCAACGACAGCACAAAGGTTGCTTACGACCCGCTTCAGCTGAACGGCAGAGACAAGGTTCTTGAAACCTCCAAGTTCACAGCTGATTCTGTCATAGCAGCTAAGGCTGTTATCAATGACACAAAGGCAAACAAAGTAACTCTTTGGGACACTAACACTACAGTTACAGGTTACAACGACAACGCAGGCACTGTTGTTGACGGTACACTTGCTGACGAGATATGGGCAGCAGTCGGTCTCACCAACGAGACAGACACCAAGGATTACGACGGTGCAGACCGTGACAGCAGATACAAGCTCGTAGAGGGCGGCCAGTTCCTTGAAGCTCTCGAGGATGCTATTGAGTACGCTAACGGCGAGCTCTACGAGGACGACGGCGTAACAGTCAAGCAGTTTGACGTTGTTGCAGGTGACGGCACAGTCATTACTGCGGCAAAGTTCACTGATGAATCCGTTCAGGAGCTTGTAGACGCACTCGCAAGAGCTGTTATCACAGCTGAAACAACTCAGGATCAGATTGACCAGATGGTATTCGATATCCTTGAAAACACTGATATCGACAACACTATCAAGCTCAAAACTGCAGCAGACGGCTTCTACGGCGAACTTACACAGGTCGGCGAGGATGAGGGTCTTAAGTATAAGCCCGCTGACTACTCTTATCTCGATACAGAGCTCGGTACAGCATTTACAGGCGAGACCGAAGGTGCTCAGGCAATCGTTGATATGGTATGGGTTGACAACGGCGACGGCACGTTTACACTCAACAACACAAACGGTTCCAAGTACTTCACAGAAGATACATGGACACCTTACTACAACAACTATATCAACGCTACTAACGAAAATATCGTTTCAAGAGAACTTACTGCTAAGGATCAGGCAATAATCAACGGCTATACAACAAGCATTTTTGAAACAAGAAATGCTCTTGCATGGAACGGCCTTGATGACAGCACATGGACTCTTATCGATACTATCGGTGCACAAATTGATTCACTCAGTTCAACATTAGTCAGCATAAACACATACACTAACAGCACAGTGTACGTTGACGAAAACGGTACGCGTGTTATCACCGATCCTTCAATCGGCGCAATCGAGCTTTCTCCCTACGGTGACGTTACCGAAATCACAACTCTCTGGCAGCAGTTCAGCGCAAAATACCTTGAGAGCGGTGAGATTGACGTTACACAGCAGCAGATGATGCTCGATGAGCTTGCTGTAATTCAGGATCTTCTTGCCAACCTCGAAACAAAGAAGTTCGGCGTTGAGGAAGACAACGAATTTACAATAGGTGTAAGAAACCTTGTTGACAGCTTTATCGCAGGTACATACACCTATAACGGTATCGGTTCCAGCAGCGGTGTAGGTACATACACATCCGATTACCTTGCAACTGCTGAAGGCACAAACATTTCTGCAACAGAGCAGAATATCCGTAGTGCACAGCAGGTAGCTATCCAGAATAAGCTCAATGCTATCTACACAATTCTCGGCTCCAACTTTGAAGTCGGTGACATTTATATGGACTACTCAACAGGTGTAGCGGTAAGATATGAAACAGCTCTTGAGGCTGTCAATGCTCTTACTGAGGACCTCTACAACTACCTTACAGGTACACGTGCTCAGTATGCAGGCTTCGCTCTGGATATGAGACAGGATATGTATGATTACCTTGCAACGGAAATCACAGTCAAAGTCGAATACAGACAGTCCGCATCACAGCCGCTCTATACAAAGGTAGTTCCGCTCTTCCAGGACGGTGTACTTGAAGGTGCTATGCTTGCAATCAACGGCGACGGTGAGGGTGAGCTCGGTGCATTCGGCACAACCGAAAACTGGCCGACCATCAACCAGCTCGACGATTCAGTCGGTATCACAATTGATGAAACCGTACATCAGGATCAGCTCATATACAATACTCTTGATGAAAACGGCGAAATCGCAGCAGAAGTACCGATTGCATATGAGCTTATAGCATTGGTAGGCGGTTACTCATATCTCTACGGCGACGCTCACAGCCAGATCAACAACCACGATGCAAATGCTCTTACATGGCTTACCGATGAAGCTATCTTCGATACAGGTTCAGAGATTTACGTCCTTGCTCAGCCGGCAGGTGAAGTCAATATCAATGACGCTGTATTCGGTTACAACATGAATGCTGTACCCGCAAGAAAAGACGGCGACTGGTATACATCAGGCTACGGTATTGATAATAATCATGATGGCTCAATGTACTACCTCATTCAGGGTGAGGACCTTGAATCCGTAACAGGCAGCTCGTACGGCGGCTGGTTCACAGACGCCAGTTATGAAGCAGTTATGGAGCAGAAGACAGCATCACAAGAGTTTATTGCTTACAAGGACCTGACTTACGGTCAGGGTCCCGTTGCTGCAGAAGCCCTTGCAAAGATCGAGGGCGAGGCAACGGAATACGGCACATGCTGGACATCTGCTAACCGCGCCGCTTATATAGAAGCTATCAAGGATGACCAGGAGGCTGTTGACAAATCAACGGCTACAATGTACCAGACTATCTGCTCGCTTCAGCTCCTCAATGCTGTTGATGCATACAGAGAGGTTGCTACTCTTATTTACGAGGCACTCGGACTTGTTCCTACATGGAACGTAGATAATAAGACAGAAATCATCATTGATGGCGAAAACGTAGGTACAACTGAGGCTAACCCGAACGGCGGCCGTGTATTCAACCTTGGCCTTGTCGCTGACCTTGATGACCCCAGCACACCCGAACAGGATTACACAATTTCCACAGACGATGAGGGTAACGTTTATTACTACTCAACAAAGCTTCCCGCAAGCTATGACGGCGGTGCAGCAGCCGTTGAGTACATCCTCAACACAGTATTCCAGGCTGAGCTTGATTCAATGTATACCATTGATAAGGCTGCTCTTGTCACAGGTGATACAAACAGTGTCAAGTCAAGAATTGTTGCAGAGCTTGAGAAGCTTGGCCTCGGTCTTGCTGACCTTAGCCAGATTACTTCTCTTGTTCAGGCGTTCCTTTACAACAACCCGAGCAACGCTGATTCACTCGGTTCATACGATATCGAAGACAACGGCGCAGGTGAGGAGTTCTTTACCGTAACTCACACCACACTCGGTACAACAGGTAACGCATTTATCTACAGAAACGACAAGCTTATGAAGGGTGCAGGCAGTGCATTCCATGCAAGCGGCTTCTATGATTTCACTAAGTACACTGATACATCTCTCAGAGCTGTTATCAAGTTCCTTGGTGACAACGACATCATCAACACAACAGTTCAGGCTAACGCAAACAACTTCAATATCACCAACAAGACAGGTTTCAACATTGAGTTCAATTACCTCAATGACGGTGATACACTCTACAAGACACCCAAGACCCAGCAGGCGATGATCGACAGCATCTACGCAGAGCTTGTAACCGTTATCAACGCTCTTGAGCTTCGTAAGGCTGAAACTACAACTCTCGAAGAGGCTATCGGCTCCGGTGACACTATCATAGTTGACGAGGCTATCTACGACCACGAGGCACTCGATGCAGACGATAACAACATCTGGAACGAGTTTACTCAGGCTCTTGAGAACGCAAACCAGTACGTAGGTGTCACAGTCATCAACGAAACTCAGGTTCTTGAGGCAGAGGACAGACTTGAGAAGGCAATCAAGGCACTCGTACTTTACGTCGATACCTTTGCTCCCGTTGTTACAATCCACAACACTCAGACTGATCTCAACAAGTTCTATGCAGACCACGCTGAGGAGCTCGGCAACACAATTTCCTCTGCAGACAAGATGGTAACTGCTTCTTACATGACTCCCAACCTCGGCGGTTACACACTCTACGTCTACACCAACCAGCTCAACCCGCATATCGTTGTTTCTCTTAAGGACACAACGTCTGCACTTAACATTGACGGTTCACAGAGAACTGTTTCGGTTTCCAAGCCCGAAAAGATGTCTGTATCTGCTCAGGCTATGAACGGTGTAACAGCTAACGTTATTGCTCCCGTTCACGATGCTGATACAGGCACGGCACTCAGCTCAGAGCTTATTACTCTCTCAGGCGCAACATCAGTATCTACTCAGACTGCTAAGAACGCAAATGGCAGCTACGATGCAGAGTCATCTGCATACCTCATCCTCACCCCGCAGTTCAGCGACGTCAAGGGTACACAGCAGGCTGCAGCTTACACGATCAGTGCAAGTGACTCCGCTGTTACAAAGGATGCTGAAACAGGTGAGATTTCCTCATCTGCAAACGGTGTTGAAAGCTTCAGATATGCAAGCAGAGAAAATCTCATCGAGACAACTGAAGACGGTAAGATTACGGTATTCGTTTACTATATGAACGCAATGCCTGAAGACGGCTCCGACAACGGTATTAACGCTGACGGTACAGTCAACAGCTCCGCTATCCTTACTTACCGTGAGAAGAACGGCGTTGCTGACGGCACATGGACAGGTACTTACGGTCTGGTAAGAACATTCCATAGCTCAGTCAGAAACTGGGAATTCAGCGATTCATCTGCAAACCTTGCAGAGGGTGCAGTATACGTTGACCCCACATTCGGCGAGAACAACTTCGGCAGCTTTGTTTACGCACTCGATCCCAATGCAACATCCGGTCTCGACTACGTTGTTGCAAAGGCATACTTCGAGGAAGGCGAGGCTGCAGCTAAGAATGCATTTATCAGCGCACTCAACTCCAACAGCGAGTATATTGCAACGTTTGATGCTGAGAGCAGGAATGCAGACTCAACTAAGTTTATGCCCTACGGTGCAAACGAAAACTGGGATAAACACCTTTCATTCATAGACAACGGTACTCTCCTGTTCGTTCACGTTGCTGACCGCTTCGGTAACGTATGTAACAGAATCATTCAGGTAAGTTACTATGACCAGCTTAAGCCCGTACTTACAGCAGACGGTGCAGGTGCTGCTACGGTTACAGAGCCCGGCGGCTCCGGTATCGCAAAGGTTGATCTGTTCAACTACATGGGTACTCAGGGCAGCTCACTCTACATCGATTATCTGTTCGATATGCTCCACATTGATGACTTTACCTACGTATCAGAGGACAACACCTTCACAATCAAGACAGGTGCTGAGAATGCAGGTAAGCTCTTCACGGTTGCTGTAACGGATAACGCAGGTAACGTCGGTTCAGTAGCAGTCAATGCAGACGAAAACGGCGATATCGTACTCACAGCTGTTGAGACATACGACAACGTTGTCAAGTACAAGGCTGACCCCGCAAACGTTGAGGTTAACACAGGCGAGGACCTTGAGGTAATCGAATTCGTATTCAACAACAGCGAAACAATCAAGCTTAACTACGTTGAGCCCTCTTCAATCGTCAAGGCAGGTCCCGACGGCAATGTCTTTGCAAACAAGAAGAACGTACCGCTCAACATTATCGTTAAGACAGGTGCAGAGGCTATCAAGCTTTACAACGTTGACACAGGTGCAGAGGAGATCTGGACTGCTGACAACGCAACCGTTACAGATAACGGTGACGGCACAAGCACATGGACTGTCAAGTACACCTTCACAGAGGGTACACACAACTATACTGCAACCGCTAAGGTTGACGGTGCATGGGAAGTTACTCCCGTTGCATTCAGCTTTGTTGCTACAACAAAGACTGTTGAAGTCAAGCTCATCGTTGCCGGTATCGGTAAGATCCGCTTCGGCTACAACGAAGGCAACTACAGCAACGTTCCCGTAATGTCCAAGAAGACTGTTCCCTACGGTTCAGTTGTTACTCTTGAGGCTGTTCAGACTGAGGTCGGTTCAGACTTCTACTACTGGACAAATAACGGCTCCAACAGAATAATCAGTGCTTCTACTGTTTATAAGTTCACAGCTGTTACAAACATGGATCTCACATCTCAGTTCACAACAAACGATTGCTTTGACAGCGACAAGAAGCTTGTCGTATACGTAAACAACGCAGAGAATGTTGTTAATAACTTTGAGCTTGCAGACGGCGAGGACTACAAGGTTCCTGCTGCTCCCTCACTTCCCGAGCACGTATTCAAGCAGTGGAGTATGACTAAGGAAGAGATCCTTGCAAGCGACGAAAAGATGATTATTGTAAGACCCGTTTACTCACTTGTTGTTAAGAACACAGTTACCCTCACCGAGGGTAACTGGACAACAACAGGTGCAGGTGTATATGAATCTGTTGACAACGACAGAGCACTTGTAAGCATCAGTGCATCTGCTACAAACGATGCAGGTGAGAGCTTCCTTTACTGGCTCGATGCTGAGACAGGTGACGTTGCTTCTTACAACAGATCCTATACATTCCACGCTATCAAGGACACAGAGCTTACACCCGTTTACGGTGATGCTTCTGCTGTTGTTCCTGTTCCCGTAGCAAGAATTTCCACAATCAAATACGACAGTACTGCTAAGAAGGTCAACTTCTATGCAGAGCGTTCAATACCTGCAGGCTATGACCTTATTCAGACAGGTATTATCGTTACCAAGACGGCTTCTATCGGTACAGATGAAGAAGGATTTATTCTTGATGCTTCCGGCGTAGGTAAGGGTCCGTCAAAGAGCACTGCAGCCAACGGTTACTATGCAGGTGCTGTTTCGGTTACGGCAGGTACCGTTGTATATGCAAGAGCTTACGTCATCTATCAGAATGCTGACGGTGATATCATCACTGCTTACAGCCCGATTGCTTCCTACAATGCATAATCATTGCTTTTAAGCAATCAACTAAAAATTAAAAGCAGCTCACCCAAAATTGGGTGGGCTGTTTTTGAGAGAGGAGAATTTCTTTGTACGAATTATCATTCTGGGTAAATCTTTACAGCGGATTTTTAAAATGGTTTATTTCACTGATTCTCGGTATTTCGGTTGCAACTCCGTTGCCGTCGTATAATTTTGCAGAGCCTGTCGGTGATACACTCGACGTAAAGGTTATGACCTATAACGTATATATATCGGGTGTCGGCAAAAAGTCACCCGAAAACCGCGGTGAGCTTGTTGCAAAGACTATACGCAGTGAAATGCCCGATTCATTCGGCCTTCAGGAGGCTGACATTGCATGGGTCAACCGTGTAAGCGAGGCGATGCCCGAGTATGCATGGGTAGGCGTCGGCAGAGATGACGGTGCTGAGGGCGGTGAATTCTCACCCGTATTTTATCTCAAGGATAAATACACACCTGTTGACAGCGGTACTTTCTGGCTTTCAGAAACACCCGATACACCTTCTAAGGGTTGGGATGCTGTGTGCAAGCGAATCTGCACGTGGGTAATCCTCGAGGAGAAGGAAAGCGGTAAGCGCTACGCTCACATGAATGCACATATGGACCATATAGGTGTTGAGGCACGTGAAAACGGTGCAAAGCTTATCGCTGAGAAAGCAAGTGCGTTTGATATGCCCGTAGTGCTTACAGGCGACTTCAATACAGACGAAGGTACGGATGCATACAACACAATCGTTGCCGCAGGCTTTATGGATACAAAATATGCCGCAGACGAAACAATGTCTATGGGTACATTCCATAACTTCGGTATGAAGAACGTTGAGAAGAAGGGTGCTTCTCCGATTGACTTTATATTTGTAAGCTATGCAAGCGCAAAGGTTGAGAGCTATAAAGTGCTCAGTGGTAAGGTTGACGGTGCATATTCTTCTGACCACTATCCCGTAGTTTCAAAAATGAAGCTCAGCTATGAGAATCTCGGTGAAACAGGCATCAGAATTATGTCATACAATCTTCGCTTCAGAGATCCGCTTCAGCGTTTACAGGAGCTGACGGACGTTATCGCAACGGTAAGCCCTGACATAATCGGTACTCAGGAGGGTACACCTGACTGGATGTATCTGCTCACAACCGAGTATGCAGGCACATACGCACACGTAGGTGTCGGCAGAGATGACGGCGTGAATGCCGGTGAGCACTCTGCAATCTTCTACCGCACAGATAAGTACACAGTTGTCGAAAGCGGTACTTTCTGGCTTTCACTTACTCCCGATGTGCCGTCGAAGGATTGGGAGTCTGCTTGTAACCGTATTTGCACATGGGCTGTATTTGAGTGCAAGGCAGACGGCAGACAGTTTGCCGTGCTCAACACTCACCTCGACCACGTAAGCGTTGAGGCTATGACAAACCAGGCAAAGCTTGTTGCAGACAAGGCAGACAGCTTTGATATTCCTGTTGTAATCACAGGCGATTTCAACGCATGGCCCGACAGTGAGGCTATAGCAACTATGACCGGCAGAGGTTATAAAGATTGCTGTGTCACTGCTCCCGTTACCGACAATTCGGGCACATACAACGGCTATGAAGAGGGCAGAGATGATTACGAGCGTATAGATTACTGCTTCATAAACGGCGGATTTGAGGTTACGAAGTACGACGTTATGGACGGTATCTATGCTTCTGACCACTTTGCAATTTATTCCGACCTTCTTTTTGCGGAGGAGCAGGCATGAGCAAGCTTATTTTAGCTTCTGCTTCACCCCGCCGCAGGGAGCTTATGGCACTTGCGGGCTTTGATTTTGAGGTTATTACCGCTGACGTTGACGAGGTGCTTGACCCGTCGCTGGAGCCTTGCGAGCTTGTTATGAGTCTTGCGTTTCAGAAGGCTTCTGCAGTCGCAGAATATAACCCCGATGCGGCTGTAATAGGTGCGGATACCGTGGTTGTGCTTGACGGCAAGGTGCTCGGCAAACCTCACAGTGAAGAAGAAGCGGTGCAGATGCTCCGTGAGCTTTCGGGTAACACGCACGAGGTTTACACGGGTGTCTGTATAATAAAGGGTGACAGGGTGCATAAGTTTTATGAATGCACAGGGGTTACCTTTCAGCCGCTTGAGGACGAGCTTATTACACAGTATGTTGCAAGTAAAGAGCCTATGGATAAGGCAGGCAGCTACGGGATTCAGGGCAAGGGCTCGGTGCTCGTAAAGGGTATTGAGGGCGACTATTTTAACGTTGTCGGTTTTCCCGTGTCGCGTTTTTACCGTGAAATCAAGCCTTTTACTTGACAAAGTGTAAAAATAAATATATAATTCAATCCGTAATTTGAAATTGAGTTTCAGTTTCAAATTACGGATTTTTTATGTTTGGAGTATTTGTATGTCTGAATATAATACAAAGCAGCGTGAGGTGCTGCTGAATTTTTTTAAAGATAATACAGATAAGCATTTTACTGTAGCCGAGATTGAGCTTGCTCTTGCTCAAAAGGGAGAAAAGCTCGGAAAGGCTACAGTTTACCGCAGACTTGACAGACTCGTTGAGGACGGAGTGGTACGCAGATTTGTTTCGGACGATGCAAAGGTGAGCTGTTACCAATATGCGGGCGGCGAAGCCTGCAAGAATCACTACCACCTCAAGTGCCTGAAATGCGGTGACCTGCTTCACGTTGAGTGCGATTATCTTGACGAAATGAGCAGCCACGTGCTCGAGCACCACGGCTTTAAGGTAGATACACATAAAATCACGATTTGCGGAGTGTGTGAAAAATGCAGAGAAGCTTAAAAATAATATTGTTACTGCTCTGTGCGGTGCTTCTTGTCGGCTTTGCGGCCTGCGGCAGTGAGGAAGGCAAAGAGGATAACGGAAAAATCAGCATAGTATGTACGCTCTTTCCGCAGTATGATTTTGTGCGTGAATTAGTCGGTGACAAGGCAGAGGTAACACTGCTTCTTACTCCCGGTACGGACAGCCACAGCTATGATCCGAGCCCTGTTGACATGGTTAAAATCAACGAGTGCGATCTGTTTATTTATACGGGAGATACCATGGAAGCGTGGGCGGCAAACATTATCGGCTCGCTTGATGAGTCTGTCAGCGTTCTGAGTCTGCCGACACCTGTAAAGACAGAAGAGCACTCTCACGGATATTCAGGTCACGCTGAAGATGAACACGACCATTCGGCTGACCCGCATATATGGACGTCGCCCGTAATCGCAATGGACATTGTTGAAGAAATTTGCGGAAAATTAAGCGAAATTGACCCTGAAAACGCAGAATACTATAAAACCAATGAAGAATCATATCTGGAATCACTTGAGCTTCTTGATGCCGAAATCAGGGCGACAGTGGCATCGGCACAGCACAAAAAAATAGTAATGTGTGACCGATTTGCAATGCTTTATTTCTGTGAGGAATACGGTCTGGAGTATATTGCGGCACTTGATGCGTGCACTTCAAACACCGAGCCGAGCCCTGCCGTAATTGTTGAAATAACAAAGGCCGTTGAGGAAAATAAAATACCTGCCGTTTTCTGTGCGGAGCTTTCAAACCGCAAGGTTGCCGAGGCTGTTGCTCAGCAGACGGGTGTTGAAGTGCTTGAGCTTCACTCCTGCCACAATCTTTCGGCAGACGATTTCAATGCAGGCGAAACGTACCTTTCACTTATGAAGAAAAATGCTCAAAATCTCAAGGTTGCATTAGGTGTAAAATGATGGAAAAAATAGTTGAAATTAAAAATCTGACAATGAGCTACGAGCGTGCAGACGTGCTCAAAGATGTCAGTTTTTCACTCAATGAGGGCGAATGGCTGAGCATTGTCGGTGAAAACGGCTCGGGCAAAACCACACTGCTCAAGGGTATTGCAGGTCTGCTCCCCGCAAAGGGCGGAAGCATAGATTTCGGCTGCGGACTGACACGCAAAAAAATAGGCTATCTGCCCCAGCAAACGGCCATACAGCGTGATTTTCCTGCCTGCGTGCACGAGGTTGTGCTCTCGGGCTGTACGGGCAGTGCAAAGCTTCTGGGTATGCGTTCACGCTCGGACAAAAAGCGTGCTCACGATGCGATTCACGAGCTGGGCATAGAGCATATTCACCACAGACCGTACTGCGACCTGTCGGGAGGTCAGCAGCAGAGAGTACTGCTCGCACGTGCACTTTGCGCGACGGAGAAGCTGCTTCTTTTAGACGAGCCCGTAACGGGTCTTGACCCAATAGTTTCGGCAGAGCTTTACGAGTCCGTTGCAAAGCTCAACCGTGAACGCAGGGTTGCGGTAATTATGGTTTCGCACGATATTGCGGGTGCGGTAAAGTACTCAGATAAAATACTTCATATCGGTCACGGAGTTGAGTTTTTCGGTACGACCGAGGAGTATCTTGCCTGTGACCTCGGCAAGAGATTTGCGGGTAAATAATTGATTGTTCAAATAAAGTTTTTCGGAAATTTTTTCGAAAAAAGTATTGACTTTGGCGTGTTAAAGTGCTAATGTGATAACGACAACCGAATACGTTGTACAGATTAAATGCGTTGAGCAGAAACCAGTAGGCAGGAAAGAATCCGGAGAGAGTTGCCGGTAGGTGCGAGGCAAAGAGGACGTCCTTCACGAATTCATTCTGTTAGCAGTGCACTGAACAAGAGAAATCTTTAGTAGGATGCAACGGGAGTTCCCGTTACAGAACCGGGGTATGTCAGTACCCTATAAGGTCACTACCGTGAGATGGTGACAAACTGAGGTGGTACCACGGGATTTGTTTTTCTCGTCCTCTGTATTCTTTAATCGGAATGCGGAGGGCGTTTTTTGTTTACCCGTTCACATTTCCGAAAAACGGACAAATTTTTTGTTGAAGAAAAAGAAAGGGTGGTTAAAATGGCAAAAAACTATTATCAGCAGGAAATTGAAACAATGTCTGCTGAAGAAATGAAAAAGCTTCAGTCGGAAAAGCTTGTAAAGCAGGTTAAGCACGTATATGAAAACGTGCCGTATTACCGCAACCTTATGGATGAAAAGGGTGTAACGCCCAATGATATCAAGGGAATTGAAGATTTACACAAGCTTCCGTTCCTCACAAAGGCAGACCTGCGTGACGCTTACCCCTACGGTCTGCTTGCAAAGCCGCTTGAGGACTGCGTACGAATTCAGTCAACATCGGGTACAACAGGCAGACGTGTCGTTGCTTTCTACACACAGAACGACGTCAATCTCTGGGAAGACTGCTGTGCACGTGCTATTGTAGCTGCAGGCGGCACAAACAAGGACGTATGCCAGGTCGCATACGGCTACGGACTTTTCACAGGCGGCCCCGGTCTAAACGGCGGCTCTCACAAGGTAGGCTGTCTCACTCTTCCGATGTCTTCGGGTAACACGGAGCGTCAGATTCAGTTTATGACAGACCTTAGTGCGACTATTCTTTGCTGTACACCTTCTTACGCCGCATATATCGGCGAAACTCTTAAAGAACAGGGCTACAAGCCCGAGGATATTCCGCTCAAGGCAGGTATTTTCGGTGCAGAGCCGTGGACAGAGGAGATGCGCAGAAGCATCGAAGCAACCCTCGGTATCAAGGCTTACGATATCTACGGTCTTACCGAAACATCGGGTCCCGGTGTTGCGTTTGAATGTGAAGAGCAGACAGGTATGCACGTAAACGAAGACCACTTCTACGCAGAAATTATTGACCCCGATACAGGCGAGGTTCTTCCCGAGGGCAGTAAGGGTGAGCTTGTTTTCACATCTCTCGATAAAGAGGCATTCCCGCTCCTTCGTTACCGCACAAGAGATATTTGTGTGCTTTCACGCGAAAAGTGCTCCTGCGGACGTACACTTGTTAAAATGGCTAAGCCTATGGGCAGAACTGACGATATGCTTATTATCAGAGGCGTTAACGTATTCCCCAGCCAGATTGAAACAGTACTTCTTAAGGAGGGCTATGAGCCCAACTATCAGATTATTGTTGACCGTGTAAACAATAACGATACGTTTGAAGTTAATGTTGAAATGACAAACGAAAAGTTTACCGACAAGCTCAGTGAAATTATCGCTATGGAGAAATCACTTGCTAACGCAATGAAGACAATGCTCGGCATCAATCCGTCAGTTCACCTTGTAGCTCCAAAGAGCATCGCCCGCAGTGAAGGTAAGGCAGTACGTGTTATTGACAAGCGTAAATTAATCTGAGAGGAGAGATAACTATGGCAATCAAACAGTTAACGGTTTATGTACAGAACAAAAAAGGCTCTATGGCGGCACTGACTGACGTGCTTGCAGAAAACGGTGTTAATATCCGTGCTCTTTCTATAGCTGAGACCGAGGATTTCGGACTGTTACGCATAATTGTAAACGATGAAGAAGCAGCAACAAAAATCCTTGAGGATAACGGATATCTTATCAAGGCGATCGACGTTGTAGGCGTTAAAATAGGCGACAAGCCCGGTGCACTCACTGCCGCACTGAACGTGCTTGACAAGGCTGACGTAAACGTAGAATACCTGTATGCATTTATGGCAAGGACAGAGAAGCACGCTTATGTTGTTCTCAGGGTTGAGGATAATGCTAAGGCTGAGGCTGCCCTTGAAGGAGCAGGTAAGCACCTTATTACAAACGCTGATATACGTAAGCTGTAATAAATTTTGAAAAAACTATTGTAAATTTTAAAAAACGGGTTTATAATAGCAAGCGAAATAAATACAGGGGAGCTTGTAAAGGCAGGCTGAGAGGAAGTAATCGAACTTCGACCCTATAACCTGATGCGGATAATGCCGCCGTAGGAAGTCATACCCAAGGATTTTTTACAGGAGGCTTCCGAAAGGTTGTCCTCCTGTTTTTGTTTCGTATTTCAAATCCCGGGGAGCCGTTATGAGCGGCTGAGAGGCAGGTGTATCTGCGACCCGTAAACCTGATCCGGATAATGCCGGCGTAGGAAGCATAAAGTATAACAGTAATCTGCAGTAAACTGATATTACTTCAAGCTGCCTTCGCCTTTTTTCCGGCGGAGGCAATTTTTATTTTTTGGAGGTAAAATTTATGAAAGCAAGTATCGCAATCCAGGTTCTTCCCAAGGTAAAGGATGAGGACGAGCTCATCCGAATTGTAGACGAGGTTATAGCGTTTATCAAAAGCAGCGGTCTGCACTGTCACGTAGGTCCGTTTGAAACCACAATTGAAGGCGAAGACTACAATCAGCTTATGGATATTGTCAAGGAATGTCAGCACGTTGCGGTAAGAGCAGGTGCAGAAAGTGTTTCCGCTTACGTTAAGGTTGTTTACAGACCGGAAGGAGAAATACTGACTATTGACAAAAAGATAAAAAAACATGCAGAAGCGTAATATAGCATCAATCATCGCTGTTGCCGCATTACTGATTATATGGCAGTTGCTTTGTACAACCGGGCTTGTACCGTCATTTATGCTGCCGTCACCAATAGAGGTAATAAAGGCATTTGTGAGCGAATTACCTTTGCTCCTCGAAAATTCCGTTATTACTTTACAAGAGGCTTTTATAGGACTGTTTCTCGGGGTAAGCGTGGGATTTTGTGCTGCTGTGCTGATGGATACATTTGACATTCTGTACAAAGCATTTTATCCGTTACTTATTATCACGCAAACAATCCCTTCCGTTGCCATCGCACCGCTTCTCGTGCTCTGGTTCGGATATGAAATGATGCCGAAAATAGTACTGATAGTTATATCGACTTTCTTTCCCGTAACAGTCGGACTGCTTGACGGATTCAGAAGTGCTGATAAAGATGCAATCGGCTTACTGCGTTCTATGGGTGCAAACCGTACACAGATTTTCCGTTATATCAAATTCCCTTCGGCATTACCTCAACTGTTTTCAGGTCTGAGGATAGCTGCGGCATACAGCGTTGTCGGAGCAGTAATAAGCGAATGGTTGGGCGGCTTCGGCGGACTCGGAGTATATATGACAAGGGTAAAAAAAGCCTTCGCTTTTGATAAAATGTTTGCCGTTATTTTTCTTATATCGGCAATTTCTCTGGCTCTTATGGCATTGGTCGGATTTGCCGAGAAAAAATGTATGCCATACCGTAACTTGAATAAAAAGGAGAAAAAACTATGAAAAAAATAATTGCCGTATTGCTGGCTGTTGCAATAATTATTTGCTTGCCTGCCTGTAAAAAAGATGAAGCAAATAAAATTACAATAGTTCTTGACTGGACACCGAATACAAATCATACAGGTATTTTTGTTGCGGATGCAAAAGGTTATTTTGAAGAAGCAGGTCTTGAGGTTGAAGTCGTTCAGCCGCCCGAAGGCGGTGCGGAAGCACTTGTAGCCTCGGGCAAAGCCCAGTTCGGTGTTTCGTTCCAGGATTCTCTCGCACCTGCTTTTATCGGTGAGGATGCAATTCCCGTTACTGCAGTTGCTGCAATAATTCAGCATAACACTTCGGGCATTATTTCACGTGCCGATGAAGGTATGGATACGCCTAAGGGTCTTGAAGGCAAGAAATATGCAACCTGGGATATGGATGTAGAAAAAGAAACGATACGTGAGGTAATGAAGGCTGACGGAGGTAATTTTGACCTTGTTGAGTTGATTCCGTCTACGGTTACGGATGAAGTATCGGCACTTAAGAGCGGCAGTGTTGATGCTATATGGATTTTCTATGCTTGGGCAGGTGTAGCCTGCGAAACGGCAGGCCTTGAAACAGATTACTTTGAGTTTGCAGACATAAATTCTGTGTTTGATTATTACACACCCGTTATTATCGGAAATAATACCTGGCTCGGTGAAAACCCCGAAACAGCAAAGGCTTTTGTTGAGGCACTTTCAAAGGGATATACCTATGCGACAGAAAATCCGAAGGATGCCGCAGATATTCTGATGGATGCCGCTCCCGAGCTTAAATCAAACAGCGAGCTTGTATACGCAAGTCAGGAATATCTTGCAAAAGAATACATAGCCGATGCTTCAAAGTGGGGAGAGTTTGACCCTGAGCGTTGGTCTGCTTTCTATAATTGGCTGAATGAAAAGAATCTTCTTGAAGATAAAATCGACCCTGATTTCGGCTTTACAAATGATTATCTTCCCGAATGACATGAAAAAGTTAGAAGTAAAAAATGTCAGTAAAAGCTTTGACGGGAATCACGTTCTTAAGGATATTTCCATTGAACTCAAACAAGGCGAATTGGTATGCTTACTCGGTGTGAGCGGCGGCGGAAAGACAACGCTGTTCAACATTATTTCGGGTCTGCTGACCCCCGACAGCGGTCAGGTGCTGCTTGACGGAAAGGACATAACAAATCAGCCCGGTCATATAAGCTATATGCTGCAGAAGGATCTGCTGCTGCCTTACAGGACAATTGAGGATAACGTCACCTTACCGCTTTTGCTGAAAGGTGTAAAGAAAAAAGAGGCACGTCGGCAGGTGTCGTCGATGTTTTCACAGTTCGGTCTTGAGGGCACGCAGAAGAAATATCCGTCTCAGCTTTCGGGCGGTATGCGTCAGCGTGCGGCACTGCTGAGGACTTATACGTTTTCGAAGGACGTTGCTCTGCTTGACGAGCCGTTTTCAGCTTTAGATACCATTACAAAAAGCTCGATGCACAGGTGGTATCTTGACGTTATGGAGAAGATACGTATGTCAACACTTTTCATCACCCACGATATTGACGAGGCAATTCTGATTTCGGACAGAATATATCTGCTATCGGGATCGCCCGGAGGAATAGCGGGAGAGATAATTATAAAAGAGCCGAAGCCGAGGCATGAGAATTTTAACCTTACCGAGGAATTTCTGGAGTATAAGCGTAGAATTCTCTCACTGCTGTAAACATAAAACCCTGACAGAGTCAGACGATTCTGTCAGGGTTTTGCTGCTTTATTTCTTTACGAAAGAGTTACAGTCAACACATTCGGGATTTGTAGGATTAGTCTCGTGAGTGCCGATTGAAACTGTGTCAAGTGTGCAGTAGTTGGAAGTGTTACAGTGATACTTGCACTGTGAAACGCTGCAACGGATGCACTTGTTTTCCTTATCACACATCATTTTAATATCACCTCCGCGTTAATTAGTTTTGCCGTATGTGGGTGATATATTCTGATGTAATTTTTTTATATAATCTGTATTTTAATTATTTTTTGCTGTTGTTCAATGACGATTTTATAATATCAACAGAAATCTTATCGCTGAAAAATTTCAGCGTGCCGGAAAGACGCTGAAGCGGAGTCGGATTCCACTCTTCGGGCTTTGCGGGATTAATGCCTATACTTTTGAGCAGTGGTGTAATTTTTCTGAATCTTTTTTCAAATTCGGTTGAGTTAAGGTTTTCTTTTTTGCTCCAGCCGACCTCTGCGACAGCCGCAATACGGGGGAAGAACATATAGCAGAGCTTATCAAAATCGCATACATACTCTGTCCATAAGGGTGCTTCGACACCGATTATGTGCTTTTGCATAATCGGTGCAATTCCTTTGAGCACGGGATTGAAAGAATATGTTTTTTTCAGAGGTGTCATATGGTAGGGATAGTCGCAGTAATAGTGGTAAAAATCACTTGTGATGACATTTCCGCCACGATTTGCGTGACGCACGCTGTGCTTTTTGGGGTCAAGCCACATCTGTACGGTTGCCTCGTCAGTCAGCTTGCCGCCTGCAAGGCTTTCGTTCCATACGGTTGCGGTTTTGCCGTGCTTTTTAAGGTGGTCGATAACCTGCTTTGTGAAGTGCCACTGAAGCTGTGCGAAGTTTTCAAAGCCGAGTTCTTTCTTTTTTGCTCTGCATTTGGGGCATTCGTTCCAGCGGCTGTATTTGACCTCGTCGCCACCGATATGAAAACGCTCGCAGGGGAAGAGCGGGATAATTTCATCAAGCAGTTCGCATACAAAAGGCAGAGTGTTTTTGTCGCCGATGCAAAGTGCATCTTCAAAAATGCCCTGCCTTGTCTGCACGGGTATCTGAAGCTTACGGCAGGAAAGCTCGGGATATGAGCTGATGAGTGCCGTTGTGTGACCCGGCAGGTCAATTTCGGGCACAACATCGATAAATCTTTCTTTGCAGTATGCAACGATTTCTTTTATTTCGCCCTGAGTGTAGTATCCGCCGTACAGTTTGTCGGATTTTATCGGACCGAAATTGTCACCGTCACGCCATGAACCTTTTTCGTTTAAAAGCGGAAATTTTTGGCTTTCGATTCTGTAGCCCTGGTCGTCGCAAAGGTGCCAGTGAAAAGTGTTGAATTTGAGCAGTGCGGCGGCATCGATAAGGCGCTTTATTTCGTCAATGCTCTGCATATGGCGTGCACTGTCGAGCATAAAGCCTCTGTACTCAAACCTCGGTCTGTCGATGATTTCCATACACTGTATGGCAGGTGCCTCCATCAGCTGTTTAAGAGTTTGTTCTGCGTAAAAAAGACCTTTCTGAGTTTCGGCAATAAGTGTGACTGAATCAGGCTCGGCACGCAGAATATACCCCTCGTTACCGAGAGCGTGATTGCTTTCAATGAGGCGGTTCACGTTGCTCTTACGTGCGACGATGCCGCCTTTGTATGTAATTTTTTCGGGAATCGGAATAACACTTATCATAATTTTACTCCTATGTATGGGGATTTACTCCCCTTGAATTTACCTGTCAATCCATATTGTTGTTATCGTGCGTGGTAATGACAGTTGCACCTGCAGACTCTGTACGGAACAGCAGGGAGATGCACCAGATACCTGCAAGGGCGACAAGCGTGTAGACGATTCGGCTGGCGATAGATGCCTGGCCGCCGAAAATCCATGCGACTATATCAAACTTGAAAAGTCCGATACTGCCCCAGTTGAGTGCACCGATAATTACCAGCGCAAGAGATGTTTTATCCAGCATTTGTTTCACCCCTTTTCAACCGTTGTACGGTCGGTAATAGCATTACCGAAAGGGTAAAAATTATGCATTAATAATGCGTTTTTTAAAACGCAAATCACGCAAAATTTATTTTTGCAAATCATTTTTTTAATGCCTCAATAAAGTTGATACACAGAGTTAAGATAGCGGCACCGAAAAAAGTTTGTGCCGTTGTCTTTATGTCTTAATGCCTCAATAAAGTTGATACACAGAGTTAAGATAGCGGCACCGAAGAAAGTTTGTGCCGTTGTCTTTATGTCTTAATGCCTCAATAAAGTTGATACATTTAAGATAGCAGAACCGAGGAAAATTCAATCCATTTTCTTTATGCTTTAATGATTTGGCTTCGCCATGATTTCTCGCTTAACGCTCCATGATTTGTTGCTTAAGCAACATGATTTGAATTGATAAATCAATTCATTGTAATATATTATTTATGCGTTTGCCATAGCTGAGATTGCTTTTCTGAGAAGCTCTATAGGCTCGTCACCGGGCAGGATCTTGAGCGCGATATACGGCTTGGCACCTTTGGCAACGATCGAAGCACGCTTGCCCATAGTTGTTATCAGTGCGGCAACCTTGCTCATATCGGGTCGCTCAAGGTAGAGGTGAAGCACCTTCATCTTCTGGCCGATTTCGTAAATTCCGAGCTGCGCGGCAGAGTTGCGGAGCAAGGAAACGTTGATAAGTCCTGTTACACTCGGCGGCGGGTCACCGAAACGGTCGATAAGCTCGTCGAGCACGTCATCTGCATCGGCTTCGTTTTTGATATCGGCAATTCTGCGGTACATTGCGAGCTTCTGCGGTACGTTTGAAATATATTTTTCGGGAATGTGAGCATCAACACGCAGGTCAATAAGGCATTCCTTTGTCGGCTCGGTTGGCTCTTCGCCTTTCTCCTCGCTGATTGCTTCACCGAGAAGTTTGACATACATTTCGTAGCCGACAGCCTCCATATAGCCGTGCTGCTGTGCGCCGAGCACGTTACCTGCGCCTCTCAGTTCGAGGTCACGCATAGCAATTTTGAAGCCGCTTCCGAATTCGGTAAATTCTCGTATTGCTTCAAGTCGGTGTGTTGCAATATCGCTCAGCTCTTTGCCGAGTGTGAATGTGAAGTAGGCACTTGCCCTTCGTGAGCTTCTGCCGACTCGTCCTCTTATCTGATGAAGCTGTGCAAGACCCATTCTGTCAGCGTTTTCAATAATAAGTGTGTTTGCATTTGGCACATCGACACCTGTTTCGATAATCGTTGTGCATACGAGCACGTCGGCTTCGCCCTCGAGCATCTGCTGCCATACTTCGCTCAGCTCGTCCTCGCTCATCTTGCCGTGGCCGATTACGATTTTTGCATCGGGCAGTGCATCGTGAAGCCTTGCGGCACAACGCTCAATATCGTCAACACGGTTGTGGATGTAGTATACCTGACCGCCTCTGCGAAGCTCACGCTCGATTGCCTGAGTTATAATGTCGAGGTCGTATTCGATAACGTAAGTCTGCACGGGATGTCTGTCCATAGGTGCTTCTTCGATTGTGGACATATCTCTTATACCCGACATAGCCATATTGAGCGTACGCGGAATCGGGGTTGCCGACATCGTGAGCACATCGACTGCAGGATAAAGCTCCTTGAGCTTTTCCTTCTGCTCAACACCGAAGCGTTGTTCTTCATCTATTATAACCAGACCGAGGTCTTTGAATTTAATGTCTTTTGAAATAAGTCTGTGTGTGCCGACAATTATGTCGAGCGAGCCTCTGCGAAGGTTTGCAAGAATCTTCTCCTGCTCCTTTGGTGTGCGGAATCGTGATATCATATCACATTCAATCGGGAATGTGTCGAAACGCTTTTTGATTGTCTGGTAGTGCTGCATTGCAAGCAGGGTAGTCGGTACAAGAATTGCACACTGTTTTCCGTCGGCAACGCATTTGAATGCCGCACGCAGTGCAACCTCTGTTTTGCCGAAGCCTACGTCACCGCAGAGCAGTCTGTCCATAGGATGCGGCTTTTCCATATCACGCTTGATTTCGGCAATACAGCGAAGCTGGTCATCCGTTTCTTCAAACTCAAACCTGCGCTCAAAGTCACTCTGCATATCAATGTCGGGCGAGAATGCGTAGCCCTGAATATTAAGTCGCTTTGAGTAGAGGTTTATAAGCTCTGCCGCCATATCCTTGACGCTTGAGCGTACACGCGAGCGTGTTCTCGTCCAGTCATCACTGCCGAGCTTGTTGAGTGAAACAGTTTTTGTTTCACTGCCCGGACCGATGTATTTTGTAACAAGGTCAAGCTGGGTTACGGGCACGTAAAGTACACCGTCCTTAGCATATTTGATTTTGATATAATCCTTAATCATACCGTCGGCATTGAGGCTGTTTATGCCGTCGAAAATGCCGATGCCGTGTGTTGCGTGCACAACGTAGTCGCCTCTGTGAAGTTCATCGAGGCTGTTGAAGGTCTGACCTTTGTTTTTCTTTTTGGCTTTTCTGAGCGAGCCGAGGTTTGCCTGCCTTGAGCCGTAGGTGATTACGATTGCCTTTGCAGCAGGATACTCAAAGCCGAATGAAAGACTGCCGTTGATAACACTCACACAGCCCGAAGGAAATTCCGCAGGCACAACGGGGAAGTACATTGTGTTGATTCCCTCGTCCTGAAGCTCCTCCACAAGCGATTTTGCAGCCTTGTCAGTGCCTGCAAATACAACGGCTCTGTATCCCTTAGATATAGCAGGGCGGACATCTTCAATAAGGTCGGTCAGCTGACCTGTCCACGGCGGCAGCTGCCTTGCAGAAAGCGTTACAAGGTTTTTGACAGGTGTATCAAAACTGCCTCGGGGCAGGTTATCGAGATATACCGCGTGGCGTTTTTCATAAATTGAGGTAAGCTCTGCGAAGCTGAGTGCAAACCTGTCCATTCCTTTGGAGAGCACTCCTTCTTCAAACATAGCTTTTATGTCTTCGTGCAGTAATTTTTCGCTTGATTCAGCGTGAGTTTTAACCGCAGAGGTTTCGCAGACAAAGAGCATATAGCCCTCTGCGTGCTCGAATACGGTTGCACCGCCGTTGCCGAGCAGGGGCAGATAACGGTCGAGCGATTCGATTCGCACACCGTTGCGTATTTTTTCTATATCTTCGTCAAGCAGAGCCTTTGCCTTTACAGAGCCCTTACCTTTGAGTGTAGCCTTGTGCTGCTCAATGATTCCTATAAGCGATTCGGGGCTTTCGTAGAGTATGCCCGTTGCAGGTGTAATCATAACCTGACCGATTTGCTCTGTGCGTCGCTGTGTATCAGTCTCAAAGTAGGCAATGCTGTCAACCTCTTCGCCCCACAACTCAATTCTTACGGGGTTTTCAAGTGACGGCGGAAAAATATCTATAAGTCCGCCGCGGATTGCAAACTGGCCTCTGCCCTCGACAAGCTCGCATCTTGTATAGCCTGCGGCAACAAGGTCATCGGCAATCATATCAAGCAGTATTTCGCTGCCGACATCTATAACCATTGTGTTTCTGCGGAGAATGTGAGGCTCAATGGTGAGCTGCATTGCCGCCTCGGCACTCATTACAACGGCTTCAACAGTGCCCTGTGCCATTGATGAAAGCACGCCGAGCCTCTGCTGCTCATAATCGTGCGAATGAGCCTGCGTCGGTCGGAAGCTGAAGTCGCCTGCAGGGTAGAGAGCGGCGGCTGTGCCCATTGCCGTAAGGTCACTTACTGTTTTTGATGCAGAGCTTTCATCGGGTGTGATGATGAGTGCCTTCCTCTTCTTTTCGGCACAGAGTGAGTGAATAAAATGCACCTTGTGAATGTGAGACAGGCCGAGCACACCCATAGGCAACATCCTTTTGTCTATTGCCCTTGACAGCTCGTCGTATTCAAATAATCCTTTTGTAAAATTTGCTATGCCTGACATTTTGCCTCCTGAAAAAACGGAACAGGTTTATTTTGAATTGATAAATCAATTCATTTTTATGATTTAACGCCGAAAGGCAGGGAATGGCATTACCACCCCCTGCGATATTAAAGTAATAGTGAAAAGTGAAGAGTGAAAAAGTGAAAAGTTAATGGCTGAATTTGCTCATCGCTTCGTCGATTTTGCCGTTGGTCAGAAGCTCGAGCGCTTTGCAGGCTTTTTCCATTGCCTGCTTCATCTGCGGTATTTCATCTTTTGTAAATCCGGAGAGCACGTAATCGGCAAGGTCAAAGTCCGGGTGCGGCTTTTCGCCTACACCGAGCTTGATTCTCGGGAAGTTGTCACTTCCGAGATGCTGGATGATGCTCTTTATTCCGTTGTGACCGCCTGCACTTCCTTTACGTCTGATGCGAAGTCCGCCGCAGGGCAGAGAGATATCGTCAAAAATTACAATTACGTTTTCCGGCGGAATTTTATAAAACTTGCACGCTTCGCCAACTGCCTCACCGCTGAGATTCATAAATGTCTGCGGCTTCATAAGCAGGCAGCGGTGACCGTTTATATCTGCCTCGCCGACGGTTGATTTGAATTTGATCTTGTTTATTTTCACGCCGAGCTTATCGCTGAGCATTTCCATACAAAGCCAGCCTGCGTTGTGGCGCGTGTTTTCATACTGTCTGCCGGGGTTGCCCAGACCGACTATGAGATATTCGGGTCCGCCGGAGAAAGCTTTCTTTTTGAATATCATTTGCTGTTTTCCTTTATTTTTTCTTCGAGTTTATCAAGCCACTTGTTTGCTGCTTTGAGGGTGTAGAAGGTGTGCATCTCCTCACGGGGGAAGCGTGCCATATAGCTGAGCACTCTGTTACGCTCTGCCCTCGGATAATACCAAGTTTTTTTCAGCATATCGTGACGGAGAATCTCCGGACAATCCTCAGGCATATCGGGTCGGGGCTTGCTGTGGTATTTTATGCGGCGCTTTACAAGGTTTCTGTAGCAGGTCGGGCGTGAAATATCCATAAATATCACGCAGTCTGCTGCCTGAAAACGCTCCTTTAGTGTTGAGCCGTAGTTGCCGTCAAGAATCCATTCGTCACCTGCGGCCATAGTTCTTACTTTTTCGAGCCATTGCTCGCGGGGTGTTTTATTCCAGCCCGGCTGCCAATATTCAGCGTCGAGGTGGATGAGTGGCAGCTCAAGCAGCTCGGCGAGTCGGCGTGCAAAAGTAGTTTTTCCGCTTCCGCAGTTGCCGACTATTATTATTCTTTTACAGTCTCTTACGCCCATGCGATAAACCTCATTCCCTTTTTGATTTTTGGGGTTATACCGTAGTGTGGTTTTTAAAACTATTATAAAATGCGAACCTTAATTCTAAATTAAAATTATCATTAAACATTAAATCTGAACAGAACTATGTCACCGTCCTGCATGACATATTCCTTGCCTTCGCTTCTTACAAGGCCTTTTTCCTTAGCGGCTGTCATTGTACCGCAAGCCATAAGGTCATCAAATGCGACAACCTCGGCACGGATGAAGCCGCGCTCAAAGTCGCTGTGGATTTTACCTGCAGCCTGCGGAGCCTTGGTGCCGCGTTTGATTGTCCATGCTCTTACCTCGGGCTTGCCTGCGGTGAGGTAGGAGATAAGGCCGAGCAGGTTGTAGCTGCGCTGGATGAGAAGGTCGAGGCCGCCTTGCTCAATGCCGAGGTCAGAGAGGAACATTTCCTTTTCTTCCTTGTCGAGTGAAGCAATTTCAGCCTCAAGCTCGGCACAGATGGGAAGTACCTCGGAGCCTTCTGCTTTTGCGATCTCGCATACCTTTACGTAGCCTTCGTTCTTGTCAAGTCCGTCAACAAAGTCCTCTTCGCTCATATTACAAGCGTATATTACGGGCTTTGCTGTAAGCAGAGTTGACTGAGAAAGGATTTCCTTTTCATTTTCGTCGCACTCAATGTTACGTGCGGGTGTGCCTTCTTCAAGCTCAGCCTTTACGCGTTTGAGGAATTCAAGCTCTGTTGCAAGAGTTTTGTCGCCCTTCATAGCTTTTGCAGTGCGGTCAATGCGGCGCTCAATCATTTCGATATCGGAGAAGATAAGCTCAAGGTTGATTGTTTCAATGTCACGCATCGGGTTGATGCTGCCGTCAACGTGAATAATGTCGTCATTGATAAAGCAGCGTACAACGTGCACGATTGCGTCAACCTCACGGATGTTTGCAAGGAATTTGTTGCCGAGGCCTTCGCCCTTTGATGCGCCCTTTACAAGACCTGCGATATCGACAAACTCGATAACTGCGGGAGTGTATTTGTCGGGGTTGTACATCTCAGCAAGCTTGTCAAGTCTGCTGTCGGGTACGTTGACAACGCCGATATTCGGCTCAATTGTGCAGAATGCGTAGTTTGCAGACTGTGCACCTGCGTTTGTGATTGCATTGAAAAGTGTGCTCTTGCCTACATTGGGCAAGCCTACAATACCGAGTTTCATTGTGTTTTCACCAATCCTTAAAATATGATAATCCACTATAACTATACAATTATATATGTTTTTATAGAAAAGTGCAAGTGGAATTTGATATTTGGCACAAGGAGGAAGGCACAAAGCTACAAAGGTAGCGGAATGGCCGAGAGGTGTTTAGAATGCGCTTATAATTGTTAATTTTTTGTAAATTCTAAAAACTCCAAGTAACTTTTTGTCATTTTTTACATATTTATAATGTAATGAATTAGGGCTTTCTGCAATAAGACAAGGAGGTAAAAACGAAGTATATTATGGTTAAACAAGAATTTTTAAAGGTGCTTAACTCAAGAAAGGGAAAATACGTTTTTTGTGTATTGATGATAATTTCAATAGTGGATAACATTAGCGGTATTGTACAATCCGGACCATTAGGATATTTATATAACACCCATCCCGCCATGCTGTCGTTGTTGTCCGGACAAGCAGGTTTGATTTTTTACGCCTTGTTTGTTTGGCTTTTGCCTATAACGTTGATGATTGTTTACTGTGATAAGGTAATAAAAGAAAACCGAACAGGTATAACAAGAATATACCTAAGTAAATGTTCGCGTAAGAGCTTTTTCGGTTCAAAAATATTGGTGTCTTTTTTTGTGCCCTGCGTTTATTGCGGCATACCATTATTAACAAATCTGTTAATAAATGTTCTTTTTAATAGCAAGGGTACGTCATTTTTTGGTTTAGAGCAGTTGGAACTTAAAGATATAGGTTGGTTTTGGTATAATAGTATACATTATCCTTATATCACTTGGTTTGTTTATTTTTTATCTGCATTGTTTGTGTTTGGTTTGTTGAGCGTTATGTGTCAATGTGTGTCTATGATAGCGAATGATAACAAAACTGCTTATATTGTGAGCTTTGCTGTATGGATAACTCTATTCTGTTCCAAATACAATATAACAATGATAATACAGCCATATACAGAGTATGATCATATTTATGGAATCAAGGCATTGTTTTGCTTGCTTCCCTGCGTTTTGTTCTCTGTTTTATTGGCATACATAAAAACGGTGGTAAGAAAAGATGAGTTTTAAGCATAATATATTGCGAATTATATTCTTTACAGTCATATTTGTTTTAATGGATTACAGATACTTATATGATTATCGTGCTTTTGATGACTATAATGTTTTATCAAATTGCATAATGTCAACTAATGTGGGATACAATAACTTATTTTTAATTACGGGAATAGTAGTGACCGCATTGTATATTGCAGGTCTGAATAATGTTTTTGTTGATTCTTCAATACTGGTTTTAAAATACGGTAAAGAAAAATATTACAAACAAAATTTAATGAGAGTGTTCATCGACTCGCTGCTTATGTCTATTGAATATATCGGTACAACAGTTGTGTTTTGCTTGATTTTTTTTAATACAAATCTTCTTGTTGAAAGCGGTTTTTTTATATGCTGTCTATTGTACACTGTATTAGTTTGGCTATATTTTTCTATAGTGGGTTTTACCTCATATATAGTAAGGATATTTCTGGCAAGCAAAAAAATATATGTTTTTGTTTCGGCCGCGATATTCTTTTTGCTTGCGGGTGCTAAATATATATCGCTTGAAATAAGTCCGGTTTACTGTTGTGCGTTTATTGACGATTGGTTTTCTTTAGGATATTTTGATGTTTGGAATTATGCTTTATGTATTATCAAAGATGTTTTAACGATTGTGTTGCTGATGTTAACAGGAAGTTGGATTTTTACAAAAAAGGATTTTTTATATGAAAAAACATAAACATATTATTATTCATTTGTTTGTAATGATTCTTTGTTCAAGTGGGTTAGCATATTACAGTGACAGTGTTTTTTATGGTTTGTCATTCAGTTTTAATCCAAGGCTGACAATTGTTAGCGTGGCTAATTTTTGTGTCATGGCCAATTGCTTAAAAACCACCCGCAATTCGTTGCTGAAAAACGACATTGTGAATGCAGTAAGATATGAAGGAAGGAAAGTTTTATTAAAAATTTTCTTGATTCAAAAAATGAAAGTTTTCGTAGTTTGTTCGATTATAAATTTATCTTTTTTGTTTTTGTTTGAATTTAACACATGTAAAATTTCCGTGAAAAATTTTATATTTTTTATTGTGCTTAATGTTATGGTAAATTCTTTGCTTTTTTTGATTCAATATTTTTTTGAATTATTTATTAATATCGATTCAGGATTGCTGTTTATAACCGGCATCTATATAGTCGGCATATTATCAGGTTGTGTTTTTTACGGATATTATACAACTCATAATGATAAATTGAGCCAAATCCTTTTAAGCTTAAATAAGTTGAATGTATTAAACTATACAAGTTTAGAAAGAATTAATGAAATGAATACAAATATATGTGCATTTGTATCGGGAATGTTTATTTTGTTTGTTTTAATAATTTTAATACTCAAACTTAAGATAAAAAAAGTTGATATATTAGGTAGGGATTGATTATGAAAATTACTGTTAAAAATTATACTAAAATAATAAAGAAGAAAACGGTATTAAGTAATATTAACTATACTTTTAACGGTGGGAAAATTTATGGCTTATACGGCAGAAACGGTTGCGGTAAAACAATGTTGCTCAGAGCCATATGCGGATTAATACTTCCTACGGAAGGAGAGGTTATAATTGACAATAAGGTTATAGGAAAAGATATAGAGTTTCCGGATAGCGTAGGAATCATTATTGAAAATATAGAAATGTTATCAGAATACAATGCTTTTCAAAATTTGAAGATGATTGCAAAAATTAAAAAAATTGCAACGGATTCGGAAATTAAAGATGCATTGGAATTGGTTGGGCTAGACCCATATGATAAAAAAAAGGTTAAAACGTATTCTTTGGGAATGAAGCAAAAACTAAATATTGCTCAAGCAATTATGGAAAAGCCGCAATTACTTTTACTAGATGAACCGACAAACGCATTAGATACAGACAGCGTAAATAATTTAAGAAATCTTTTGCTCAAAATGAAAGACGAAGGTGTGTTAATAATTATTGCAAGTCATAACCAAGACGATATAAACGTATTGTGCGATGAGATAGTAAACATATCAAACGGAGAGGTTGTTACAAATGGGCAAGGCGAAGATTATTAAAGCGGTTGTATGTTTTGTATCTTGTATAATAATTATGGTAAGCTTGTTGGATTTATTCGGAATAGTTTCTATAATAAAGCCGCGAGATAATAATCAACCCGGGAGAATTATTGCCTCATATTTGCGCGAAGATATAGGCAAAGAGGATTATTCTTTTAGCATATCGATATATGAAAATAATATTGTTGGAGTAGATGTGTGCAATTCAAAATACAGTACCAACGGATTTTATGATATTGATGAATTGGAAAGTTGTGATTATAAAAGTAAAATAATAAATTGGGGCTTACAGTATTCTGAAGCCGAAGATGTTTATGCCTCTGTAGTTCCGGATGATTGTAAATTTGTTCAAATAGATGAAGAGATTTACATACCGGAGACCATAAAAATATCAACTGATGCGAAAGAGATTTATTTCAAAGCAGTAATTGCAACTATAAAACATAGTAAAAATCATAAATTAGTATTAGTAGATAGCCAAAATAAAAAGCATTATGAACCATTAATTTAAGAAAGGATGAAAAAAATGTTTAAAAGGTCAAAATTATTAAAATTGATATCAGTCGCGGTGTTGTTGGCAATTGCTTCTGCAATATCTTTTTCAACAATAAGTTATGCTTCAACAAATGATGAAATTGATTATCAGTTTGTAATAAAAACCAATTTGGCGATTTCGAGATATGACGACAAAAGGCTTAGATCTACTTCAAACAATGATAATGCTTGGAAAGTAAATTTGGAATTCAGCGATGAGGGTAGTAATACCGCCACAATGTTTTCATTAGGCTTGAATGATTATACGCCGGCATCTGCTTGGGTTACAAAAGTAGTAGGAACGGGTACAAATTATTACAGCGCTAATGATGCCGCTGATTGGGCGTATGTATACCTGCAAGCGAAAGATAATAATAATGTTGCGGCGACATACAGAATAACCGGTTACTGGGATGAAGAAACGGGAAGAGGACCCGGAAAAGAATAATTCTATTTATAGCTGGTAAAGATCTAACTGAGAAACATAATTAATGGTTTGTAATCAAATGACGAGTGGTGAATTGCTACTCGTCATTTTTGATGCAGTATTTTTTTAGTTGCAATAAAACCCGGATTTGACAACAGAAAGGATTTGTTATATTATAATATAATAATTCTTTCCCGGGGGCGTTTTATATGAAAATGAGGCCTGAACATGAGAAAAAGGCTGTCAGGGTGCTTGGTGCGGTTGCTCCGTTTTCCGCTCTCTCCGTACAGAAGCTCACTGAGCTTGCAGGAAGCGAAAACGTACAGCTAAAGGAGTTTGCTGTCGGTCAGCAGGTTTTTCCTTGCAGAAGCGTGAAGGATGCACTCTGCGTATTGCTCAGCGGTGAATGCAGGGGGCTTTCGGGTAAGCGTATCGTATCGGTCTCGGGTGAGGGTGCTCTTTTCGGTGCGGAGCTTCTTTATACAGGAGCTCAAGCTGAAATAAAGGTTGAGGCTTCTCAGGTATGCCGTGCACTTTTTATCAGCCACAATGCAATAGATATGCTTATTGAGGACAGCTCGGATTTTGCAAGAAGCTATATTGCACTTCTCAGCCGTCAGCTTGTGCAGGCAAAGGCTGAGTCGGGTACAGATGACAGGGCACAGAAGGTGCTTGCAGAGTATCTGCTCACACGTCCACGCAATGCAAAGGGTGAGGTTTCTCTGCCGCAGGATATGTTAAGGCTCGCAAAGCTGCTCGGTCTTGACAAAAACTCATTTTTTAAGGCGGTAGACAAATTTAATTCTTCGGGTGCAATATTATATAACGGTACTTCGGTTTGCATCGCGGATGAAGAAAAGCTGAAAAATTTTATATAAGCGACACAAAATAACTTTATTTTCATCATATGGGTGAATATAATCAATGTGTTTTGAAAAACACAAATCACGCCGTAAGGCAAATCATATTTTTAATACCTCAATAAAATCGATACACAAAGCAAAGATTGCAGCACCGAGGAACGTTATGCCATTATCTTTGTGCTTTTATGATTAGCTGTCGCATGATTTGGCTTTTAGCCATGATTTTTCGCTTTGCTCAATGATTTGAATTGATAAATCAATTCATTACTGTTCTATCATAATACAGAAAGTAACGTAAGGAAGGTAAAAAGATGTCTATTTTCAAGAAAATTTTTGGCGATTATTCAACCAAGGAGCTTAAGAGAATCAATCCTATCAAGGATAAGGTGCTCAAGCTTGAGGACGAATATTCGAGACTCAGCGACAAGGAGCTTCAGGCAAAGACTCCGGAATTCAAGGCAAGGCTTGAAAAGGGCGAGACCCTTGACGATATTCTGCCCGAGGCATTTGCTGCCTGCCGTGAGGCTGCGTGGCGTGTGCTTAAGCAGAAGCATTACCCCGTACAGATTCTCGGCGGTATCGTGCTCCATCAGGGCAGAATTGCCGAAATGAAAACGGGTGAAGGTAAGACCCTTACAACTACTCTCCCTGCCTACCTCAATGCTCTGAGCGGCAAGGGTGTGCACATTGTTACGGTCAACGATTACCTTGCACGCCGTGACTCCGAGTGGATGGGCAAGGTCTACCGATTTATGGGCCTTACAGTCGGTCTTATCGTGCACGATTGCGACAATAAGCAGCGCCGTGAGGCTTATGCGGCAGATATCACGTACGGCACAAACAACGAGATGGGATTTGACTATCTTCGTGACAACATGGTGCAGTATAAAGAGCAGCGTGTACAGCGCGGCCACAGCTTTGCTATCGTTGACGAGGTTGACTCAATCCTTATCGACGAAGCAAGAACTCCGCTTATCATTTCGGGCAGAGGCGAAGCCTCGACACAGCTTTACGACCTTGCAGACAGATTTGCGAAGTCTCTCAAAATGGTAAAGGTACGTGAGGTTGACAATAAGAAGGAAACCGTTGAAACAGTTGGTGATGACGGTGATTACGTTGTTGACGAAAAGGCACGCACAGCAACGCTTACAAAGAGCGGTGTTGAAAAGGCAGAGCGTTACTTCAACGTTGAAAACCTTATGGATGGCACAAACCTTACAATCCAGCACCACATCAACCAGGCTATAAAGGCAAACGGTGTTATGCGCCGCGATATCGATTACGTTGTAAAAGACGGCAAGGTGCTCATTGTTGACGAGTTCACAGGCCGTATTATGCTCGGCAGACGCTATAATGAGGGTCTTCACCAGGCTATTGAAGCCAAAGAGGGCGTAAAGGTCGAGCACGAAAGCAAGACTCTTGCTACCATCACTTTCCAGAACTATTTCCGTATGTTTGACAAGCTCTCAGGCATGACAGGTACCGCAAAGACAGAGAGCGTTGAATTCCAGGAGATCTACGGTCTTGACGTTATCGAGGTGCCCACCAACAAACCGATGGCACGTAAGGATAACCCCGATGTTATATATAAAACTGAGCCGATAAAATTCCGCGCAATTATTGACAGAATTGAAGCTTGCCACGAAAAGGGTCAGCCCGTGCTTGTAGGTACGATTTCAATCGAAAAGTCCGAGGTGCTCAGTGCGCTTCTCAAGAAGAGAGGCATCAAGCATCAGGTTCTCAATGCAAAGTTCCATGATAAGGAAGCTGAGATTATTGCTCAGGCAGGTAAGTTCGGTGCAGTTACGATCGCTACAAATATGGCAGGCCGCGGTACCGATATCAAGCTCGGCGGTAACGAAGAGTATCTGGCAAAGAGCGAGATGCGACGCATGGGCTTCAGCGAAGAGATGATTGCCGAGGCAACAGGCTTTGCCGATACAGATAACGAAGAAATCCTTGAGGCTCGTAAGACTTATACAGACCTTGAGGCTAAATATAAGGCAGAAATTGCAGATGAAGCTGAGCAGGTACGAAAGGCAGGCGGTCTGTATATCATCGGTACGGAGCGTCACGATTCAAGACGAATCGATAACCAGCTCCGCGGACGTTCAGGCCGTCAGGGTGACCCCGGTGAGAGCCAGTTCTTCCTCAGCTTTGACGATAACGTAACACGTCTTTTCGGCGGTGAAAGAGCTCAGATGATGCTTGAGCGTCTTAACGCTCCGGAGGATATGCCGCTTGATACAAAGATTTTCTCCAACATTGTTGAAAACGCACAGAAGAAGGTTGAAAGCAACCACTTTGCGGTTCGTAAGAACGTTCTTCAGTATGACGACGTTATGAATCAGCAGCGTGAGCTTATCTATAAGCAGCGTAATCAGGTGCTTGACGGTGAAGAACTCAGGACAGCACTTATGAAAATGCTTGTTGACAGCATTGGTGATATGGTTGATCTCTATCTTCCTGCTGAGGCTGACCCGAAGGATTGGAGCACAGACGCACTGCGTCAGTACTTCCTCGGTTGGCTTACCACTCCCGAAGATTTTGCAGACGACGTTGTTGACCGGGAAGTGGTAAGGCTTATGCTTGTCACACGCGGTGAAGAGCGTTATAAGGCAAGAGAAGAGGAGCTCGGCGAGCTTATGCCGCTTCTTGAGCGTAAAGTGCTTCTCGACAACGTTGATGCAAAGTGGATGGATCACCTCGACGCTATGGAAGAGCTCAAGCGCGGTATCGGTCTGCGTGCATACGGTCAGAAGGACCCCGTTGTCGCATTCCGTTTTGAAAGCTACGATATGTTTGACGATATGACTGCACAGATAAGACAGGATACTATACGTATGCTCCTTACTGTTCAGGTCAGAACAGAGGATGACACAAAGCGTGAACAGAAGGTGAAAGAGGTTGCAACAAACGCAGGCGGCGACGGCACAGACAAGAAGCGTCCCGTACGTAAGGCTGCAAGCGAGAAGGTCGGCCCGAATGCACCCTGTCCCTGCGGCAGCGGCAAGAAATACAAGAAGTGCTGTGGCTCACCTGCCGCACGTGCACAGCAGAAGTAAAATATAAATCACATAACGGTGAAGGGGCGGTAATACCGTCTCTTCGCTGTTTAAATAAAGAGGTTATCTCTATGTATCAGAGTCTTATTGATTTCTTTAAAGATAAAAGCGTGCTTATACTCGGGCTGGGCAGAGAGGGCAGGGCAACCCTTGCTTTTCTGCGCCGTTATTATCCCGATATGCACATTACTATAGCCGACAAGAATCCCGTCAAGGTTGAGGATGATAGCGTCACTCTCATCTGCGGTGAGAATTATCTTGACTGTATAAACGATTTCGATATCGTTATGCAGAGCCCCGGTATATCACTGCGTGATGTTAAAATAAAGGAAGGCACTACAGTTACGGGCGAAATGGATTTGTTCCTGCGTTTTGTGCCCTGCCGTAAAATAGGTATCACGGGCACAAAGGGTAAGACCACCACAACTACGCTCGTTTACCGTATGCTTCAGGCAGGCGGCGTACCCAGTATGATTATGGGCAATATCGGCACACCTGTTTTTGAAAGCCTTGATGAAATCGAGGGCAAGGTTGCCGTTATTGAAATGAGCTGTCATCAGCTCGAGTTTTCGCACGCTTCACCCGATGTTGCGATTTTTACAAACGCATATCCCGAGCATCTTGACCACTACAACGGCTTCGAGGGCTATATAGGCGCAAAGCTGAATATTATCCGCTACCAGAGCGAAGAAAATCTTTTTATCTCCAATGCAGACCAGCTGCTTGAGACGGTTGTCGGCGATTTGAGCTTTGTACGCTCACGCAGAGTAAACGTCAGCCGTAAGGCTTATGAAAACGATGCGTTTTTCAAAAAGCTCACTACACTTACCGAGGCACTGCCCGGTGAGCATCAGTGGCAGGATATTTTCTTTGCCGCAACTGCAGTGCGTGAATTCGGTGTAAGTGACGAAGCTATCGAAAAAGCTGTAAGTGAATTCGGCGGTATCGAGCACAGACTCGAAAAATTTGCCGTCAAAAACGGCATCAGTTTTTATGATGATGCTATTGCTACAATTCCCAATGCCGTTATCGGCAACGTAAAGGCACTGGGCAACGTCGGCACACTTATCATCGGCGGTATGGACAGAGGTCTTGATTACTCGCAGTTTGTTGTCGAGCTTATGAGTGCACCGATTGATAACCTTATCTGTATGCCCGAAACGGGCTACAATATTGCAGATGAGCTTGAAGCAAAGGGATGCACGCTCAATATCGTGCGCTGTGAAACTCTTGAAGACGCTGTTGCAAAGAGCTTTGAGCTGACAGCTGTTGGCAAAGCCTGCCTGCTTTCTCCTGCGGCGGCAAGCTACAACCGCTACCGCAATTTTGAGGAGAAGGGCAACGCTTTCAAGAAAATGGTTCAGGAATATTGATTATTTAAAAAGAGGAATGTAGGGAACGCTCTTGAGCGTTCCGGTAGGCTTTATCAGACTTTGCGGAAGGGTCAAGACCCTTCCCTACATATCCGATAAATTAAGAGAGATATTATTGATTATGTTTGATGTTGAAAAAAACGCCCCTGAAGAGCTTATTGAAAATGAAAAGAAAATCGGTCTTGAAATCGATGCTCTGACTGCGGAAAATCCGCAGGCGGCACTTGAAAAAGTGCTTGGTATTTTAAAAGAAAACGAAGAGCTTTTTTCTTATTCAAGGGCGGTAAGTGCCTGCCTTGCAAGGCTCACAAGCCGTTACCTTATGCACCGCAAAAATAAGGATAATATGGTGCGGGTTATTGCGGAGAATGAGTATCTTCGCCGCGTGTATTTCGGCTCTCTCAATACTTATAAATATTCGCTTATCTTTACTGCAAAGCGTGTAATGCGCAAGGGCGATGTTGAGCTGAGCCGTGAGATCATAGACCTTATAAAAAATAATCCATACCGTGACGATACGGCAGAGGGTTACAGCGAGCGTTTTTCGTGGAAATTTATCGCCCAAAAAATCCTCGACTCGCAGGAAGAATATCTGAAGCTTTCGGATGAAATAATTGAGCTGTTGAATCAGTGACGGCGGCAGGGTCAAGACCCTGCCCTACAGGGGATGAAAAGCTTTACGGAGATGTGAAGGTCAGAAGCGGGAGACCACAGAGGGTCTCCCCTACAATTGTCACCGCAGGTGACTGAGGGTGGTAAAAAGACAGAGGATAAAACTTTCCTCGGTGTCTCAATGTACGACAGTATAGCAACTTTATTGAGGTATTAAAAATGATTTGCTTCGCATGATTTGATTTTTTACAAAATCATGATTTGCAAAATAGATTTTGCATGATTTGCGTTTTTTAAACGCATTAAAACATAAAGACAGAGGCAGAAGCTTTCCTCGGTGTCTCGATGTATGATAGGGAATCAATTTTATTGAGGTAGTAAAAGAAAAGACAGAGGCAGAAGCTTCCCTCGGTACCTCGATGTATGATAGGGTATCAATTTTATTGAGGTAGTAAAAGAAAAGACAGAGGCAGAAGCTTTCCTCGGTGCCTCGATGTATGATAGGGTATCAATTTTATTGAGGTAGTAAAAATGCAGAAGATGATGAGCCATATGCGCTCGGCGATGGAGAAATATAAGATGATATCTGCGGGCGACCGTGTTGCAGTCGGCCTTTCGGGCGGCAAAGACAGCACGGCTATGCTTGTTGCGCTTGCAAATATCAGGCGTTTTTATCCTGAGCCGTTTGAGCTTGTCGCAATCTCGCTCGACCCGTGCTTCGGCGGTGAAGAGACGGATTTTTCTCCGCTTCAGAAGCTTTGTGATGAGCTTGGAGTCGAGTACATAATCAAGCGTACGGAGCTTGGCAAAATTATTTTTGAAACACGTAACGAAAAAAATCCCTGCAGCCTTTGCGCAAAAATGCGTCGCGGTGCACTTCACGATGCGGCTAAGGCGGCAGGCTGTAATAAAGTCGCACTCGGTCACCATATGGACGATGCGGCAGAGACTTTTATGATGAATCTTTTGAACGGCGGTCATATAGGCTGCTTTTCGCCCGTGACATATCTTTCACGCAAAGATATTCACGTTATCAGACCTATAATATTCTGCCGCGAGAGCGAGCCTGCACGCATTTGCCGTAGGATGGAGCTGCCCGTTGTCAAAAGCCGCTGTCCTGCCGATGGCGTGACGGAGCGGGAGAGTATGAAACAGCTACTCTCGGGCTATGAAAAAAAGTACGGCGATATTCGCTCTAAAATTATAGGTGCAATGCAAAGAAAAGGAATTGACGGTTGGGGGTATGAAAATGAGAAAGATTGAAGCAATTTTATTTGATATGGACGGAGTGCTTGTAGACTCCGAAATTCCGCTTATGAAGTGCTGTATAAAGCACCTTAAGGAGAAGTACGGAATAGAAGCAAAGCTTGAGGATTTCAACGATTTTGTCGGTATGGGTGAGGATGCCGCAATCGGCGGAGTTGTTGAGAAAAACGGCGGTACATATCTGCCGCAGATGAAGGACGAGTGCTACGAGATTTATATTCAGCTTGCGGGCACTATTGTCGATGCCGCACCGAATATGAGCACCGTTCTGCCAGAGCTTAAAAAGAAATACCGACTTGCCGTTGCTTCTTCTGCGGACAAGCGTAAGGTCGATACGAATATCAGTGTGCTCGGCGTTGAAGAGAGCGTGTTTGACTCGGTAATCACGGGCAGTGATATCACAAACAAAAAGCCTGACCCCGAAATTTATCTCAAGGCGGCAGAATCGGTCGGTGTTGCACCCGAATGCTGTATGGTTGTTGAGGATGCCGTTGCAGGTGTGCTCGCGGGCAAAGCCGCAGGCTGCTATGTTGTAGGTGTCAAAGGCAGCTTCGGAAAGGATGAGCTTACTGCCGCAGGTGCAGATGCGTTTGTAGACACAACCTGCGACATAGTTGACATACTCGCCGAGTTTTGATAAAATTTTATTAATAAAATAAAAAGGAGAATAAAGTATGAAAAGATTTATTTCTTTGATTCTTGCGGTTGTGCTTGTTTTCGGCGTTTCAGTCGGTGCAAATGCTGTTGACCTGAGAAAGCAGCTTGATGACCTTCGCGCAAGCTTCAAGGCAGGTGAGGGTCCCGTTGCGGGCGACTACTCTGTAGACTATATGTACTACTCACCTGTCAAGTCAGGCGATACAAAGAAGTATCCCGTTGTTGTATGGGTTCACGGCCTTGGCGACGGCAACTATCCCGGTGAGCAGATTGAAAAGAACTATATGGCATTCTGGGCAAGCGAAGAATTCCAGAGCCGTTTCGGTAACGTTGATGGTGCGTTTATCATTGCCGCACGTTCCCGTGAAGAGCTTGGAAATTCCTGGGAAAATTCTATGATTTATCCTCTGCGTGCCGCAATTGACGATTTTATTGCAAAGAATAAAAATAACGTTGACCTTAGCAGAATCTACATCGGCGGCTATTCAATGGGCGGTAAGATGGTTTATAAAATGGCTGTTGCATACCCCGAAATGTTTGCCGCAATCTTCCCGATCTGCCCTGCGTGGTCACCCTCTCAGTCTCAGTTTGAGCTTATAAAGGATATCCCCGTATGGCTTACATCAAGCAAGAAAGACCCGATTGTCAACTATAATAACAGCGTTTTACCCGGTTGGGAAAAAATCTGTGCAACCTCAACTGTTGCGGCTGATTGCAGATTCACAACTCTCGGCACGGCACGTCTCGGCGACGGTACAGCCTGCAAGAGCAACCACTATGCATGGTTTGCGGTAAACAACGATATGTTTGCTTACGATAACAGCGCATACCCCGATTCATCAACTGTTGACGCTACAGGCAAAACAGTTAACCTTACAAGCCCCAACGGTATGATTTCGTGGCTTTACTCTCATACCTCCGATTATGACGGCGCAAAGGCAACCGATATGGGTAACCTTGAGGGTCAGGGCGACGGCGGCATTATGGTGCTTATTTTCGATTACTTCCACTACGTAATCGAGTTCCTCAAGAAAATTCTTGCAATGTTAGGTCTTGCTTAAAAGTGCAAAACAAATTAACCGCACTGCGTACGATAAATACGCAGTGCGGTTTTTTGATGCGTGAAACAGTAATTCAAGCTGAAAATTGAGGATATAAACAATGCGTTTTGCAGAAACGTAAATCATGTAAAATTATTTTTGCAAATCATGATTTCTCGCTTTGCTCCGTGATCTGAATTGATTAAAATCAATTCATTATTTGCTTTGTAAATTCTGATTTCAAGAGATGTCGTGCTTCGTTTTTGAAGTTTTTTCCGTGTTAAATCATTCCCGAAAACACTGAATAGGTATCCAGAAAATCCAACAGCTTTATTCCTGTCATTGATTTGCAGGTAATATCATCCAATGAATGCGTGCCGTCATGAAGTGTAAAGAGTGCGGTCGCCTTTTCAATATATCTTCCGTAGGAATCCGTATATGCAAACTCTACATCAAATGTGCCAACTGTTGCATATTCACCCTTTCTGTTAGTCGGTGTAATAATCACAGTAAATGTTTCCGTCTCTTCTCCCGAGGACTTTTTCATAAGAACATATTGCGTGCTGTCTATAACTTGCCACGAGGCATTTTCCTTAGGACTTTTTGCTGTGAGCGTTACGTCAATTGTCTGACATTCCTCGGCAGAATAAAATACAGGCTCGTAAATTTTGTAGCCGTTGTAGCCGTAATACACCTTTTGATTTCCGTTTTTGTCGGTGAAAACAAGATCCATCAGATCGCCTTGCAGCTCATCTTTATCCTTTACAAAAAACGCATTTTTCAAATCAATCGTTCCTCTGCTCTCAAAAACAAAAACCTGTTCGCCGTCACGAATTTCGGTTTTTACAAGCTCAATGTTGGGATCGTCAACGTTGTCATATTCCCATACAATTCCTTTTTCTTCATCGTAGGGCAAAGCAATTTCAGCAGTAGGGTAGCCGAAAAGAGCACCTGAAATACCGCTAAAAAACACCTCAAGAAAAGCCATTGGAATGATGAATACCAATAATATAGATGCACCCATTTTTTTATCTCCTTTCGTAGCGGAATTTATCCGTTCTTTGTTTGCATTATAGCAAACCAACAGAGTATCAACAAGCAAGTAGGCTTTACATTTTGTCAAAAAGAGCAAAAAATAAGATGTAAACCGAAGTTTACATCTTACAATATACCGTGTCAAAAGGCGCATATCGAATCCCTATTCTTGATTATACAAACAAAAAAGTGATATTCCGACTTCGTCGGAGTGATATATTTTGCTTATGCAAAATGCGATATTTCTGCTTCGCAGAAGTGATATTATATTCGCCTTGAACTGCCCGAAGGGCAAT